>CAZABP010000011.1:0-96563 GCA_964483245.1 uncultured candidatus Brocadiaceae bacterium | reverse complement strand
GGCTCCTGGGGCATGGGGACGAAGGTCAGGCCGAGCCCGACCGCGAGGGAGGTCAACAGCATGGGGTGCTTTCCACTACGTCCGGGTGGATTCCCGGAACGCCTGCCGCAGCAGTGGGCGGAAAGCTAGCGAGGCGGGTGGCGCGGCGCCTCCCCCCGAGTCCCTGCTACTTGCCGGTGCTGTCGCCGCCCTTGCCGGCGGCCGGTGCCGCCTTCTTCACGATCTTGAACGGGACCTGGGCGACCAGGCTGCCGAACTGCAGCTGCAGCTGGCCGGAGCCGTCTTCGTCCGCTGCGACCGGCTGGATCACGAGCCGCTTCGCCTTGGACGAGGCGTCCTCACTGGTGTCCAGGGCCACCGCGCAGACCTCTTCGCCGGCCGCGTTGGTCAGCACCAGATGCCAGACGACATCGCTGTCGATCCGGAACGTCATGCCGTAGCTGCCCTTGGCGAGCGTCTGCCCGCCGAGCTCGACGTCGGCTCCGACCTCGAGCTTGCCGTGCAGGAAGTTCGGCAGGTACTGGGTGTTGTAGAACTCGCGGATCCGGTCCCCTTCCTTCCCCTTGGTCATCAGGCGCTTCAGCGACTGACCGCCGGCGAGCGTCAGCGAGCGGTAGCTGACCGAGACTGCGGCGCCGCCGTCGAACTCGAGCTTGTTGGTCGCAGTGGGCGCGCGTTCGTTCGTGTTGCCCTGGGCGGCGAGGGGAACTGCGAGGGACAGGACGGTGGCGAGGAGGAGGCGCATGAGCGGGATCGGGTTGGGGTTCGGGTTCGGGTTGAAGATCGGGACCGGGACCGGGACCTGGAGCGGGATGGGGTTCGGGTTCGGGAGCGGGATGGGGTTCGGGTTCGGGAGCGGGCGCTGCGCCCGTCTCTCTCTCGCTGCCTGCCTCAGTCGTCCTTCTCGAACTCGAACAGACCGCCGAGGTTGTAGTTCGCGATGTCGGAGCGATCGACGATCGTCGCGGCCGCCACACCGAGCGTGACTGCGATGACTTCGGAGATCTCCTCGGCCGTCGCGCCGTGCTTCTTCGCCTTCTTCAGGTGTCCCTCGAGGCAACCCTTGCAGCCGGACGTCAACGCGGCGGCGATCGCGATGAACTCCTTGGTCTTGATGTCGAGCAGACTCTTCCCGTACGTCGCCTTGTAGAACCCCATGTAGAGGTTCTTCAGGTCCGGCGTCAGCAGCGCGTAGCTGCGCATCGCCGAGCTCGGGATGCGGCCATCGTTCTGCACGCCATCCGGCATCGTGCCGGCGTCGTTCGTTCGGGCTTGGGCGGGGGCGGCGTTACGGGCCGGGTCTTTGCTCTGGCTCATGAGGCGCGCGGTGCAGTCGGTCGTGCGGAGACCTTACGGGAGACGCGGGCGGAGCACCCGATACGACAAGAAGCCGGGCTGGTGCCAGGAGATTCTGCGGGGCGGAAGCCGGGCGTGATCGGGCGGGTCAGCTCGCCAGCAGCAGGCGCAGGCGGATCAGCGAGTCCCGGTCGCCCGGGCTGTCGATCCGGTGGAAGGCCTCTTCGAACCCCATCCACCCGACCTCGCCGACGTCGGGACCGGGGCGGACCTGCTCGATCGGATGCGCTGGTGTGCCGGCCTGGAACGCGAACGGCCACTCGACGAGGCCGATGTCACCGAACAGCTCCTTGCTCGGCTGCGCGAGCTCGACGATGTGCACCGCGCGCTCGATCCCGGTTCCGGTCGCGACTTCGCGCCGCACGGCATCCTGCAGGTGTTCGCCGAGCTGGACCGGTCCGATGACCGGACCCAGCGGCCATTCCGTCGCCGGCTTGCGGCGCAGCAGCAGATACTGCACTTCGCGGTCCAGGACCTGGAACACGAAGACGCGTATGCGATGTTCGAGTGCGAACACGGCAGGTTCCGAAGGTGTCCTAGTCCACCTATCGGAACAGGTTCCAGCGCGTGCGAAACTTTCTCGGCTACTTGCGCCCTCCCCCCGCTGGCACCGGCTCCTTCGCCGGCTCGGCCGGCTCAGGTTCGTTGCCGCCGAGCAGTCCACCGAGTCCGGCCGCACCACGCTGCGCGGCGAATGCGGCGGCGACGAACGGCAGCGAGTCCTCGAGCGCCTGCACGCAGTTGTCCCAACCGTGCCCGCCCCCCTCGATCAACCGCCATTCGTGTGGGATGCGCCGTTTGCGCAGCAGGTCGTGCAGTTCCTGGTTCGGTTGGTCGAAGCCGAGCCGGTCGCGGTCGCCGCAATCGAAGTAGATCTTCAGCGTGCGCAGCTCATCGGCGTCGATCGCGTCGGCCAGCTCGTAGATGTTGTTCGCGCGCCACAGCTCCATGTCGACCGGGTCGCCGAAGATCTTGCTGATCCCGCTGCGGTTGCTCGCCAGGACGCGCTGGAAGTTCGCCGGCAGGTCCTGCGGATCGCGCGCGAACACGGCCGCCGAGTGCGTCGCGACGACGCCGAACCTGGTCGGGTGGCGCAGCGCGATCTTCAGCGCGCCATAGCCGCCCATGCTGACGCCCATGATCGCGCGCTGCTCACGCGCCGGCTCGAGCCGGTACTCCTGCTCGACGTGCGCGAGCAGGTCCTCGACGATCAGCGTCTCGTAGGCACCCGACTCCTTGCCATCGACGTAGAACGACGCGCGGTCGCCGTTCGCGGTCACGAACACCGCCTTGGGGAACTGCCCGCTCCCGATCATGCGGTCGAGCACCGCGGCGCCGCCGCGGTTGCCGAAGCGGTTGTGGTCCTCGTACATCCCGTGCAGCCAGAGCACGAGCGGGTAACGCGTCTTTGCGTTCGCCTCGTCGGCGTAATCCTTGGGCAGATAGACGCCGTATTGCGTTTCACGCCCGAGCGCCTTGCTCTCGAACTTCCCGGTCGTGAACGTCAGGTGCTCGAGCTTTGGCGGCTCCGACCTGCGGCCGCGCCGCTCCTGCGCGAGCAGGCCGGCCGTGACGATCGGGATCAGGAGGGCGAGGCAGAGTCTGCGGTGCATCGGAGATCCTCGGGCTTGACCGCGGACTCATACGTCGCTGCTGCTCGGAGGGCCAGCCTCGTCACTCCCGCTCGAGGCGATACACGAACCGGCGGCGGTCTTCGCGCAGCTCCGGCCAGTCGGCGAACCGCGCCACCTCGCGGATGCGGAAGCCGGGGGCAGGTGCCAGCTCGTCGAGCGGGGTGCCGCAGGCCAGGAGGTACAGCGGGGTCGGCGGCTGCGCGGCCGCCAGCCAGCCGGGCAGCTCCTGGCGCCAGCGGTAGATCACCTGCAGTGCATCGCGGCGCAGGTAGTAGTGCCCGCCGAGGTGTTCCTGACCGACGTCGATCAGGACCAGGCGATCCTGGAACTCCGGCTGCTCGCCGAGGAACCGCGCTGCTTCGACCGGTCCGCGGTTGTGGTACCAGAAGCTGGCCAGCACCCACAGCAACAGATGTGCGCCGAGCCACAGCCGCCGATGCCAGCGCCGCGCGGCCGGCTCGCGCACGGCCCGCAACATTCCGATCGCCTGCACGGCGCTGAGCAACCACAGGGCGACGAGGACGAACCGCAGCGCCTTGCGCGGCACGAAGCTGTGCACCAGCAGGTACAGCAACGCGGCCGCAGTGAGGATCGGCAACACCGCCGCGCCGTCCCGCAGCGCATGGGCGCAACTGCGCAGGAACGGCGGCACGCACAGCAGGACCGCGGCTGCGATCGCGAACAGGTACCACCAGCTCTGCGTGCCGAGTTCGAGCGCGAGCCCGCGCACCAGGTTCGTGTGCAGGTACGCGAGCGGACTGTGCAGGAACCAACCGTACGTGCGCAGATCCACGAGCCCCTGCACCAGCAGCATCGCGAGCGCGCCGAGCGCGAGCCCGACGCAGGCGCGGTGGCGGCGCTGTACGAGCCCCACGCCGCACAGCAGGAAGCCGAACAGCGCGTCCTGGAACCGGCAGCAGAACGCCAACCCGATCAGCAGGCCGGCGCCGAACGGCGCGAACCGGTGGGGGGCCTGGAACAGCAGCAGCGCGGCGACCGAGAGCCCGACCGCGAAGGTCGGTCCGGTCGGTTGCACGCCGCTGTAGACCGCGAACCCGTTGCAGGCGAAGAACAACAGCGCGAGCCGCGGATGGCGCAGCCCGGTCAGCGGGCGCCAGCGCACGACGAGCAGCCAGAACAGCGCGATCGGCAGCAGCGATACCAGCGCATGCACGAACCGCGTCGCCACCATCATCGACCCGGCCCCCTCGATCCCGAGCGCGTGCAGCGCGCGGAACAACCTGCCGAGCAGACCGGGGTAGACCCAGGAGCGGATGCCTTCGACGTAGTCGTACGTCTCCCACCAGCTGCCGCCGAGGCCGGCATGCCAGGCCGGATCGACGTACTGGTACTGATGGTCGGCGAACTCGTACCCGCGGCTCCAGAACACGGCGGGCAGCCGGGCCAACAACGCGATCCCCAGGTACTGCGGCAGCGGGATCCAGCTCGGCGCCAGCAGCCAATCCCGCGACCGCCGCAGCGCCGACATCAGCGCCGGATGCTACTGGCGGCGGTCCGCGTCGCACGCGGATGATCTGCCGCGATGTCGGGTGACTGCGAAGCCCTGCTGCGCCTGCTGGCGCCGCTGACGAATTACGAGCGCACCAGGCCGGATGGTCCGCGCTGGTCGCTCGGGCCGATGCGCGCGCGGCTCGCGCGCGGGAGCTGCCGGGCGCCACGGCCGGCGGTCCAGATCGGCGGCTCGAAAGGGAAGGGGACCACGGTCGCCTATCTCGAGTCGCTGGCACGCGCCGCCGGGGTCGTGCCGGGTGCCTACACGTCGCCGCACGTCGAGTCGCTGCTCGAGCGGATCCGCGTCGGGGGGGAGGTGGCCGGCGCGCAGGAGGTGCACGAGGTGCTGGTCCCGGTGCTCGCCGACGCGCGCGCGCATGGCGAAGACCTGACGTTCTTCGAAGCGATGACCTGCGCGGCAGCCAACCTGTTCGCCGCGCGGCAGGTCGGCGTTGCCCTGTTCGAAGTCGGACTCGGCGGCCGGTTGGATGCGACGACCGCACTGCCGGTCGATGCGTCGATCGTGACCAACATCGAGCTGGAGCACGTCGAGCTGCTCGGTGACACCGTGGAACTGATCGCCGCCGAGAAGGCGCCGGTGATCCGTCCGCAGACGCCGGCGTTCACGGCAGCGCGCGGGCCGGCGCTCGAGGTGCTGTTGCAGCATGCGCGCACGGTTGCAGCGCCGCTGTGCGTGCTCGGACAGGACCTGCGGCTCGAGCTGACTCGCGACGAGCCGGCCCGCCATACCGGTTGGTTGCACCTGCCGGGCGGCAGGCATCGCTTCACGCTCGCCGGTGCCGCGCGGACCGAACTGCCGGCGCTGGCGCTGGCCGCGGCGGCGTTCGCGCAACTGTTCCCGGACCGGCCGCTCGTGCTCGACCCGGTCCCGCGCTGGGTCCCACCTGGGCGGTTCGAGCTGCGCGAGACCCCCCGCGGCCCGCTCGTGCTCGATGGCGCCCACACCGAGGAGTCGCTGCACGCGCTGGCACGCGAGCTCCGGCTCCGGTTCCCGGAGCAGCGCTGGCGGATGCTGTTGGCATCTGCGGCGGGCAAGCGCTGGCGGGCCGGCTTCAGGCACCTGCTGCCGTTGGCCGATCAAGTCCACGTCACCGCGATCACCGGCACTTCGTCGGAGGATCCGGCGACGATCGCGGATTGGATCCGCGCGCAGGGAGTCGCGGCTGACGTGTCGGAGGATCCGACAGCGGCCGTGCACGCGCTGCTCGCGACGTCCGGTCCGCGGCTCGTCACCGGCTCGTTCTATCTGGTCGGGATCGTGCGGCGGACGATCGGCACGAGCATGGAGCCCGAGCAGGGATGAGTGAACCGCACGAGGATGCCGGCCCGCAGGCCGCGGCGACGATCGTCGAGGATCTGTTCCTGACCGAGACGTTCCTGATCAAGGGACGGCTCGCGCGCAAGGGCAGGCGGCTGACCAAGATGCTCGAGCATCACGAGCGGCTGTTCCTGACGATCGAGGATGCGGCGATGATCCCGCTGCGCGGCGGCGAATCGATCGCGGCGTCGCGCGTGTTGGTCAACAGCCGCGAGATCATCCTGGCGCACGAGTTCGTCGACTTCGCCGGCGACGCCGTGCAACGGTCGCTGGCGACCGACGAGAAGCCGGTGCGGATCCGCGCGTTCTACAACGGGGCCGTGCAGTTCGAGCTGGCCGGCAAGATCGCACCGGGCGCCTACGAGCCGACGCATCCGGGCGGGAAGCGGTTCTTCATCATGCGCGAGCCGGTGCTGCGCGGGTTGAACCTCGACGAGCACCGCGAGCTGCAGGCGCTGAAGGGGCTGTCCTACGCGATCGTGCAGAAGGAACGCCTCGCCTACATCTACGAGTTCGGCGCCGGGTAGCAGCGCCGCGGAGTGAGGGGACGTTCCGCTCGTCCTGGCGCCGTGCGCCGCACCCTCGTCGCTCTGATCGCAATCGCCGCCCTGCTCCCGGGTCAGGACGATGCGGCTGAGCGGGCCGTGGCCCTGGCCGGCGAACTGGGATCGCGGCCGCCGGTGCGGCAGATCGAGCGCGTCGAGGAGGTCGTGGCGGCCGCCAATGCCGACACCGCCGGCCTGCTGCTGGCGCTGGCGCAGCGGCGCGAGGTGCACGCACTGGCCAGGCATCGGCTCGTGATCGGCTATGCGCGGCTGCAGCCGCTCGGTGCCTGCGACCGTCTCGTCGCGCTGCTCGCAGATCGGGAGCTGGCGCGCTTTGCCGCCGAGGGGCTCGGTCTCGTCGGGGATCCGCGCGCGTTCGAACCGCTCGCGGAATGGTGGCAGCAGGGGGAACGCGACCTGCTCGAGTTCACGGCGGCGCTGCGCACGCTGGTCGAGCTCGACACGGAGCGGCTGCTGCCGCTGCTGCTGAAGGTCCTGTCGCGGGCCCCGCTCGTGCAGTTGCCGGCGATCGAAGCGGCACTGCAGCGCTGCCCGGGCGCGCCAAGGCGCGTGCAACCACTGTTGCACAGCCGCGACCGCGCGCTGCAAGGGGTTGCGATCCGGGTGCTCGCCAGCAGTGGTGACGCGCGGGCCACGATCGAGCTGGTGAACGTGTGGGAGCGCGAACCGGAGCTGCGGGTGCAGCTCGCGCAGGCGTTCATGACGATGCGCGCGCATTCGCTGGCCAACATGCTGCTGCACTCGCTGACCGTCGAGCGGGACGAGGAAGTGCGCGCTGCGATCGTGTCGGCGTTGCGTGCGCTGGCCGACGCGCGCGTTGCGCGCGAGGCGATCCGCTGGCTCCCGCACGAACGGGATCCGCGCACGCGGATCCTGCTGATCACGTTGGCCGGCGAGCGCGGCGACGCGGAGGCGATTCCACTGCTGGTTCCGCTGCTGCGCGACTTGGCGACGACGCCGCAGGTGACGCACGGTCTACGCAGGGACCGGTTCCCGGGCAACGTTCACGTCAGCGAAGCAGCAGCGTTGGCGATCCTGCGGCTGCGTGGCCTGAGCAACCTGCCGTTCGAGAAGCTGTCGCGCTGGCCGATGCGCGGCATGACGGCGACGTGGCCCGGCTGCGAGATCCCGGCGCTCGAGCGCTGGTGGGCCGAGCGTTCGAAGTGAGCGCCGGCCCCGGATCCGCGCGCAGCGCCGCAGCCGATCGCACGCCGCCGCGATTCGGCAGCAGGCTTGGCTCCGCTACTTGACCTTCGTCCCGTTCGGCGTCGACGGATCCGGCGCCAGGAAGCGCGCCTTCCCGTCGGCGGAGTCGCTGGCGAGCAGCATTCCCTGCGAGTCGATGCCACGCAGCTTGCGCGGGGCGAGGTTGGCGACGACGACCACCTTGCGGCCGACCAGCTCCTCCGGTGCATAGCTGTCGGCGACGCCGGCGCAGATCGTGCGGCGTTCGCTGCCGAGATCGACCTGCAGCACGAGCAGGCGGTCGGCCTTCGGATGCTTCTCGGCGCTCAGCACCTGGCCGACGCGCAGATCGACGGCGGCGAACTGATCGAACTCGATCGTCGGCGTGCCTGGTTGCGGCGCGGGGACCGGAGCGGGGGCGGGAGTCGTTTCCATGGCGGGGGGAGTGGTCGGCGTGGCGTGGGCGTGCAGGCGCGCGAGCTCCTGCTCGATCGCGTCGTCGGGGATCTTCTCGAACAGGACCGGGAGCTCCGGGACGCGCAGCTCGCCGGCCGGCAACCGCGCACCCGTCAGATCGGACCAGCGCGGCACCTCCGGCAGGCCCAGGGCACGCAGCAGCGTGCGGCTCGTGTCCGGCAGGATCGGCGCCATCAGCAGGGCGAGCTTGCGCACGAGCTCGGCGCAGGTGCGGAGCGCCTGCGCGCAGCGCGGCGGATCCCGCTTGCGCGTGACCCACGGCTGCTCGCGGTCGAAGTAGCGGTTGGCGGCGGCGCCAGCGGCCAGCAGCAGCTGCGCCGCGCGCCGGAACTGGAACGCGCCGAACGCCTGCTGCAGCTCGGCCCCGATCGCGTCGACCTCGGCGAGCACGTCGCCATCGACCGCGGCGGCCGGGATCGCGCCGCCGAGGTGGCGTTCCGCGAACCGCAGCGTGCGCGCGACGAAGTTGCCGAGGTTGTCCGCCAGCTCGCTGTTGATCCGGCTCTGCAGCTCGCGCCACGACCAATCCGAATCCGCCGTCTCCGGCATCATCGTCGTCAGCGCGTAGCGCAGCGCGTCGACCGGCAGGCGCCAGGCGAGGCTGTCGGCCGGGATGTACCAACCCTTGCTGGTGTTGAACTTGCGCCCTTCGAGATTGAAGAACTCATTGGCCGGCACGTTCGCCGGCAGCACCCAGCCTTCGCGCGAGCCCCACAACATGGATGGGAACACCACGACGTGGAACGTGATGTTGTCCTTGCCGATGAAGTGGTAGAGCTCCGTCGCCGGGTCCTTCCACCAGCGGGCGAACTCGGCCGGTTCGCCGCGCTCGGCGAAGTACTGCTGGCTGATCGACAGGTAACCGATCGGCGCGTCGAACCAGACGTAGAGGACCTTGCCTTGGGTGTCCGGCAGCGGCACCGGCACGCCCCATGGCAGATCGCGCGTGATCGGCCGCTCGCGCAGATCGCGCAGCGCCTCCTCGACGAAGCGCTCGACGTTGGTCTTCCACCGGCCGCGCTTGGCGGCGAACCAGTCCTGCAGCCACGCTTCCTTGATCTTCGGCAGGTCGAGATACCAATGCCGGGTTTCGCGCAGGACCGGAGGGAGGCCGTCGATCGTCGAGCGCGGATTGCCCAACCGCTTGGCGTCGAGCCAGGTGCCGCACTTTGGGCACTCGTCCCCGCGCGCCTGCTCGAACCCGCAGACGTAGCAGGTCCCTTCGACGTAGCGGTCCGGCAGGAACCGCTGCAGGCTCTCGCTGAAGAACTGCTGTTCGACGCGGTCGAACACGTACCCGTGGTGCAGCAGGTCGAGGAACATCTGCTGGCACAGCGCCTGGTGGTACGGATTGCGGTGCGCACCGGTGCCGGAGAACACGTCGAACCGGATCCCGACCGACTCCAGCGTGCGGCGGATCTCCCCATGCCAGTGGTCGACGTAATCCTGGTAGCTCTGGCCGGCCTGCTCCGCCTTCAGCGTGATCGCGACGCCGTGCTCGTCGGTGCCGCAGACGAAGTGCACGTCGTCACCCGCCATCCGCCGGTGGCGGACATAGATGTCGGCCGGCAGGTACGCACCGACGACATGGCCGAAGTGGATCGGACCATTGGCGTACGGCAGGGCGCTGGTGACGAGCACGCGCGGCATCGCGGGCGCGCACGCTAGCGGGTCGCCATGACCGGCTCCACGTTCGTTGCCGGCGCGGTCCCCTTCGCCGCGTGCAGATGCAGCAGCGTGATGCCCGCCGCGGCGCTCGGCACGAACAGCAGCAGGTCGAACACCGGCAGCAGCAGGCCGAGCTGTGCGGCGAGGCCGAACCCGACCGCGCGCGCCCAGTTCGTGCGCAGCAGCCGCTGGCGCGCCACCAGGCCGCGCCCGCGGCGGACCAGTGGCAGCTCCAGCCAGGCCAGCGCCGTGAACAGCGCCGTGGCGATGACGACCAGCAGGAAGCCGACCCGGAACGACGCGAGCAGGACGACCGCCGGCAGCAGGAGCAGCTGGATCGCACCGAGCCGCGCGGCGGCCCGCACGCCGAGCGACATCCGGCGCGCGTGGTTCAGCGGCACCGGCGCCATGTCGCCGGAGGCAGCGCTGCGCTCGATCGCGGCGACCAGCGGCTCGGTCAGCGGCGCGCTGAGCGCGACGATGCCGACTGGAGCGAGCCACAGACCCATCTGCGTTGCGAGCACGGTCGTCCAGGCTGCGTCGTCCCAGCCGACCAGCGGGCGCAGGAAGCCGAGCCAGCCGTGCTCCCCGGCGAGCACCTGCGCCAACGGGACCAGCAGCCAGTACTCGAGACCCAACAGCGCTGCGGCGACCAGCAGGTTGGCGATGACGGGACCTTTCAGCGTTCCGGCGTACTCCGGCCGGTGGAACAGCAGCAGGGCTCCGCGCCAGAACAGCCAGAACCCGTGCAGCAGATCGAACAGGAACAAGCCGCGTCGCGGCTGGATCGGCTCGTGCGAGATCGGATCGACCAGACCGCCGCCGCAGGCGTCGCAACCACCGCCGTGCAGCGGGTGTCCGCAGAGCGTGCAGCGGCGCGTGTCGGGTGACTCCGGCATCACGCGCAGGATAGCGGCGCTGCGCGGCCCCCCCTATCCTGCGGCGCCCGCCGCTGCGGCGACAGGCGACAGACGACATGCGCAGATTCAAGGGCGTCGACTTCTTCCAGACCGAGGAACTCTTCAGCGAAGAGGAGCGCATGGTCCGCGACACGGTCCGCGAGTGGGTGCAGACCGAGTTCATGCCGATCATCGAGGAGCACAACCGCGCCGCGAAGTTCCCGCAGCACCTGGTGCCGCAACTGGCCGAGCTCGGTGTGCTCGGGGCAAGTCTGCAGGGGTACGGCTGCGCCGGGCTGACGCCGAGTGCGTACGGGTTGATCCTCCAGGAGCTCGAGCGCGGGGACAGCGGGCTGCGGTCGTTCGTGTCGGTGCAGGGGTCGCTGTGCATGTACCCGATCCATGCGTACGGCAGCGAACAGCAGAAGCAGCGCTACCTGCCGAAGATGGCGAAGGGGGAGATCATCGGCTGCTTCGGGCTGACCGAGGCGGACTACGGCAGCAACCCGGGCGGGATGCTGACGCGCGCCGTCAAGGACGGGAACCAGTACGTGCTGAACGGCTCGAAGTACTGGATCACGAACGGCTGCATTGCTGACGTCGCGATCGTCTGGGGCAAGCTGGATGGCGTGATCCGCGGGTTCCTGGTCGACCGCGGCACGCCCGGCTACCGCACCAACGAGATCAAGCACAAGTTCTCGCTGCGCGCGTCGGTGACCAGCGAGCTGGTGTTCGAAGACTGCAGGATCCCGGCCGGGAACCTGCTACCGAACGTGGACGGGCTGCGCGGCCCGCTCGGGTGCCTGAACCAGGCGCGGTTCGGGATCGCGTACGGCGTCGTCGGCGCCGCGATGGCGGTCTACGACGAGGTGCTGCACTACGCCAAGAACCGGATCCAGTTCGATCGCCCGATCGCGCGCTTCCAGCTCGTGCAGAACAAGCTGGTCTGGATGGTCAACGAGATCACCAAGGCGCAGCTGCTCGCCTGGCGGCTCGGCCGTCTCAAGGAGAGCGGCAAGCTGCACCACAGCCACGTCTCGCTGGCCAAGCGCAACAACTGCTGGATCGCGCTCGAGATCTGCCGCATGGCGCGCGACGTCCTCGGCGCCAACGGGATCACCGACGAGTACCAGGTCATGCGCCACATGTGCAACCTCGAGTCGGTCTACACCTACGAGGGGACGCACGACATCCATGCGTTGATCATCGGCAAGGAGATCACCGGTGAGGACGCGATCGCGTGATACTCGAGGGGTCTGACCCCAAAAGTCGCGCCATTCTGGCAGGTCGTTGAAGCTCAGCCTCGTCATCCCGACCTGGAACGGCGCCGCGGAGCTGCCGGCGACGCTGGCGGCGATCGAACGGCAGCCGCGCGCGCAGGAGCTCGAGCGCGTTGCCGTCGACAGCTCGTCGCGCGATGGCACACGCGAGCTGCTCGAGCGGCATGGGTTCACGGTGCACGTGATCCCGCAGCGGGAGTTCGACCACGGGGCGACGCGCGACTTCGCGATCGAGCGCACGACCGGCGACGTCGTCGTGCTGCTGGTGCAGGACGCAGTCCCCGCCGACGAGCACTGGCTCGACGAGCTCGTGGCGCCGTTTGCCGATCCGGAGATCGGTGCTGCGTACTGCCGGCAGATCCCGCGCGACGACTGCAATCCGTTCATCCGCCGCCGGCTGCTCGAGTGGACCGCCGGGCGCACCGAACCGGTCCTGCAGCGCGCGACGCAAGAGGAATACGACGCGCTGCCGCCGTTGCAGCGGCTGCAGCTCTGCGCCTACGACAACGTCGCCGGCGCCGTGCGGCGCACGACCTGGGCGCAGCACCGCTTCGGCCGCCGTCCGTTCGGCGAGGACGTCGCGTTCGGCAAGCGCGTGATCCTGGGTGGGGAAGCGATTGCGTTCCGCCCGGCGAGCGCCGTCGTGCACAGCCACAACCGCACGCCGCGCGACGAGGGGAAACGGATCTACTGCGACCACCAGAACCTGCGCGAGCTGTTCGAGCTGCAGCTGATCCCGACACGCGACGCGCTGCGCGCCGCGATCGAGTGGGGGAGGGCCGAGTACGCGAAGGTCGTCGACGAGCTCGGCCTGTCGGAGCCGCAGCGCAGCGCGCTGCACCGCTGGGCGCGCGGCTACGCGCGGTGGGCTGCGGTCGGGATGTTCCTCGGTGCCGCGTCGCGCGAGCACTTCGCCGGTCCGCGCGCCGCACACTACGCGCGGATCGACCGCCGGATGCACCATGGCATCTGACGCAGCTCAGGCGCCGGTCCGGATCGAACCGGTCACCGTCGCGCAGCTCGAGCGGCTGCTGGAAGGGGACGCGGCGTTCACGCAGAGCTACGGGATCCCGGTCGCTGAACGCTGGATCGAGTTCCCGGAGGCATTGCCGCCGACACTGCAGGCGCTGCGCGAACGGGCGCAGGTGGAGCCGTGGTGGGCGTATCTCGTGTTCGAGCGTGCGACCGGCACGCTGGTCGGGATGTGCGGGTTCAAAGGACCGCCCGACCTCGATGGCGCAGTCGAGATCGGCTACGGGATCGCGCCGGACCGCCGTGGCCGCGGCTACGCAACGGCGGCCGCACGGGCGCTGCTGCGGATCGCGTTCGACGACCCGCGCGTGCGGCTCGTACGCGCGCACACGCTGCCGGTCCGCAACGCGTCGAACGGCCTGCTCGCGCGGCTCGGGTTCCGGTTCCTCGGGCCGGTCGAGGATCCGGAGGACGGGACGGTCTGGCGGTGGGAGCTGCTGCGCGCTGCGATGAGTCCGCGTGAACAGACCGGGTAGCCGGGCAAGACTGGAGCAGCGCCGCCTCGTCGGACACCTCCCGCTCAGTGGGAAGCAGATCCTGGCGCTGCTCCTCGCCGCCGTCGTGATTGCGGGCGTCGTCTGGCTGACTGCCTGGGCGGTCCAGTTGCCCGCCGAGTTCGCGCTCATCGTGCCGCTGATGCTCGCCGGCCAGGGTGCATTCGTGATCGCGATCATCGTGCACGAGTGTGCGCACGCGGTTGCGGCGCGCTGCGTCGGCGGGCACGTGCAATCGATCGTGATCGGCTCCGGCACGTCGTTGGCGCGGGTGAAACTCTTCGGGCTGCTGCTCGACGTCCGCCAAGCGCTGTGGGGAGGCGGGCTGTGCTACTCGTACATCCCGCAGGTGCGGTGGCATCGCACGCGCCATGCCATCGTGTACGCGGCAGGGCCGCTGGCAGATCTCGCCGGCCTCACGCTGGCGATCGCGATGCTGGCCGGTTGGCCGTGGCCCGATGGAAACGTGAGGTTCGGGGCGGCGTTCTTCGCTGTTCCATACGCACTTGCGACGCTCATGGGGCTGTGGATGTCATGGCGCAGTCTCTGGCACGCAGGTGGGCCCGCGAGCGACTTCGCGTGTCTGCGCGCTCTCTGCTCGTGGACTCCGGCTCAGATCGAATACCAGACCCGTGTTGCCAGGCTTCACCTGCGGACAGTCGCGGGTCGCTGGAGCGAGTTGCTCGACGAGATCGGGCTGCTGCCCGACGACGACCACCGGAGGTTGCTCACGGCCGGCATGCTCTGGCGCGTGGGCGCCGCGGAAGCAGCCCTGCTGGAGATCGAACGTGCGATCGAGAGCCGCCGGCTCGATCCCGGCTCGTGGGACGCAGTCATCCCAAAGGCGTGGCTGCTCGCGATGCAGGTCGATGACGACCAGCGGGATGCAGCCGAACGATGGTCGGCGCTCGCGATGGAGCGGTTCGAGCAGGAGCCGTACGCGCGTCTGGTCCGCGGAATCATGCTCGCGCGCCGCGGACAGCATCGGATCGCGCGGCGCATGCTGCGGAAGGCACAGGCGATGCACCTGCCGGAACCGGAGAGCCGCGCGATCTGCGCGCTGTATCTCGCCCTCGGCTGGGTTGCCGAGCGGCAGCGCCGCCGCGCGGCGAAGCTGCTGCGCCGCGCGCGCAGGCTCGCCGGCGCGCCGATGGGGGCACGCGCGGTGCGCGGGCATTGGTTGCGGGAAGCCCGCGCGCGCCGCGTCGCCGCGTTGAGCGCTACCGCCGCCGCCGCGGGCCGGCCTGCGCCGGAGGGGCAGGCGGAGGGAGCGCCGGTGCTCCGGCGATCCGCGCCGCCGGCAGCGCCTCGCGCAGCCGCGAGATCCCGTCCTCGGTGATCCCGCTCTGCCAGACCTGCAGCTCCTCGAGCTTGCGCAGCTTGCCGAGCGACGCGACTGCGCCGTCGCCGACTTCGGTGGCGAACAGGTTCAACACCCGCAGCTCCGTGAGCCCCGTCAGCGTTGCGATGCCGGAGTCGCCGACCTTCGTCTCACGCAGGTCGAGCTGCACGAGGCATGGCATCGCGGCGATCCGCTTGCAGCCGGCATCGGTGATCCGCGTCCGCGCCAGCACGAGCACGGCGATCTGCTGCTGGATCGGCGCGAGCGCCGCCAATGCGGCGTCGTCGACCTCAGCCTCGTGGCCGGCGAACTCGACGCGCAGCAGGCCACTGTCCCCGATCGGCTCGATCCGCGCCTTGCCGGCAGCGGCCTTTGCCAACACCGAAGGTGCCGGCAGGCTGAGTCCCTTGCCGACCTCGTCGAGCCACGCCAGGCGTTGCGATGGTGCCGCCGCCACGGCGCTCGTCTCCGTCGCAGTGGCCGCCGGTCCCGCCGCGCCGGTCCAGTCGCCGAACGACGCCCCCTGTGCGATCCACTCCTTCAGCGCCGACGCTTCAGCGGCGGTCAGCATGTCGCCCTCCTCCGGCATGCGCTCGTCGTGGTCCTCCGGCAGCACGGTCCGCGTGTAGAGCTCGCTCTGCTCCGGCTTGCCCGGCACCAGCACGCGTCCGCCGGTCCCGCCCTTCTCGATCCACGCGCGGCCGTCCAGACGCAGCCCGCCCTTGGGCTTGCGCAGCTTGCCGGTGTCGTCCTGCCAAGCCTCCCGGTGGCACTCGAAGCACTTCTGCTCGAGCACCGGCAGCACCTGGCTGGTGAACGTCACCTTCTGCGCGGGCACTGCACCGAGCAGCAGCGCCGCGGCGGCGCCGACCAACAGCGGACGAGCCCAGCTCACGCGAACAGTCCCAGCACCGGCTGGCCCTTGTCGGCGACCGTGAACGGCCGTCCGGCCGGTGAGTGCAGCTTGTGTTCGAGCGGCAGCCCGCAGGCGTGCGCGATCGTCGCGTTGAAGTCCTGGATCGTGACCTTGCCGTCGACGACCGTGCGCCCTTCGTCGTCGGTCCTGCCCCAGCGCAGCCCGCCCTTGATCCCACCGCCGGCGAGCAGGCACGTGAACGCCTGCGGATAGTGATTGCGCCCGTTGCGCTCGGTCACGATGTCCGGCGTGCGCCCGAACTCGGTCGCCAGCACGACCAGCGTCTCGCGCAGCAGTCCGCGCGCGTCCAGGTCCGCGAGCAGCGACGCCAGCCCGCGGTCGATCTCCGGGCACTTGTCTTCGAGGGCGTCGAAGTTCTGGTTGTGCGTGTCCCAGCCGTCATTGACCACCTCGACGAACCGCACGCCGTGCTCGACCAGCCGCCGCGCGAGCAGCATCCCCTGACCGAAGTTCGAGTTGCCGTACGCGTCGCGGATCGGCTGCGGTTCCGCGGCGATGTCGAACGCGACCAGGTCGCTCGAACGCATCAACCGCACGGCATCGGCATACGCCTCGCTGTACCCCTGCACGGCGCGCTGGCCGTAGCGGTCGGCGAACGAGTCGTTCAGCCTCTGCAGCAGCTCGAGCCGGTGCGCGAACCGCTCCTCGGTGACGCCCTTGGGTCGCGCGCTGTTCTGCAGTCCGGCATCCGGATCGCCGATCGGCAGGGCCGAGTACTGCGGCGGGAAGAAGCCGCCGGTCGGGATCCCGCTGCCGCCGCCGATCACCACGTGCCCCGGCAGCGTCGCGTTGATCCGCCCGGCCATCCGGTGCACCCAGGCGCCGAGGCTCGGATGCTCGATCGTGCCGCGCAGCAGGTAGCTGGTGCGCATCATGTACTGCCCCTGCGCGTGCGCCCCCTGCGTCGAGGACATGCCGCTGAGCAGTGCCACCTTGTCCATCTGTCTCGCGAGCAGCGGGAAGTACTGGCTGACCTGTACCCCATCCGTGTTGGTCGCGATCGCCTGCACCGGGCCCTGCGTGTGCGCGCCCGGCTTCGGATCGAACGTGTCCAGGTGCGACATGCCGCCGCGCAGGAACACGTAGATCACGTTGCGCGCCGTCGCCGGCCGCAGCGGGATGTCGTCCTCGTCGCCACTGCCGGCCGCTTGCGCGGCCGCGACGCGTGGGAGCAGCGGCAGCGCGCTGAGGCAGAGCATGCGGCTCGCGAGGCCGGAGACGAACGCGCGGCGGGTCTGCGAGTCCGCGCCGCGCAACAGTTCGAAGAAGCGTGTCATCGTGACCTCAGCGCAGGAAGCGGAACTCGTGGCTGTTGAGGAGGACCCAGACCAGATCGCGCAGCCCGTCCTCACCGCGCTGCAGCTCGGCGCGCCACAGCGTCAGCTCGGCCGCGGTCGGCTTGCGGGACAGCAGCGACAGGTATGCCGTACGTACCTTGTCGTCGGGCGTCTTCGCCGCAGCCAACAACTGGTCGAGCACGCCGCCGCTGCGCTGGGCCTGCGGCCGCTCGTCGAGGAAGCCGTTCAGCAACGTCAACACCTGCGGCACATTCGCCTCCAGGTTCGCGTTGTCGACCTGGTCGCGGTCGGACTGGCCGAGCATCTGCAGCAGGTGGCTCGCGGGCGCCGGTGACGGCAGGTCGGATGCGCGCGCGAACTGGGCGGGGTTGCGGCGGCGCTCGCCGGGAATGTCGGCGCCGAGCTTGCGCAGCTCGGCCAGCAACCGCTGCACCGTCGCGTCGTCCCCCTTCTGCCGAGCGATCGACAACTGGCGCAGCAGCGGGCCGGCGCGGCGCTGCAGCTCGGCGCGCTCCTCCTGGCGTTGCTTCTGCGCCACCGTCTGCCGCTCGCGCAGCATCGCGCGGTACTCCTCCGGCTTGGTGAAGCGCAGCACCGTCTCCTCGATCATCGCGCGGAGCTCCTCCGGCTCGGCGCGCAGGACGCGCTCGTAGTTGCGGTAGACCTCCTCGGCGCGCGCGCCCGGCGGCGCCAGCGTCGCGTCGAGATCCGGCAGCACCAGCGTCATCATCGAGTCCCAGATCTGCTCGGCGCTCAGCCGCCGCAGTTGCGGTCCGACCGGAAGGAACGCATTCCCTTCGCTGCCGTCGGCCGCCGCGACCTCGCGTTGGAAGAACTGCGTGTGGAACAGCACGCGCTGAAACTGCCGCAGGTCGTAGCGGAGCTGCACCACCATCCGGGCCAGGTGGTCCATCAGCTCCGGGACCACCGCGACCGTGTCGTCCTTCAGGTCGTCGACCGGCTCGATCAGGCCGGCGCCGGCGACGCGCTTCCACATCCGGTTCGCGATGACAAGTGCGAAGCGCGGGTTCTCGGGGCTGATCAGCCAGTCCGCGAACGCCTGGCGCGAGCCGACCTCCGGACCGAGCGGCGCGCGGTTCGCGCGCCCGCGCACCGGGCGCGCGTTGCGCGGCGTCGACGTCGGCATTCGCACGTGCAGGTCCGCCTCATCGCCGAACGCGGACTTCGCCACGACCGGCTGGTTCGGTTTCGCATCTTCGTACTGGTAGTCGTTCGGCAGCCGCACGAGGCCGGTGCCGGTTCCGGTGAGCCCGAGCGATGCCGGCAGCAGCAGCTGCTGCACCGCGCGCTGCGCTTCGCGCCCGTGCTCCGCCAACATCTCGGTGCGCAGTTGCCCCAGCTTCCTGCCGGCGTCGGTCTGTGCGAGCTCGAGCCGGTAGCGGATCCCGCCGGAGAACGCTGCCATCTCGAAGAACTGCTTCTGCGTCCACTTGTCGAACGGATGGTTGTGGCATTGCGCGCACTCCATCCGCGTGCCGGCGAACACGCGCAGCGTGTTGGACATGCTGTCCTCCGGCATCTCGAGGTCGCGCATCAGGTAGCCGGTCGCGCCGTTGTCACGCTGGTGCGCCGGTCCGGCCGCCGTCAGCATCTGGTAGACCATCTCGTCGTACGGCTCGTCCTCGAGCAGGGACTCCTTGATCCACTGCAGGAACGGCTCGCCGGAGACCCGCGTCTGCAGGCGCGTGCGCGCGCGCAGCAGGTCGGCCCAGAAGTGGAACTCGTGGCTGAAGTGCCCCGGCGAGTCGAGCAGCCGGTCGACGAGGGCGGTGCGCTTGTCGCGTTCGCGGCTGGCGAGGAACGCCTCGCTCTCGGCCGCGGTCGGGATCCCGCCGACGATCTGCAGGTAGGCGCGCCGCACGAACGTCGCGTCGTCGATGACCGGGTTAGGGGTGGCTTCACGCGCCGCGAGCGCGGTGGCGAGGATGCGGTCGATCTCGTCCGCATGCCGCTGGATCTCCGCTTTCGGGACCCGCGTCACGCTCTGCAGCGGCTGTTGGCCGTGCGCCGCAGTAAGCAGGAGAAGGCCGGCGCTGGCGCCGGCCCACACGGAGGAGATCGTGTGGCGTTTCATGGTCGTCGGTTGCCCCCGTGCGGCGGACGCCCACACGGAAGGTGGCCAAGGATACGGACCTCATCGGCGCGCGCGGGTCGCCGCGTTGTGTACGGCTGTCCCGAGTTTGTGGCGGTTGCCGGTGGGCGCGGAAGCGGCGGTGGGGCGGCGGGGACGCGCGTCAGCGCCGCCCGGACTCCCGCTCGATCGCCGCCGCGATGAACTCGCGGAACAGCGGGTGCGGCTGCATCGGCTTGGTCTTGAACTCCGGGTGGAACTGCACGCCGACGAACCACGGGTGGTCCTTCAGCTCGACGATCTCGACCAGATCCAGCCGCTCGTTGACGCCGGCCATCACGAGGCCGGCGCGCTCCAGCTCCTCGCGATACGCGTTGTTCAGCTCGAACCGGTGCCGGTGCCGCTCCGACACCGACTCCTGCCCGTACGCCTGATGGCTGCGCGTGCCGGCCTTCAGCCGGCAGTCGAACGCGCCGAGCCGCATCGTGCCGCCGAGCTCGCGCACCGACTTCTGCTCGGCCATCAGGCTGATGACCGGGTGCGCGGCGTCCGGCGCGTATTCGGCCGTCGTCGCGTCGCGGATGCCGAGCACGTTGCGCGCGTATTCGACGACCGCGCCCTGCATGCCGTAGCAGATCCCGAAGAACGGGATCTTCTGCTCACGCGCGTAGCGGATCGACGCAATCTTCCCTTCGAACCCGCGCTCGCCGAATCCGCCCGGCACCAGGATCCCGTGCGCGCCGCCGAGCAGCGCCTCCGCGCCCTGGTCGACGACCTGTTCCGCCGCGACCTTGCGCAGCTTGATCGCGCAGCGGTTCGCGATCCCGGCGTGGTGCAGGCTCTCGTAGATCGACTTGTACGCGTCGTGCAGCTCGATGTACTTCCCGGCCACGGCGATCTCGACCGTGTGCTCGGGCGCCTTCAACACCTCGAGCATGCGCCGCCAATCGTCGAGCTCCGGCGTGCTGCGCGGGGTCAGGTCGAGCAGGAGCAGGATCTGGCGGTCGAGGCCGGCCTGCATCAGGTTGAGCGGCACCTCATAGATCGAGAAGTCGACGTCCCGCTCCTCGATCACGCACTCGCGCTGCACGTTGCAGAACAGCGAGATCTTCTGCGCCATCTCGGCCGTCATCGGCTTCTCGGTGCGGCAGATCAGGATGTGCGGCTGGATGCCGATCTCGCGCAGCTTGCCGACCGACTGCTGCGTCGGCTTCGTCTTCATCTCGCCGCTGGCGCGCAGGTACGGCAGCAGCGTCAGATGGATGAACAGACAGCGCTGCGGCCCCTGCTCGAGCGCGAATTGCCGGATCGCCTCGACGAACGGCAGGCTTTCGATGTCGCCGACGGTCCCGCCGATCTCGACGACCGCGACGTCCGGCCGCGACGACGCGCCGCGCAGGATCGCCGCCTTGATCTCGTCGGTGATGTGCGGAATCACCTGCACGGTGTGGCCGAGGTAGTCGCCACGCCGCTCCTTCTGGATCACGGTGCGATAGATCTTGCCGGTCGTGTAGTTCGAGTCCTTGTCGATCGCGGCATGCGTGAAGCGTTCGTAGTGCCCGAGATCGAGATCTGCCTCGGTGCCGTCGTCGGTGACGTAGACCTCACCGTGCTGGAACGGCGACATCGTGCCGGGATCGACGTTGATGTACGGATCCAGCTTCTGCATCGACACGCTGAGGCCGTGCCGTTCGAGGATCCAGCCGATGGCCGCCGACGTGAGCCCCTTGCCGAGCGACGACACGACGCCACCCGTGACGAAGATGAACTTGGTCATGACCGCCTGCCTCCGCCCTCCGCGATCCGCGCGCGCCGCCGCGCGAGGAATCCGTCGTAGTCCGCCCGCGTCTCGATGCCCCACGGATCCCCGTGTGCCGCGAGCACGAGGATGCGCATGCCGTTCTCCAGAAAGCGCAGCTGCTCGAGCCCTTCCTGCTCGTCGAGACCACTGCTCGGCAGGGCCGGGATGCTCTGCAGTGCTGCCTGCGTGAAGCCGTAGACCCCGATGTGCCGCCAGCGCAGTGGCACCTGCGTTGCATCGCGCGCATGCGGGATCGCCGCGCGCGAGAAGTACAGCGCCGCGCCATCGCGCCCGAACACGACCTTGACGACGTTCGGATCGGCGGCGCGCAGCGGATCGCTGAGCCGTGCCGCGAGCGTCACGCAGGGCGCGCGTTCGGCCGCCAGCGCCGCCGCCAGCTCACGCAGGTCGCGCGGATCCAGCTCCGGCCAATCCCCCTGCACGTCCACCACGTAGCGCGCATCGAGGCGCGCCGCGGCCTGGGCGCAACGTTCGGAGCCGGTGCGCGGCGTGGCATCGGTCGGCAGGACCGGCGCGCCGGCGGCCTCGGCCGCAGCCGTGACCTCCGCGTCATCGGTCGCGACGTAGCAGTCCTCGAAGCAACCGGCGTCGACCGCGCTCTGCCAAGTGTGCAGGAACAGCGGACGGCCGGACTCCGCGAGCAGGGCCTTCCCCGGGAGACGCTGGCTCTGGACCCGGACGGGAACGATCGCGACCGCGCCCGGGATCGCGGTCACTTCCCGCGCCCCGTGCCGGCGGCCCCCTGTCCCGGCGCGCCTCCGTCCCGTTCCCGGTCGATGAACCGCAGCGGCTTCGATGGTGCGCCGCTGGCCTCCCGCTGCACGCTGTCGATCCACTCCTTGCCGGACTCGCCGACCGCGGACTCGTAGCTGTAGGTCTGGTTGAACAGGGCCTCGAACTCGTGCAGCGCTGCGTTGAACGCGCCGAGCTCCTGGATGTTGGTCGGATCGGCCGGGCGCCGCACCCAGATCTGCGTGGTCCCGTTGATCCGCAATGCCAACGCGGCGCGTGCCTGGCGCACGTCGGCCTGCGCCTGCGGGCGGGCATGTTCGAAGAACCCATGCGCAGCGAGTGCGGCGATCAGCGCGCGCATCGCTTCGGTCGCGACGACCTTCGCGTAGACGCGGTTCTGGCTCGCCTGCGGTGGTGCTGCATTCGCAGTGCGCAGGCTCTGATCGAGCCCGGTCGAGAATGCCTGGTAGCGCACTTCCGCCGCGTCGGTCGGCTGCAACTCGATGCCGCTGCCAGCCGCGCTACCGGTGCCCGCGTCGTTCGACGCGCAACCGCAGCACACGACTCCGAGCAGTCCGGCGATGATCCCTCGCGTGAGAACCTGCACGGGGCGCCGACCATAGCTGGCATCCGTGTTGCCGCAAGGAAGGGATGGAAAGTCGCGCGCCGCCGACTACTCTGCGCGCGTCGACGCATGCGGTCGGCCGCAGTCGTGTTCGCAGCCCGGGCGGGGCGAGGAGCACGGCGGCGCAGGGAGGGCATCGATGAAGCGCAACGAATCCGTGTTGGTCTACAGCGTGACCGGCCTGTTGCTGGTCATTCTCGGTATCGCAGTCCTGTTCGGTGATGGCGGACCGACGCCATCGACACCGACGCCGGAGAGCACCGGAGTCGCGATGCAGCCGATCATTCCGGCCACCGATCCGGTGTTGGAGAAGTTCCTCCGGCCGGTCGACGAGCCGGAGGTCGCGCCGCAGGACGCAGCGCCGATCTCGCCACCGGCCGGCGAGGCAGCCGGCGACAGCGCGGCACCCCAGGGCCCGGCACCTGCCGAGGGCGCGACCGGCACCAAGCCGGTACCGCTGAACGCCGGTTCGCCGATGGAGGCGATGCTGCGTTCGGTCGGCGTCAGCGCGATCGGCGAGACGGAGCGCCAAGGGGATTACCGCCGCGTGCGGGTCCGCAGCGGCGACGACCTCGGTCGCATCCTGCAGACCTGGGGAGCGGCCGAGCAGCGGGACCTCGTGTTGACGATCAACGAGGAGATCGCGCGGCGGCCGGACCGCCTGCGGGTCGGGGAATGGATCGTGCTCCCGTGGGTGGACGACTCGGTCGTGCTCGAGCGCTACCTGCAGAAGTTGGCCGAGGGCAAGGATCCGGCGGCACCCATGCGCGGCGCCCACCCGGCCGGGCAGCCGGAGACCACGCCGGCGGCGCCTGCCGACGGGACCTGGTACACGATCCGCGCCGGTGACAAGCTGTGGACCATCGCGTCGGCGCGCGTGACCACGAGGCGTGCCTCGGAATACGTCGAGCGGATCGTCGCGGCGAATCCGGGCCTGGATCCGGGTCGGATCCGCGAAGGCCAGAAGATCCTGCTCCCGACCGCGCAGCAGTAGTCGCGCGCGGCGCCGGGCTGGACGCAGCCGCTACTTGAGGCCGTAGCGCTCGAGCTTCTTGTAGAGGTTCGAGCGCTGGATCTGGATCCGCTCGGCGGTGCGCTTGATGTTGCCGCCGTTGGATTCGAGCTTGCGCCGGATGAACTCCTTCTCGGCCGCGGCGCGAAAGTCCTCGAGCGTCTCGTAGTCGAACATGTCGGTGCCGCCGGTCGTCGCCAGCGGTGGGGGAGCCGAGCCGGGGAGGTCGCTGGCCGGGATCGGATCGTGCTCCGCCAGGATCGCGGTTGCTTCGATCAGGTTCTTCAGCTCGCGGACGTTGCCCGGGAACAGCATCGCGCGCAGCGCCGCACGGGCGTCCGCGGCCAGCTTGCGGCGCGGCAGGCCGTTGCGGCGGCAGGCCTCGCGCAGGAAGTGTTCGGCCAGCAACTCGACGTCGTCGGCGCGCTCGCGCAGCGGCGGGACCTGGATCCGGATCACGTGCAGCCGCCAGAACAGGTCCTCGCGGAACTCCTTCTGCGCGACCATCGCCTCGAGATCCTGGTTGGTCGCGGCGACCAGCCGCACCTCGCGGATCGCAGCGCTGCTGCCGAGCAGCTGGAACGCCTCCGCGCGTTCGGCGCGCAGCGCCTGGTTCTCGGAGTAGAGATCGCGCAGGTGCAGCGCGTTCTTGATGCTGACGAGGACGCGGTCGGTGTCGAACGGCTTGGCGAGGAAGTCGAACGCGCCGTTCTTGATCGCGACGACCGCCGTCTCGATGTCGCCGTGGCCGGTGATCATGATCACCGGCAGGCCCGGCCACTGTTCGCGGATCCGCTGCAGCACCTGCAGCCCGTCGAGCCCTGGCATCTTGATGTCGAGCAGGACCGCACCGACGTCCCCTTCGGCCAGGATCGCGAGCGCCGCCTCGCCATCCGGCGCCTCGGCGGTCCGGTAGCCCTCGAACTTCATCGCATAGGCCAGTTCCTCCCGGACGGCCGTCTGGTCGTCGGCGATCAGGATGCGTGGTGCCGCCATCGGCGCGCGAGTCTACGGCAGCTGTTCCGGTTCCCGCCGATGACATCGGCGCGGTCGTTGCGCGGCCTCCGCGTGCATGCGCAGGTGCCCTCGCACGCCGCGTCCGTGGGGTAGGCTTCCGCGCGTTCCAGCCGCTCCAGACCGCCCGTCGGCGTTCTTGACGGTCGATCGCAAGGCCATAGGATTCCCCGGCTTCGAGCCGCAGCCCCTGCCGGCACGAGTGCCCGGACGTCCCCCCGGCCCGCTCGCTTCGTCCCTGAAAAACCCGCCCAGCCCGCAAGGCTTCACCCTCCACAGGAGACCCGTTCATGGTCAGCCCGTTCGCTCGGTTCGTACTTGGTCTCGTCGCCGCGCTCATCGCCGCCGGGACCTCGACGGCCCAGGTCGAGAAGGATTTCGCCGAAGGCGTCCAGTTGTACCGGCTCGGCAAGCTCGAGGACGCGCGTGCCAAGTTCGCCGAGGTCCTCCGGCAGAACCCGACCCATGAGGACGCGTTCCGGATCTGGCGCGAGACCGAAGCGGCGATCTGGCAGAACCTGGTCCTGGAGGGCGGGGAGCTCGAGAAGATCGCGCGCCACCTGATCGCCCAGGCGACCGTCGCCCGGCGCGAGCGCAGCCGCGATCAGGAAAAGATCGCCGCGCTGGTCGAGACCGCGACCACCAGTGCCGACTACGACGAACGGCGCAAGGCGACGCTGACGCTGGTCTCCGAGCATGGCGAATTCGCCGTGCCGCCGCTGCTGGCGCCGCTGGGCAACCTGGACAGCAACGACCAGCAGAACCGTGCGATCCTGCTCGCGGACAACCTCGGTCGCGAGGCCGTGTTGCCGCTGATCCAGGCCCTCGAGCACGAGTCGGCGCTGGTGCGGCGCAACGTCGCCGCGGCGCTGGCGCACATCGGCGACATGCGCGCAGCCGGCGCGCTGGCGCGCGTCGCGCAAGGGGACAGTGACGAGCTGGTCCGTGCTTCCGCCGCGAGTGCGTTGAAGACGATGGGTGTGCCGGCCGGGGCGAACGCGATCGACCTGTATCTGCAGGAGGCGCGCCGCTACCTGACGCACGGCGTCGACGATTCGACCCGCTCCGACGTGAGCTGGAACCTGGTCGACGGGCAGCTCGTCGCGACCGACACGCCTGCACTGCTGCAGCCGTTCGAGCTGGCGAAGGACAGCGCGCTCAGCGCGCTCTCGCTCGACCCGGCGAATGCCGAGGCCCGCGCGCTGGTCGCGCGTGCGCACCTCGCCGAGGCGACCGCGATCGCCGACTCGCTGGCCGTGGCGCCCGACGACGAGAAGCTCGCGGCGCTGGCCGGCAAGGTCGACCAGCTGCGGATGGTCGCGATGGCATCGGGGACCGCGTCGCTGCGCAAGGTGATGGCCGACTCGATCGCCGACGGGCAGATCCCGGTCGCCGTCGCCGCGATCCGCGCCCTTGGTCAGGCCGAAGGACGCGATGCGTTGTCCGGTTCGCCGCTGGTCGACGCGCTCGACTCCGACGACCGCCGGATCCGCTACGCCGCCGCGCTGGCGCTGACCGAGGCCGCTGGCAGCTCCACGCCGCCCGCCGTCGACAAGGTCGTGCGCAACCTCGGTGGTGCCGTGACCGAAGAGGCGCTGCGCGTGATCAAGGTCATCGACGCGAGCCCCGAGACCGTCAAGGTCGCGCGCGAAGCCGCCGCGCAGCAGCGCGGCAATTTCGTCGATGCGAGCGCCACGGTCGCCAAGGCGGCCGAGGACCTGATGTCGTTCCCGAATGTCGACGTCGTCGTCATCAACGAGAACGTCCCGGACGCGTTGCCGGAGACGCTGATCGGCCACGTCCGCAAGGACCCGCGCCTGAGCAACGTCAAGATCCTGGTCGTCGCCGCCGACGTCGAGAAGGCGGCCGAGCGGTTCGGTGACACGATCCACGGCACGATCGCCGGCCCGCTGTCGGGCGAGGCGCTGCTCGCCGCCGTCAACACGGCGCTCGAAGGCACGACGATGGACAGCCGCCGCGCGCGCGCCGACCAGGTCGCCGTTGCCGCCAGCAAGGCGCTCGACGGCCTCGCCGCGCAGCGCGTCGACGTCAGCCCCGCTCTCGAGAACCTGGCCGGACAGCTGAATCGCAACGACTCCGTCGCGGTCCCGGCCGCGCGCGCGATCGGCAGTGGCGGCTCGGTCAACGAGCTCGGTGCGCTGCTCGGCGCGATCGGCAACGAGAGCGCGAGCCTGGACCTGAAGGTCGCGAGTGCCGATTCCGTCGGCTCCATCCTGAGCCGTCTCGACAGCGTGCCGGGCGAGACGTTCACCGCGCTGCTCGGCGTGCTCGAGTCGCCGGCCGACATCAAGCTGAAGCAGGCCGTCGTGACCGCGCTCGGCAAGGGCAAGCTCGCCCCGGGCGAGCGGCGGCAGGTGATCGATGTGCTGCGAAAGATCGCGCTCTGCGCTCCGCGCGCGGGCTGCGCGTGTTGCGCACCGCCGCGCCGCGGCGGTGCGCGCGCCGAAGCACGAGACGCGAGCGGCGGCGGCCTTGCACGGGCCGACGCCGCTCGCTAGCGTTCCGGCCCCCTTGTGGCGAGCCTGTGTAGCTCAGGGGTAGAGCAACGCTTTCGTAAAGCGTAGGTCGTCGGTTCGAATCCGACCTCAGGCTCCAGTTCAATGCTAGATCCGATCGGCCTCGCAGGCCGAACCTGCTCGGCGAGCAGAGCGGATGTCCGCGTCGCGATTCCTGCACGTGCAGGCATGCTGCTGACCGACTCTTCGCGTCCGGCCGCGCGAAGCGCAGGCTTGCGTCACCGGCGAGTTCCGCTGGCCCGACAAGTGACGCGGGAACAGCCTCGGTCCGGAGCGCTGAACTCGGTGCAGAGGCGGCTTCCCTCTCTCGTTCGCTGCGGAGTCGGCATCCGGAACCGCCCATGATGTCGAAGGGATTTCACCGCATCGCGAAACAACGCTCGCTCGTCCCGGCTTGAGCGCCCAGCGAACCGGCGGTCTGTCCGTCGTGGATCGCTGTCACACCAAGAGGAGGTGTCATGACTGCATCGATTTCGACGCACTCGCGCAGGTGCGCCGCTGCAGTCGACTCCGTTGCTGCACGCGCGGAGTCGAGGATGCGCATTCCATTCACGCCGTTGCCCACGGGCGCGATGCTCCTGCTCGCGTTCGCGTGCACGGCCGGTACCACGCCGGCCCAGCTCTCGTGGTCCAACCGCGAGGTCATCGCACCGCCGGCGCGCGTCGATGCGGCGATCGGGTACGACGCGCAACGCGCGGAGAGCATCCTGTTCGGCGGCACCGACCTGACGAAGGGGCTCCGCGACACCTGGCGCTGGGACGGCGCAGCCTGGTCCCTGCTCGCGCCAGCGACATCCCCGTCGACCCGGTGGGAACATGCGATGGTCGGGCTGCCGGGAGGCCAGGTCCTCCTGTTCGGCGGACAGGACGGCGTGCAACCGCTGAACGACACCTGGCTGTGGAATGGCAGCACGTGGACCCAGCTCGCGCCGGCCACGTCACCGACCGCGCGGCGCGGAGCGGCGATGGCATACGACAGCGTGCGCGGCCGGGTCGTCCTGTTCGGCGGTGTCGGCGTGCTCGGCTCGCTGGCGGACCTGTGGGAATGGAACGGGACCACGTGGGCGAACGTGACTCCGGCAACCTCTCCGGTGCCGCAGTCGTTCTCGGGCTTGACGTTCGACGCGGCGCGGAACGTGTGCGTGTTGTTCGGCGGGCTGAACGCTGCGCAGGCGCCACTCAATCAGACCTGGACGTGGAACGGCACCGCATGGACGCAGCGTGCGCCGACGACGAATCCCGCGGTGCGCTCGCGTTCAGTGCTGGGATTCGACACCGCCCGCGGCCGCGTCGTCATGTTCGGCGGCCAGGGTGCTTCGGCCGCATTGACCGACACCTGGGAATGGAACGGGACCAACTGGCTGCAGGTCAGCCCCGCGGCACCGATTCCGGTGGCCGGCTCGGGTCATGCGCTGTGCTACCACGCTGCCAGCTCCCGCATCCTGCTGTTCGGCGGTCGTGCCGCCAGCGGACTGCGCAACACCGACACCTGGGAGTGGAACGGCACGGTCTGGACTCCCTCCTCGACCGCGCTCCCGCAGGCGCGGCGTCACCACGCGATGGCCTTCGACTCGGCACGCAACCAGACCGTGCTGTTTGGTGGAGCGCTCGCCACGGGTTGGATCGCGGACACCTGGGAATGGGACGGCATCCGATGGCGGCTGCGCGCGACCACTGGGCCGGCGGCCCGGATCGGCCACGCGATGGCGTACGCCAGCGGCTGGAACCGCACGATGTTGTTCGGTGGTGACTCCGGGAACATCACGCAAGAGACCTGGAGCTGGAACGGCTCTGCCTGGCAGTTGCTCAACCCAGCGACCAAGCCACCGGCGCGGCGGCTCGCGGCGATGGCGTACGACTCACTGCGCAACCGGCTGGTCCTGTTCGGCGGTGACCGGCTCGGTGGCCAGTACCTGAACGACACCTGGGAATACGACGGCACGAACTGGCAGCAGCGTGCGTCGGGCGGCCCTGCGGCCGTGTCGCACTACGGGATCGCGTACGACTCGGTTCGGAGCAAGACCGTGTTGACCTATGTCGAGGGCGCGCAACGCGTCACCTGGGAGTGGGACGGCACGACCTGGACGAGGGCGATGCCGGTTACGGCGCCACCTGCGATCTACCAGGCATCGATGGCGTTCGATTCGGCGCGTGCGCGCACGGTGCTGGCCGGCAGCCTGAATGGCTCGAACGAGTTCCAGACCTGGGAATGGGACGGTGTGAACTGGAGCCGGCGCACGCCTGACGGAACGCCACCGGGGCGGAACGAGCACTTCACGGTCTACGACTCGGCGCGTCGCTGCGTCGTGATGTTCGGCGGCTTCACGCCGAGCTCGACGGTGCTGCAAGACACGTGGGAGTTCGCGAGCAAGTCGTTCGCGAGCTGGTCGCGCTTCGGCTCCGGTTGCCTCGGCAGCCGTGGGATCCCGGACCTGGCGGCGCCTCCCGGGAGTCTCCCGGTCCTCGGTGACGACCTCCGGCTCGATCTGACGGTGCTGCCGCTGGTGCCGACGCCGACGTTGATGCACCTGGGCTTCTCGCGGACCCATCTCGGGCCGATCCCGCTGCCGCTGGACCTCACGCCGCTCGGCATGCCCGGCTGCAATCTCTACCAGAGTGCGGACTGGGCGTTCCCGCTGCTGAACATCGGTGGCGCGGCGCGCTTCGTGCTGCCGGTGCCGCAGGAGGCCGAGTTGCTCGGGCTGATGTTCTACGTGCAGGGCGTGGTCGTCGACCGCAACGCCAACCCGCCGGGCTTGATCTTGTCGAACGCCGGCGAGTGCAAGATCGGGTCCTGATCCCGATCATGGCGCGCCGCCGCGCGCCCCCGATCGACCTCAGGCTCCGTTCGGAGACCTGAGGCGATCGGTCTGCCAGCGCGACTGGCGCAGGCGATACAGCACGTGGGGGCGCAACGGATGCAGCTCCGGCAGCAGCGGGTGATCGAACTCATCAGCAGGATCGGCTCGCATACCGAGACGCTCCATCAGGCGGCGGGAGCGCAGATTGTCGCGCGTCGTGAACGAGACGATCTCGCGCAGCCCGAGCTGCGCGAAGCCGAACGCGAGTGTCGCGAGGGCGCCTTCGGTTGCGTAACCGCGGCCCCAGTGCTCGGCAGCGAGGCGCCAGCCGATCTCGACGCAAGGCGTGAACGCGGCGTCGAAGCACGGCCGCGAGAGCCCGACGAATCCCGCGAACGGGGCCTCACCCGGGATCTCGACCGCCCACAACCCGAAGCCGTGCTCGGCGAAGTGTGCCTCGATGCGGGCTGCCAGCGCGTCGCTGTCGGCCCGCGACAGCACGGTGGGGAAGTGCTGCATGACGACCGGATCGCGATTCAGCGCCGCGAACGGCTCGCGATCCTCCGCACGCCACCGCCGCAGCCGCAGCCGGGGGGTCCGGAGATCGCTCGTCAGGCGGGGCATCAGATCCAGTGGGGCGGCGTCCCGTTCCGGCATCCAGCCCGACCGGTCGCGGCGAAAAAAAGCGACCGGATGTCGATCCGGCCGGCTGCCATTCGACGTGCGGGCGGAAACCGAATCCACAATCTACGAACTGGAGATCCCGATGCGAGTCATGGTCATCGTCAAAGCCACCAAGGACAGCGAAGCCGGCCGGATGCCGACGCAGCAGCTGCTGCAGGACATGGGGGCGTTCAACGAGGAGTTGGTCAGGGCCGGCGTCATGCTGGACGGTGCCGGGCTGAAACCGTCGTCGCAGGGGGCGCGTGTGGTCCTGAAGGGGAACCAGCGCAGCGTCGTCGACGGCCCGTTCACCGAGTCGAAAGAGCTGATCGCCGGCTACTGGCTGTGGCAGGTCAAGTCGCTGGAGGAAGCGATCGAGTGGGTGAAGCGCTGCCCGCACCCACACCCGGGGATCGATTCGAACATCGAGCTCCGCCCGCTGTACGAAGAGAGCGACTTCGCCTGAGCCGCACCCGGTCGCAGGTCCGGCACACCGGTCTAGACTGCCGGCGTGCCGGACCCCGCGACGCAGCGTGCCATCGAGGCGGTCTGGCGGATCGAGTCGGCGCGGCTGATCGCCACGCTGACGCGGCAGACGCGTGACGTCGGTCTGGCCGAAGAGCTGGTCCAGGACGCGTTCGTCGCGGCGCTGCAGCAGTGGCCGGCCGAGGGGATCCCGCAACGCCCTGGCGCATGGCTGCTCGCGACGGCGCGACGCCGCGGGATCGACCGCGCGCGGCGCGACCGCAAGCTGCGTGATCTCGAGGCGGACCTGTTGCGTGACGGGGGCGACCCGCGTGCGGTGCCTGCCGCGACGGAACAACTCGACGAGCGGCTCGACCGCGGTTTCGACGACGACGTGCTGCGGCTGCTGTTCCTGACCTGCCACCCGGCGCTGCCCCCCGACGCGCGCGTGGCATTGACACTGCGCCTGGTCGGCGGGCTGACGACGGGCGAGATCGCGCGCGCATTCCTGGCGCCGGAACCGACGATCGCGCAGCGGATCGTGCGCAGCAAGCGGACGTTGACCGGGCAACAGGTCCCATTCGAGGTGCCGTCCGGCGGCGAACTCGGCGAGCGGCTCGGTTCGGTGCTGGCGGTGATCTACCTCGTGTTCAACGAAGGGTATGCAGCGACAGCGGGCGAGGACTGGATGCGTCCGGCGCTGTGCCAGGAAGGGATGCGCCTGGGTCGCATCCTCGCCGCCGCGATGCCGCACGAGCCGGAGGTGCACGGTCTCGTGGCCCTGATGGAGTTGCAGGCATCGCGCCTCGGGGCGCGCACGGACGCGGACGGACGGCCGATCCTGCTGCTCGACCAGGATCGCGGCCGCTGGGATCACCTGCTGATCCGCCGCGGCCTCGCGGCGCTCGCATCGGCGGAACGGCGCGCGCCTCGCGGGCCATACACGCTGCAGGCCGCGATCGCCGCCTGCCATGCACGCGCGCGCACGCCTGCCGGCACCGACTGGCCGCGGATCGCCGCGCTGTACGCCGAGCTCGCCGTGTGCGCGCCGTCGCCGGTCATCGAACTGAACCGCGCGATCGCAGTCGGCATGGCGGAAGGGCCCGCTGCCGGACTGGCGCTGCTCGATGCGCTCGCGGAGGAACCGCAGCTGCGCTGCTATCACCTGTACTACGGGGCGCGCGCCGACCTGCTGCACAAGCTCGGTCGCTTCGCGGCAGCGCGCGCGGACTTCCTGCGCGCCGCCGCGCTGGCGCAGAACGCGCGCGAGCGTGACCTGCTGCAGCAGCGCGCTGCTGAATCGGGACGCTTGGTGTCAGACTCCAACCCGCCCGAATTCAGTGACCTACCCCGGCCCACGGGGTGAACACCTGGCCGAACGGCGGATCTTCGTAGTTGCCGTTGCGCACGAACCCGATGTCCGCCTCCACACCCTTGACTGCGGCCAGCACCGGACTCAGCCCGACGTACATCACAAATCCGAACGGAGCGACGGCGTACTGCCACCACTCGGTCGGGTGCCATTCGTCGACGAACTCGACGACCGACGAGACCGGGGAGGCCGCCGTGCCGACCACCGTCGCGCACGCTCCTGACGCCGCCGCCCACGACAGGAGCACCAACATGCTCCGCAGCGACGCAATCCGGCACTCGTGTCGCGTCATCGTGGCGCTCGGCGTCAGACTCTAGCCTCACGATTCGGGAGAGATGGAGTCTGACACCAACCGTCCTGATTCGGGAGAGATGGAGTCTGACACCAACTGTCCTACTGAGTGAGCAGCCATCCTGGACTGCTCAGGATTCGTCCCGGCGCGGCTGCTTCCCGGCCAGCACGGCGAGCAACATCGAAGGTTCCAGCGGCTTGACCAGGTGGTGGTCGAAGCCTGCCTCGCGCGAGCGCCGCCGGTCCTCGGCCTGACCCCAACCGGTCAACGCGACGAGCACGGCATCGCGTCCCCACGGCTGGGCGCGGATCCGCCGCGCGGCGTCGTAGCCGTTCAACTCGGGCATCCCGATGTCGAGCAGCACGACGCGGGGCCGGAACTGCGCCGCCAGCTCGATCGCCGTCAGGCCATCGTGCGCGATCCGGGTCTCGTTGCCGAGCGCCTGCAACAACATCGCGAGGCTGAGCGCGGCATCCCGGTTGTCGTCGACGACGAGGATGCGGCACGGGTCGGGGCGCAGCGAGCCACCGTTCTCATGCGGCTCCGGCGACCGTGCCCCGGCGACCAACGGCAGGCGCACGACGAACTCGCTGCCGCGGCCGCGTCCCGCACTGTGCGCCGCGACGGTCCCGCCGTGCAGCTCGACGATCCCCTTGACCAGCGACAGGCCGATGCCGAGGCCTCCTTCGGACCGCTCGAGCGAACGGTCCACCTGCGTGAACATCTCGAAGATCTGCTGCAGCATCTCCGGCGGGATCCCGACCCCGTCGTCCATGACGGACACGACCGCCTGCTGTCCGTCGCGCGCGATCGTCAACCGGATGTGACCGCGCTCCGGCGTGAACTTCGCGGCATTGTTCAGCAGGTTCGCGAACACCTGCGCGAGGCGCGTCGGGTCCGCATGCACGTGCAGCGGCTCCTTGGGCAGCTCCACCTCGAGCTCGCGCCGGCCGGCCTCGAGCAGCGGCCGGCTGGTCTCGAGCGCCTGCTGCACGACTGCAGCGAGCGCGACCGGCTCCTTGCGCAGCGCGATCTTGCCGCGGCTGATCCGGCTGACGTCGAGCAGGTCGTCGATCAGCCGCACCAGCTGGCCGAGCTGACGCTCCATCATCGTGCGCGCCTGCGCGACGGTGGCACTGTCGTCGCTCGCGATCCGCATCAGCTCGAGTCCGTTGCGCAGCGGCGCCAGCGGATTGCGCAGCTCGTGCGCCAGCGTGGCGAGGAACTCGTCCTTGCGCCGGTTCGCCTCCTTCAGCGCCTCCTCCATGCGCCGGCGACGGCTGATGTCGATCCCGGCCGCCTGCGCTTCGAGCAGCCTGCCTTCGGCGTCGAAGCGCAGTCCGCGGTTGGTCCACAACATCCAGCGCTCGCCGTCGACCGACTGGAATCGGTTCTCGATCCGCACCTCCGGTGCCGCCGCCGTGATCCGGTCGAGCAGTGCCTCGACGACCGGCCGATCCGCGTCCGCGACGAACTCCCAGAGATTCTGTCCGACCAGCTCTTCGGGCAGCACGCCACGTGCCCGTGCATAGGCGCCATTCGCGAACAGGATCGTGCCGTCCCGGCGGAAGCGGCAGATCATCTCCGACTGGCTCTCGACGATCGCGCGATACCGCTCCTCACTCTCGCGCAGCGCGACCTCGGCCAGCTTGCGGCCCGTGATGTCGAGGCAGGATCCGATGAATCCATTGAACTGCCCCTCCGGCGATTCGAGCGGCGTCCCGTGATCGAGCACCCAGCGGTACTCCCCATCGTGACGCCGCAGCCGGTACTCCATCGAGAACGGCGTCCGCGCCGCGAATGCCTTCGCGTGGATCTGTTCGCACCGCGCGGCATCGTCCGGATGGATGTTCTCGCACCAGCCCCGCCCGAGCTGCTGCTCCATCGGCCGGCCGACGAATTCGAGCCACGGCTTGTTGAACCAGCTCCAACGCCCATCGGCTCCGGCGATCCAGATCATCACGGGCGCCGCGTCCGCGGTCAGCCGGAACCGCTGCTCGCTGCTGCGCAGCGCCTCTTCGCTCTCCTTGCGTTCGCTGATGTCGAGCGTCACGCCGACGATCCGCACCGCGCGCCCGTCCGGCCCGGGGATCGCGCGTCCCCGCAGATGGATCCAGTGCAGGCTTGCGTCCGGCCACACGCAGCGGAGATCGGTTTCGAAATCGCTCGCCTGCTCGCGCGCGCGCAAGAACGCCGCGTCGAGCTCGTCGCGATCGCCGGGGTGGATCGCACCCTGGAATGCATCGAGGTCGAACGCCTCATCCGGTGAGCGACCGAAGTGCGCGCGGCACTGCGCGGAACAGGCCAGCACGGCCGGTTCCAGCTCCAGCTCCCAGGTGCCCAAGCGGCCGGCGCTGAGCGCCATGCGCAGGCGTTCCTCGCTGTCGCGCAGCGTCCGCGTCATCGCGGCGCGTTCGCGGGCGAGCCGGACCTGCGAACGGATGCGCGCAATCAGCTCCCGCGCATGGAACGGCTTCGTCAGGTAGTCGTCGGCGCCGGCTTCCGCCCCTTCGATGCGCGCCTCCTCCCCGCTGCGCGCCGACAGCAGCACGACCGGCAGCTCACGTAGGTGCGGGTCCGCGCGGATGCGCGCCAGCAGCTCGAACCCGTCGAGCTCCGGCATCATGACGTCGGTCAACACGAGATCCGGGCGCTGCCGCCCGATCGCCTGCATCGCGGCGACGCCGTCGGAGACCGCGTCGACGTCGAACACCGGCTGCAGCAGGCGCAGCAGGTAGTCCCGCATGTCCCGGTTGTCCTCGGCCAGCAGGATGCGCGGCTGATTCGCTGCCTGAGTGCCGAGCGGCTCGACCGCGCGCCCGGGGATCGGATCCGGTTCCGGCAGCAGTGCCTGCACACGCGCCCGCGATCCGGGCGTCGCCGAGCCAGGGCTCCTGCCGAGCCGCTCCGGCGGCAGGTGCGCGAAGCCGGTCGGGATCGTGACCGTGAACGTGCTACCACGCCCTTCGGTACTGTCGACGTGTACCTGTCCGCCATGCAGCGCCGTCATTTCGGCGACGACTGCGAGTCCGATCCCGGTCCCCGAGCGCGTGCGGCGGCGGGTGCTCTCGACGCGGTGGAACCGTTCGAACACGTGTGGCACGTGTTCGGGCGGGATCCCGACGCCGGTGTCACGCACGGTCAGCTCGAGCTGCTCGCCGACCTGGCGCAGGCGCACGACGATCTCCCCTTCGAACGTGTGCTGGAACGCGTTCGCGATCAGGTTCAGGACGATCTTCTCCCACAGGTTCGGATCGACCCAGGCGGCGGCGTCGACCGGCGGGCAGTCGAGCTCGAAGCGCATGCCGGCGCCCAGCACCTCGGAGTGGAATGCGCTGGCGAGCTCACGCGTCAGCTGTGCCAGATCGGTGCGCACGAACGTCGCCTGCATGCGTCCCGCTTCGATCCGCGAGAAATCGAGCAGCGCGTTTACGAGCTCGAGCAGGCGCATGCCGTGGCGGTGTACGAGCTCGAGCAGCTCGCGGTCGGCATTCGGCAGCTGCCGCGTCGCGCCGAGCAGCTGCTCGAGCGGACTCAGCATCAGCGTCAGCGGCGTGCGGAACTCATGGCTGATGTTGGTGAAGAACCGCGTGCGTGCGCGGTTCAGCTCGGCCAGGCCTGCGGATCGTTCCCGCTCGTGCTGATGCGCCCGCGCATCGGCGACGGCACTGCCGATGTGCGCGGCGACGAGGTCGAAGAACGTCCGATACGACCCGTCCAGCACGAGCCGCGGACTGACGCCGATGACGAGGAACCCGCTCAGCACGTCGCGGCTCGCGGTCGCGATCGGTAGCACCAGCCCGACCTGCGCCGGCTCCGCCCACGGGCGCGTCACGCTGCAGCCCAGCGCCGGCAGGTTCGGAATCGCCACGGGGCGACGCTCCTCCATGACGTCGCCGAGCAGCCGCGACCACGCTCCGTCGGCGTGCAGCGTCACGGACTCCGGCAGCGGGCATGCGTCGTCGCCGAGCCCGGCAGTTGCCATCGACCGCGCGGTCGTGCCGGCCGCATCGACCAGATAGATCGCGGCGAACGGGATGTCGTAGGGGTTCTCCGCCAGCGCGGCGGCCGCCTTGCCGCAGGCAGCTTCGACCGTGCGTGCGTCGCCCGGCCGGACGCCGAGGCGGCGCAACGTCTCGAGGCGGCGGTTGCCGAGCACCTGTTCGGTCGTCTCGGTGCACGGCCCGAACACCCCCTCGACGGTCTCCCCGTCGCTGCCGAGGATCGGTCCGAACGTGAACCTTACGAACACCTCCTCGAGCGGCAGCCGCCGCGCATAGAACATCCGCAGGTCCTTCGACCAGGTCGGCGTGCCGCTCTCCCGGACGCTCTGCAGCATCGGGCCGATCGTTTCCCAGATCTCGCTCCACGACTCCTGCGCGGGGCGACCGAGCGACCTGGGGTGTTTCGCTTCGCCGAGGAACGAGACGTAGGCGTCGTTGTAGAGCAGCGTGAACGACGCCCCCCAGAACATGACGATCGGGATCCGCGACGTGAGACAGAGTCGGACTGCGACGCGCAGGCTCTCGGGCCATTCCTGCGCCGGACCGAGTGCGGTCTCGGCCCAGTCGAGCTCCCGCATCCGGCGCGAGAGCTGGCTCTCGCCCGGGAACAGGCGCTTCAGCTCGAGTTCGCTGGTAGGGCGGCTCACGGCAGCGGGGTAGTAGAGCAGCGCCATGGCGCAAACGGCCCGCGGTGCAGAGTTTGCACGCGCCGTGCGGGGCCACGGCGAAGCGGGATTTCTTCCCGAAGACTCGGCAATCGGCGTGCGCTCCCGTCTTTGGGTCCGGCGATGACGCTGGCGTTCGAGACGGAGGTCGTGCAGGCGGCGATCGCGGGCGACCGCACCGCGTTGGACCTGCTGTGGCGCAGCAGCCGCCGCTGGGTCGCGGCGATCCTGCTCGCGCGCAGCACCCGGCAGGAGGAGCTCGAAGACCTGCTGCAGGACGTCGCGACTTCGTTCGTGCGCGGGATCCGTAGCCTCGGCGCCGCGAAGGCGTTCCCGGCCTGGCTCGGCACGATCGCGCGCAACGTCGCGCACGACAGCTTGCGGCGCAAACGCCGCCGCGCCGTACCAGCTTCGCTCGATGGCGTCGATGTGGTCGATCCGGCATCGACCGAGCGGCCGGAGCAGGTGCGCGCCGCCGAAGCGATGGAGCTGATCGAGCGGCTGGCGCCGGAGTACCGCGACCCGCTGCTGCTGCGCTGCGTACGCGGTCTGTCGCAGCGCGAGATCGCCGGGATCCTCGACCTGCCGGAGACGACGATCGAAACACGCCTCGCGCGCGGCCGCCGGCTGCTGCGCGATGCATTCTGCGCCGGCAGCTCGCTGCCGGAGCGAACGGAGTGACGACATGCGCGAACTGGAACGCGAAGAGACGCTGATCACGCGCGTCATCGACCGTGAGGACGATCCGACGGTCTGGCGCGAGCTCGAGAACCTGGCCGCCACCGACCCGGGGCTCTGGTGCCGGCTGGCCGGCGGATTGCGCGACGATGCCTGGCTGCGCACGCGCGTCGCGCCGGCGTTCGCCATCGCCGAGCGGGTCGGCCTGCCGCCGCGGAGCCGCGCCGGCTCCGGGCCGCTGTGGTTCACGTGGACCGGCTGGCTGGCGGCCGCCGTGTTCGCCGGCTTTGCGCTGACCTCCGCGCGAACAACCGGTGTCACCACGACGCCGGTGCCGGCGGGCGAACTGCGGCTGGCCGGCACCGAGATCGACTCGATCGTGCTGGATGCGAGGCCGGCGGCATCCGGCGAGGGGTACGACGTGGTCCTGCTGCGGCGCGCCGTCGAACGCACGCACGTCGAGGACCTGTATCGCCTCGCGTGGGACGAACAGGGGGTGCCGCGCGCCGTCCCGGCCGAGCTGCCGGCGCCGCCGCCGATCGGCGAAGACTTCTGACTCCGAGACCCATCGACTGAGAACCAGACAAGGAGATGACGATGCGAAGTGTCCTGTTGCCTGCCGCCTTGGCGGCGATCCTGTTCCCGATCCACGCCGTTGCACAGCGGCCGGTGCTCGGCGTCACCGTGAGCCCGGTCGCCGCCGAGGTGGCCGAGTTCCTCGGCATCGAAGGTGGCCTGAAGATCGACAGCGTGACCGAAGGGCGTGGTGCGGAGAAGGCCGGCATGCAGGCCAACGACCTGCTGATCCAGGTCGGCGACCGCAAGTCGATCACGCTCGACGCGCTGCGCGAGGAGCTCAGCAAGCACGAGCCCGGGGACCATGTCTCGGTGACCGTGCTGCGGCGCGGTGAGCGCAGGCAGATGAGGGTCGAGCTGTCCGCGTCCGAAGAGCCGGTGCTCGAGGACGTGACCGAGGTGTTCGAAGGCCTGCCGCCGGCGGGCGCGCCGGCACCCATGGCGTCGGCGAACACCAAGGACAAGGCCAAGGCGAAGGCCTCCGACGAGGAACGCCAGATCGCCAAGATCGCCGAACGGATCGCGGCGGCACGGCAGCGCGCGCTCGGCTCGCTGAAGGAGCATGCGGCGGAGCACAAGGAAGTGCTGGATCGGCTGCTCACCGAGGAGTTCACGGCCGAGCACCGCGAGCACCTCGAGCAGTTCGCCAAGCGTGCGACGCAGGATGCCGCGAAGGTGCAGGCCGAGGTCGAGCGCTCGGTCGACCTGGCCATGCGCGAAGCCAGGCGCGCGATGGAGAAGGCGCATCAGGCCCTGCAACAGGCCGAGGGCCGGCAGAACCCGTTCTTCCACCTGTACCCGGGCGGCGAGGTCGCGGCCCGCGACCCGGTGGCGCTGGTGCCGAGCACGCCGCTGGTCGGCGCGTATTCGGGGCAGGCGAAGCAGAACCAGGAGCGGCTCGAGGCGATGCAGGACCGGCTGGCGCGGATCGAAGACCGTCTCGAGCGCATCGAGGCGCTGCTGCGCGACCGCCGCGACCGCTGAGCGGCGCGGACCGCGGAGTGCGGACCGCGGAGTATCGTCGCGGGCGTGACCGACGCCCGCTTCGTGCCGCTTCCCGAGCGCTACCGGCCCGATGCGCCGCCCGCCGAGGCGGCGCGCGCGTTCTACGAGGTCATGCGCACGCGCCGCTCGGTGCGCATGTTCCGCGACGAGCCGGTCGCGCGCGAAACGATCGAATGGATCGTGCGGACCGCCGGGTCGGCGCCGAGCGGCGCCAACAAGCAGCCGTGGCGGTTCGCCTGCGTGCAGGACCCCGCGTTGAAGCGGGAGATCCGGCTCGCGGCCGAGGCCGAGGAGCGCGAGTTCTATGCGCACCGCGCCAGCGCGCGCTGGCTCGCCGATCTCGAGCCGCTCGGCACTGACGCCGACAAGGCGTTCCTCGAAGTCGCGCCGTGGCTGATCGTGCTGTTCCGGCTGATGAAGGACGACGACGACGGGCAGGTCTACTACGTCCAGGAGTCGGCCGGGATCGCGGCCGGGTTCCTGCTGGCCGCGATCCACCACGCCGGGCTGGTCGCGCTGACGCACACGCCGAGCCCGATGAAGTTCCTGAACCGGATCCTCGGCCGTCCGGAGCAGGAACGGCCGTTCCTGTTGGTGCCGGTCGGCCATCCGGCAGCGGACTGTGTGGTCCCGCGGCTCGCGCTGACGCGCAAGCCTTTGGGGGAGATCATGCTCGTCGATCGGGGCTGAGGGCGCGCGATTGGCGCGCGGCGCGGCGGAGCTCCCGCTGCCTGGCCCGCCGCTGCCGCCAGCGCCGCTTGAACTGCATGTAGCGCAGCGACAGGCCGCGATACCAGCGGTAGCGCTGGCGCAACGAGCGGTGTGCGCGGTGCTTGATCGGCAGGTCGATCAGCGCGAGCCCGATCATCAGGAACAGGATCCCTTGCAGGAACGGCAGGAACAGGCCGACCACCCCGAGGATCAGGATCAGGACTCCCGCTACGTTCCTCGCCAAGCGTTCCCAGGACATGCCCATCGCTGCGTTCCTCGATCAGGCGGCTTCCGGCGGCCTCGACCTGCGCCTGCCGCTGCTGGTCGCGCTGGTCGGCGAGCTGCTGTCGATCCTGTTCGTGCTGCGCGCGATCCAGACCGGCAAGTCGACTGCCGTCACGATCAGTTGGAGCCTGTTCATCCTGGCGTTCCCATACGTGGGACTGCTGTTCTATTACGTCATGCCGCGGCAGATCCAGCTGCGGCGTCTGCAGCGGGTCTGCAATCGCAATGCCTGGATCGAACCGACGCTCGCAGAGATGTTCGCGGCGCCGACCGAGCGGCCGCAGTACGACGATCCGCTGCTGCGGATGCTGCAGCGCGTCGACGAGGACGCGGTGCATGGCGGCAACCGCGTCAGGCTGCTCGAAGGGCCGCAGGAGTTCGTGCAGGCGGCGGCGGCCGCGATCGCGTCGGCGAAGCAGTTCGTGCACGTGCAGACCTACATCCTGCGGCCGGACCGCGCCGGCCTGCGGTTCCTCGAGCTGCTGACCGCCGCCGCCAGGCGCGGGCTCGAAGTGCGGCTGATCTACGACAGCTTCGGCAGCTGGTCGTTGAAGTCACGGCACCTCGAGGAATTCCACGCGGCCGGGGGCCGCTCGGCACCGTACGCGCCGCTGTTGTGGCGGCGGCGCTGGTTCAACCTGAACCTGCGCAACCACCGCAAGCAGCTCGTCGTCGATGGGCGCCTCTCGTTCCTCGGCGGGCGCAACATCGCCGATGAGTACTTCACCGGCAGGTTCGGCGCGCGCCACGAATGGTTCGACACGATGGTCACCGTCGAAGGCCCGGCGGTGACGCGGATCCACCGGACGTTCGTCGAGGACTGGTACAACGCCAGCGACGAAGACCTCTGCGACAAGAGGTACTTCCCGGAGCAGCCGGCAGTCGGGGACGAGATCGTCGGCGTCGTCCAGGGCGGGCCGGACACGCGCGCCAGCCTGATGCACTGGTGCATGCTCGAGCTGATCGCGCGCGCGCAGAAGGACCTGCTGGTCAACGCGCCGTACCTCGTGCCGCACCCGACCGTCATGACCGCGCTCGAAATGGCCGTCGCGCGTGGTGTCGACACGCGCATCCAGACCAACGGCCGCCAGGCGGAGAACCCGCTGCTGTACCTGGCGCAGCGCAGCCACGTGCGCGACATGCTGCGCCACGGGATCGGCGTGCACGAGACGCTCGGTGACTACAACCACAGCAAGCTCGTGTTGGTCGACGACGAGTATCTGTACTGCGGCAGCAACAACCTGGACGTGCGCAGCACGGAGCTCAACTTCGAGCTCGGCGTCGTGCTGTACCGTTCGCCGCTGCAGCAGCAGGCGCGCGCGATGCTGGCACGCCGCGCTGCCCGCGGCGTCTGGCTGAAGATCCAGGATCTGCCGCGCGGACTCTGGACCCGCACGTTGGAAGGCTTCGCCCGTCTGCTCTCGCCGCTGCTGTGAAGGTCATCACCTACAACCTGCACAAGGGCATCGGCCGCGCGCGGCAGAGCATCCTCGAGGCTGCGATCGCGGCGATCGCCGAGCGCGCGCCGGATCTCGTGCTGTGCCAGGAAGTGTTCCATGGCGCCCGCGAGGCGGTGCTGCAGTGCGCGCACATCAGCGAGACGCTGGGGCTCAGCCACGTGTTCGGCCCGAACGTGTTCCGGCCGCAGGGCTGCTATGGCAACGCGACGTTCAGCCGCCTGCAGGCGGCGCGCTTCGTCAATGTCGACATCACGCAGTCGATGATCGAGCGGCGTGGGATGCTGCGCACCTGGTTCGCCGGGGAGCACGGTCCGTTCGAGGTGCTGAACGTGCACTTCAGCCTGACCGGCCGGCAGCGCCGCCGGCAGTGGGAGCGGTTGCTCGAGGCGCTGCCGGCGGACCTGGATGTGCCGGTCGTCGCCGGCGGCGACTTCAACGACTGGTCCGGCGCGCTCGACCGCCGCGCGCGGCGGATCCCGGGGCTGCGCAACGTGCTGTGGGAGGTGCCGCCCCGCGCACGGCGCAGCTTCCCGGCGCGGCGTCCGATGCTGCCGCTGGACCGGATCTACGTGCGTGGCTTCGCAGTGCGCGAAGTGCGCGTGCTGTGCGGGCCGCCCTGGGACCAACTGTCGGACCATCTGCCGCTGGAGACGATCCTGGAACCGCGCCGGTAGAGCCGGTGCACTACGCGGCCCGATGGCATCGGCCGCAATGCAGGAAGTCCAGGCGCTGTACGACGCCGGCCTGTACCTGCAAGCGCTCGCGCGAGCCGACTCGGTAGCCCCGCTCGCCGAGTGGCGTGGCGCTGAGCAGCGCGTGCTCGCCGGCCGCCTGGCGCTCAGGCTCGGGGGGCAGAGACTCGGCGAAACCCACCACCTGCGCGCCATGCGCGAGCCCGACTCTGGCGACTGCGCGCTCTACTACGCGGCAGCGGCGCGGTTGCGCCGGCACGGACCGTGGGCCACGTGGCGCATGCTGGCTTGCCCACGCCGCGGCGACGACCCGCAGGCACTCGCGGACCTCCTTGCGCTCGAGGCCCGCATCGCCGGCACGTTGCGAGACTTCGAGCTGGCGGAGCGGCGCCTGCAGGAGGCTGAGGCGCTGCGGCCGGACCATCCTTGGCTGCGGATCGAACGAGCCAACGTGCTCGAGCTGCAGGATCGCTACGACGAGGCCTTGGCGATCGTGAGCCCGGTGCGCGCGGCTGCCACGTATCGGGTTGCTGCAGTGGCGCACTCGGCGCACCTGCTGCAGCTGCTCGGCCGCGACGATGATGCCGAACGGCTGCTGCAGGACGCGCTGGCAAGCCTGGAGTCGTCCGAGCTGGCGGCGATGCTGGCGTTGCAGCAGGAGGAGCACGGGCAATGGGAGGCCGCGTTCGCGACGCTGGCACGATTCGAAGCGCTGGCGCCGTTGCTCGATGAATCCGGCAGCAAGCGGTTGGCGATGCGCCGGGTCGATCTGCTGCTGCAGCTCTCGCGCGACGGCGAGGCGGCTGCACACGCAGCCGCGAGCGGCTCTGAGTTCCACCGCGAGATCGTCGCGCGCGCCGCCAGCGGGACCGGGGCACGGATCCAGCTCGCCGTGCCCTTCGTGCGGCAGCATCACCGGACTTGCGGACCTGCCACGTTGACGGCGCTGGCGCTCTGGCACGGCCGACCCACGGAGCAACTGCACGTCATCGAAGACATCTGCTACGGCGGTACGACCGATGTCAACGAACGGCGCTGGGCGTTGCGCAACGGATTCGCCGCCCGCGAGTTCACGCTGAACGCTGCCGACGCGAAGGCGCTGCTGGCGCGCGGGCTGCCGTTCGCAGTCGCGACTCGCGAGGCGACGAGCGGGCATCTGCAGGCGGTCATCGGCATCGATGAACGCCGCGGCACGTTCATCGTGCGCGACCCGTTCGTCCGCCAGACGACCGAGTGGCTCGTGGAGCAGTTCCTGCAGCACTGCCGTGCCAGCGGACCGCGGGCGATGGTGCTTGCTCCGCACGAGGACGCGCTGGCCGGCATGGCACTGCAGGACTCCGAGCTGTACGACCAGTCGTTCGCCGTGCAGGAAGCGCTGGCCCGCCACGACCGGGCGGCCGCGCGTCGCGCCAGCCGCGAGCTGGCGGAGCGGCATCCTGAGCACAGGTTGGCGATCGAGGCGCAGTGCGCGCTCAGCGCGTACGAGCGCGACGCGGTCGGCGTGCTGAGCTGCGTGCTGCGGTTGCTCGAGCAGTTCCCGGAAGACAGCCGGCTGCTGTTGCGGCAGCTCGAGTGTCTTGCGCAGCTCGAGCGCCGGGATGCGGCCCTCGAGCTGCTGCGTGGGCTGACCGAAGGCACGCACGCGCATCCTGCGTTCCTGCTGCAGCTCGCCTGGCTCCTGCAGGCCGACGGCGTGTTCGCGGTCGAAGTGCGTGCGCTGTGCGAACGGGCCCTGCGCCGCGCCCCGCTCGAGGCGCATGGTCACCGCCTGCTCGGCCGCCAGCTCCTGCAGCGCGGGTGCGATGACGAGGCGCTGCAGGCACTGCGCTTCGCCGTCTGCCTCGACGACACCAACGAAGCGGCCGCGCTCGAGTACTTCGAGGCCTGCCGCACCCGCGGTCGCACGGCGGAGGGGATCGCGCTGCTCGAGCAGCGCTTCGAGCGCTACGGCCGCCGTGCCGGCGGACCGGCGCGGAGTCTGTTCCACGGGCTGCAGGCGCTGCACCGGCCAGCGGATGCTTTCGTGGTGCTCGAACGAGCGCTGCGGCAGCGGCCGCAAGACGGCGCGCTGCTCCTGTTCGCCGCGGAAGCACATGGCGCGGACGGCCGGCTCGATGTTGCGGCAGAGCTCCGGACGGCGGCAGCTGGCCATGGTGACGCGCCGGCACGGTCCCGTACCGACGCGCGGCTCGCCATGCACCACGGCGACCTCGACGCGGCGCGCGGACACTGGCTCGAGGCGCTGCAGCACGATCCGCTCGAGGAAGCAACACGCGGCGAGCTCGTGCGTCTGCTGCGCGTCGTCGGCGGCCCGCAGGCTGCGGTCGCGCACCTGCAACAGGTGTTGGAGGAATACCCGTTCCACCGGCCCACGGCGCGGCTGCTCGCAATCGAGCTGGGGCGCGTCGACACACGCGCCGCGATCCGCCGGCTGGACGAGCTGGCTGCGGCGGACCCCTCCGATGCGCTGGTGCAGCGCGAACTGGCGCTGCGTCACCTCGAGCAGAGCCGGCCCGAAGCTGCGCTGGCTGCGGCGGATGCGGCGGTGCACCTGCAACCGCACGTGCCGGACGGCCACGCGATCCGCGGCAAGGTCCTGCAAGAGCTCGGTCGCCGTGCCGACGCACTGGCAGCGTTCGCCGCAGCAGTGCAGCTCGACGTCGACTGCACGTTCGCGATCGGCAACTACGTGTGGGAGCAACCGACGGCAATGGACCGGCGGCGGGCGGTCGCGGACCTCGCCGGATGGCTCGCGGCGCGCGCCGGCGATGGCCCCGGGATGGTCGTGTTCGCTGGTGTCGCCACCAGCGTGCTCGAACCGGAGGAGTTGCTGGTGCAGCTCCGGCGGCTGCTCGAACTGCATCCGCATTCCTGGGCTGCCCACGGCTGCGTCGTCCAGCAGCTCGTCGCGATGCAGCGCGGGGACGAGGCGTTGCCGGCCGCGCAGATCGCGTGCGACCGCTTCCCGTTGCTGCCACGGGTGTGGCTCGACCTGGCGGCGGCGCATCGGTCGGCCGGCGACGAGGCTGCCGAGATGGCTGCACTCGAGCGCGCACGCGAGCTGCTGCCGTGGTCGCCTGAAGCCTGCCGGGCACTCGCTGCATTGCTGCGCCGACGCGGCGAGACGGCGCGAGCCCTGGCGATGTTACGCGACATGTCGGCGCGCGCCCCCGACGACAACGGTCTGCGGCTGCAACTGTGCGAGACGCTGGTCGAGTCAGGCGACGCTGCTGGAGCGGCTGCGCAAGCAGCCATTGCAATCGGCCTCGACGTCACCGGTGGCGACGCGTGGGGCATGCTGCAGTGGATCGCGCAGCAGGCAGCTGATCCCGCGCTGTTCGACCGCATCGGACGCCCGATCGTCGAACAGCATGCGGTTGCCGTCGCGTGGCTCCAGTTCGCCGTACGACTCCCCGCTCCAGAGCAGCGTCTCGCAGCCTTCGCGCGCTGCTTGGAGATCGATGCCCGCAACGCGACTGCGCTCGACTTGCGGGCGGCGTTGCTCGCCGAGTGCAACCGCGTCGACGAAGCGATCGCGGAGCTCGACGCCGTGGCGGCAGCCGGCCCGCTCGTGGTCACGCTGCGCGGACGCCGGGCATGGCTCATCGATCGCAAGGGCAACCGCGCGGCCGCGTCGGCAGAGATGCGCGCGGTCCTCGCCGAGCGCGCGGACTACACCTGGGGACGGCAACAGCTCGTCGAGTGGTTGTCGGCGAGTGACGACCGCCAAGCTGCAGTCGACGAGGCGCAGGCGCTGGTGGACCACGCGCCGGCGGACGCGGTCTCATTCGGCTGGCTCGGCGCGACGCGCCTCGCCATAGGCCAGCGCGCTGCGGCGAAGGAGGCCTTCGCACAGGCGCTGTCGCTCGCGCCGTGCTATGGCTACGCGGCGAAGAGCTTGCTCGACCTGCACCTCGAGAACGGCGAGCTCGACGCGGCCGATGCGGTGGTCGACCGCTGGCTGGGCGCCCAGTGCGACGCCGCTGGGCTGGTGTGGCGACTCATGGTTGCCGGCCGTCGCGTTGCGGCGGATGGGACGACGGAGCAGGCAGTGTTGTCGACCTGGCAGGCACTGTGTCGCCGTCCCGATGTGACGGCCGAGCTCTTGGCCGAGGCGCTGCAGGTGACGCCGCAACAGGCCGATTCGTTGGCAGCGGTCCAGGCGCTGCTGGCGGAGGAGGCAGTGCGCGACGAAGCCCCCGCGGCGATTGCAGGTATCTGGTGCCAGGCACTGGGCAAGGCCAGCGACGCCGACGCCGCGATCGCCGCGCTCCGCCATTTGTCAGCCCGTCCGGCCGCGTGGCACGCCGGTGCACAGCGGCTGCTCGGCTGGCTTGGTACCGGCCCTACGAGTCGGGCCCGCCGGCGGCGGTTGGCGCGCGTGCTCGCCGCGTTCCCGGAGTCGATGTGGCGTGCCGACGATGGGACGCTCGGCCTGGTACTGTACGCGCTGCTCGCGCTCGGCACCGGGGATGCGCTCACGTTCTGCTCGGACTGGCGCCGGCGCGCGGAGGCCGAGCAGTGGGTCCTGCACAACGTCGCAACGGCGCTGCGCGTGGGCGGACGCTGGGACGAGGCACGTGCGGTGTCCGCCGTGGCAGTCGAGCGGCGAGCGGACGACTCGTTGTCGGAGCACCGCGTGTGGCTTGCGATCGAAGCGCTGCTGATCGCGGACCTGGAGGCAGCCCGGATGCATCACGCACTAGTCAGGATCGAGTTGCTGAGCCAGGAGGCGCGGCTGCTTGCGGCCTGCGTCGATGCCTGGCTCGCTTTCAGCGCGGTGCGCGGCGCGGCGCAGTGGGTGACCCTGTGGCGTCGGCTGCGCGACATCGTGGCCGCGCCGACGTGGATCCTGCGCCGGTGCAAGCCTCGGCTCGTGCGGGCAGTTGCTGCCCAGTTCGGTTGGCGGCGGGGTCCATGGTTGTGGTTGTGGCTGCGGCTGTCATGGCTGCGTACCTGGTGGGTGTGGCGCAAGTAGCGCCGCTTGCACTGCGGGTGATGGCAGCGCGACCCGAGGGCTGCAACGAATGAGCCGTACGCGGGCTTTCCGGTCGACGTCGCGACGCTCGCCACGCTGCCTGCGTCCTTGGCGCTGCTCCGCCTGCGGATCCTCCGCGACGATCCTGCGCCGTTGCAACTCAGCTCACGCCCCCTCCGCCGGCGCGCGCGGTCCGAGCTGCCAGAACCCCTCCGCGTGCTCGGCGATCCCTTCCTCGACCAGCTTCTCGAGCCCGGCGCGCAGCGAGCGCGCGGCGATGCCGTGCATCTTTGCGTCCACGTCCCAGTAGACCTCCGGCAGCAGCGCTTCGAGCGACCGCGGTCCGCCCGCGAGTGCGCGCACCAGATGCGCTTCCCGCTGGCGGCGGTGGCGCAGGTACTGATCGACCAGCCGGTGCCCGTCGCGCATCGCCGGACCATGTGCCGGATACAGCGTGCCCATCGGCTCCTGCAGCAGACGGTCCAGGCTCTGCAGGTACGTCGCCATGTGCCCCTCCGGCGGATCGATGACGATCGTCGAGATCGTCGAGAGCATGTCGCCGACCAGCACGGCGTCGTACCGGCTCTCGCGGTAGCACAGATGGCCGCGGTCGTGCCCCGGCGTGAAGATCGCCTGCAGGTGCCAACCGTCGCTGCCGTCCGGCGCGCACCCGAGCGGGATCCGCGCCCCGTCCTCGAGCGCGCGCCCGCGGCGGAATCCGGGGGCGAGGCGGCCGAGCGTCAGCGCATGCGCGTGCACCGGCAGCTCGTACCGCTGGCTCAACGCGTGCACGGCGCCGACGTGGTCGCGGTGGTGGTGCGTCAGCAGGATCGCCTCGAGGCGCGCACCTGCGGACTGCAGCTCGTCGAGCAGCCGGTACAGCCGTGCCTGCTCGTCCGGATCCGGCGCACCGGGATCGACGATGACGAGTTGCCCGGTGCCGACGATCAGGCAGTTCGTCGTCGTCGCGGGGGGCAACGTCGGCGTGCGGATGCTGGCCAGCACGACGCCGGGTGTGAACTGCACGCGGTGCAGGTCACCGGCGTCGTAGCGCGCAGCGGTCGCCTGCGCCGCCGCGACGAACTCGTCCAGGCCCCGCTCGCCGAGCAGCTCGAGCAGGATCAATACCGGCGGCACGATCAGCAGCTCGCCGCGGCGCCACGCAGCGAGCGCCGCAGCCGGGGTCCAGAACCGGCCGCCGACGAGCTCGCCGGGCCAGATCTCCGGCGTCTCCCCTTCGGGCAGCTCGTGCAACAGGAACAGCGTGTCGTAGCGGACCGGCGCGAACGGCGGCGTGCGGATGCGGCAGATCTCGCGCAGGGCGGGTGCCGCGGCGGCGTGCTGCGCCGCGTTGGCGAACTCGGTCACCGCGGCGGGAGCTGGCGTCTCCCGCGCGCCGACCAGCGCCCGCCGCAGCCGGTCGCGTTCGGCGGCCGGAACGCGGCTGCCGGGCAGCAGGATGCCGGTCTCTTCGAACAGCTCGCGCACCGCGCACAGGCGGAGGGCGTCGTGGACCCCGGCATGCTCCCGGTCGTCCGGCCCGCAGACCCCGCCGGGGAACGCGAGATACCCGCCGAAGAACCGCAGCTCCGGGCTGCGCTCGACCAGCAGGACCTCGCGCGCGGCACCATGCCCGCGGACGACCATCACAGCGGCTGCGTCGCGGTTCATCGGGCGCGGGATCTTGGGACGGCCGCGGACCGATTGCCAGCCGCTGTTCCGTTCTGAGACAGCGGCTGCGGCGTTTCTCTACCGATCCGGACTTCCTGTCGCGGAATCCCTCAAGTCATCGGCCGCCGCATTCGATAGCCGCGTTCGGATCCGCATGCACGCGCCCTCTCCGTACCGATCCGGCCGCGGCCGATCGCAGCCGGCGTCAACCGACTCGAGGCCCGAGGTCCGCGTGCCACGCCCCCGGGCGCAGCGCGGCAGCGCGCTGGTCTGGGCGATGCTGTTCGTGATCATCACGTGCGGGATGATCATCTCGCACACGGCATTCCTGGCCGCGAACCGCAAGGACATCGATGCGCGCTACCGGCAGCAGACGCTGTCAGCGACGTTTGCGCGCTCCGGCCTGACGGATGCGCTCGGCTGGTTCGCGCGGCAACCCACGCAGCCGGTCGTCGAGTTCCGCCCGCAACTCGAGCCGGAGGCAGACCCGCCCCTGCTGGACACGTTGGATCCGACGCTCGGGCTCGTGCGCGAGTTCGAAGTGCACAGCGGCCTGTGGGGGCGCTACGAGGTGCGGCTCGAAGAGGTGCTCGACATCTCCGCCGAGCGCGGCGCCACGACGGCCGGATCGGCCTGGCAGCTGCGCGCGCGCGGCTACGTCTACCAGCGCGAGGATCCGAACCGTTCGTTCGACCAGGCCCCGAACCGCCTGATAGCGGCGTCGGCGCTGCAATCCGAGATGCGCGGGATCCCGATCACGATGCCGGCCGAGGCTCCGCTGATCATCGACGACGTCGCCAACCTGTCGGTCGGGCTGCGGGGCGATATCCGCGGCGGCGACAAGCCCGGCTACGTCGCGATCCGCAACACGCTCGGCCTGCTCGACGTGCTGGTCGGACTCGTCTCCGGCACGCCGTCCAAGGTGATCAACAACACGATCAAGCTCGCGCCGGATCAGGTGTTCGGCATGCGTCTCGACCGGCTGCGCAACTTCAGCGACTACACGTATCTGCCGGGTCAGCGTTTCCGTTCGGACTACCGCTCCGGCCAGGTCGTCTACGTCCAGGGAGACCTGACGCTCGACCGCCCGCTGCAGACCGACGGCCCGATCCTGCTGATCGTCGGCGGCAACCTGAGCGTGCCGGCCGGCAGCGACGTGCACCTGCAGGGGATCGTCTACGTCGGTGGCAACGCCGATGTGCGCGGACCGTTCTCCCTGAAGGGGTCGATGATCGTCGCCGGCGCCGCGCAGTTCGCCGGCTTTGGCAGCACCGGGGACGTCGTGCTCGAGTACGCGCGCAGCGCCGTCGACCACGTGCGTGCCGCTGCCGGGCGCTATCGGCTGTCCCGGCGCGCCACGAGTCCGATGCGGTGAGCCGATGAAGCGCGCGCACGGAACGACGATCGTCGAGCTCGTGATCGCGGTGTCGATCGTCGGCATCGCGCTGCTCGTGCTGCTGCAGCAGCTGTCGCTCAGCTACCGCGACACCGAGATCAACGAGAACCGGATGTTCGCCTGGCAGAAGGCGATGGGGATCCTCGCCGAGCTGCAGGCCGGGATCGAGCGCGGTTCGATCCGCGACGCCCAGGATCTGCACGACCTCGACGACGGTGCTGCGCGCAATCCGGTCCTGACGACGCTGCGCGACGAAGCAGGCCTGGTGCTCCCGCCGGACCACCCGATGTCCGGCAACCTGCTGCGCGGTGGCGACTGGCTGTGGCGGCGCGCAATCGGCATCGAGGAGGTGCCGATGCAGCCCCGGATGCGCGTCGGCCATGTGCGCGTCTGGCACAGTCAGCCGGCCGGCACGGTCGAGCTGATGGCCAGCGTCAGCGGGATCCTGAACGTCGTGCCGCCGGCGTCGCCGGCCGTGCACGAGTTCGACGTCTACGTGCTTGCCTGCGGCGAAGTGCCGTCGGCCTGGCGCGACATCGCCACGCTGCGCACCACCCTCGAGGCGGCGGCGAACGAGCTGACCAGCACGTCGCCATCGTTGCGGCTGCGGCTGCACTGGATCACGCGGCTCGGCTATGGGCGCGATCCGCTGTACGTCCCGGACCTGAACCTCGCCGCCGCGGCGTCGGAATCGGCGCCGTCGGCCTACTGGTATCCCGGCACGCTCGAGCCGGGTGGGAGCAGGCTGTTCGATCCGGACCTGTTCACCGGCCGCCTGCGCGTCGACGGTGAGTTGCGCAACGACTACGACGCCTCGGCGCGGCCGTGGCCGCACGCGATCGCCGACCGGTGGAACCACTGCCTGCGCTCGCCGGCGGCGCACGAGCTGTTCGGCCGCCGCGTCGAAGCCGGCCTGGAGGATCCGGAGCAGCCGCCGTTGCAGATCCTGCTCGACCAGCTCGGCGCGCAGCCGGAGCGGTTCCGCAACGCAATCTTCGTCAACCTGCACGGCGACGCACTCGCGATGCCACCACTGCGCAACTACTCCGACGCCGCGCGGGATCCGACGCTGCACCCCGGCGTGCGCGTCGTCACGCATCCGGCCCGGCTGTGCACACCGCGCGATCCGGACGGCAACGACGACCACGCCGACACCGAGCCGCTCGAGCTGCGCGTCTACGCCTACAAGAGCGATGCGGCGACCGGTCCGGCGGTGATGTCGTCACCGATCACGCTGTGCATCCCCGGCTTCGACCTGTCGCGCAACGTCAACGGCGTCGATGAGCCGCTGCTGCCGGCAACACTCGAGATCCGCCGTCTCGTCGGCGGGGTGTCGCCGTTGACCGGCCTCGCGTCCGGCGGGGACCGCGACTATGCCGGGTTCGACAGCAGCAGCGGCTTGCCGCCGAAGGCACCGGTGCAGCCATACGGGATGTACTACGAGGTCGGCTACGACGACACCGGTGCCGTTCCTCACACGTGGATCCGGCTGCACAACACGCCACTGACGGCGCCGCCGGTCGGTGTCGGTGGGCTCACGGCCCAAGAGCGTCCGTACCTGCTCGAGTACATCCCCTCCCCGGTCGTCGCCGGCGGCGCGTTCACGCGTGATCTGGCCACGGCCGGGACGCAGCCGAAGAACACCGCGCGCTGGCGGATCCGGATCCCGCGCGGCGTGTTCCAGAGCGGCTTCCCTGGGGGCCAATGGAACGACGTCGACACGATGGTGACGGTCACGACGCGGATCGGCAGCGACGTCACGACTGGCCGGGTCTGGCCGACGCCGTATGCGCCGGCGAACCTGTCGACGACCTATGCCTGGTGGGCCGGCTCGCCGGCCGTCGTGCCGGTGACGGAGCAGTACCAGTGGCTCGGCGATCCACGGCACAACCCGTACGCCGATCTCGTGTCTGGCGGAGGGACGTTCCCGCACGGCTACAACTGGCACTTCGACGACCTGCGGGATGGTGCGACGAACGCGACCATCGATTGGCCCGCGTTCGATGCGGCCCGGCTCGCGGATGGGTTCGGTGCCGGCAACCGCGCCGACCAGCCGCGCTACCACCTGCTGCTGCGACGGCTGTTGGCGAGATCGCAATCGGTGTTCGTGCAGCCGGCCGGGGCAGCCGGCAGTGCGTTGCTGCTCGGCGGCGAACTCTGCCTCCCGGGTGACGGTCCTGGACTCGCCGTACGCCCGCTGGCGCTCGCCGGTCCGCTGTTCGGCCAGGAGGATCCGGTGCTCGTCGACAGTGTGACGCCGGCCGAAACGCTGGTCGGGTACGGCGCGGGGGTCCTGTACGGCGACCAGCTGGTTGCCGACCGCGATGGCTGGCAGGAGTTCTGGGCGAAGCCCTGGCTCGGTGAGCTCTGGCCGGACTCACAGTCGGCGACGTGGATCGAGACCGGCACGCTGCCAGTGCCGGACTACCGGAGGATGCTGCGCGCCGAGCTGCCGTCGTATGCGCTCGCGCGTGGCACCAGCTTCGATGCGACGCCGGGCGGCGCGACCGCCGGTCAGGCTGGCGCGGTCTCGCTGCTCGGCGGCGGAACCCTCGCGGCGACGTTGGTGCAGTACAGCGTCGGGGACGAAGTGACGTCGGCGCCGGCGCTGGCGATGCAGGAGATCGCCACTGCGGCGCGCACGGTCGCGGCGCCGTCGTTGCGCACGGGACTGCCGTTCGGCATCGAGCTGCCGTACCCGGGTGCGCTGCCGCACTTCGGTTTCACCGACAGCTATCCGCGCGCCGAGCTGACGCTGCTCGAGACGCTGTACGACTACTCGTCGCCGCTGGCCGGCGCTGCGATCGTGCGCGTCGCCGACCCGGACGAGCTGAGCAGTGGTTACTACGTGCTGCAGGGCTGCACGCCGCGCAGCGGCGAAGAGGACACGGCAGTGCTGCGGAGCGCGTTGCTCGGCGCCGTGCGCGCGCAGCATCGCGCCGGCGCGCCGGGGATCGAACCGGAGCACCGGGTCTCGCAGTTGCCGCTCGTCAGCGTCGATCAGCCGGTGCTCGGCGCCGTGCTGGCACGACCGACGTCGATCGCACTGCGCTGGAACGTGCGCTCCGTGCGGTTCGACGGGCAGCCGTACACGAGCGCATATCCCGGCGGTTTCAGTGAGCCGGAAGCGGATCTCGTCTACGTCCCGATGTATTCGAACGACGAAGGTGCGACCTGGCGTCACGTCCTGGGTGGCAGCGACGCCACTCCGGGGGTGCGTCCGAGCGAGCCGTCGCTGGTCTTGCCGGATGCGGCGACCGGGACCGAGACCTATGTCTGGTCGCCCCCGGTCGAGCAGACGCCGGCCGGCGACTACCTGCTGCGCATCGACTGCCACGACGTGACGCGCCGCCTGCACGTCGGCTTCCACCAGACCCGGTTCCTGATCACGCGATGAAGCCCCGCGCGGAAGGCCGACTGGATCCCGAGTGCGGGATCTCGCTGACCGAGATCGGGTTCGCGGTCTGTCTGATCTTCGTGCTGTCGGTGTTGATCGTCAGCTCGCTGGCGCAGCTGTCGCGCACGCAGGCCCACACGCGCGGGCAGGCGCACGTGGCAGCCGTCGCCGACGGAGTCGCCCGTGCGCTCGAAGCGGACGCCGCACTGGCTGATCGGGTGTTCGGCTACGGCACCACGTCGCAGGCATACCTCGCACGGCTCGACTGGAACCAGAGCGAGCTGCTGACCGGGAGCCGGCTGCCGTTGCTGTGCGACCGCGGCTACTTCGACCAGGATCCGCCGACCGTCGTCGAGACCGGCAACATGCTGTTCGTCGTGCGCAGTGCCGGCGTCTGCCTCGCCGAGCTGAATCCGCCCGGACTCACGCCGGACGTCGTGCGCGTCGACCTGTTCCGGTTCGTGCTGTACCACGCCGCCGACACCAGTCGCGGCCTCGATCTGCGGCGCTGGTGCAGCGTGCCGTTCGCCAACCACAGCGACCTCGCCAACGTCGTCGATCCGAACCGACGTGCCGCGGTCGGCCTGCGCCTGCTGCAGCAGGGCGTGCAACACGCGCTCGAAGTCGACCAGCCGGTCGCGCAGGCGCTGTGGCGGTTCGAGAGCTCCGGCGAGCTGATCCGGATGGAGAGCACGGAGAAGATCCCGGCCCAACCGGAGGAATGCCGCGACTCGCTGCTCGGGCTGCGCCGCGTCGCGCTGGCGCGCAACGGCGCGGCGCTGCCGGGTCTCGCGGTGCCACGCTATGCCAAGGCGGACCGTCAGTTTCCGGGCGGCTTCGAGGTCAAGTGGGACGGTCCGGCGACCGGCCGGCTGATCCTGTTGCGGCTCGCGCTGGTGTTCGACGACGGGGACGGCCGTCCGAACCACGTCGAAGTCGCGCGGCTGGTCAATCAGTAGTCCGGGGCGGGTGCGCCGCCGGCGCCGAACTGCTCGACCGCCTGCACGTCGCCGACCAGGAACAACTGCCCGTGCGCCGGCAGCGGCTCGTTCGGTGCGGCCAGCCGCCGCACCTCGTGCCCGAGCTCGTCCCACGTGATCACCAGGATCGCGACCAGCCGGCCGTCCTCGAACTCGTCGAGGGAGCCGAGCGTGCGGCCGACGTAGGCATCCGGGACCGGCATGCGCTTCATGACCGTGCGCGCCGGCAGCTCCAGATGCGTCTGCCGCTCCTCCCCTTCGGCGCCGAGCCGCGCGCGCAGCTGCGCGCGCCCGACGACCGTGTCACTCAGCAGCGCGACGATGTCGCGTCGCGTGATCCGCCCGAGCAGCACGCGGTCCGCGCCGCGGTCGACGACGGCCAGCTCGCCGAGGTCGGGGTCGTCGAACCGCGGCAGCACCATCGCGATGGTCTCGTCGGCATGCGCGATCGGCGCCGGCCGCGTCAGATCGGCAGCGATCACGACCGTGCCGAGGCTCGGGTCGTTGATGTAGTACTTGATGTCGTGCAGCTGGATGTGGCCGAGCAATCGCTGCTGCTCGTCGACGACGTAGACGGCATTCGTGCGCGCGCGGTGGAAGCGCGCCATGACCTCGTCGAACCCGGCGGTGTCCCGCACCGCGAACGTGTCGCGGCGCAGCAGGTCGCGCACCAGCGTCACCTGCATCGCCGACTTCTCGATCCCGCTCGCCAGGTCGTGCCCGCGCGCGCGCAGCCGCGCCGTGTAGATCGAGTCGCTATCCAGGATCCGCGCGATCCCGCTGCCGGCGATGCTGCACAGCATCAGCGGCAGGATCAGCTGGTAATCGTCGGTCATCTCGAAGATCAGCAGGATCGCCGTGATCGGCGCATGCGTCGTCGCCGAGCAGAGCCCGGCCATCCCGACCAGCGCGAACGCGATCCGGTGATCTCCGAGCTGCGGCCACAAGCCGAAGACCAGGTTGCCGAACAGCGAGCCGAACACCCCGCCGACGACGAGGTTCGGCGTGAAGATCCCGCCCAGCGCGCCAGAGCCGGTGCTGGCTGCGGTCGCGATCGTCTTCCAGACGACCAGCATCAACACGAACTCGAGCCCCGGCACCGGCGGCGTCGTGATGACCTTCAGCGCGTCGTAGCCGTTGCCCCAGACCTCCGGGTACCAGATCCCGATCGCGCCGACGATCAGACCACCGAGCGCCAGCCGCAGCGGCAGCGGCAGGCGCGTCGCCAGGAACAGCGAACGGCCGACTTCGAGCGTGCGGCGGAAGCCGAGCGAGCCGAACGCGCACAGGACGCCGAGCAGCCCCGCGGCCAGCACGAGCCGCCAATCGTCGGACAGCGATACCGAGGCCTCGTAGATCGGCCGGACGTCGAGGAACGCCTGCACGACGAGCTTGGCGACGACGGCGGCGACGACGACCGGCGCGAACACGTCCATCGCAAAGTTGCCGAGCACGACCTCCATGACGAACAGCGCGCCTGCGATCGGCGCGCCATACGACGTCGACATCCCGGCGGCGACCCCGCACCCGAGCAGCACTGCCCGATGGCGCGAACTCGTGCGCGTCACGCGCGCCAGGAATTCCGCGATCGTCGCCGCAATCTGCGAGTTCGGACCTTCCTTGCCGATGCTGCTGCCGGTCCCGATCGAGACCGCCGACGAAGCGATCTGCACCAGCGCCGAGCGCCCGCGGATCCGCTCACGCCGCGTCGCGACGAGCTCGACGATCTCGGTGATCCCGAACGCACTCGGTCGCCGCACGAGCAGCAGCAGCAGACCGGCGACCAGGCCACCGGCTGCCGGCACGATCAGGCGCCAGGCGGGCGAGAGGCTGGTCGCCGCTTCGAGCATCGCCGCCGAGTCGCTGCCGGTGGCGAGCTGCGTCAGCCACGTGACGAGGTTCTGGAAGCCGACGCCGAGTGCGCCACCGAGCCCGCCGACCAGCGCCGCGAGGGCGAACAGTCCGAGCGCCGGACCGGCGCGACCCTGCGGTCGGGACGGATCCGGTTTCGGCTCAGCCATCCTCGTGGAAGCCGAGGGCGACGAGCAGGCACGGACCGCCGGCGATGGTCTGCAATCCCAGCTCGGCCGCGCGCGCCAGCGCTGCGGGGCTTTCTGCGCCAGGCTGCAGCCACAGCCGCCGGATTCCGGCCGCCGCTGCCTGCTCGACGATCCGCTCGGTCACCGGCGGGGGCGTGATCACCGACAGCCCGTGCGGGGTCTCCGGCAGCTCCGCGAGGCTGCGGTGGCAGGGCTGCCCTTCGATGAGCTGCTCGCGCGGGTGCACGACCAGGACCGGGCGCGCATGCTGCAGATAGCAACGCAGCACCTTGTTGCCGTACTTGCTGCGATCGGTCGACGCGCCGACCACGGCGTGCGGAGCACCGGCGAGGAACTCGCGGATCAGTTGCTGGTCGGCCATGCGGTCGCGCCACGAAAGCTAACCGCAGCCGCAGCCGGGATCATCTGACAGGAGCGGAGAGTCGCGGGATTCGTCGCCGGCGCGTGCCGTTCACTCGTCCGGCTCGAGCGGGACCGGCTGTACGTGCAGCTCGCACGAGCAGCCGGGTGTGCAGGCCGGGTCGAGCAGGTCGGTCGGAATCGGAATCCGTTCGGTGGCGCCGACGATCGCCGTGATCCGCCGTGTCACCCCTTCGGACGGCACGCCGATCTCGATGTCGCGCATCTGTTGGAACGAGCCGCCGAGCGGCCGGACGACCGGGCGCAGCGGATGCGCACCATGGCGCAGCACGACCGCTTCGACGCCGTCGTCGAGGATCACGCGCGTGCCGGGCGGGTAGACGCCGATCACCTGCACGAAGAAGCTCAGTTGCTGCGCGTCGAACGCGGCGCGCATCCGGTGCATGACCGTGAACGCCTGCAGCGGGGTCAGCGCGCGCTTGTACGGCCGCACGGCGGTCAGTGCCTCGAACACGTCGCAGACCTGCACCAGCTTGCTGATCCCGCTCGGCTGGAACGGGAACGCCGGTTGCGGATACCCCTCGCCGGTCGCCTTCATGTGGTGGCAGAACGCCGCACCGATTGCGCTCGGATCGATGTTCTTCTGCTCGACCAGGATCTCGGCGCCGAGCCGCGGATGGCGCGCCATCTCGGCGCGTTCTGCCTCGTCGAGGATGCCGCGCTTGAACAGCACGTGCTGCGCGATGCGGGACTTGCCGATGTCGTGCAGCAGCGCCGCGGTGCCGATCCGCAGCAGCCCGCGCTTGTCGACACCGGCTGCGCGCGCGACCTGCAGCGCCAGCAGCGCGACGCGGACCGAGTGTCCCACCGTGTACGAATCGATGTCGTCGTAGGCGGTCAGCGCCAGCAACGCCGACGGCTCCCGCGCGATGTGCATGACCGTCTGCTCGACGATCCCCTCGGCGCGTTCGATGTCGACGATGTGCCCGCGCGCGGCGGCGACGTGCGACTCCTGCAGCACCTCCGACATCGCCTGGTACTGCCGGATCGCGTTCGCCGGCGCCGCCGGCGAGGCCGGACCGTTGCCGCTCTCGTCCGGCTTCGGCGTCAGCATCGAGCCGTCGGCGAGTTCGAGCTGGATGTTGTGGATGCCGTGGTTGCCGAGCACCTTCTGGATCGATTGCGGCGTGAACCCGGCGCGCCGGCGTGGATCGACCAGCAGCGGCACCAGCTGCTCCAGCTCGGTCAGCTTGAGACCCTGGCGGAACGAGATCGCGCGGATCCGGCGCTCCTGGCAGTAGCGGATCAGCTTCGCGGCGTGCAGGCTGGAGTTCAGCAGCGTGCGGCCGGCGTGGCGGACCTGGCCGCGCTCGAAGCGCAGCTCGAGCGGGCTCGCCAGGCCGCCGGCGAGCGCGGCTTCGAAGTCGGCCAGCATCGCGCGCAGGATCGTGCGCATGCTCTCGCTGTCCGGCAGGCTCAGCTCCTGGCTGACCAGGCTAGCGACGAGGTTGTGCGCGAACGCCTCGACGCGCGCTTCGAGCGTGATCGGCCCGCGTGGATCCATCTAGCCTGTGCCTCCGTCCGATGCGCCGCGTGCTGCCGTGATCAGCTCGTGCCAGACCTTGGGGCAGTCGTCGTTCGCGGCTGCCTGCGTGATCGTGACCAGCACCCGCAGCGCGATCGCCTTGTCGATGCCGGCCTTCTCCACCGTCGCGCTGAGCACGTCGGTCAGCTCGAGTTTGGCGGCGACCTGCGCCCGCTCGCTCGCGGTGCGCGCGAGATCGACCAGGATCCACAGCCGCTCCTCGTCGAGTCCGACCAGCAGGTCTGGCGGTCCGACGACCGGCCGTGCGTTCAGCGCATTGCACATCTCGGCGATGTCCTGCGCGCCGATCCGGTCCTGGCGCGGCGCCGCGACTTCACGGTGTGCATCGACGGTGCGCGCGTCGATCCCGAACTCGTGCACGAACAGGCCGACGACCTCGTGCACGAGCTCCGACTCGAGGCTGGCATGCGTGCCGGTGGCGAGCCGGGCGGGGCGGCCGGGTCCGTCGTCGTCGGACCGCGTGCCGCCGCCCAGTCCGAGCAGCTTCTTCCAGCTCCATGCCACGTCCCGATCTTCGGCAGCCAGGGGCGACCGGCTGGACCCGGCTCGCGACGGGAGAACCGGAAACCGGGCTGCGGGCCCGCGCAGGGTTCAGTTGCAGTTCGGGCGCGCGGAACGCTCGAAGCGATCGAGGATTCCGTGCAGGGCGCCGAGCCGCTCCGCGAGATCCGGCATCGCAAACGCCCGCTGGCGTGCCGCCGCGTCCAGCGGCAGCTGCGCGAGGACCTGGTCGCCGATCCGCTCGGCGGCAGCGAGCCGTTGTTTGCGGTCGACGAGCTCGGGCGGCACTTCGGAGCAGCACAGACGCCGCAGCAGGTCGCGCGCCAGGGCCACGGCACGCTCCGGATCGCCGCAGACCTGCGCGACCGGCGCCAGCTTCGCGACGCGGAACGGCCGTGAGCGGTCCTCACGGAGGATGCGGTACCGGCCGATCCCCTTCAGCAGGATCAGGCAGCGCCCCTGCGGCAGCGGCTGGTGCTCGACGATCCGCCCCAGGCCGACCACATCGAACACGGCCGGCGTTCCGTCGAAGTCCGGCGCCCGGGACGGATCGAGCACCGCCATCGCGATCAGGCGCTCCCCGGCGAGCGCGTGCGCGACCATCGCCTTGTACCGCTCCTCGAAGACGTGGAGGATCTGCTCCCCTTGCGGGACCAGGATCACACCCGGGAGGGGGAAGATCGGCGCTTCGCCGGGATTGCTGGGCAGCCCTTCGGGCATCGCGCGTGGAGGCTTATGGTCGGCTGGATGGAGCCGGTCGTCGTCATTGGCGCATTTCGTACACCGATCGGCAAGTTTCTAGGGGGTCTCAGCCCTCTTTCCGCAGTCCAGCTCGGCGCGCATGTCGTGCGTGGATTGCTGGCGCGGACGCAGGTTCCGGCAGCCGATGTCGAGGAACTGCTGTTCGGCCAGGCGCGCCAGCTCGGCTCCGGCCCGAACCCCGCGCGGCAGGTCGCGCTGCAGGCCGGATGTCCCGACACCACGGTCGCGATGACCCTCAACCAGGCCTGCGGCTCCGGGCTGCGCGCGATCGAGGTCGCCTGCGCGAGCATCCAGCTCGGCGGCCGCCGCGTCGTCGTCGCCGGCGGCATGGAGAGCATGACCAACATCCCGTTCCTGCTGCCGCGGATGCGCCAGGGCTACCGCCTCGGCCATGCGGAGGTGCTGGATGGGAACTACCAGGATGGCTTCACCTGCGGGATCCTCGGCGAGCCGATGGGGATGACGGCCGAGTATCTGGCGGACGATTACGGCATCTCGCGCGAGGAGCAGGACGCGTATGCGCTGCGCTCGCACCAGCGGGCCGAACAGGCACAGCGCGCGGGGCGCTTCCGCGACGAGATCCTGCCGGTCGAGATCCAGGCGAAGGGGAAGGTCACGCAGATCACCGACGACGAGCATGTCCGGCCCGGCACGACGCTGGAGCAGCTGCGCAAGCTGCCGCCGGTGTTCCGCCCGCAAGGCGGCACGGTCCACGCCGGCAACTCGTCCGGCATCACCGATGGCGCCGCCGCGCTGCTGCTGATGAGTGCCGCGGAAGCGCAGCGGCGTGGACTCACGCCGCTCGCCACGGTCGGGGCCTCGGCGTCGGCCGGCGTGCCGCCGCGGATCATGGGGATCGGCCCGGTGCCGGCGGTGCGCGCGCTGCTGGAGCGCACCGGCACGGCGTTGCGCGACTACGACCTGGTCGAGTTGAACGAGGCGTTCGCCGCCCAGATCGTCGCCTGCGACCGTGACCTGCAGCTGGATCCGGAACGCCTGAACGTCAACGGCGGTGCCATCGCGCTCGGGCATCCGATCGGCGCGACCGGGGCCCGGATCGTCGTGACTCTGCTGCACGAGCTGCGCCGCCGCGGGGGCCGGCGCGGCCTCGCGACGCTGTGCATGAGCGGTGGCATGGGGATGGCGATGGCGTTCGCGCGGGAGTGATTCGAACCTTCTCGCGGCCGCGCCGCGGAGCTAGAAGTCGTTTCACAAAGCCTCCGCGGCTGCGGCCGGCCCCCGCACCCGAGGGCGGCGTCGCGAGATCTGCGGCGAATCCACCGATTCGCCTACGATCTCGCTCCTTGCCCTCGGCCGCGCGGGCTCGGCCTCGCCTGCGAAGCATTTGTGAAACGACTGCTAGAACGAGAACCGCCCGTTACGGCCCGCCATGAATCGATCCGCCTGCGCTGTGTTCTGCATGTTCGCCGCCTCGCTCGCGGCCCAGACGACTGCCTCGTCGCATCCCGACCCGGCCGTGGTCGCCCGCCTCGAGGCCCCGATCCCGGTCGTCATGGCCGGACCGGGAGTCCAACTGAAGCTGACCGTGACCGCGCGCCGCGATACGGAGATCCCGGTCCGCGCACTGGCCGGGCAGGATCTGGTGACGCGGATCGGCGATCAGCCGGGGCCGACGTTCCAGGTCGAGGCGCTCGGCACGGTGCCGATCGCGGCTGGCACGCGGATCGAACGCACGGTCGAGCTGGACTTGAGCGGCGTGCAGGTGCCGGCGGAGGGGGGGAAGCTGACCGACGTCGCCGTCGAGTGGCGCGGACTGCCGGGCGCGAGCACGATGCTGCGCGTGGCGCCGGATCTGCGCTCGCTCGATCTGCGCGCGCTCGACCTGAGCAAGACGAAGGTCCTGCTGGTCACGAGCCACGGCAACATGGTCGTGACGCTGCGGCCGGACAAGGCGCCGAAGACGGTCGAGAACTTCGTCAAGCTCAGCAAGGACGGGTTCTACAACGGCACGAAGTTCCACCGCGTGATCCGCACGTTCATGATCCAGGGTGGCTGCCCGAACACGAAGCCGGGCGCGACCGGAATGCCGGGCACCGGGAATCCCGGCTACACGATCGAGGCGGAGTTCAACGATCTGCGGCACGCGCGCGGCGTGCTGTCGATGGCGCGCATGAACGACCCGAATTCGGCCGGGTGCCAGTTCTTCATCATGACCGGGGAGCGGCCGGACCTGGATGGGCGCTTCACGGCGTTTGCGCAACTCGAGTCCGGGCTCGACACGCTGCAGAAGATCGCCGACGTCCCGGTGACGTACGGCAACGAACCGCAGCCGAGCAAGCCGACGGTCGACGTGATCCTGCACGCCGCCATCGTGTTGCCGGCGCGGCAGTAGCAGTCGTCGCACAAATGCTTCGCACGCGAGGCCGAGCCAGCGCGGCACAGGGCAAGGAGCGAGATCGTAGGCGGATCGGTGGGTTCGCCGCAGATCTCGCGACGCCGTCCTCGGGTGCGGGGGCCGGCCGCAGCCGCGGAGGCTTTGTGAAGCGACTTCTAGTAGAACGGGGCCGACCATGATCGACCTGGACCGCACCGACCTCTCGACCCTCGAAGCCGTCCTCGACACCGACAAGGGGCGCATGCGCGCGCGTTTCTTTCCCGATGTCGCGCCCAACCACGTGCGCAACTTCCTGACGCTCGCGCAGCAAGGGTTCTACGACGGGACCGCGTTCCACCGCGTCGTGCGCGGGTTCATGATCCAGGGTGGTTGTCCGAACACGAAGTCGGGCGGGCGCGGGCAGCCGGGCACCGGTGGCCCGGGGCATCGGGTCGCGGCGGAGTTCAACAACAAGCCGCACCGGCGCGGAGTCCTGTCGATGGCGCGTTCGGCGCATCCGGATTCTGCGGGGAGTCAGTTCTTCATCGTGCACGGCGATCACGTCGCCTCACTGGATGGGAACTACACGGTGTTCGGTGAGCTGAGCGAAGGTCTCGACGTGCTCGATGCGATCGCCGCCAGCGAGGTGGAGTTCGGCGCCGGCGGGGAACGCAGCAAGCCGGTGACCCGGATCGGTCTGCACTCGGTGCGCGTCGAACCGGCGGCGGCGATTGCCGGTGAGACGGCGGAGACCGCGGAATGACGGTCCGGATCGAGCGCGACGGTGCGATCGCGACGCTGGTCGTCGATCGGCCGGAGAAGCTGAACGCGCTCGACCGCGCCACGATCGACGCGCTGCAGGAGAGCGTGCACGCACTGTCCGCCGACGACGCGGTCGGGGTGGTGATCCTGACCGGCGCCGGCGAGAAGGCGTTCGTCGCCGGCGCCGACGTCAGCGAGCTGGCGACCCAGGATGTGCTGACCGGGCGCGAGAACGCGCGGCACGGACAGACGCTGACGCTCGCGATCGAGACGTCGCCGAAGCCGTTCGTCGCGATGATCCACGGCTATGCGCTCGGTGGAGGACTCGAGCTCGCGCTCGCCTGCGATCTGCGGTTTGCGTCGACGGCGGCGAAGCTCGGCCTGCCCGAAGTCTCGCTCGGGATCATTCCCGGCTACGGCGGGACGCAGCGGTTGCCGCGGTTGATCGGGCTCGGGCCGGCGTTGCAGATGATCCTGACCGGAGATCCGGTGACCGCCGAGGAGGCCTTGCGGCTCGGGCTGATCAATGGCGTGTTCGCGCCGGACGAGTTGCGCGCCGGCACCGAGAAGATCGCGCGCCGGATCCTGTCGCGCGGGCCGCAGGCGTTGGCGCTGGCCAAGCAGGCTGCGCGGCGCGGCGTCGCGATGAGTCTCGCCGACGGCCTGCAGCTCGAGGCGGATCTGTTCGGCGTCGTCAGTTCGACCGACGAGATGCGTGAGGGGATGGGGGCGTTCTTGGCGAAACGAAGGCCGTCGTGGATCCGGGAATAGAGAGAGGGAAGGGCTTGGACGGGAACGGGACGGGCTCGGGCTGGGGCTAGGGCTGGGGTAAGGCGAGGAAAGGGAAGGGGAACGGGAAGGGGCTCAGGTTCTGGCTCAGGTGCTGGCGCAGTTGGTGCGGGGGGAGCGGACAGACCTTCAGAAGCGGATCTGGCCGATCGTGAAGTAGGCGGCGCGCTCGCCGCCTTCGGCGAAGCCGAGCGCGAGGTAGATAGGGCCGATGGGGGAATCGATGCCGGTGAAGACGCTGCCGGCGAGCAGTACGTCGTCGGAGGAGAGCGAGGACCAGTCCCAGAGGCCGCCGGCTTCGAACGAGCCGCCGAAGTAGACGGGGAAGGAAAGTGGGTTCGCGGAGGGGCTGAGGCGGCGGTACGTGAGGAGGGAGGCGACGCCACCTTCGTTGCCGACGAGATCGATGCCGCCGAGGCCGGAGAGGTTGAAGAGGCCGCCGATCGGATAGGCGTCGGCGAAGGTCGGAGTGCCGGCGAGAGTCCACTGGCCTGCGAGGCGGAGGGCGAGGACCTGGCCGAGCCACTCCTGCGCGCCGAGGAAGCCGAGCCGCGCGACGGAGTAGTCGCGCTCGGCGCCGAACGAGTCGTAGCGTTGGCGCCAGAGCGCGACGGCGATCAGGCCATCGGTCGGGAACGTCGAGCGATCGAGCGTGTCGACCTGGATCACCGCGTGCAGGCCGCCGTCGTCCACTTCGTCGTCCCCGGGCGGCGGCAGGCCGGCCTCGACCTCGAAGCGGCCGATTCCGCGGTCGATCCCCAAGCGCAGCTCGGTCGCGCCGATCACCTGCGTGCCGACGTCGAGGACCGCGAAGGCCTGCTCGCCGGTGAACTCGGTGATCTGATTGCCGACCGGTGCGCGGATGGGACGGCGCTCGTAGCGCAGCGCCGGTGCTAGGAACAGCGCGCGGCCGACGTCGAGCGGCTGGAACCACTCCGTCTCGAGCAGGGTGTCGGTGCCGAGGCGGAACGTGCTGGCCCACTCGGCATCCAGCGGCCCGATCCCGGTCTCGACGTAGCGGACGCCGACTGAGAACGCATCCCCGCCACTGAAGTCGCTGCTGCCATCCAGGCTGAAGCGCAGGAACCCCGGTCCCCAGCTCTTTTCGATTGCGTGCACCTCGAGCACGCAGTGCTCCGGGTCGACCAGCAGCACGCGCGCGCGCACGAGTTCGAACAGATCCAGGCCGTAGATCCCCTCGAGGTCGCGCTTGAGGCGGAGCCAGTCCAGCCGCTCCCCCGGTTGGATGGTCAGCCGCTGCGTGACCGTCGCCGGCTCGAACCGCTCGATCGGCAGGACGTCGATCCGCGTCACGATCGGCTGCGGGCGCGGCCCGCGCCGGTGGCGCTGGCGCCAGCGTTCGAACTCCTGCTCGGAGACCGCGAACTGGCGCAGCGCAGCGCTGCTGCGCAACGCCCATTCGCGGCCGAGCGCGATCAGCTCCGGCCCGCGCTCGAAGTCGCTCGACGTCAGCTCGCCGAGTTGCGGCTGGATCAACAGATCCTGCGGCTGCAGCGACTCGATCGCCTTGTTCACGTACTCCTGCGTCAGCAGCGAGACCATCTGCGACGTGATGCCGAGCAGGTTGCGGATCTCCTCGAGCTTCATCGGCGGCGTCCCGATGTCGACCGCGATCACGCGGTCGGCGCCCATCGCGCGCGCGGCTTCGACCGACAGGTTGTCGAGGATCCCGCCGTCGACGAGCAGCGAGCCGTCGAACGCGACCGGCGCAAAGATCCCCGGCAGCGCCATGCTGGCGCGCATCGCGCGCGGCAGATCGCCGCGGTCGAACACGATCCGCTTGCCGCTGCCGATGTCGGCCGCGATGCAGCGGAACGGCAGTGGCAGCGCATCGAACGTGGCGAGGTCGTGCGCCTGCGCAGTCAACTGATCCAGCACGATGCCGAGGTTCTGCCCCTGGATCAGGCCCTTGGGCAGCGCGATGCCGCCGTCGCGCACACCGACGCGGAGCTGGATCAGGAACTCGTACTCCTCGCGCTTGCGGCGGATCGAGAGGTCGGTGCGGCGCGGGAAGTCCTGCAGCAGGTACTTCCAGTCGAGTCCGACCACGATGCGCTCGATCTCGTACGGGTCGTAGCCGTACGAGTACAGCCCGCCGATGATCGCGCCCATGCTGGTGCCGGCGACGCAATCGACCGGGATGCGCAGCTCTTCGAGCACCTGCAGCACGCCGATGTGCGCGAGCCCGCGTGCGCCACCGCCGCTGAGGACGAGGCCCAGGCGTGGGCGCGCGGCTGCATCCTGCGCGCGCAGCGTCGCGGGCATGCATGCGGGAGCCAAGAGCACGAACAGCAGCAGGGGGAGTCGCACGTCAGCGGCGGAGGATCCCGGTCGGAGGGTGCGCGGGCAACGATCGGGATTGACCGGGAATTCCTGCCCGGGATCATCCGCGGCGCCCGTGTCCCGCTCCTCGCCACCGCCCGCTGCCGCCGCCGTCGCTGCGGATCCGGCGCCGTTCGCGCGGTTGCTCGCCGCGCCGCGAGATGCGCCGGTCGCCCTGCTCGCGTCCTGCGGAGCCGGCCCGACCGTGCTGCTCGGCAGTCCGGTCGAGACGCTGGAGCTCACGCCCGCGGACACGATCGGCGGATTCGAGCGGCTGCGCGCGTTCCTGGTCCGGCATGCGGCGCGGTGCTCTGCCGGCTGGCTCGGCTACGACCTGCGCGACGACGTCGAGCCGGTCGCGCGCGCGATCGCGGACGACTTCGAGACGCCGGTGCTGTCGTTCACGGCGTACGCCGACGAGCAGCGGTGGCGTGATGTCGCGGTCGCGCCGCCGCCGGCGGTGCCGGTCGCGACCGGGCTGCGTGCGCACTGCACGCGTGCGGAATACGAGGCGCGCGTCGCCACGGTCGTCGAACACATCCGCGCCGGCGACATCTTTCAGGCCAACCTGACCCAGCCGTTCAGCGCCCGGTTCGACGGCGATCCGCGCGCGCTGTTCTGGCGCCTGTGTGCGGTGAGTCCGGCGCCGTTCGCGGCCTACATCGAAGGTGCCGGCGGAACCTGCGTGTTGAGCTCTTCACCGGAGGAGTTCCTGCACGTCGAGGGTCGCCACGTGCGCACGCGTCCGATCAAGGGCACGCGCCCGCGCGGCCGCAGCGCGGCGCAGGACACGCTGCTGAGCGCGGAGCTGCTCGGCAGTGCCAAGGATCGCGCTGAGCTCGCGATGATCGTCGACCTGCTGCGCAACGACCTCGGCAAGGTCGCGGAGACCGGCAGCGTCCGCGTCGGTCCGTTCCCGGAGCTGGCGACGCATGCGCAGGTGCATCATCTGTTCGCGGCCGTGCAGGCGACGTTGCGCGAGGACGTGGACCTCGTCGGGCTGCTGCAGGCGACGTTCCCCGGCGGCAGCATCACCGGCGCCCCGAAGCTGCGCTGCATGCAGATCCTCGAGCAGCTCGAGTGGGCGCGGCGCGGCGTCTACACCGGCGCGATCGGGACCATCGGCCCGGGGCCCGCGCTGCACCTGAACGTCGCGATCCGCACGATCGTGTACCGCGACGGGTGGTTGCGCTTCAACGTCGGCGGCGGGGTGACCGCACGCAGCGATCCTGCCGCCGAATACGACGAGAGCATGCACAAGGCGGCCGGCATCCTCGCCGCGCTCGGACTCGGCGCATGAGTCTGGCGTGGGTCGACGGGCGGTACCTGGATGCTGCGCGTGCGGTGCCGGTCGACGATGCCGCATTCCGCGCCGGACACGCGCTGTTCGAGACCATCGGTGCTGTGCGTGGGAAGCTGCCGCTGTGGCCGCGCCACCTCGCGCGTCTCGCCGCCGGTGCCGGACGCCTGCGCGTCGAGTGCGCGCCGCCGCCGGAGCTCGCCGCCGCCGCCGAGGAGCTGCTGGCGATGACCAGACAGCAGGACGGGGTCTTGCGCCTGACCCTCAGCGCCGGTGGGCCCGGCCCGCAACCGCGCTGGATCATGACAACGCGCAGCCGCGGCACGCCGGGGATCGTTCCTCTCGTCGTCGCGCCGGACCCGCTGCCGGACGACTGGCCGTTCGCCGCGCTCAAGTGCGCGGCGCGCCCGCACTACGCGGTCGCGTTCGCGGCGGCGCGGGCAGCCGGCGCAGCAGACGCGCTGCTGCTCGACCGCCGGCGTCTGGTGCAGGAGACGACGACCTGCAACGTCGTCGCCGAGCTGGATGGGGCGTTGGTGACTCCCCGGGCGTCCGGTCGGTTCCTGCCCGGGATCGCGCGCGCACTGCTGCTCGAAAACGCGACAGTCGAAGAGGCGGAGCTGCCGTTCGACGCTCTCGCGCGTTGCCGGGGACTGTGGGTCACGAACGCCGTGCACGGCGTCCGGCCCGCCGCGCTCGCGGGTGGCCCGCCGCCAGGCGATCCGGACGGCACGCTCGCGCATGCGTGGCAGCAGCTCGTCGCCGGCGGGTGATTCGGATCAGGTTCGCTGGCCTGGGCAGCCGATAGCACCGGCATGATCCCGTCGGCGATCTCTGTCCATCGGCCGTCCGCCCAGCCTGCGTCGGCACCGGCGGCCATCCCGTTCGTCTGGCTCGAGCCGTTGCAGGCCGGCACCGTTGCGGTGCGTGGGCTCGCCGAACTCGAGCGCGCCCTCGGTCCGCAGGTCGCGCTCGTCACGCGCGTGTTGGTGCAGGCTTCGATCGCCAAGCACAACGACGATGCACTGCGCATCGGCCAGCGTCCGCTGCTGACCATCCCGGCCCTGAACCGGCGCCGCCGCGCCGCCCGCGCCTGGGTCGAGGCGATCCGCGCCGGCCGCATCGACTCCGGCACGTTGCACGCCGTCGCGCACTCGTGGATTCCGCTGCTGGCCGGCAGCGGTCCCGAGCTGCATCGCCGCGGATTGACCGGCCGCCGCCTCGTCGAACTCGTCCGCGGTGCCATCACCGGCCTCGTGTTCTCCGATCCGGCCGACAACCTGCTGCCGCAGGCGCACGCCCTGCACGCGCTCGAGACCACGCTGGCGGCGCATCTCGGTGCCTGGCGCGACGCCGTTGCGCACAGCCGCCGCCACGCGGCGCGCTGACCGGCGAAAGCCCCGCCGAGCGCTTGCCGGCTGCGGGAGCGCTCCTATACTCCCGCGCCCTCACGCGCACCCGTAGCTCAATTGGATAGAGCACCTGACTACGGATCAGGAGGTTTCAGGTTCGAGTCCTGACGGGTGTGCCACTGCAAGCTTGATCCGATCGGCCTTGCAGCCGAACCCGTTCCTTCGGAGCGGTGCGGAGAACCCAGTTTCACCCCAGAGGAGCCGTGCACGTGCACGGTTTGAGGTTCCCGCGATGCCGAAACGTCCTGAGGCTCGGATCAAGAAGCGCCGTCTCCCGAGCGGCGCCGTCCAGTACTACACGAGGTTCAAGGGCCGGTTCTGGTCCCTTGGATCCGACGAGCAGGAGGCTCAGCGCCTCCTCGGTGAACTGATGAGCGGGAGGAGCCCGGCGCACCAGCGGTCGGGCCCCACCGTCCCTCCGGTTCCGAGTGACGCACCTGACGCGAGTCCTGCGATCAGCGAGCTGGCGCAGCGCTACACCGACCACGCCAGCCTCGAGTACCGAGGCTCGTCGGAAGCGGATGCCGTGCGAGTAACCATGGAACGGCTCGCTGCGAGCTGCGGCGCGTTGCGGGCCACCGAGTTCAGGATCCCGCAGCTTGAGGCCTTCCGGGATGAGCTCGTGGGCCGAGGCTTGGTTCGGACGACGGTCAACCAGTGCATCGGCCGCGTGAAGCGCATGCTCGACTGGGCGGCCGAGAAGGAGCTCGTTCACCCGGACGTTGCGAGCCGTGCTCGGAGGCTCAAGGCACTGAAGCCCCACAAGTCTCACGCACGCGAGCCGCGTGATCGGCAGCCGGTTCCATGGGAATGCGTGGAGCCAGTGCTTCCGCACGTGACGCGTGAGGTACGCGCCTTGATCCTCCTGCAGTGGTACACGGGTGCCCGGAGCGGCGAGGTTCTCAACCTACGGCCGTGTGACATCGACCGGAGTCGGGAGAACGTGTGGAGCGCGAAGATCGAGAAGCACAAGACCGCCTACCGTGGCCATAGGCGGACGCTGCACTTCGGCCCGCAAGCCCAGGTGGTCCTTCGCGAGTTCCTTGACCGGGTCCCGCGGCCAAGCCAGAGCGAGCCCCTGTTCAGCCCACAGCGCGCCGATCGCGAGCGCGCCATCCGCCGACGGGCACTGCGCAAGTCGAAGGTGCAACCATCCCAGGCTGCGCGCCGGTCGAAGCCAGTGGGGGAGAACCAGCGAGCCAAGCGGGCGGCGTACGACCGGTGTTCCTACGCGCGAGCGATCGCGTACGGCATCCAGAAGACGAATGCGATGCGGTTCGGCGCGGTGCTCCAGGAGGTGTTGCCCACCATCTGCACCTCGGGGGTTACCCCATGGATGGCCGGGGCGCTGCGCTCGCTGCCGACGCCAGCAAGCACGGAGGAGCCTGGAGCGTTTCGCGAGAGGCTCGCGACGCAACTGTGCAACATGCTGGGGAGCGCCGGCATCGAAGCCACGGTCTCGCCCAAGACCTTCCGCGCGAGGCTGAGGGAAGCACTCGGCCGCGTGGAGATGATCCCCCACTGGCACCCGCACCTTCTCAGGCACGCTGCCGCCACGCGGATCGAGGCTGCGACACGAAACCTGGAGTCCGCACGCGTTGTGCTTGGCCATCGCAGCGCCCGCGTGACCGATGGCTACGTCCGGCGAGACGACAAGGAAGCCGCCGACGTGATGGCCAAGCTCGGCTAGGATCGTGAAGCCGTCGGGCAGGGGCCGGCTTGATCACCGGCCCCGAGCAGCTACCCGCCACGCGTGCCCGACGGCGGTTTCTTCTCGGCGGGGAAAGGCGGGTGCATGGCGAAACGCGGCGACCGGGACAAACCAGAGGGCAAGACCCCGGCACCCAGCGGAGCGAGCAAGGCTCCCTCACGCGCGTCGCCTCGCGAATCCGTGCTTGCCTTGGACAGCGTACTAGGTGCCATGGGCGGGCTGCTCGACGCCATCGAGGCAGTGGACGAGCGCGGGAAGTACCGTCGCGACTTTGCTGCGATCAGGCGGGCGGCGAATAAGTTTCACCGATCAATCAGCATCGCCTCCGCTGCATTCGGCCCCTGGGAGAGTGCCTTCAGCGATGCTTGGCAGGGCGGATACGCCTGCTATGGCGCGACTGCCCCCAGCCCGCCGGCGGCGCTGCTGAAGGCCGCGGCCATCATGTACAAGGGCATCTGGGAGAACCTGGAGTTCCCCCGAATCTTCGGTCAGGGGGAAGAAGACGAGGAAACCGCGCACCGTATGCAACGTGGCTTGCTGGAGGTCGTCAGCATCCTGCGCGATCCGATGCAGTCAGCGCAGGTCCATGGCAAAGCGATCGTCACGAGCCTTCTAGCCGTCGAGGCCAAGACTCAAGGCAGCGGGGATGCCCAGCGAGCGCACAAGCTCCTATCCTCGAAGCGAAGTGGCCGGTTGACCGAGACGGTCGCGAGAATCCTCGGCGCGCTCGCGGAGCAGGAAGAGTATCCCAACTGGGATGCGGTTGCGAAGAGCGCCCAGCTCGCCACCTACACATGCCTCGCCAAATCCGGCTGGTTGCAGCAGACCGGTGTGGTCGAGGTGGACGGGGGTGTGAGGATCAAGCCACTTGGTAGGGCGGTCCTGGCGTTCGATCAGAGCCTCGGCCCGAATCGGAATGCCTCGCAGATCGAGGAGTGAAACGGCGCCGCCCGATTGGTGGCGTGTAGTACACACTGTGTGACATAGCGCGGCGAGACGTGGTTGCCATCCTGCGATGGCATGACTAGGCGACTTGCCCCGAAGCCCGGCGACGCGACGCGAGACGTGGCGACGACTGCCGGCGATCTCCCCTTCCCTCCCCCGTTCGTTCCCTCGTTCGGCCGGGCGCTGGACCCTGACGAGCCGATCACGCCGAAGCTCTCGGCACGGATCTGGCCCGGCCGCGAGGACGCGCTCGACGTGAGCGCGGTCTATCGGTTCATGCAGCCCGGGATCGGCGGGCTCAGGCTGGCGTGCATGAAGGTGCCAGGCACCGGTAGGGTCACGACCTGGCGCTGGATCTGCGAGTTCATCAGCGCCGTCAGCGCGAAGCGCGGAGGTGCCGGATGAGCCGGAAAGAACGCGGCCGCCAGCGTTCGCGCGCTGGACGGCCGCCACGGGAAGTCAGTTCCTTGGCGCAAGCTACAGAGCGCGCGCACGCTCGCCAAGCCGGCATCTGCGCCGTCGCCAACGTCGTGCTGTGCGGCCGGCGACGCAGCGTTCGCTTGCCGCTGCGGGCTGAAGCACACGAATGCGGTAAGCGGCACGTGCTTGCAGCGACCCGGCACGCACACCACCTGCGGCGAGGTGAAGCGTGAACATCAGTCGCGAGACGCTCGACATGATCCGTGATCGCGTCCGGTTCCCCGACCTGCTGCACGAGCACGGCTTCGAAGTGCGCAGGAATGGGAAGCTGCAAGTCATGCTCTGCCCGTTCCACGCCGAGCGGACGCCGAGCTTCACGGTCTACGACGACCATGCGCATTGCTTCGGCTGCGACTGGCACGGCGACGTCTTCAAGTTCGTCCAGGAGCGCGACGGCTGCACGTTCCCCCAGGCAGTCGAGTACCTCGCCGCAGTAGCCAGCGTCCCGGTTGCTGGACATCGAGGACCTCCGCCAGCGCCGCGGCCCAGGCCGATCGAGCTCCGGCGAACGCCCGACTGGACCGCGCGCGTTCGTGCGGCTCTGGCGGCGACGAAGCCCGAACATCTTGCGCAGCACCCCGCACGGCCCGAAGCCGTCTCGGTCGAGGCGCTGACAAGGCTGGGAGCCTTCTGTAGCAGGCAGCACCCGCGCGCGATCGCATTCCCGATGCGGGCACCGGACGGCCGCTGCACCGGCAACCGCCTCCGGTTCCCAAACGGCGACAAGCTCTCAGTGGACGGAAGCCGCGCAGGCCTCTTCCTGCCGGACGGTCTCGACGCCAGGGATCTGCTCCTGATCTGCGAAGGGGCGACGGACACCTGCGTCGCGCTCGACATGGGTTTCGAGGCGGCGGGAAGGCCGAGCTGCCAGGGGCAGCACGATCTCGTCGTCGACCTGGTGCGGATGCATGCCCCCGTGCGCATCGCCGTCATCGCCGACGCACAACCCCAGGAGCAGGAAGGAGCGGCCAGGCTGGCCGAACTCCTACGCATCTACTGCGCCGACGTGTGCGTCGTTCTGCCGCCGGATGGATTCAATGACCTCCGCGCATGGCGCATCGCCGGCGCGACAGGCGACGAGCTGCGCGCACGGCTTGATGCAGCGCAACCGCTGCCGGCCTCGCGGCTGCAGGAGGAGCGCGATGGTAGCTAGGCCGAACAGACCGCAGATCCTGTTCACGCGCGACACCGGACAAGAGACCGGCATCAGCATCCTGCAGGGCGATGTACTGGTCTTCAGCGCGCGGATCGATCTCTCGGACGAAGCGGCGCACAAGCGATTCGTGCAGGAGCTGGCCGAGAAGGGGAAGGCGCTGGATCCGGAGTTCCTCGCGGATGTCCTCGCCAGGATCCGCGCCGAGGCTGTGCGCTCGGCAAAGCGCGCTGATAGAGCGCGCGGAAACCTGCAGACCAACCAGCCGCGAGCAGGCGAATGGCCGGACCCCAAGCCCCTGCCTAACGACCTGCCGCCAGTACCGCCGTTCGATCCGGCGCTGCTGCCGCACTACCTACGGGATCGGGTGCTGGACGTCGCGGAACGGACGCAGGCCCCGATCGAGTTCGCCGCCATCAGCGGCATGGTCGCGCTGTCCGCAGTCGTCGGCCGCCGCATGGGGATCTGTCCCAAGCGCGATGACGACTGGCTGGTCGTGCCGAACCTCTGGGGCGCCATCATCGGGAGGCCCGGGGTGATGAAGTCGCCCATCCTGGCTGAGATGCTCCGGCCGCTCGAAGAACTCGAACGCGCCGCCAAGACTGAGTTCGAGCAGGCGAAGCTAGAGTTCGACTCGAAGCAGTTCGTCGCCGAGGCCCTGAAGGCGAAGGCGCGCGAAGAGATCCGGGAGGCAAGCAAGGATGGCAAGGACGCGCATCAGGTCGCCAAGCTCCACCTCGCCCAGTCCCGCGAACAGCCGCCCACGCGATGGCGCATCCTTGTCTACGACTCAACGGTCGAGAAGCTCGGCGAACTGCTTGCGCAAAACCCGTTCGGACTGCTCCTGTTCAGGGACGAGCTGACGGGATGGCTCCGCCAGTTGGAACGTGAAGGTCACCAGGGGGATCGCCCCTTCTACCTGGAGTGCTGGTCGGGCACAGGCCAAGCCCGCTACGACCGCATCGGGCGCGGCACCCTCGACATCCCCAGCACAACGCTCTCGATACTGGGCAGTATCCAGCCGGGTCCGCTGATCCGCTACCTGCGATCGCCGGCTGGCGAGCACGGCGACGACGGTCTCCTGCAACGCTTCCAGCTCATGGTCTGGCCGGATCCGGTGAGGACCTACAGGCTGATCAACCGCGCTCCGGATGCGGCAGCGAAGGAACGCTGCGAGCTTCTGTTCGACCGGCTCGTGAAACTGCAGCCGACCTTCGCGGGCGCGATCCAGAAGCTCCCCAGCGACATCCCCTTCCTGCGGTTCGACGAGGAAGCTCAGGATCTGTTCGATTCGTGGTTCCCGGCGCTCGAACTCAGGCTGCGCTCGGAGGAGGAGCACCCGGTCATGGAGGCGCACCTCGCCAAGTACCGGTCGCTCGTCCCGAGCCTGGCTCTGCTGCTGCACCTGGGCTCGGAGAAACCACAAGGACCGGTCACGCTGGCGGCGCTCAAGCAGGCCATAGATTGGGCCGTCCTTCTGGAGGCGCACGCGCGCAGGGTCTACGCGGCCGTGATCGACAGCGCTGCCGTGCCCGCTCGCCTGCTGGCCAAGCGGATCCTCAAGCGCGAACTGGAGTCGGGCTTCACGATCCGCGACGTCTACCGCAAGAACTGGATCGGCCTGAGCGATGCCGACGATGTCCGCCGGGCGGTCGAGCTCCTGGAGGACCTGCACTGGCTCCGCGAGGTCGAGGTCAAGGACACCAAGCCGAAGTACGTCTACGAGATCAACCCGAAGGTCTTCGACCAACAGGAGCCGGACCAGGCCGGCGGCACCGGCAGCGGGGAGCCGCCGAGCAACCCGGGCGGAAACGGAGATTCGTCAGTTTTGTCAGTGCCTTCCGGAGGTCATTCCGACTCGGGAGCCTCCGATCAGGGAGATTCGTCAGTTTTGTCAGTGCCTCCCCGGGCCCTTTCCTCGTCCGGCCCGGCCGCGGATGGAGAAATGGCAGTTTTGTCAGTGCCTCCGGAGGGCCTTTCCGAGTTCTCGGGGGCAGCAGGCAGAGATTTGGCAGTTATGTCAGTGGCCCCCGAGGGCAATTCTGCGGGGGCAGCGGTCTCGGACACCGCTGGGGAACTGGAAAAAGCGCTTAGGAGGGGACTGACAAAACTGACAAATCTCCCTTCACCAGCTTCTGAGGGCGGTAGTTCGCACGGCTCGGACGCCCCAGAAAACGCAAAAGGCCTCCCGGAGGAACCGACAAAACTGACAAATCTCGGCCCCGACGCCTCGGGGGACGTCCCAGGAACCGAGAAAGGCCCCAGGACCCCACTGACAAAACTGACAGATCTCGACGGCTCAGCCTCCGTACCTCCGCGGCCAGGCGCCTCGGCACCAAGTGCGGACATCCTCGCACGCATCCTCCGAGAGACCGAGGAGGAGGAATCCTCATGAAGCCGGGCGACGACCTCAGCTACCACGAGCTCGTCTACGAGTTGACCGCGGAGGCCGACGCGCTCTCCCGGCTCAACGGCCCGCAGTTCTGCGTGACCGGCAGCGAGGTTTCACGCCGGCTGGCTGCGCTGCCTGAGGGCGATCGCCTCCGGGTTGCACGCAGTGCCTACCGCGCGCTCGTGGTGTTGAAGTTGCCCCAGCTCCTGAAGCATGAAGACCAGACCGACCGGTGATCGTGGCCAGGAGGCGAATCCCCCCGCATTGCCTCCGCGCCCCCAAGCAGCCCTAATGGACCAAGTGTGCCTGCTAGGGTTCGGGATGGTGTCAAGCCTTCGCCGGCACGGCAACCCCCTACGCGTACAGCACGCTCACCGCGCTCAGCACGCACAACACACCGCGCACCGTCAGCGTACCTGCATTCTGCGAACGAGAGCAAAGCAGTGCAATGCGGTGCAAACAGCTCGGTGCACTGCGCTGCCGGGCTCATTGACACCTCGCTGCCTGCCGGGTGTAGCATGCGTCCTCGCCGTATGAGCCCTCGCTGCCCGACATGCTCGGACCCGTGATTGCGTGTCTGCGATGCATGCAGCGGTGACGCACAACCCCCTCCCCCGATGCGCAAGGTCACTCTGCGACGCATTGCAAAGTCCGCGACCCCTCCTGGCGACGTGTACGGCAAGGCGGAGCTGGATCCTTCCTTCCTGCCTGACGAGCAACGCCGCTCCGTGCTGAAGGAGCTGCGGATGGGGAAGGCCGTGGAATGGCTGGTCGCGCAGCAGCGACCGACCGTGGAGGGCCTTGCAGAGTTGCTCGGGGTGAGCCGGGCGACGATCTACCGCATGCTGGCGAACGTCAAGTTCCAGGCGCTGTTGCGGCAACAGGTGCTTGGCCGGATGGCGGTCGTGGTGCAGCGTGCGCACGCAGAGGTCGTGAAGACGATGGAGGAAGGGAGTCCGATGCTGCGGTTCCGGGCGGCGACCTGGCTCATGGAGCGCTGGGACAGGATCTGCGAGGCGGCCGGGCACGCGACGGACGAAGCGACCGGGCAGGAGGCGGTGGCCGAGGCGCAGGCACGCAGCGTGATCATGAAGGTGGCGATCCTGAGCGAGCTCAGCTCGCTCTGTCGCCGCATCCCCGCGCTGGCCCAGTACCAGGAGCAGTTGCTGTCGGCGGTGAAGGGGGCTGTGCACGTGGACGTGCAGAAGGAGGGCGGCGACGCCTGGCTGGACGGGGAGCTGGAGGAGGAGCAGGAAAGCGCGGGGTAGCTGCAGGGCCGGCAGCTTTCTCAGCGTGATCGCCCGGCCTGGCTGAAAGCTGCCCGAGGCGCTTGGCCGCAGGGGCCGGGCAGGTCAGGATCCAGCACCCCTGAGGAGCACGGAATGGACCCGATCATCACCCGCCTGGAACGTCTAGAACGCGACTACCGCCGCTCGCGCCTGTGGAACCGCGTCTCGCTGCTCGCGCTGCTCGTCGCAGTGTGCGCAGGGTTCGCTCAGCAGCAGGACCCGAAGCTGCCCGACGTCATCAAGTGCAAGACGCTCGAGGCGCAGGAAGTCTTGGCAACGGGTGTCGTTGCAACCATGATCACGAGTGCGCATCCATCGCGATCCGACAAGAGGAGGGGTGACTTCATGCTCACTACAACCCCAGAAGGCGCAGGGCTGCTACTCCAAACACCTGACACGCAGCGCCGGATCCTACTTGCCGTCGACCCGCTGGTTTCTCAATTGCGCATTGAAGGCGGAGGGCGGAAGGGCATGGAACAGAATCACCCCGATCACGCGGTTGCACTGAGATCAGATGCCCTCGGGAGCAGACTGTCGGTGCAGCGTGCCGGTCGTGACCGCGCTGTACTCGGCACGATAAGCGGCACCGATAAGCTCGGCCGCGACATCCACTACCCCGAATCGACGCTGACCCTCCTCGACAAGGACGGCAAGTTCCTGGAGCAGTTGCCGCGGTGACTCGCTGCGGCCATGCCGGACGCGCGCTGCACCTGCGCGCGAACAGGCTGAGCCCCGAAGTCATGGTGGACCCACGCCGTCCCCTGGATGACTCGCTGCGCCGGCTGATCGCGAGCCGGAGCGCAGTCGAGGCCGTCAGCGACGACTACGCAAGGAGACTCGCGCGCGTGGTCAAGGAGTGGCGGACGATCCCACCGAACCACCTGCCGCCGGAGAGTCAGGCGCCGTTCCGCGCCATCCTCGCGCGGGTCCCGCGGCAGCCCAGAATCCGTTGCGTACCCGGCTCGGAAACGTTCGTGGCGCTCGCGCTGCTCAGCGACCCCGAGCTTGCGGCGCTGCAGGCGGAGATGCTGCGACTGATCGACGGGCTCGAACCACCGGGCGAGCAGGGCGGGCCCGCCCCGAGGGCCTGAGGGGGCGAGTGCCGCGCCGCAGCACGTGGCCCTTGAAGTGCCAACCAGGTGCGGACCTGGCCTCGCGGGGGCGGGAGGGGCCTGAGCTCGCGCGCAACCCTTCAACCTCGACCGGGTGGGGCTTCGACGGCGAGTCGCCATCCGTTCCGGCCCGGTTGCGGCAGGCCCCCGGCCATGCCGTGGTTTCCTTCGCTTTCGTAGTGTTCCGACGGCACCCTAGACGGGCAGGATGGCGCGGGATGTGCGCTGAAGAATGCTGGGTGGCAGTCCACCTTGACCGGAGCGATGACCCGGTCTTCGGCTGGATCGTGGTGAATGGATCCCGGATACACCACCTCGCGCGGCTCTCCCACTTCAAACGATCCGAGGTTCACACCTGGGTCGTCTCGGGTGGAGGCAGCTACATCGATGCCAAGCGGAGCAGGCAGAAGACGTGAGCGATGACTGCCGCAAGATCGCCGAGCTCGCATCGGGCCAGTTGCTGACCGGCCCACAGTTCAGCGAGCCCATGCGCGTCGAGACCGTTCAGCCGAACGGGTCGGCGAGCTGGGTCGTGGGCCTAGTCGGCTTGCAGTCTGAGCGCTTCCGCAAGGTCACGTTGAACGCGGGCGACCTCGCGCAACTCACGATCCTGGAGCCTCGGCACTCTTTCACCGGCGACGGGCGCCTGCTTCGTCTCGGGCTGCAGGCCTACGCCCTCGGCATTGCCTACGAGTTCGACCCGTACTTCGGACTGTCGATCTCGCGCGTCGACCCGCTGCCGCATCAGCTGGAGGCCGTCTACGACTACCTGCTCATGCTCGCGCGCGTGCGCTTCCTGCTCGCCGACGACGCGGGCGCAGGCAAGACGATCATGTCTGGCTTGCTCATCCGCGAGCTGGAGCTTCGCGGTCTCGCCGAGCGGATTCTGATCGTCTGTCCGGCGAACCTCGCGTTCCAGTGGCAGCGCGAGTTGCGGGAGAAGTTCGACACGAAGTTCCTGGTGATGAAGGGCCAGGACATTCGCGAGCAGTTCGGCGTGAACCAGTGGCTCGAACGCAACAGGGTGATCACGTCGCTCGATCTTGCCAAGCGCAGCGAGATCCTGCCGGGTCTGCGCCAGGTCCACTGGGACCTCGTGATCGTCGACGAAGCGCACCGCATGTCGGCCTCGGACGAGTCGCATAAGAGCCTGCGCTACCGGCTCGGCGAGCTGCTCCGCGACAGCGCCGACCACATCCTCCTGCTGACCGCAACGCCCCACAAAGGCGACCCTCAGAACTTCAGCCTCTTCCTTCAACTCCTCGACGCTGACGCCTACGCGGACGTGAAGTCGATTCGCGAGGCGATGAACCGCCGCCGCGCGCCCTTCTACCTGCGGCGCACCAAGGAGGCGATGGTTTACTTTCCCGAGCGCCGCGATGACGGCTCGTGGGCCGCTACGCCGATCTTCACCAAGCGCATTCCCCACACCGTCGATTTCCAGATCGACGGTGCTGAGTTCGAGCTCTACCGGGAGGTGACGCGCTTCGTGAAGCGCGAGAGTGCCCGAGCGGCGGCCGAAGGCGAGGACCCGCGCGCGCGGGCGATCTGCTTCCTTATGTCGCTGTACCAGCGCCGCCTCGCGTCGAGCACTTTCGCCATGCGTCGTTCGCTGGAGAACCGTGCGCGGCGCCTCGAAGAGGGGCTCAAACGCGCGCAGGATCTCGCGCGCCAGGCGCCTCCGGACCTTCCTGATCCCGAGGAGATCGAGGAGATGGAAGCAGGCGAGCGCGAGCGTCTCGAACAGATGATTGAGGCGATCACGCTCGCAGGGAGCGCCGAGCAGGTTCGGCAGGAGACCCAGGAGTTGCGGCGGCTGGCACTGCAGGCGCAGTCGGTCGAGGACTCAGGTGCCGAAGCCAAGCTCTCGCAGCTCAAGGGGCTGCTGCAGCGCGAGGGCTTCTTCGACCACCCGGAGCAACGGCTGCTCCTGTTCACGGAGTTCAAGGACACGCTCGACTACCTCGTCGATCGCCTGCGGGAGTGGGGTTTCCAGGTCGGCTCCATCCACGGCGGCATGAAGTCCGGCTCGCGTGACGAACCCGGCACGCGCCTCCACGCCGAGCAGCAGTTCCGCGAAGGCGCGATCCAGGTCCTGATCGCGACCGAGGCCGCGGGCGAAGGCATCAACCTCCAGGTCTGCCACATCCTCTTCAACTATGACATCCCCTGGAACCCCAACCGCCTCGAACAGCGGATGGGCCGCATCCACCGTTATGGTCAGCGCAAGGACTGCCTGATCTTCAACTTCGTGGCGACGAACACGATCGAAGGCAAGGTTCTTCAGCGGTTGCTGGAGAAGCTGCAAGAGATCCGCGACGCGCTCGACGACGACGCCGTGTTCAACGTCGTGGGCGAGGTGCTCCCGGTTTCGCACGTCGAGCGAGTGCTTCGGGACTACTACGCCGGCCACCTCGGCGACGCTGATCTCGAAGAGCGCCTGCTGCGGGACGTCGACGAACGCCAGTTCCGCGCGATCTGCCAGAACGCGCTCGAAGGCTTGGCGAGCAAGAAGCTCAACCTCGAAATGCTGATCGAGCGCCGGGCGCGCGCTCAGGAGCGGCGCGTCGTGCCTGAGACGATCGCGCGCTTCCTCCGCGACGCTGCCGAGTTCGTTCCTTGGACCCTCAAGCCGGTGCCGAGCGTCGTCCATGCGTTCGAACCGGCGCGCACGCCGACCGTGCTTCGTCGCTACGAGAAGGAGCCCGACTGGAGGCTCGCTGCGCTGGCCGACCGCTACCCGCGTTGCTCGACCGACCGCGACGCCGCGGAGACTGACAAGCTGGAATGGGTCACGCCCGGGCATCCGCTCTTCGAGGCGGTGCGTCGGCACACGCACGTGCAAGCGCTGGATGTCATGGGCAAGGGTGCGACCTTCCAGTCCCTGCAGCACGAGTCGCCCGCTCGCATCGACTTCTACCGGGCGCGCATTGTGGACGGACTCGGCAAAGTGGTGCACGAGCGCCTGTTCGCGGTCGAGATCATGGAGAACGGCGACCCCAGGCTCCAGGAGCCCGGGCTACTGGGCAACTTCGTCCCGGCAGACGCACCAGCGGCCCTACCGCCGGCAGCGCTATTGCCGGAGGCCACGGGCTGGCTCCACGATCACGCGCTCGATCCGTTTCTGGACGAGACGCGCCAAGAACGCCTCGCGGAGGTAGATCGGATCGCGACGCACGTGGAGCTGTCACTCACCGAGTTGCTGCAGCGGGCCGACGAGGAGATTGGCCGGGCCGCCTCCGACGTGGAGAAGCAGCTCCCCGGAGCAGAGGGCCGGTTGTCGATGGCGGAGTCGCGTCACGAGGAGCTGCTTGCGCGACGCGAGCGCCGCCGCGTTGATCTCGAACGCCAGCGCGCGCTGACGCTCCAGGCCGTCGAGCGGCTCGCGAGCGTCCTGGTGATCCCGAACCCCGAACGCGACGCCCCCGAGGTTCGGAAGCTGCGTCCGGACTTCGAGACCGAAGCAACCGCGATGCGCGTCGTGATGGAGCACGAGCGCGCCCTGGGGCGGCAGGTCTACGACGTCTCGGAAAAGAACCTCGGCTACGACGTGACGAGCCTCGACCTGTCATCTGGTGAGCTGCGCCTTATCGAAGTGAAGGGCATCGGCGCTTCCACCGGCACGGTGCTGCTCACGCCGAACGAGCGCCGCGTCGCCGAGGACCGTCGCGATTGCTTCTGGCTCTATGTGGTGACGAACTGCGGGACGGAGCCAGTACTCCAAGAGCCGATTCGCGATCCGGCGCGGCTCGACTGGCACGAGGTGACCAAGGTGGCACATTACTACCTGTCCATAGACGCGATGAAGAAACCGATGCAGGTGCGCGAGGACTCGCCACCGTATGGCGAGGGGGGATAGGCGATGGCGATGAAGAAGCTGCTGGAATCGATCGCCGAGACGGTCAAGGACTACCGCGAGGGCGAAATTGCGAAGCCGTCTGCCGAGCACGTCGAGAAGTGGGCGAGCCAGTTCGGCAAACCCGTGCGCGCGCCGCTACTCGCCGAGGTGGATCATGTGCTGAAGCACACCTACATCCCGCGGGCAAACGTAGTGGACTTCGTCAAGGCGATTGTCACGAACAAGACGCTCGCCGGCGAGAACTCGTGCGACTTCTGGAAGAACGTCGGCATCCTCGATGTCCAGACGGGCGGACAGAGCCAGAAGGAAATGCTCGCCATGTTCGGCGCCGTCATGAAGATGACGTGCGGTTTCGATGCGTCCGAGTGCAAGGCGGCCAACGGCGCCTACCTCTACCTCGACGATGTCGTCTTTACCGGAAACCGGGTGCTGAACGACCTTCGCGCATGGATAGTGGACGCGGCGCCCAAGAAGGCGCAGGTCCACATCGTCACCATGGCGTTCCATCGTGGCGGAAAGTGGTACGCCGAGAAGAATCTGGCCGAAGCCGCCAAGAAGGCAAAGAAGGAAGTTAGCCTTACCTGGTGGCGCATCCTCGAGCTTGAGGATCGGAAGACCTACATCAACCAGTCGGATGTGCTTCGACCCCGAGCATTGCCTGACGACGCGGACGTTAGGGCATACGCCGAGAGTGTTTCCAGTCCCTACGCCATCAGCTACCGTACTGCCGACGGCGTCGGGGAAAACAAATTCTTCTCTTCCGAAGAGGGACGAGCCCTACTGGAGCAGGAGTTCCTCCGTTCGGGCGTGCATATTCGCAACGTCTGCCCGAACCTCAACGAGTACCAGCGGCCCCTCGGCAACATGGTGCTGAAGACCTTGGGCTTCGGATCGATGATCGTCACCTTCCGCAACTGCCCGAACAACTGTCCCTTGGCGTTTTGGACTGGCGCACCCTGGTATCCGCTGTTCCCCAGGAAGACGAACTGATGAGCGGAGCCACAGAACTTCGTACGTATAGCCGGCAGGAGGCGGTGGTCTTTCGGAAGACCAATGAGCTGTTTGGTGGGCTTTCGAACATGGCTTCCGGATTTCCGCTCGAGATCAACGGGGTTCGGATTCTCACGTCGGAGGCGCTCTACCAAGCCTGTCGGTTTCCACAGAATCCCGAGGTTCAGCGGCTGATCGTACAGCAGGGCAGTCCCATGACCGCCAAGATGAAGAGTAAGCCTCACCGAAGGGAGACGCGGTCTGACTGGGAGAGGGTCCGGGTTAGCATCATGCGATGGTGCCTCCGGGTGAAGCTCGCGCAGAACTGGCAGAAGTTCGGCGACCTGCTCCTGGCCACGGGTGACCGACCGATTGTCGAAGAGTCTCGGAAGGACGAGTTCTGGGGCGCAAAGGGAGCGGACGAGAGGACTCTCGTCGGAATGAATGTCCTGGGGCGGCTCCTGATGGAGTTGCGGGAGGAGCTGCGGAGTGCTGACCCTGACCGGCTGCGGAAGGTCGAACCCCTTGGCGTTCCGCAGTTCCTCCTGTACGCAAGGCCTATTGGTGTCGTGGGGATGCCGGTCTCCGCATGTGCTGCCGAAGGTCTCTTCGGTGAGCCGGCAGCCGCTGGTTCCGAACCCGAGGTCGCGACTTCGCCACCTACTACCACCCGTCATGGGCAAGACCTGCCCGCAGCGCAGACCCATGTTCGCGTCGAGCCAACGACCAAGGAATCGGAGAGTACTGGCGTGATTCCGAAGGAGTGCAAACGCCTCGCTGAGGTGGACTTCCCGATTGCTGAGGTGAGCAAGCACGCGGTGCGGGAGAAGTCGATTCGGCACGGGCATCCGAGCACGCTACACCTGTGGTGGGCGCGGCGGCCGCTGGCGTCGAGCCGCGCCGTACTGCTGGCGCTCTTGTGGCCGGACCCGTGCGACCCGCTCTGTCCCGTGGCGTTCAAGGCGGAGGCGAAGAGGCGATTGCGCGAAGTGCCTGGCTGCAACCCGGGCACGACCGATGAACAGTTGCGCCACGCGTTGCTGCGCTTCATCGCAGATTTCGCCAAGTGGGACAACGCCGCACAGCGCACCTATCTGGATGTGAGCCGCGCGCTGGTGAAGGCGGCGCACGCACCCGGCGACGGCAGCCCCTACGAGCCGCCGCTCGTCGTGGACCCATTCTCAGGTGGCGGGTCGATTCCGCTCGAGGCGCTGCGCGTGGGCTGCGAGGCGTTCGCGAGCGATCTCAATCCGGTCGCATGCCTGATCCTCAAGGTCATGCTCGAGGACATCCCGCGGCACGGGCCGGAGCTGGCCGAGGAGCTGCGGCGGGTCGGCGCCGAGATCAAGCGCGAGGTGGAGAAGGAGCTGGCCGACCTCTACCCGAAGGACCCGGACGGCGCGACACCTATCGCCTACCTCTGGGCGCGGACGGTGCGCTGTGAGTCGCCGAATTGCGGCGCGGAGATCCCGCTCGCGCGCTCGTTCTGGCTCTGCAAGAAGGTGAACCGCAAGCGTGCGATCAAGCACCGTGTCGAACGGCCGAAGGGTGAGCCGCCGCGCGTCGAATTCGAGGTCTTCGAGCCGAAGACCGAGAAGGACGTGCCGAACGGCACGGTGTCGCGCGCCAAGGCAACCTGCGTCTGCTGTGGCGTGGTGCTGCGGCCCGAGCGCGTGCGTGCGCAGCTCGCTGCGCAAAGGGGCGGCGCGGACGTGCTCTTCGACGCGAAGGGCCATCGAACCGGCGGCGCGCGGCTGCTTGCGGTGGTGACGCTCCGGCAAGGCGAGACGGGCCGCCACTACAGGCTGCCGTCGGAGCGCGACTACGAGGCGGTGCGCAAGGCGCAGTTGCGTGTGGCGAAGCTGCTCGCGGAATGGGATCGCGGCGGGAAGCTGGGGCTCTGCCCGGTGCCGGATGAGCCGACGCCCGCAGGGGGCGGGTCGGGGGCTGGCCGCGCGTTCGGCGTGCAGCGCTACGGTATGATGCAGTGGGGTGACTTGTTCACGGCGCGGCAGAAGGTGGCATTGGCGGTCCTAACGAGGTGCGTGAATCGCAGCAAGGGCTTCGACAATCGTGAACTGGCTGGGCTGGCGGTGTCGAAGTTGTCAGAACTCGCTTGTTCGATCTGCGCATGGGAGCCAATCGCCGAGTGCACGCGTCATGCGTTCGGCCGGCAAGCGATCTCGATTGCGTGGGATTTTGGCGAAGGCGTGCTCACATCGTCTTCTAGCGGTAGCTTCGACGTGTCGATGGAGAACACGGCGGGGGGAATAGACGCGGTTGGCCCAGTGAATGTCGTTGGTTCGGTCCAGATTGCTGACGCCACTGAGCATCCGTTGCCAAGCGACGCGGGGCATGTGTGGTTCACTGACCCTCCCTACTACGACGCCGTCCCCTACGCCGACCTTGCCGACTTCTTCCTCGTCTGGCTGAAGCGAGCCGCTCCGACGCACCAACTCTTGCGTGATCCCTTCGATCCAGCTAACCCGCTTTCGCCCAAGATCCGCGAGGCCGTGCAGGACGAGACCAAGCGCGACAACGGGCGCCCGAAGGACCGAACCTGGTTCGAGGAGACCATGGCCAAGGCGTTCGCCGAAGGTCGCCGCGTGTTGCACGACGACGGCGTCGGTTCGGTCGTGTTCGCGCACAAGACCACCGAAGGGTGGGAGGCGTTGCTATCCGGCATGATTCGCGGCGGGTGGACGATCACTGGCTCATGGCCGATCGCCACCGAGATGGGCTCGCGCCTCCGCGCGCGCGAATCCGCCGCGCTCGCCACTAGCGTGCACCTCATCTGCCGTCCGCGCCCCGATGACGCCGGCGTCGGTGACTGGGCCGATGTGCTGCGCGACTTGCCGGTCCGCGTCGCCGACTGGATGGAACGCCTACAGCACGAAGGCGTTCGTGGTGCGGATCTCGTTTTCGCCTGCATCGGCCCGGCGCTGGAGATCTTCAGCCGCCACACGAAGGTCGAGACCGCCGAAGGGCGCGAGGTCAAGCTCGACGAGTATCTGGCCAAGGTCTGGGAGGTGGTCGGCCGCAGCGCGCTTGCGCAGGTTCTCGGCACCGCCGAAGCGCGGGCCCGCAACGGCGCGGCGGGCGCCGTGGAGGAGGATGCGCGGCTGACTGCGCTCTTCCTCTGGACGCTCCAGGCCACCGACGGCGAAGGTGCCGAGGACGCGAGCAGCGAGGAGGAAGACGAGGACCCCGCGGACGACGAAGGCGGTTCCGGCGGCAAGGCGAAAGGCTTCACGCTGGTCTTCGACGTGGTGCGCCGTTTCGCGCAGCCGCTCGGTATTGAGCTGCCGAAGTGGGAAGGCCGGGTGATCGAGACCAAGAAGGGCGTGGTGCGCCTGCTGCCCATCGCCGAGCGCGCGAAGCAGCTCTTCGGTGAAGACGGCGCTTCCGCCGTCGCCACCCGCCTCGAGCAATCTGTGGCGCTCGGCACGAATCCCTTGCAGGGCATGCTCTTCCCCGAGATGGAGTCCGCGCCCCGGGTGCGCGGTGCGCGCGGTCGCGGCCGGCGCGCCGCCGTGGACGTCTCCGACGAAAGTCTCGCCGCCGCCCGCGAGGCCACGACGCTCGACCGCGTGCACGCAGCGATGCTCCTCCAGGCGAGCGGCCGCACCAACGCCCTACGGGCGCTCCTCAAGGCCGAGCAGGATCGCGGCTCGGACTTCCTGCGCCTCGCGAACGCGCTCTCTGCGCTCTACCCCAAAGGCTGCGAAGAAAAGCGTCTGCTCGACGCCATGTTGCTGGCGGCGCCGAGATGACGGCGATCTGGCAGATCCCCGCGGGACCAACGGTGCGGTCCTATGTCGATGAGTTCCTGAAGCATGGCGTCGCTCTGATCGGCCCGGGCGATCCAGGCCCATGGTCGCCAGACTGCAGCGATGAGACGTATTGGGGCAACTACGTCAGGCGCTTCGCGAGCGAGATCGATCCGGGCGACGTCCTTGTTCTCCGAACAGGGCAGGCTCGGATCGCCGCCATCGGAATCGTCGCCGGCCGCTACGAGCATCTGCCGGTCTTCGACGACGTGAATGGCTGGGACCTGCAGCACGCCCTGCGCGTGCGCTGGGGACGGCTGTCGGAGGAGCATGAGTTCGATGGCGCCCCGTTCGGCGCGATCCCGTCGCGCTGCTCGCGCGTGCGAAACGCTGAAGTTGCCGACTTTGCGAACCGGTTTTTGAACTCCGCGCCGGCGGGCTGGCAATCGGCGCCACTGCCCGCGCTCCCGCCCGAAGTTCCGAGGCTCGAGATCGTCCCCGACGCAATCGCGGGGCTCGTGGCCCAGGCGGCCGACCTGTTGCCGCTGATGCAAGATGCCGAAGGGTTCGGCCCGCCGCCGATTGAGGACGAGATGATCGTGCACTTCGTTGTGCCGCTGCTGCGCGCGTTTGGATGGCAGCCTGAGCGGATCGCGGTGAAGTGGCGCTGCATCGACGTGGCGGTGTTTCGCGCATTGCCGCGCATCCCAGAGAACTGCCGCTTCGTGATCGAGGCGAAACGACTCGGCGCGGGCGTGGAAGCTGCCCTCGGTCAAGCGAAGGGATATATCGCTGAGCTAGGCGTGGAATGCGACGCGATCGTCACCGACGGAATCCGGTACCGGCTGTACGAGGCGGCATGCGACTTTGCTCAGGTGGCATACGCAAACCTCGCACGCCTGAAGAAACCTGCGGCCGATCTCTTCGCCCGCATGCAGAGACCGTAGGAGATGCCCATGGAACCCTGGTACAAGGTCACCACGCCGCGCAAAGAAGTCCGAGAGGGTCGATCCTTCAACCCGGACGAGTTCGCCATTGCGCTGGAGCAGGTAGCGGCCGGTACGGCTCCCGAGGACTACCGCAAGCCCGAGCAGTTCTTCGCGCGAACGTGCTTCACGCGCGCGCTCCGGGAGCACGCGGGCATGGTGTTGCGCCGCCTCTCCGGGCGCACCGACAACACTGCTCCGGTCCTTACGCTGATCACGCAGTTCGGTGGTGGCAAGACGCACACGCTCACGACGCTCTACCACCTCGCGAAGAACGGCGGGGCAGTCGCGAGCTTGAACGGTGTCGCGGAACTCGTGCGCGACGCGGGGATCACGACCGTGCCGCAGGCGAAGATCGCCGTGTTCGTAGGGAACGCCTGGGATCCGCAGCCGGGGCGCGAGACGCCGTGGATCGACATCGCGCGTCAGCTCGCTGGGGACAAGGGCGTCGAGGCGCTGGGGTCCGCGGCGAAGGCCACTCCGCCTGGCACGGACTCGATCGCGCGCGTGTTCCAGGCCGCCGACGCTCCGGTTCTGCTGCTCTTCGACGAGGTGCTGAACTACCTCAACCGCCACCGAGGGGGCGCGGACTCGTTCCATGCGTTCATTCAGAACCTGACCGTGGCGACCACGGGCACGACTCACGGCGCGTGCGTGATCTCGCTGCCGCGCAGCCAGGTCGAGATGACTGAGTGGGACCAGGAGTGGCAGGACAAGATCGCCAAGGTCGTACGACGGGTGGCGAAGGACCTGATCGCGAACGACGAGACCGAGATCAGCGAGGTGGTCCGGCGGCGGCTCTTCCAGGATCTCGGCAGCGAGAAGATCCGCAGGAACGTGGCCAAAGCGTTCGGCGACTGGTGTTTCGAGCGTCGCGCGCAACTGCCTCCCGAATGGACGGCTGTCGACTCGGCCGCTACCGAGGCGAAGGCGCGCGAGTTCCTCCAGCGGCGCTTCGAGGCGTGCTACCCGTTCCACCCCGCGACGTTGTCGGTGTTCCAGCGCAAGTGGCAGTCGTTGCCGCAGTATCAGCAGACACGCGGCACGCTCGCGATGCTCGCGCAGTGGATCTCGCTGGCCGCGCAGGACGGGTTCCGGAAGGCGCGCACCGAGCCGCTGATCACGCTGGGGTCCGCGCCGCTCGGGGAGCCCGGCTTCCGCAGCGTCGTACTCGGGCAGCTCGGCGAGTCGCGCCTCGTGGCGGCCATCGACACTGATGTCGCCGGTGAGCAGGCGCACAGCAAGGCGCTCGATGCCGACACTAAGGGACCTCTTCGCGACATCCACCGGCGCGTCGGTACGGCGATCCTGTTTGAGTCCTCGGGTGGGCAGACCGACAAGGTTGCGCACCTGCCCGAGTTGCGCTTCGGGCTGGGTGAGCCGGACCTCGATACGACGTCGATCGACAACGCTGCGATGGCGCTCGAAGACCGGTCCTACTTCATCCGCAGGGTGGGCTCCGACGGCTACCGGATCGGCTACCAGCCCACGATGAAGAAGGTGGTCAGCGACCGCCGCGCGTCGCTCGACGACGAGACGGAGGTTCGGCCCTCGATCAAGAAGCTCGTGGAGGACGAGTTCCGTCGCGCGGCGAGCATCCCCGTGATTCCGTTCCCGACGGAGGGAGCGGAGATCCCGGATACGCCGCGGCTCACCCTCGTCATTGCGGATCCCGACATCGAGTGGACGGCGACCCCGGCGCTGCGCGCGCAGATCTCCGACTGGACCAGGAACCGCGGCAAGTCGCCGCGCCTCTACCCCGGCGCCCTCGTCTGGTGCCTGAGGAAGCCCGGCCGCGATCTCCGTGAGAAAGTGGAGCTTGCGCTCGCGTGGAAGCGCGTGGCGCGCGAGGTCGCGGACGGCACTCTGGGAGGCGACTTCGACAAGAGCGACCGGGCGAACCTGCAGGTGAAGGTTCGCGACGCCGAGGAGGCCGCGAAGGACGAGGCCTGGGGCGGGTATCGCTTCGCGATCGTCGCAGATGGCCAGGGTGCGGACGGTCTAAAGATCATCGATCTCGGAGCGGGCCACTCGTCGCGTGGAGAATCGTTGTGCGGACGTGTGCTCGCTGCCCTCAAGTCCGAAGCTCTGCTCAACGAAACGGTCGGCGCCGGCTACGTCGAACGCAACTGGCCCCCGGCGCTGAAGTCAGACGGCGCATGGCCGCTCGCGAGCCTCAGGCAGAGCTTCCTCAACGGTGCGCTCACGCGGCTCGTTGACCCTGACGCGGTGCTGAAGAGCAGAATCGTCGCATTCGTCAGAAACGGCGACTTCGGTCTTGCCTCCGGCAAGCGAGCTGACGGGTCGTTCGAACGCCTTTGGTTCGAGGAGGCCGTTGGCCCCGAAGAGGTCGCGTTCGAGTCGGGCGTGTTTCTTCTGCGGAAGGCGACCACCGAGGCGCTTCGATCTGGGCCACCAGCGGAGCCTGGCTCGAAGTCGGATCCAGCGATCACCCCGACGCCCGGAACGGTTGTCCAACCGGAACCATCACCAGCGCCCGAACCCACTGCAGGCACGAAGACGCTTCGTCTCTCCGGTAACGTACCGCCAGAGGTCTGGAATCGTCTAGGGACGAAGGTCCTGCCGAAGCTGCGAGCCGGCACCGAACTCACGATCGGCGTCGACTTCTCAGTCAGAGTGGTCGCGGATGCCGCTCCCGGACTCGTGGCTGAACTCCGACAAGCGCTCGACGAACTCGGCTTGGGAGGCGCCATTCGTGTTGAGTGACTCACGGGTCATCCCCGAGTTTGTGACTGTGCAGGCATCTATGCAGCCTGGCTGCGCGGGAGCACATCGAAGCACGGCTGCGCGAGAGCCGATCAGCTCGTCCGCTGGTTACGCACTGTTTGCGTTGAACAAGCCATGCAAGGCCTGACGGTGGGCCGGCCGTTGATGCCTCTGAGGATAGGCTCAAGACCAAGCGCCCGAGTTACGACTGTCTGACAGGCTACAAGGTGACGCACACATTGATCCCATAGCGACTGTGCGCGAGAATCCCGGTCTTTCCCACCGCCAATCCGCGCATGCCCGCCACCAAACCCACACCCCTGTCCTTCCTCCTCTCCCGCCTCAAGGCCAACCCCAAGGCCGACTACGCCTCGCTCAGGAAGGCAGCCGAGAAGCGCAAGCTCAAGGTGTGGCCCATCATGTACGGCCGCGCACAGGCGATGCTGGGCCTGGTGCCGATGGCCAAGCGCGGGCAGGGCAAGGCCGCGAAGGCGAAGGCAGGCAAAGCCGGCAAGACACCGAGGAAGCCCGGCCGTCCGGTGAGCGCCAACTCCAAGTCGGCGAAGATCCGTGAGCTGCTGGAGACCGGCGCGAGCCCAGCAGCGATCGCCAAACAGGTCGGTGCCTCGGTGAACCTCGTCTACAAGGTGAGGTTCACGATGGGCGCAGCGAAGAAGCGCGGGCCCGGGCGTCCGCCGAAGGCGAAGCTGCCAGGGCGACGTGGTCCTGGCCGTCCCCGCAAGACAGTCGGCGTGGATGGCCTCGACGGGCTGGTCACCGCGATCCGCGAGCAGACGAGGCAGGCGCAGCAGCTACGCGCAGCGCTGGAGAAGGTCAGGGAGCTTGTGGAGGGGGCGCTGGGGTGACCATACCGCCGCTGGCGCAGCGGATGCGGGAGCTACGCCACCGCTACCCGCGAATGATGCTCGTCAGCGGAACGCGAGCGGGGCCGAACAAGAAGGCTGGTGAGGTGGCCGTCGCTGCTGAACTCGTCGAGCTCGTATCAGGAGCAGGAGCCCGAGAGCTCGGTCAGGTTTGGCCAAGGGCCGAGACAGGTCCTGCGACACCACCGGATGTGCTTGCGCGTGACGCACGTGGTGGCCTGATCGGCATCGAAGTAACGGAACTCGTCAACCAGGAAGCCATTCAACTCAACATTCCGATTGCCACTGCGCGCGATGTGGCGCTCCGTTCCGCGCAAACGAGCCAAGAGCGCGTCAAGGTGATCATTGAGCACGACGAGCGGGTCTGGGTGCCGACCGCCGAGGAGTTGCGCTCGCTGCTGCAGTCGATGATCGCGGTGAAGGACCGCAACGAGTTCGTGGCGGATGGCGAAGCCTACGCGGAGCGGTGGCTCATCATTCACACGTCTGAGCCCCTCGTCTGGCATGCCCTGATCGAGGCGATCCGGACCTGGGCCCCTCCCGAACTGTTGCAGCTCGATCGCGTGTACCTGCTCGGCAGGCCCGCTCCTCCTCCCTTTGGCACTCCGTGGCGACTGATCCTGACCCGCACCCCATGACCGACACCGAACTCGCCCCCCTTCCTGTTGCCACGCCACCAGCCCAGCCCCCCGATCCCTGGGCTGCGCAGTTCGAGCAGCTCCGCGCCCGCTTCCCCGCCACACAGCCGAGCGTGCTGTTCTGCGTGCACGCGCTGCAGCAGCAGAGCGACATTGAGCTGGAGGACCTGAAGGCGCAGGCGGCGCTGCACGGGCACCGCGTGACCGGGGCGTCGCTGAACGCCGCACGGCGCCTGCTCGGGCTGGTGCCCGACGTGGCGAGGAAGCCGAGGCAGGCGAAGCAGGCGAAGCCCGAGGTGGAGCCCGGCCCCGACCTCGCAGCTGCCTGGGACCAGGCACGGCACCTCGTCGCGCACGAGTTCCCTCGCGCGACGGACGGCATCCGCTACTGCGTGTACCGCCTGCGACGAGAGCCGAAGCTCGGGCTGCGTGAACTCCGTGTCGACGCACAGGCGCTCGGCATCCGGCTCAGCGGCCGTGCGCTGCACTCGGCCAGGGTGCTGCTCGGGATGGTGGAGGGGAACGCAGCGAAGCCGGCGAAGCAGCCGAGGGCCGCGAAGCCTCACGCCTCAGCGGGCCGGGACGCCACGGAGGAAGCCGTGCTGGCGCTGCGCGATGCCATGCTCGCTCAGCAGCGGGAGATCGCGAGGCTGCGCGGGGCGCTGGAGCGGATCAGGCGTGCGGTGGCGGGGGCGTGAACGCTGAACGGCAGGCGGCGGCACCATAGAGTTTCAGCATGGCAGTATTCATCAGCTACTCACGCCGCGACAAGTCGTTTGTCAACAAGCTGGCAGCCAACCTGGTGCTGCAGCGGGTCCATGTTTGGATCGACACCTGGGAACTCAGCCCGGGGGATTCACTGACGACCAAGATTCAAGAGGCAATTCAAGGCGCGTCCGCGCTCTTGGTGGTGTTCTCTACTGCATCCGCGCAGTCCGAATGGTGCAAGCGAGAGCTTTCGGCTGGGCTCATCCGGGAACTCGAAGAGAAACGCGTCGTGGTTCTCCCGGTTCTGCTAGAAGACTGCTACTTGCCAGTCTTTATACGCGACAAGTTGTACGCTGATTTTAGGACAGATTTTGATGAGGGGATGCGTAGCGTTCTGGAGGCGATTGCTAAGGTGACGTCGGAGTCACTCGGACGCATCGAAGGTCCTGATTTCCACACTGATTGGGCCATCGAATGGGGACATGAAGACGGTCACATCAGCTTTGTCATTACGTTCGCTGAGCACGGTGATGCGATCCCGTTCACAGTGATTACGGAAGTGCATGTTGCTCTCAATAGCACAGCCACTGAACGCTTCGAGCGATACCGCGCGGCTGGCCTAGACTGGTGGGGACGCAAAATGATCCTGACTATGTTAGCGGGCCTTGCTGCGGAGAAGGACATGCGCGTAGTACTTGTCGATGAGACTCGACGTCGCCTAAGCCTTCGCGTGACTGACGCCGCGCTCGGGTTTGAGTTTGATATCAACGTATCTTCTCGGCGGTTGGGCGAGGATTCGGGCCGAGATCTGCTCATAGATGTGAGTGAGCAACTCGCCAAGGCAGTGAAGGCATCCGCTGATGCTACTCGGGCGCCGACGCCCGATGAGCAGAGGGCCTTGGAACGTATTGTGCGCGGTGGGTGAGTGAGCTTGCTTGGCGTCCCAGCATCGGAGGCTGGTAACGGACCGCTGAGTCGGCATCTGGACTGCGGGTAGAGCCGCCAGAGCGGCGCAGCCCGCTGGTATTCTGGGTTCAGCACCCGATGGTGCTTGCGAGCCCGTTGGTCCCGAAAGCGCCGAACAGGTTCGCCTGCTTGTCAAAGATCCAGACTTGGTTGAAGAACTCGATGCCGGCGAATGCGACATCGCCCGGCACGGCCAGCGAGAACGTGAACCACGTCTCGGGCCCCGTGCTCACGTGGAACCCCCAGTCGGGGCTCACCAGCAGTGAACACTTCGGCAGGCCCAAGCCGGTGAGATCGAGCGGTAACGGCACCTGGCCCCACGACGTGCGCGAGAAGCCAAGGTAGACGAGCGCGGGGAGCAGCTTCGGCGCGCTGTCGACGCGGAGTTCGAACTGCTTCCCGATCACCGGCAGCTTGGACACCGTCAGCGACGCGGGTCCCAGCGAGCCCGGACAGCCCTGGCCGAACGGCGATGAGCTCGCCGGCGGTGGTGGATCGAACGCGACCCACCGATGCGTGCCTGCGACCGTTCCGATCTGCTTCGCCGGCCCCGAGTCGTGAACGGCGGTGCCCGTGCCTTCCGCGAAGTCCACGAGGAACCGCGTCTCGGCATCCACGGTCCACGTGTGCTGCGGGATGAAGTTGCCGCTGTACCGAGCAACTGACGAGTAGCGCAGTCGAGCGAGCGCGAGCGTGGTGCCGTTTGCTTCTGACCTCGTCGTTGTGCTCGTCTGAATCAGATTGCACGTTAGCCAACATGGTCCCGGACCGCCGCTGTGCTTGACGATGCCGTCGACGGCAATTTCGTACCGCCCGTCGGCTTGGCGAGAGAACGCGACGTGGTGCCACTTGGAGTCGAATGGGAATGCGCCAGGTGCTGTTGCCAAGCCGTGCGCCCAAGGGGAACCGGCGTAGAGAAAGTGGATCGAGCCGTCAGGTTGCAGGTGAACGGTCTTGTGCTCCGCGCTCGCTGCGTACCGGGTGAACACTCCGTGGCCAGTACTCGGCCTCTGCGCGCGCACCCACGCCTCGATCGTGGCCGTGGGCCCCGTGTGCATCACCGCGTTGTGCGGGAACTCCAGCTTCGCTCCGTCCCCGAGCTCGAGCGCGTGCCGTTGTGCGCTGGCGTCGCTGGCGAGCCACAGGATGCTAAGACAACCGATCAGCCTGACGTCCACGGTCTCCTCCTTGCACGAGACCAAGCCCTGCCGAGTGCCAGCGTGGCAGCCGCGCGGGGGGAACAGAAGCTAGCAGCGACCAACGCGGGATGCACCGGTTACTGCTGTCCGCGCGCTGGTCGCCTAGGCTCCACGGCCGTCAGACGAACCGGATCGTGAATGCCTCGGTGAACACGCCCCCGGCCGGCAACGCGCAGTGCGGACCGATCGGCCAGATGATCGACTGCGTCGAGAGCACGAGGCCCACCAGCACCGGCGGGAAGACGAAGGTCGTTCGGTAGTAGGACTGGCAGACGCCGCTGATGGTCGGTGCTGAGAACGCCGGGAACAGCGACAGGATGTCGAGGTCCAGCGACTGGTTCGTGCCGCACGTGATCCCGTTGGGCAGGCCGCATGGCACCGACGGGAAGCAGAACGCCGCCGGCACGCATGCCCCGATCGCGAAGATCTGCGTCACCAGGCTGCCGGGTCCGAACCCGGTGTCGACGCGCATCTCGACCGCGGTGCCGGTCATCACCGTGTAGACCGCGGCGTTGCATGGCGTGCCAAGCGCCGGAAAGCGCAGCCCGAGCTGGCGGAAGTAGTAGTCGTTGGTGCAGTTGACGTTGGTCGTCTGCGCCAGCGCGGCCGGGGCCGCGAGCGCTGCGACGACTGCCAGGATCGCCTTCCTCATCCGAGTCCTCCTGCAGGATGCTGCGCGTCCGACGTGGACGCGCAACGCCGCAGGGTAGCGGGTCGAGCAATGCAGTCCACGTGGAAGGCGCCGCGCCCTACGCGCCCGCTGAGCGCTCTCCCTCGTCACCCGCGCCTTCGTCGACGTCGCGCGTCTCCTCGTCCTCGTCGTCCACGAGCGCGTCCTGCATGGCCTGGAATGCTCGCGCAGCCGTCTCGACCAGCTCGATCCTGGTCATGCTGAGTGTGCGCCGCGCTTCCTCTTCGGTCAGCGCACCGCCGAGGTAGCGGATGATGATCTTGAGTCTGTTGTTCGCCTCCTCGTCGCCGCCCATCGAGTCCATCACCCGGTCGAGTTCGTCGCGCATCGCAGACTCCTTTCGCCCCGGCGGGGGGCAGCTCCGTGGTCACTCGGACATGCCGTCCCAGTCTCCGGCGTCGGCCGAGCACCGACAACACTGACGCCGGGATTGCCGGCGACGGGCTGCGCGACTGCCAGGCGCGCGAGCTCCCCGTGCTCGCCCTGGCCGCTACACTCCCCCCAGCCGCCGGCCGTGCCCGCTGATCCCAAAGCAGCCATGGTCCTGCCACGCTTCTCCTCCTTCATTCTCGCGTAGCAAGGTCTCGCACAGCCGGCGGCGCTTTCCTCGCCCCGTGCGCTTGATCGACACGCTCGATCAGTCCTGCGTAGGCAGCGGCACCGCCCCGAAGCGCACGCCGCCCTTGGTGAAGGCAGCGAGCGGCAGCATGCGGCCGGCATCACCGTGCGACGGCGGCAGCCACTCCAGCGTCGCCGGCGCGCAGGCACGGAGCATCTGCACGACCATGTCGCGAGGGACCACGCCGAGGAAGCCGCGGCCTGCGTGCGACTGACTGTCCACCTTCCCGAAACTCCCTCTCCTCTGATCGAGTAATCCCCTCTCGAAACT
>CAZABP010000010.1:0-100529 GCA_964483245.1 uncultured candidatus Brocadiaceae bacterium | reverse complement strand
CGGGCGCGACGTGCCGGTGCGCATCACGACCGGCCGCGAAGTGCTGAGCGCGACCTGGCAGGTGATCGACGTGGACTGGGTGCTGCCGGTCGAACTGCGGTTCGAGCGCGTGTTCGGGGACGACTGGGGGCCGGAGACGGTACGGCTGCGTGACGTCGCGCTGCGCGAGTGACGGATCATTCCGGCTCGATGCGCTGGACCACCTGCTCGAGGTCGTCGAACCCCAGCACGTTCTTTTCGCGCAGCAGCCGTGCGAGCTCGCTGAGGCACAGCTTCAACGTCTCGTTCTCGCGCTCGAGCGCCGCGATGCGTTGGTCCTGATCGCGATCACGCTCCCGTTTCGCGCGGAGCTGTCCGCGCAACGTGTCGATGTCCCGCTCCGTGTCGGCGATGTCGAGGCGATTGCCGATGTCGCCGAGGAAGATCGTGCGCAGCCAGCCCATGTGTCGCCAGTCTAGAGACAGAGCCGGACTCCAACCCTCCCGTCCGGAAGGTTGGAGTCCGGCGCGATCGATCCCGGGACGCAGCGCGCTCAGGGCCGGTTCGGCATCGCGGCGCTGGTGCGCAGCGCGAGCGGCATCACGTCGAACTGCAGGCGGGCCTGCTTCACGGCGCTGTGGTCGGTCACGTATTGCCCGAACGTCGCGCCGAGCGCATCGATGTAGCTCTGCGGATTCCAGACGGCGTTCCACAGGTTGCCGGCGATCGACGCGAGCTGCGCCGAGTAGATGCTCCAGGCGACGAGGTCGTACGGGTTGCTCGGCGGCGGCGGTGGCACGAACTGGTCGAGGACGTTGATGGCACCGTTGGCAAACGTGATCTCACGGTCGTTCTGCCGCGTGTTGGCGCTGGGATTGAGCGACACGTTCAGGTTGCGGTCGAAGTAGCGCATCTCACCGAAGTGCGCGTAGTTCGCATTCGCGGCGGCGGCCATGTCGTTGACGGTCGAGACGTTGTCGGCGACCCAGTTGGCCGGGGCCAGCATCGCGGAGACCAGCAGGTTCATCGGCGTCCGCACCGGCTCGACGAAGTGGCTCGCCACCCAGGTGCCGACGCGTTCGATCGTGCCGGTCATGTCGCCCGGGAGCCGCGCCAGCTCACCCGGCGCCAGCGGGATGATCTCGCAGTTGTTCTCGTGCCGGTAGATCTGCAGGCCGGCGTTCAGGAAGCTGTTGCCGAACGTCGCGTTGCCGACCATCGGCGCACCACCGGTGATCGTGCCGCGCACCGGCAGGCCGTCCTGCCGCGCGAGCAGGAACGCCGACATCGTTGCGCAGGCGCCGCCGAGGCTGTAGCCGGCGGTCCAGATCGGCTTGGTCGGACGGATCTGCGTGAGGCGGCCGTTCACCAGCGCGAACCGCGTGCGGTAACCGTGGAAGTCGATCAACTGCTGCACGATCTGCTGCTTGACCGACAACACCGCGGCGAGGAATCCCGCGTGCACGCTGCCAGCCGGCAGCACGTCGTTGCCGATCAGCGTGATCGGCGCGAAGAAGAGGTCGGTCTGCAGCCAGTCCTGCAGGATCGACCGCAGGTCCGATAGCTCCGAGCCGCGGAACGAGATGATCGTGTGCGTGTCGTTCGACGCGATGTAGCCCTCGGTGTCGGTCAGCGGGCTGCGGAAGAACGTCACGGCCGTGTAGCCCCAGCCGGCGGCGGTGACCGCACTCGCGCCGGAGCCGTAGGTCGCCGTGCCGGTGCCGAGCAGGATCGAGCGGACGCGGTTCTCGTAGCTCGTGCGCTGCGTGGCGGTGTCCTGCCAGCTCGAGAACCCGATGTCGGTCGGGCCCGAGATCACGGCGTGCGTCATCGCCAGGAAGGCATTCCCGGCGTTCCAGGTCGTCGTGTTCGGTTGGAACTGCCCGGCCGCACCCGGAGCGCGGAGCCAGGACGGGATCGGCCCTTGCGCCGTCGCGGCGCCGAGGGTCAGGGCGAGGGTCAGAGAGAGGGAAACGGTGGTCTTGCAGAGGGTCATGTTTTTCTCCTTGAGAAGGTTCATGACCCCTGGATGGGGGGCCGCGCCGGCGCGTGACGGGAGAGATGGAATCTGACCCCAACCGTCCTCAATCGGGAGAGTTGGGGTCAGACTCCAAGTCTCCCGCCGGTGTCAGGCGCCGGGGCGGCGCCACCCGCGCCGCAGGTCGATCCAGACCCGGCGCAGGTCCTCGGCGACCTCGACCTCGGCCCGCTGGCGACCCGGCGGCCCGTCGACGCGCAGCACCTCGCAGAGCCCCAGGCGGTCGACCTCGATCCAGTCGCCGCGGCGCAAGGTCGGACTCGCCTCGGCGCCGGTGCGCGGGACCGGCCGGCGCGAATCGGGAGGCAGCTCGCGCTCGAGCCAGGCCAGGGCATCGGTGCACAGGTCGCAGCTCCCGCAGGGGGGGGCCGGCGCCGGCAGGCCGAAGTGTTCGTGCAGGACCGCCTTGCGGCACGTCGTCGCGCCGGCGTAGCGGACGATCCCGAGCAGGCCTTCGAGGTCGCGCGTGCGTTTGCCCTCGGGCAACCAGGACTGGATCTCGGCGCGCGTCGGCGAGCGCAGCCAGACGAAGTCGCGCCCGAGCGTGCCGCCGCAGCAGCCGGCCGTTTCGAGCAGCCGCAGCGCTGTGTCGACACGGCCGTCGCGGCGTGGCTGCGACAGCAGCGCGGCGCGCAGGTCTTCGATCGTCGTCGCCGGCAGGCGCTCGCCGAGCCCTTCGACATGTGCGGCCACCGCAGCGACCAGATCCACGCCCGGGTTCGCCCACTCGACGAAGTCCCGCTGGATCGTCAGGTCCTGCTCGCGATACAGCAGCTCGCACAGGCTGCCGCGCCCATCGCGTCCAGCACGTCCGATCTCCTGGTAGTACGACTCCAGATCGCGCGGGATCTGGTGATGCAAGATGAAACGGATGTCCGGCTTGTCGATCCCCATGCCGAACGCGTTCGTCGCGAGCACGATGCCGTCGCTGCTGGCGGTGAACGCCGCGAGCGCCGCCGCGCGTTCGCCGCGGCCCAGATCGCCGTGGTAGACGATCGGTGCGTAGCCGGCGCGGCGCAGCTCCGACTCGCAGGCGAGCAGATCGCGGATCAGCGCGAAGTAGACGATCCCCGGGCCGCCGAGCCCCTGCGCGACCGCCGTGATGCGGACCAGCTTCTCGTCGTCGCCGTGGACCTCGTGCACGCCGAGGAAGAGGTTCGCGCGTTCGATTCCGGCCAGGACCTGCACCGCATCCGGCATCCGCAGCGAAGTCAGGATGTCCTCCCGCACGCGTGGGGTCGCGGTCGCGGTCGAGGCCAACACGGTCGGGTTGCCCAGCGCCGCGCGGATCTCGCCGAGCCGGCTGTAGTCCGGACGGAAGTCGTGGCCCCAGCGGCTGACGCAGTGCGCCTCGTCGACTGCCAGCAGCGGCACGCGCAGCGCCTGCATGCGCGCCAGGAAGTCGGGCGTCCGGAACCGCTCCGGCGTCACGTACAGCAGCTTCAGCTCGCCGCGCTCAGCGGCCGCGATCCGGCGCTCCCGCTCGCTGCGTTCGACCAGGCTGTGCACGCAGGCGGCCGGCAACCCACGGCGCTGCAGCGCGGCGACCTGATCCTCCATCAGTGCGATCAGCGGGCTGACGACCAGCGTCACGCCATCCAGCAGCAGCGCCGGGAGCTGATAGCACAGCGACTTCCCTTCACCGGTCGCCTGCACCAGCAGCACGCTCTGTCCGGCCAGCAGCCGCTCGATGACGTGCTCCTGACGCTCGCGGAACGCCCCGAACCCGAAGTGGCGCTGCAGCGCCTCGCGCAGATCCATGGGGGGGGACCTTACCCGGGTGCCCTGCCCGACCACGTGCCGCGTCCGCCTTGCCCCGGACCAGCGGAACCGCTCGACTGCCGGGCATGTTCCGCACCCGACTCCTGCTGTTGCTGTTGGCGTTCCTCCCCGCTGCGTCGCTGACCGCGCAGCTCCGCATCGGCCTCGAACTGAAGGACAAGTCCCGCCTCGAAGCCGAAGTGCTCGGCATCGAAGGGGACAAGGTCAGCTTGAAGACCTACTTCGAGGGCGGAAGCGCGGAGGTCACGCGCAAGCTCGACGACTTCACGCCGAAGTCGCAGCACTCGATCCGGTTTCACTCGCTCGGCGACGAAGACTATGTCGGGTTCGTCGACCTGTCCGAGCGCGCCGCCGCGAACGGGATGTACGAGGAGTCGCGGCAGGCGATGCGGCGTGCACGCGCGATCGTGCGCACCCTGCAGCCGGATCCGCAGACGCTGAAGCCGGTCATCGACCGCGCCGTCGCGATCACCGAGCGCGTGCTGAGCGGGCTCGCCAAGAAGGGGAGCGTCCGCGAGGTCAAATACATCCTGAACCAGATCGCGCAGTCGGACGAGCGCTACATCACGCCGGAGATGAAGCAGCACTTCGTCGAGATCGTCGACCGTGAGATCGCCGCGGCCGAGGCCAGCGCCGAGACGCAGCGCGCCGCCAAGGAGGATGCGGCCGCGACCGAGAAGCGCAAGAAGGCGTTCGAGCCGTACGTCACGCTCGTCCACAAGGGGCGTGCGGAACACAACAAGGGCCTGCTAGCCGGGCGCAGCTTCGGCACCGCCAGCCAGCACTTCAAGAACGCCGAGCGCGAGTTCGACCGCGCCCTCAAGGGCGCCGATGAGATCGAGAAGAAATACGCCAGCGATCAGATCGCGCAGAACCACGTCAAGGAGCTGCGCCTCGCCGCCGAGGACGGCAAGATCGCCTCCGTCCTCGCGCTGTCGAGTCTCGAGCTCGTGCGCGGGAAGTACAACCACGCAATGGCCGGCGTGAACCGCATCCTCGCGATCGATCCGGAGAACAAGCAGGCGCTCGACATGCGCGCCCGGATCGAAGTCGCCGCCAACAGCGACGACTGGGCGCTCGGCCCGCGCTACTGAGGACGGTTGGGGTCAGATTCCATCTCTCCCGATTCGGGAGGGTTGGAATCTGACACCACGCGTTAATCGGGAGGGTTGGGGTCAGACTCCAACCGTCCCGTTACCTGGAGCGGAGCTCGATCGTCGGCGTGGAATCCGTGACGACTTCAAACGGCTGCGGCTCGCCCAGGTCTCCGTCCGGTCCGCGCAGCCGCGCGCGGTAGTTGCCGGGTGTGAGCAGGACGTGGCCGGTGGCTGCGTCTGGCACATCGGACACGCGCGCGAGGCTCAGAAACGCGACCGCGTCGCCGTGCTCGTCCTCGATCACGCCACGCTGCGCCGAGGCAGCACCCCGCATCGAGAATGAGCGATCCACTGCGGTGCTGAGCCGGATTTCATGCTGCGTCGTCTGATCCGCGCGAAGCTCGATCCAACACGGATCTACGACTCGCTCGCCGAGCCGCCCAATCACGCGATAGCGTCCCGCTGCAAGCAGCGGGGAGCGGAGCAGGTCACCCATCGGCACCATCCGATCGACCCAAGTCCCTTCAGCGTCCAGCATGTGCACCTGGGACTGCTGCGGATCGGCACCCTGCGGAAGCCGCAGCTCGAGCAGCGCGCCTGGCGTCAGCACGACGTCACCCAGGTCACGCTGCTCGTCCACGCGTAGCGGCGCGGGGTTCATTTGGATGCGACCCAGCCCGCCTCCCTCCACGCGCAGCGTGTAACTGCCCGCCGGGACGAGTCCCGTCACCAACTCCCCAGTCGCGCCGTCGACCGGCAGCTCGTTCCCGTCGCCAATGCTGCGATTGCTCAACCGTAGTTTCGCGGTCCGCACTGGGTTCCCGCCCGCGTCGACGACGCGCAGCCGGAAGCGACCACTTCCCTCCGAACTCTGTGGAATGCGGATCAGGAGTTTCCCGCCCTCAGGCCGGACCCCGCTCAGATCGAGGCACTGAAGCAATTCATCGGCACGCGTCACGCGCACGCGCAACGGCAGATGCGGCGGCGCTTCCTCGAGCGTGAAGCGACCGTCGGCGCCGGTCCGCGAGTGCGCGAAGCCTCCATGCCAGCTGACCCGAACGAGTGCGCCGGGCTGCACACGCCCATACGAATCGAGCAGGGTGCCCTCGATCACGGTCGTCGAAGCGAACCGCAGCTCGCAGCGTGACTCCGACCCGGGTTCGACCCTCACGACTCGCGTCACCCGCCCGCGTCCTGGCGCGGTTGCAGCGAGCGTCAGATCACCAGCGAGAAGATCGCGGAATCGAAAGCTCCCATCCTTGCCAGTCACCTGGACGCGATCGCCGAGCATGGCGTTCGCGATGCGCGGCTCCCGCGCGATCCCAACTCGGACGCCGCCGGCCGGCGACCCGTCAGGCTCGTGCGCAGTTCCGAATATGCACCCACCGCGAACCAGGTGAATCGTCTGCTCGGTCGTGCGACCCGGAGCCAGTGCGATCGTGCCTTCCCAGACGCCCTGACCAGGCGCGACCACCTGCACAGGAAGGTCTCCAGGTGGCAGCCCCTCTGCTGCGAACCTGCCGTCCGGATCGGTGTCGAGCTGTAGCGCTGCCGGTGGGCATGCGCGCGTTCCGTCAGGGAGGATCACCGACGCTGACAACAATCCACCTTCGTAGTGTCCGAGCAGCAGGGTTGCTCGCTGCGCAGGTGCGCCCGCGGGCGCGATGACGCGACCACGCAGCGCGCTGCCATCACGCGTCACGAGCAGGTCCTGCACGGTTGGTTGTCCGTCGCGGGACTGCGTGATCAGGTGCCGTGTGGACGGAGCATGTCCCTTCGCGCGCGCGGAAAGCGTGCAGTATTCACAGACGTCGAGGAGCTCGAACCGACCGGACGCATCGCTGTGTGTCATCGCGATCGGTGGGTGGGTGTCTCCCGGATCGGCAGCCCAGATCGCCGCGCCCGCAACCGCGCGACCATCCTGATCGTGCACGCGCCCACGCACGACCAGTCCGCGCGTGATCGCAACGATGACCTCGCTCGTCTCGCCCGCTTCGATGCGCGGTCGACCGCCGGTTTGGACGCTTCGTCCGGGTGCCGTGAGCCTGAGTTCGCCGGGTGGCAGGCCGCTCATCAGGAACGCGCCGCTTGCGTCGGTTCGGGCGAACGTCTGCCGCGAGAAGCTCTCGGCGGGCCCCTCCTCGCGCACCGCCACGAACACCCCCGGTGCCGGCGTCCCATTGTCGCTCCAGCGCGTCAGGATCCGCAGCGCGCCTGTCTTCGGTGCCGCGGCGTCGTTCGATGGGACCCGCACCCGGACCGTCGTCACCGCTGCCTCGTCTGCAGGACCCCGCGGTTCCTCACGCGGCGTGACTTTCGCGGTCATCGCCAGCGCCGACTCGTCTGGCACATCCCCATCCCCGGAGCTTCCTTCGCTGCCCGCAGCCATCCACCACAGCAACGCACCACATCCGACGACCAGCACTGCGGCCGCACCCTTCATCGCGGCGCTCGTCATCCCGACACCTCCTGCCAGCGCTCCAATCGATTCCCGTTCCCATCCGAACAACGACAGCACCCCGTGACGCCAATCCGGCGAACTCTGCCCGAGCTGCTGTCGCAACAACTCGATCCCGCGCCGCGTGCGTGTGCGCACGGTCTCGACCGGGACCTGCATCCGCCGCGCCACGTCGCGCGGCGGCAATGCCTCCAGGTACCGCAACACCAGCGTGCCTCGGTACGGCTCCGGCAGCGCGAGCACTGCCTCGACGATGCGTTTGCGCCAGGCTTCGCGTGCGCGCACGACGTCGTCCCCCGGCACCGCTTCCTCGCGCGCCACGCTCTGCTCGCGCCGCGCCCGTCGCCGCTCCCCTCGCCAGCGTCGGCCGGCCAGCCGCTCGACGACCCTGCGCAGCCACAGCGGCCACGCCGCGCGCGCCCCCGGCCCGCCGCGCAGCGCCGCCAGCCACGTCTCCTGCACGACGTCATCCGCCGCCGCCGGATCGCGCAGCAGGCGGCCCGCGAGCCGCCGCAGCATACGGTCGTGCCGCAGCACGAGCTCCGCGTCGACCGGCCATGGACCCGCTGCGTCTGGACCGTGCACTTGCTCCGACATCTTCACCGGAGAAGTGCCCGCCGTCCGGCGGATCGGTTCAGGAGGTTTGGAGTCTGACTCCATCCCTCCCGATTCGGGAGGGATGGAATCAGACCCCTTCCGCTACTGCACTACGAGCCGCACCACCGGCGCCAGGTGGACGCCGGGATACTTCACCCCGACCAGCCCCTCCGGCTCCAGCCCCACGACGGTGTCGAAGTCCGTCACCGGGCGTGCAAATGTCAGCCGCGCCGCCCGCGACATCGCGAACGGCGGATACGAGTACGACGGCTCGAGCACGGCCCATTGGTGATAGCGCACCGCACCGTTCAGCACCGGATCGGACGGCAGTTGCCAGATCACGAGCGCGGCACCGCTGGCGTCGGTCAGCGAGGTCTGCAGCTGTTCCGCGCCGGTGAACAGCGAGCAGTTCGTCTGCGGCCACGTGAACGGCAGCGTCAGGCCGGCCCAGTCCGACGTGCTCGTGCCGAGGAACGAGATCGCATACGCACCCTGGGACGCGGCGTAGATCTGCGAGACGAGCAGGCCGCCCGGATGCAGCAGCTCCGGGAGGTAGACCTGCAGTTGCGGCTCACCCCCCTGCCCGCGGCACGACTGGCCGAACCAGTCGACCGAGCCCGCGACCCGTGGACGGCTCACGGCATCGAGCTCATAGGTCCCGATTCCCGGCGCCGTGTTGCTGGTCACCTTGAAGTCGATCAGCAGATCGAGGCCGGTCCACGTGAACGGCTGCGCACACGGGATCCGGATCGAGAACGGCGCCACACCTCCGGCCGCCGGCGGGTTGCGCGGCAACGCGAGGACTCCGTTGTGGATCCGCGTGCGCAGCAACCACCAGTTGTCATCGAACTCCGTCGACATCAGGTTCGGCGGGTGCTTGGCGTGCGCGAGGTAGATCTCGCAATCGACGAGCTTCGCCTTCTGCTCGGCGATGCCGCGATCGCGGCGGAAGTCCAGGCTCGAGACGGTTCCGGTCCGCTTCCCGCTGAACCCGGACGCGGCGAGCAGGAACTGCGTCCGGCAACGTGCCAGCGTGAACGGGAAGCTCAACGCCGCATCCCCTTCGACCGTCGCATACGGCGCCGGGAAGACGGAGTTGCTGGCGCAAGGCGGGGAGCTGAACTGCCAGGTGTCGTCCAGGAGCTGGAACGGGAACACGGCGCCGCCGTACAGGATCAGGCGATGGCGCGTCGTGTCGTACGCGAGTCCTGGTGCGCTCGCATTGCGGATCGGATCAGCAGGGATCGCGGCCCAGTCCGTGCCATCGAAGGTCCACAGTTGCGGCGTGCTGGTCGCTGACGGGTCGAACAGCACGACCTGGTTTCGGCAGCGGTCGTAGACCAGAGGCATCTGGAGCCCGAGCGGGTTCGGCTTCGTTGCCGGATTGCGCTTGAGCCACTCGCTGCCGTCCCACTCCCAATGGTCCAGCAGGAAGAATCCGCAGTACAGCACCATGCGACCGCGTGCCTGGTCGAACGCCATCCCACCTCCGATCGCCGCGGCCGGCGGGTTCGCCGGCGTGCGCTGCAGCCAGGTCGTGCCGTCCCATTCCCAGGTGTCGCGGAGCAGCGTCGAGTTGTCGACACCACCGAACAGCAGGCAGCGCTGCCGAACTTCGTCATAGGCGAAAGATGCGGCGGTGCGTCCCGGCGGCCGCACCGTCGGCTGTGCCTTGGACCACTGCGTGCCATCCCATTCCCAGGTGTCGCTGGCCTCGTCGAACAGCACGATGCGGCGCCGCTGCGAGTCGTACGCCATGCAGCCTGCGACACTGTCCGGTCCGAGCGTGACCTGCATCTTCTGCCAGGTCGAGCCATCGAACTCCCAGGTCTCGCCGCGGACCTGCAGCACGACGCGGTCGCGCAGCAGGTCGTACTCCATCAGGTCTCCGGGAGCCGCGGGCGGCGGATTGGTCGCCGGCTGAAGGCGGGTCCACTGCGCCGGCAAGGCGGTTGCGATTGCCGCGAACGTCCATCCCGCGACCCCTGCGCGAATGAGTCGGATCTGCATGGCATCCTCCAAGGTTGGCGTGATTCTCCAGTCGCGTGCGCAGCTGCGCACGCGGCCCGATGCAGTTCGCCGCGGCAATTCCCGTGCCTCGGTGCGCGTGCCCCGATTGCGGCAGTCCGCCTGGCTGCAATCCCGGCCGCGCCGGCGTCCGGCCGACGACCGTGACGGATTACCGGCAGAACTGCCGGCAGAAGTGCCGCTCCAGCCGCTATCCCGCCGCCGCCCAGAGCACCAGATCCGCCAGCGCGCGGTCCCACGGTTCCCCGTCGCGCGCGCGCACGCGCAGCCCGCAGCGGAACACACCAGCGCGATCCAGCGGTACCTCGACGCCGTAATGCCGGCGGGACCCGCTGCCGGGCAGCGCCGACAGCTCCTTGACCTCGGGATGCAGCATGCCGCCGGTCGGACGGGCGAACCCGAGCACGAGCTCGACCCGCACGTCCTGCGGCTGCAGCGAGCCGAGGTCGACTTCGACGCGGGCCGCGAGCGTCCCGCCGACCGCCAGCGAACGCGGGTCGGTCACGCTGGCGGCGAGGATCCGTAGCTCCGGGAATCCGCGCCGGATCCGTGCATGCTCACCGGCGACGCGTGCGAGCAGCGCGTGCCCGTCCGCCGCGAGCTGCGCGCCGGCCGCGGCGAGCGGCGCGTAGCCGCGCTGCGCGTACTCCTCGACCATCCGGTCGGTGTTGAACCGCGGCGGGATCGTCGCCAGCGCGTGCTTGACGCGCGTCAGCCAGCCATGCGGTACGCCGTCCTGCTCCCGCTGCCAGAACAGCGGCAGTACTTCGTGCTCGAGCAGCGCGTACAGATGCTCGGCGTCGGTCTCGTCCTGCAGCTCGCGCGTCGGCAGGCCGCTCCCCTCGCCGATCGTCCAGCCGTTGCTGCCGTCGGCCCCTTCGGCCCACCAACCGTCGGCGATCGAGAGATTCAGGCCGAGGTTCGCGGCGACCTTCATGCCGGACGTCCCGCTCGCCTCGAGCGGGCGCAGCGGCGTGTTCAGCCAGACGTCGACGCCACGCACGAGCGCGCGCGCCAGCTCGATGTCGTAGTCCTCGAAGAACAGGATGAGCCCGAGGAACTCCTCGCGCCGCGACAGCGTGGCGATCCGGTGCAGGATCTCCTGCCCGGCGGCATCCTGCGGATGCGCCTTGCCGGCGACCAGCAGCCGCGCCGGGTGCTCGGGATGCGCGAGCATCCGCCGCAGCCGCGCCGGATCACGCAGCATCAGGTCGGCGCGCTTGTACGGCACGAACCGCCGCGCGAACCCGATCCACATCGCATCCTGCTCGAGGCCGCCGAGCATCCGCGCCAACAACGCCGGACTCTCGTGCCGCGCCAGGAAGCTGCGCTCGAGCCGCTCGCGCACGCGTTCGATCAACTCGCGCCGCTGCACGCGCCGCAGCTCCCACAGCGCGCGCTCGTCGAGCCCCGCCGCCGCGCGTGCATAGTCCTCACCGCGCACCCGCCGGTCGCGCGCACCGAGCAGTTCGGCAAGCCGCGGGCTGGTCCAGCTCGGCAGGTGCACGCCGTTGGTGATCGAATCGACCGGGATCTCGTCGTCGACCAGCATCGGCCATACGGGCCGCAGCAGCTCGCGCGTCACCTCGCCATGCAGACGGCTGACGCCGTTGACATAGCCGGCGAAGCTGCACGCCAGATACGTCATGTTGAACGACGCGCGATCACCGTCGCCGAGACCGAGCCCCCAGAATCGCTCCCACGGCAGCCCCGCCCATTGGTCGATGTCGCTGAAGTAACGCCGGATCAGCTCCTCGGAGAACCGGTCGTGCCCGGCCGGGATCGGTGTGTGCGTCGTGAACGCCGTCGTCGCCATGACAAGCAGCCGTGCCTCGTCGAATGTGCGGCCATCCTTGACCAGCGCCGCGACGCGTTCGAGCGGCGCGAACGCCGCGTGCCCTTCGTTCAGATGCCAGACGCCCGGTTCGATCTCGAGCCGTTGCAGCAGCCGCACGGCGCCGCGCCCGAGCACGATCTCCTGGCGCAGCCGGTTCTCGTGATCGCCGCCGTACAGCCGGTGCGTCAACCGCCGATCCTCCGGCCGGTTGACCGGGACCTCGCTGTCGAGCAGGTACAGCGTCACGCGGCCGACGCGCACGGTCCACACCTGCAACGCGATCCGACCGCTGGGCATCTGCAGCAGCACGTGGATCGGATCGCCGCGTTCGTCGCGCAGCAGCACCAGCGGCAACTGCGCCGGATCGTGGACGACGTCCTCGGCGATCTGCTCGAGCTTGGCCGACAGCCGCTGGCGGATGTAACCCATCCGGTAGAACAGGCCGACCGCGACCAGCGGCAGTCCGAGATCGCTGGCCGACTTCAGGTGATCGCCGGCGAGCAGTCCGAGCCCGCCGCCGTAGGTCGGCAGGGACTCGTGCAGGCCGAACTCGGCGCACAGATACGCGACCGGATGTGTCGCGTCGATTCGCAGCCCGCCCCCGGCGTCGAAGCTCCGCGGCGCCTGCTGCAGATACTCGCGCAGCGCGCCGAGCGCGCCGTCGAGCCGCTGGTGGAACGCCGGCTCGGTGCGCCGCGCCTGCACGTCGGCGCTGTGCGCCTCCTGCAGCATGCGCACCGGGTTGTGCCCCGAGCGCTCCCAGCCGATCGGCGAGAACGCGGCGAACAACGCGCGCGCTGGCTCGTGCCAGCACCACCAGAGATTGCGCGCCAGCTCCTCGAGCCCGGTCAGCTCGCGCGGGAGCTTCATCGTGACCTGGAACTGGTACAGCTGCGGCCGGCGCTGCAGCGCGCCGACGGCGATCCGCTGCACCGGCTGCGTGAACTCCTTCGGCAGGCTCGCGACGCGTGCCTGCGCAGCCTGGTGCGCCAGCTCGAATGCCCGCTCGTAGTTGTCGGCGAGCTTCTCCCACGCGAGCCGCGCCGCCGTCCGCCGGCAGGTCTCGGCCAACTCGTCCCGATCCGGCTGCTCGGCGAGGAACGCATGCAGCGCGTCGGTCAGCGCTTCGCGCACCTGCGCGTAGGGCCGTTGGAACCGCGGGACCAGCAACACGCCCTGCGCCGGGCCGATCCCGTTCGCGTGCGCCCACTGCCCGAACCCCGCGCAGTCGGTCGTGATCGCGGGGACGCCGACCGCGAGGCTCTCCTCCGGCGTGTATCCCCATGGCTCGTAGAACGACGGGAAGCAGGTCAGGTCCATGCCCTGCAGCACGGCTTCGTACGGGAGCCCGAACAGTCCGTCGCCGGTCGCGAGGTAGTCCGGGATCTGCACGACGTAGGTGCGGCGGCGCGGCGCGTTGTCGATGCCGAGCTCGCGGCAGCGCTGCACGACCGGGTCCTTGTCCGGGTCGAACAGGTTGTGCGTGGAGATCCCGAGCGGGCCGCCGGCCGGTGCGCCGCCCCCCTTCCAGCGCGCCAGCACGTCGGCGCGGGTCCCGGAGTTGCCGGCCGGCACCAACACGAACAGGACCACGCGGCGTCCCGCACGACGCTCGAGATCGGCGAGGGCGTCGAGCGTGATGTCGATCCCCTTGTTGTGGAACTCGTAGCGGCCGGAGATCGCGAGCAGCGCCGCGTCCTGCATGTCCTGGCCGAGGAACGCGCTCGCGAAGCGGCGCAGCTCGGCGGCCGCGTCGTCGCGCGACCGGTCGCCGAGGATCTCGGCGAGCGCATCCAGGTCGACACCGTTGGGCACCAGCGGGTCGGCGCGCCGGCGGTGGAACCGCTCGGCTTCCTGCGCGGTCAGCTCACTGACGGTCGTGAACACGTCCGCTTCGCGCGCGCAGACGCCCTCCATCGAGTGCTTGGCCCGGATCCCGATCTGCACCGCGGCTTCTTCCGGCGACCGCCCATCCAGCGACAGCAGCGGATCCCGGCCGAGCGACGCGATCGAGCGGCCGAGCATCGTCGCGTGCGTCGTGAACACCGAGCCGATCGCCGGGACGTGCTTCTTCAGATACAGCGCGCCGGACCCGGTCATCCACTCGTGGAACAGCGCCACGGCGCCGATCGCCTCGTGTGCAGCGAACATGCGCCACCAGCGCTCGATGACGAGCGCCGCCGCATGGCCGAACAACACCGGCTCCACGTAGTCCCACGAGCCGAACAGCGAGTCGACGTGGTAGTCCTCCCACAGCCCGGCCAACACGGCGTCCTTGCGTTCGAACAGGCGCGAGAACGCGACCAGGATCGTGCGCGGCCGGCCCGGCGTCTCCCAGCGTCCGACCCGCACCGGGATCCCGCTCTGGTGGCAGGCTTCCTCGAATGCTTCGAAGCCGGGTGTGGGGTGGAACGCGCTCGCGCGCTCATTGCTGCCGAGCAGCCAGGGTCCGATCGCGACGTAGCGCTCCTCGTACCGCCGCACGAACGTCGGTGCCTTGGTCGACACGACGGTGTGGATCCCGCCGACCTTGTTGCAGACCTCCCAACTGACTTCGAAGACCCAACGACTCGCGAAATGGCTGCCGGTCATGGATGGATCGTGGTGTCCTGCGTCCCACGCGCCGCCGCCTGCGGCTGCGATGGTGTCGCCGCCGCGGCTGCGAGCCGGCGCGCCAGGTCATCGAGGACGTTCATGAACGCGATGAACGCGTCATGCGGGGTCTGGTACGGGCTGAAGTACTTGTGCACGTCGCCGTCCGCGAACCACTTCGTGCACATGTAGTACAGGTGATCGGACGTCGTCATCCGGCGCCAGCGCTCGAGCAGCTCCGGGTCGCGCGCGCCGGCGTCACGCGCCATCGGGCCGAGTGCGTACAGCGCCTGCGCCGCCGCGTGCTGCATCTGGTTGCCCAGCCACGCGGTCAGGTCGCGCTCGGTGTCGGCCCAGGAGACCGGGTAGGGGATGTCGAGCCGACCGATCGGATCGAACCGCGCCGCGGCCTCGGCCGGGGTGTCGAACCGGAACCGTCCCCGCGCGAGCACGAGCTCCGGCAGCTTCGCCATGAACGGGAAGATCCCGGTGTCGGCCCACTGGTGCTCGCCGAACGTCTCGTAGTCCATGAACAGTCCGATGATCTCGGCGCTGTCCGGCAGCGCGTGCGCCCAGTCGGTCCACTTCTCGGCCGTCAGCGGCCAGGCATCCCAGGCGCGGTTCGAGAAGCGGAACGCGATGTCGTCGGTCAGCCGGTACGAGCGCAGCAGCAGCTTCAGCCGCTCGCAGCCTTCGGGGCGGTAGACGTGCTGCGGGGAGCGCCAGCCGAGCAGATGGTCAGCCCCTTCGCCGAGCAGCGTGCGGAAGCCGAGCTGCTCGGCGCGCCGCGCGACGTCGTTGCGGATCACGAGCTCGGTGTTGCGGAACGTCGTCGGCTTGCGGCCGAACAGCGTCTCGATCCGCGCCGCCTGCGCGCGCACCTGCGCGTCGAACTCGGCCGGGTCGAACAGGATCGCCAGCGAGTGGTGCGAGGTCTCGGCCAGGAACTCGACGCAGCCGGTCGCGGCGAGCTGCTGGAACGTCGCCAGCGTCTCCGGCGACCACAGCTCGAACTGGTCGAGCGCAGTCCCGCTGATCGAGAACGAGCAGCGGAACCGGCCGTCGTGCTGCGCGATCGTCTGCAGCAGCTGCCGGTTCATCGGCAGGTAGCACTTCTCGGCGACGCGACGCACGATCCGCGCGTTCTCGGCGTCGTCGAACCAGTCGTCGCGGACCCCGATGTCGAAGAACGTGTACCGGCGCAGCCGCCACGGCTGGTGCACCTGGAAATAGAACACGATCGAGCTCACCGGCAGAGCTCCTCGTAGACGCGCTCGACGAGCCGGGCCGACTCCTCCCAGCGCATCCGCGCGACTTCGCCGCGGCCCTCCTCGCGGAGCTGCTGCGCCAGCGGCGGGCGCCGCAGCAGCGCGAGGATCTTGTTGGCGAGATCCTCGACGTCCCAGAAGTCGAACTTCAGCGCGTTGCGCAGCACCTCGGCGACACCGCTCTGGCGCGAGACGATGCACGGCACGTCGAGCGCCATCGCTTCGAGCGGCGAGATCCCGAACGGCTCGGAGACCGACGGCATGACGTAGATGTCGGCCATCGCGTACATGCGCTCCACGTCCTTGCCGCGCAGGAACCCGGTGAAGTGCACGTGGCGCGCGAGCCCGAGTCTCGCCGCGTGCTCGATCATGCGCGGCAGCATGTCGCCGCTGCCGCTCATGACGAACTTGACGTGCGGCTCCAGCGCGACGACGCGCGCCGCCGCTTCGAGGAAGTAGTCCGGTCCCTTCTGGAACGTGACGCGGCCGAGGAACAGCACGATCGGCTCCGGGATCGCCTTGTGGACCCCCCAGGCGCCGGCCTGTTCGGCGTGCGTCACCGCGTTGTGCACGACGCGCACCTTCTGCGGCTCGGCGCCGTAGCGGCGGCGCAGCAGACTCGCCGTGAAGTGGCTGACGCAGACGATCCGGTCGGCGTGGTCGATGCCGAGCTGCTCGATCGCGCGGACCTGCTCGTTGACGTGCTCGCCGCTGCGGTCGTATTCGGTGGCGTGGACGTGGATCACCAGCGGGCGCCGCGCGATCCGCGCGGCGACGAGGCCGGCCGGAAACGTCATCCAGTCGTGCGCATGCACGACGTCGAAGCCACCCCGCTGCGCGAGCTGTCCGACCGCCAGCGCATAGCGGCCGACCTCGGCCAGCAGGTCGTTGCCGTAGCGGCCGGTGAACTCGAGATAGTCGTGCGCGAGCCCGGTTTCTGTTCCCGGCTCGGGCGCCGGCGCGCTGCCTGCGTCCGGCGCGAGGCGGCGGCGCAGCTCGCGCAGCAGTGGATCTTCGACGCGGCCGGCGAGCAGCGCCTGCAGCGCGGCGACGACGTCGTGCGCGGAGATCCCACCCGGCGTCGCGCTCTGCGCGAGGGCCGCTGCGTAGTCGCGCTCGCGCTGGTACGGTGCGAGCGGGCTGTCGATCGCGAGCAGCTCGAGCAGGCGCGCGAGCTGGGGCGCGGCGCCGGCGGGGTCGGCCGTCGCCGGCGCGGTCGCCGTCGTCTCGCCGCCGCCCGCGCCGCCTGTTGGCTCTGCGAGCGCGGTCGCCGCCGCGCCGGCGGCGCCGGTGGCTGAAGTGCGCGTGCGCGCGCGCCGGATCGTGCGTTCGATCGGGATCTGGTTGCCGCCGACCAGCTCGACGTGCTGCGCCGACTCGTCGCCGGTCGCGCGCGGGATCACGAACTTGACGCGGACGCCGTGCGCGGCGAGGCCGGTCGTCAGGCCGTGGCACGCAGTGCCGAGCCCGCCGGAGATGTGTGGCGGGAATTCCCAGCCGAGCATCAGGACCTTCACCCCTCCTCCTCGTCGAGCAGGGCGTAGGCGCGCAGCAGCTCGGCGCTGCTCCAGGCCTGCGCGATCGTGCCCCCCGGCTCGTGCGGCGGGTCGCCGTCGAACACCTCCGACACGAACCCGACGCCGGCGTGGCGCAGGTGGTCCTCGAACGCGTCGAGCCGCGCGCGCAGCGCCTGCACGATCTTGCGGGTACGGCCGAACGCGCGCAGCGACGCTTCGACGTAGAACCCGAGCAGCCACGGCCAGACGGTGCCCTGGTGGTAGGCGCGGTCGCGGGCGGCGTGGGGGCCGCGGTAGTGCCCGAGGTAGGACGGATCACCCGGCTCTAGCGTGCGCAGGCCCATCGGCGTCAGCAGCTCCGCCTCGGCGACGCGCACGACCGACGTGCGCTGCGCGCGGTTGAGCGGACTCCACTCGAGGGCGGCCGCGATCACCATGTTCGGGCGCACGGAGGTGTCGCGCCTGCCGTCGCGCCAGAGATCGGCGAGCAGCCCGTGCTCCTCGTCCCACAGCCGTGCCAGGAACGCGCGCCGCAACGCGCGGCGCATGCGGCCGAAGCGCCCGACTTCGGCGCGGTCGCCGCGGCGCTTGCCGAGCTCTTCGAGGTACTGCAGCAGGAAGTACCACAGCGCATTCAGCTCGACCGCGCAGCCGTGGCGCGGCGTGACCGGAACGCCGGCGACGCGGGCGTCCATCCAGGTCGGGTTCAGCTCCGGCGAGCCGGCGTGCAGCATCGACTGTTCGTCGGCGCGGATCTGCAGGCGCGCGATGCGTGCTGCCGTCCCGGCGGTGTAGCAGTCTGCGATCTGGCGCAGCGCGGGATGGAAGCGCTCGAGGATCTCGCCGGCCGGCGCGCCCGCTTCCTCGTAGAGCCGGACCGCGCGCGCGAACCACAGCGAGGCGTCGACGGAGCCGTAGTCGCTGTCGTGCCGGCCGGCGCCGAAGATGTTCGGCAGCAGGCCGTCGTCGAGATACGGCAACGCGCCGGCGAGGACTTCGCCGCACTGGCGCAGGCCGGTCGCGTCGCGGCGCGCCAGCGTCAGCCCGGGCACCGACAGGAACGTGTCGCGACCCCACTCGCCGAACCACGGCCAGCCGGCGGCGACGCTGAGCCGCGCGCGCTCGTGCCGCCCCGGCGCGCGCGTGCGGATCAGGAATGCCTCGGCGCCGAGCTGCAGCTGCGCGCGCGTGCTGTCCCCGGCGACGGCGAGCGCGTGCTGGCGTCGCGTCGACTCCGTGTGCCACAGTGCCAGCGGGTCGGCGACCGGGCTGTCGATCGTCGCCGCGATCACGATCTGCTGGCCGGGGACGACCTGCAGGTCGAAGCTGCCCGGGCTGAACTGGTCCTCGTAGCTGTCGTAGCCACGCTCGAGGTCGATCGGGTACTCGATCCGGCGGTACCACACCGGGTCGGCGTGGAACTCGCTGTGGGCGCCGGCGAGTGTGAAGTGGATCTCCGGGAGCGCGGAGTACGGCCGGAACGAATGCACGGTGCCGCGGCGCAGCGGGCGCGGGTTCAGCGCGAGGTTCTCGTGGGTCAGGGCGCCGGCCGCGCGGAACGGCAGCAGCGGTTTCAGCCGCAGCACGATGTCGGTGCGCGGCGAGTCGATGACGTAGCGGACCAGGCAGGTCTGCGCGCCGTGCACGAGCAGCAGCTCACGGCGGACCTCCGTGCGGCCGCTGCGGTACTGGAACGACGGATACGGCCGCAGCTCGAACGACTCGAATGCTTTGTGCCCGTGTGGCGCGAAGATCCCGGCGTAGCGCGCCATCGACAGCGGGATCGAGTCCTGCTCGCGGTGCAGGCTCTCGTCGTAGCGCGACAGCCAGACGTGGCGCTGCGTCTGCCCTGGCGCCGGCGTCACCAACAGGCCGTGGTAGCGGCGCATCGCGCACAGCAGGATCGTTCCGCTCGCGTAGCCATCGAGGCCGTCGGTCTCGAGCCATTCGCGGCGCAGCGCGATCTCGAGCGGGAGCCCCGACCGGCGATCGAAACGGAAGCGGGCGGGAGTCGTGGCGTCCGTTGGCATCGGGGGAAAGGCGCGCGTGGCCGGGCAGGATGCAGGTCCGCGTGAGGAGTTCAACAAGCGTGGCGGAAGCCTTTACAGGAAGTCGCGAAAGTGCAGCGGTGCCGCAGCCGAAATCGGATGCATGCGCCGGGGAGGGTTGCGGTTGGTCGGGCGGGCGCGGGTGCGGGCACGGGTGCTGGCTCGGGTGTTGGCGCTGACGCTGACGTGCGCGGTTGCGCTGGCCGCACCTGGCTTCGCGCAGGCGCCGGTCGGTGAGCTGGTCGAGAAGGCCCGCGCCGAACTGGCCGGCGGGCGCGCCGACGCCGCGATCAACCTGCTCGAGACCGCGCTGCGGCGCGCACCGGAACGCGAAGACGCGCAGCGCCTGTTGGCGGCCGCGTGCTCGCGCCACGGCGTCGAAGCGCACGACCGCGGCGATCTCGATCTGGCCGGGCGCCGGTTCGCGCGCGCGCTCGAGCTGTTCCCGGACGAACCGGTGCTGCTGCAGTCGTTCGGCACCATCCGGATGCGGCAGGGGCGGGCCGACGACGCCAAGCGGATCATGACGCGGCTGCTCGGGATCGATGCGCGCAACGTCGAGGCGCATGTCGTGCTGGCGCAGATCGCGGCCGACCGCGGCGAGCTGCAGAACGCGCGGAAGCACTACGAGGCGGCTGCACGGTTGGCGCCCGGACGGCCGGAGCTGGAGCAGGCTGCCGACCGGTTCCGGCGCGATGCCGAGGTCGAGCAGGGGTTCATCGTCACGCGGCATGGCGACTTCCTGATCCAACGCCGCCGACTCGGTGTGGCCGAAGAGGCCGTGCGTACGGTCAGCGCGATGCTGTTCGAGGCGCACGCCGAGCTGAAGCGCAACCTCGGCGACCGCCCGGGGCGGCCGATCACCGTCGTGCTGTACAGCGACGAGGAGTTCCGCCGCGTCAACACCGCGGGTCACTGGGCCGGTGCGTGGTACGACGGCCGGATCCGCGTGCCGGTCGGGGACTTCCCACGCGAGCAGCGGATGCTACGGCAGATGCTGCGGCACGAGCTGTGCCATGCGTTCCTGCGCACGCTGCATCCCAAGACGCCGCTGTGGGTGCACGAGGGGTACGCGCAGCTGTTCGAGGGGAAGAGTCCGGAAGACGCGCAGCGCACGCTGCGTGCGCAGGGGGACCGCTGGTTGGCGCCGGAGCTGTTCGTCTCCGGCTTCGCGGCCAGCGGGAATGAAGTCGTCGTCCGCCAGGGCTACGAGGAGTCGCTCGCCGCTGTCGGCTGGCTGCTGCGCTACCACTCGACGGCGAAGTTCCGCGACCTCGTGACCCGGCTCGGGTCCGGCGCCGAGACCGAGGCGGCGCTGCAGGCGGTGTACGGATTCTCGCTCGAGCAGCTCCGCACGAACCTGCGCGAGTGATCCTCTCGGGGTCTGACCCCAAAAGTCGCGCCATTCTGTCAGGTCGGCTGGTGAGTGAGCCATGCGTGGCTACTGTGCGCGGCGCGAGGCCTGATCATGCGCGCGGTTCTGGGTTTGCTGCTCCTCGTGCTGTTCGGCGGGGTGCTGCTGTGGCTCACGCGTGACCTGCCGGCGCCGGCGGAGAGCTCGGCGTGGGAGCTGGCGGCGCCGGAAGCAGAGCCGGGATCTGCGGTCACCGGGCCGGGTCGCAGCGACGTCGAACGACTCGCGCAGCCGGGCGGCGAGCGTGCGGACCGCGCGCGCGTGCCCGACCGCGATACGGATCCCGACGGCGTCGTCGAACTGCGCGGCCGTTGCGTCGACGCTGCGGACCGGCTGCCGCTGGCCGGCATCACCGTCACGCTACGCGCGACGGCTGCGTCCGATCCGCGCGTCGCGGCGCACCCGTACCCGCTGCGCTGGCGGGATCCGGAGCCATGCGTGACCGGCGGCGACGGAACGTTCGCGTTCCGCTTCACGCCGGAGCCGCCGCTCGCGTTCACGCTGCGCACTGCGGCACCGGAGCGTACGGTCCAACAACGCAGCTGGCCGGTGTTGGACCGCGGCACCGTCCTCGACGTCGGTGACCTCGCGCTGCTGCGGGTCAGTGACGTCCGCGTGGCGATCTTCGACGAGCAGCAACTCCCGCTGCGCGGCGTCACGGTGACCGCGTACGGCGAGCCGCCGCCGGGCGCCGGGCCTTGGACCGGACGCGCGGTCATCTCCGCGACCAGCGGTGCAGACGGCGTCGCCCGGTTCGATCCGGGCTTGGCTGCCGGCCGTCATTGGATCGAAGCGTTCGCCGAGCGACGCGGGATCTGGCTCGATGTCGAACCGGGCATGCCGGCACGCGGCGAGCTGATCCTGCCGGCGAAACCGCTGCTGCTCGCCGGCATGGTGGTCGATTCGCTCGGTGCGCCGGTCGCCGGCCTGCGCGTCGGGGCCACCGGGGTGGACCGTCGCCCGCTCGCGTGGACCACCTCGGCGCTGGACGGGTCGTTCGAACTGCGCGGCGAGGCTCCGCCCGACGCGGAGTTGCAGCTCCACGCCGACCGCGTTTGGGGGGATCCGGAGCAACATGCGCGCCGCTACACGGCGGGGATGCGCAACATCCGCTTCGTCGTCGTTGCGCTCGGCGCGATCGAGGTCGCGGTCGTCGATGCCGAGGATGGCGCGCCGATCGATCGCTACTCGGTCGGTGTCTTCGACCCCGAAGCCAAGGGCCACCGCGACGGCGCATCACCGGGCGGGCATCACCCCGGTGGGCGCGCGAAGATCGAGGGGTTTCCGCCCGGTGCGTGGCGCGTCGTCGTGCTGCCCGGCAGCGATCGCTGGGCGCGCAGCGGTGGACAGGACGTGCAGGTGCGCAGCGGCGAGACGGTCGAGCTGCGCGTGCCGCTCGCGCGCACGCGCGCGGCGACCGCGCGGGTTCGACACCAGACCGCCGCGGTCGCCGGCGCCACGGTCGAGCTGATCGAATGCCCGCCCGACCAGCAGCTGCAGCTCGCGTACGCATACGCACCGTTCGTGCCGAGCTGGAATCGACCGCCGGTGCAGCAGCCGTATCTGTGGAAGAGCGTCACGACTGCAGCGGATGGACGGGCGGCGCTGCGGATCCCGCCGGACGCGCGCTGCTGGCTGCGCGTGCGCGCGCGTGGTTTGTGCCCGCGCCTGCTGCCGGTGCCGGAGCAGCTCGCAGGGGAGATCGAAGTCGAGCTCGCGCGCGGTGGTGCACTGCGGTTGCGCTGCGTGCCGGAAGGCGCCCTGGCCGAGCAGCTCGCGATGGGGGAATCGCTGCGCAAGCATGGCGCGGTGTTCTTCGACGCGGTGCCGCGGCTGCACGCGCGGCGCGTCGGCGAGCTGGGCAACAGCCGCTCCGTGCCGTTGCGCACGGAGACCGCGACTGTCGACGGGCTCGATCCAGGCACCTGGGAGGTGTCGCTGCAACTGCCGTGGGTGGCGACGTTCGCATCCGGCAAGCAGGTGCCGACCTGCCGCCAACAGGTCGAGATCGGAGTCGACGCGGCCGACGCGCCGGTCGAGCTGACGTTCGATCTCACGCCGCTGCGGCCGGGCCAGGTGCAGCTCACGCTGCTGCGGCCGGACAACCGCGTCCTGGAGGACACCGCGATCCGTCTGCTGGCCGCCGCGATGCACGAAGACGCCATCGCCGCGGCACGCGACGCGATGCACGGGCTCGTGCAGCTGCCCGAGCTGCGCACCGATGCGGCCGGGAGGCTGCCGTCGTTGCTGCTGCCGCCGGGGAGCTACCGGTTGAAGGCGCCCGGCACCGCACTCGGCGACCGCGCCGACCTGCTGACCGATGCCACCGGACTGGTGCACGTCAGCGCGGGCGGCAGCACGATCACGACGGTGCCGTTCTCCGAGCGGCGGCTGTCGTTGCTCGTGCAGAACCCGGCCGGCGAGCCGCTCGCGCGCGCGTCGGTGCGCGTCGGGTCGGGGCTCGCGGCGCGCAGCTTCGCGACCGACCACGAAGGCCGCCTGCGCGTTCCGTCGGCGCCCGCCGGCAGGCTTCGCATCGAGTACGAACGCTGGCAGGCGGAGATCGACGTGCCCGAAGCGGGCGGCCTGCACCGGCTCTCGGCCCGCCTCGCGCCCGCGCGCTGAGGGAGGGTTGGGGTCAGATTCCATCCCTCCCGATTCGGGAGGGATGGAATCTGACTCCATCACTTCTTCTTCAGCCGCTTCAGCAGGCGGTCGACGCCGATCGTCTCGAGCACTTCCGGCTCGTTCTCGCCGACGGCAGCCGGGAAATGGCAGCGGTAGCAGTTCTTGGTCAGCTCCTTGCCATCCGCGGTCTTGTGGTCCTCGTCGTGGCAGCGGTAGCAGCCGGGGAAATCCTCATGGCCGAGGTTGTTCGGGTAGGTGCCCCAATTCACCTTCAGTTCCGGGAACACGTTGCGCCCGTAGATCTCCGCCAGCACCGCGCCAGCCTCTTCGATATCGGTCCGCCGCGCTTGGAACACCGTGGGGTGCTCCTTCTCGTAGTACGCGAGCAGCGCCGCCGGGATCGCCTGCGCAGCCGCCGCGCTGCTCTCGTACTCGGTCTTCAGGATCTCGACCGAGGTCTTCTTCAGGAACGGCAGGCTGGCCGACATCTGACCGAGCGTGATCGCGTCGTCGACCGCACGGTCGGGGAGCTTGAACACGTGTGCCGGCCGGTTGTGGCAGTCGAAACACTGCATCTTGATCCGCGGCTGCCCGGCGAACTCGGCCGGGTTGCGCCCCTGCTTGACGTAGATCCGCTCCTCACCGGTGAGCTTGTTGCGGTACTCGACCAGCGGGATGTCCTGCCGCGCGGGATCGGTCGCCACGAACCGGATCTCCACACCTTCGCTGTTGTGTGCGCCGTGGATGCCGCCCAGCTGTGGCCCACCGAGGTTCATCGTCAGCAACGTCGCATCCGGCGTGTTCTCCTCATCGTCGTTGTAGCGCATGTAGAGCTTCAACTTCGCCAGCAGCGGGCGCTGCTTCCAATGACAGTTCTCGCAGGTCTGCTCGCTCGGGATCATCTTGCCGGTGCCGAGCGGACTGCGGATCGGCATGTGCACGCTGTCGGTCAACACGGCGATCAGCTGATGGATGCCTTGCAGCTTGCTCTCGATCAGGCCGCGGGTGCCCTCGCCGACATGGCAATCGACGCACAGGATGCTCGCGTGCGGGCCGTGCGCGAAGGCACGCGATTCGGGCGTCATCACGTGGCACGAGCCGCAGAACTGCGTGCTCTCCATGCCGTGCAGCACGTGCATCGTCATCTGCGAGACGATGACCAGGTTCACGGCAGAGATCACGACGACGAACGCGAGGAACCGCCGCCAGGCCGCCTTGCGCTGCAGGACCGTGTCGACCAGCCGCGTGCGCAGCCGCCGCCGGCCGCGGTACAGGCCGATCGGGGTCAGGGTCGCGCCGATCACGAGCAGGATGCCGGCCCCGACCATGCCGATCCCGACGTACGGGTTCTCCTGCCCGCCGCGCAGCTCCGCCGAGAACAGGATCGCCCACAGGACGATTGCGACGAGGATGAACCCTGCCCCGGTCATCGCCAGCCAGTGGCTGGTGAAGATCGCGATCGCAGGGTGCTTGGAGTTCGGCTCTGCTGGTGGAGCGGTGGGAAGATCGGGTGCGGTCATCGCGCGGAGAGACTAACCTGCCGCCTCCGTGCAACGATGCACCGGCGGCAGAGCGCGGCACCTCGCATGGATCGCGATCGGATTGCTGCTGATCGTCGCCGCGGTGCTCGTGTGGAACGAAGGCACGCCCGCTCGACTCCGTGGCAACGAGGTGCTGGCTCCGGAATTGCCACCTGCGTCACCCGGCGCTCGCGGATCGCGGATCGACGACGCGGGCGAGCCCGGGCGGATCCCGGTGGCGAGCGATCACGCGGCGCAGGCCGGAGCTCGACCCGCGGTCCCGGCGCCGTCGCCGGGGCATGCCGTCGTCCATGGCCGGTGCGTCGACGCGGAGACCGGCGCGCCGCGGCCGGGGGAGATCCTGATGCTCGCGAGCTCGCCCCGATCGGCGATGCGCCTCGCGCGCAGCGGGGCGTCTTCGACGACCGTGCAGTGGCGCGCGACGAGCGGCGACAGGGGGGAGTTCGCGTTCGCCATCGAGCCGGACGCTGCGTTCCGCTACGAGCTCACGGTGCCGCACCGGCAGATTGCCGGAAAGCAACCGGAGATCCCCGAGCTCGCGCCGGGCAGCACGCTGGATGTGGGTGAGATCTGCATCCGCGCGCTGCATGCAGCCGAAGTCCACGTACGCGACGAGGCCGGCGTTCCGGTGCCGGGGCAGCAGGTGGTTGCGCTCCATCCGCCGGCGCGGCATGCGACTCCGTGGCGGCATCCGGTCGACTCGAGCACGGCCGTGACCGGACCGGATGGCGTCGCGCGGTTCGCAGGCTGGCTGCCCGCGGGGAAGCACCGGCTGTTGTTGCCGGAGGGGCGCGTCCCCTACGACGCCGAGTTCACGCTCGAAGTCGTGCCTGGCCGCGTGAACCGCACCGAGATCGTCGTGCCGGCGGCGCAGCCGGTGCTGGCGGGAGCGATCGTCGATGCGGCCGGCAGGCCGCAGGCGGGACGTCAGCTCTCGCTCTGCGTGCGCGCCGGTGCCAGCGAGCATCTGCGGGAGATCGGCCGTGCGATCAGCACGGCGGATGGCCGCTTCGCCCTGTTCGCGCAGGATGCTCCCGGCGATGGGCTGCACGTGCGCGCCGACGTGCCGCTCGCGCTGCCGGAAGCGGCATCGCAGACGTTCGTGCGCGGGCAGCAGGATCTGCGCCTCGTCGTCGCGCCGCTCGGCGGTGTCGAGCTCGACGTCGTCGCTGCTGCCGGTGGCGCGCCGGTGGAACGGTTCGCGGTCGGGTTCACCAGCGACCGGCAGGACGCAACGAGGGTCGGGCCGCCGGTCGGCGGACACCATCCTCGAGGGCGGCTGCGCTTCGACGGATTCGCCGCCGGGTCGTACTCACTGATCGTCGTGCCCGGTGATCCGGCGCTCACGCGTAGCGCCCCGATCCCGCTCGAGATCCGTGGTGGCGTCGTGGTGCCGTTGCGTGTGGAGCTGCCGCCCGCGCGTGAGCTCGTCGTCGAAGTCGTGTACGCGGGAGAGCCGGTTGCGGCTGCGTCGGTCGAGCTGCTCGAAGCACCGCCCGACTCCCCGGTCCATCCGCAGCAGGACTATGCCGGCTACGAACCTCCGCTCGGCAAGCCGTCGAGCGCGATCCTGTCGCTCGCGCGCGCGCTGACCGACGGCGCCGGTGTGGCGCGTCTGCCGTGCCCGCTCGATGGCTCGCTGCAAGTCCGCGTGCGCGCCGGAGGCTTCCCGGTCGTCGTCGCCCCGGTGACCGGCATGCAGATGCGGATCGAGCTCGCGCGCGGCGGACAGCTCCGGGTCCGGGTGGTGCCAGAGGGCGTCGTGGCGCAGCAGCACGCGATGGTGCGTGCGCTGCGCGCGCGCGGCGCGGGCGCGGTGCCGGAGTTGCACCTCGCCGTGCGGCGCGCCGATGGCAGCGACGCGCAAGGACGACCGCTGCTCGGCGATGAGCTGCTGGTGACCGACCTGGCGGTGGGGGAATGGATCGTCGGGATCCAGCTCCCGTGCCTGCGTGACTTCGCGCGCAAGGACGCGCACTCACGCGTGCTGCAGGAGCAGCGCGTCCTGCTGCGGGTCGAGCCGGTCACCGAAGTCACGTTCGACCTCGCTGCATGGGTGCCGGGACGGCTGCGGGCACGCGTACCGCAGGAGGTGGCCGACGGCGGGCGGATCCACGCGCGCGTCCAACCTGCGTGGATGGCGTCGCGCGACATGCGCGGGATCGAGCCGCACGGCAGCTTCACGGACATCACGCTGACCTGCGATCGCGAGGGTGCGCTGCCGGAACTGCTGCTGCCGCCGGGGAGGTACCAGTTCCTGCTCGCCGGCAGTTCGATGCAGCCACCGCGCGAACTCGACGTGCTGCTCGAGCCGGTGGTCGAAGTCCCGCCCGCCGGACTCGCCGACGTGCTCGTGGCGCCGGCAGGCCGCACAATCGTGTTGACCGTGCGTGCTCCGGATGGCGCGTTGCTGCGTGATCGCGCCGTCGTCGTGAATCCGGGCGTGTCGACCGGTGTGGTGACGCGCACCGACGGCGAGGGACGGCTGCGGTTTCCGTACGCGTCGCCGGGGCTGTGGCAGGTGTTCTGCTTCGACTACGAAGGCAGCACGGTGGCTCCCGGCGCGCGCCGCGAACGGGTCTTCACCACACTCGTTCGCATCGACGCGAGCCCCGGCCTGCACGAGGTCGAAGCGCGTCTGGTCGAGAAGGACTGAACACCGCGGGATCCGAAGGGGTCGCGATCCGTGCGATCCCTGACCTGCTGGTTTCATCCGCCGTTCGTGGTACGAAAGCGGACTGCTCCTTTGGTCTCATGCGCTGGCGCACGACATGGTGGCGGCGCCGTGGGCCACGAGGCGAGGCGACTGGATGGAACGCCGACACACAGCGCTGTTGCTGGCCGCGTTGCTGCTCGGCGGCGCTGCGTGGTGGATGACGCGCGCGGAGCCGCCGGAGGCATGGCCGGCAGGAGCGGCCGCGCAACATGAGGAGCCGGAAGCCCCGGCTGCACCAGCCGCCACCGCCGCCGCGCACGGCGCGGCTGCCACCGGTTCCGCGCGCGACACAGAGCCGGCCAGAGCGGACACCGCGCCGCGGCGCGTGCGCCGTTCGCACGACGACGCGACGCCTGCGCGGATGCTCGTGCGCGGGCGCTGTATCGACGCCGACACCGGCATGCCGCTCGCCGGCGTGCGGGTCACGCTGACCGCCGAAACGCTGCTCGAGGTCGCCCTCGCGGAGCGTCGGGAACCGCTGGTCTGGCGCGATCCGCCGCCGGTCGTCACCGATGCGACGGGCCGCTTCCAGTTCCTGCTCCTGACCGGCTCGCCGCTCGAGTACTCGTTCGTCGTCGAGCGCGAGGGGTGGCTCGCGTTCGTTCCTCCGCCGTGCCGCGCCGGGCAGTTCGCGCGGCCGTTCGAGATCCCGCTGCGCGAGATCGTGCCGGCGGTCGTCCGCGTCGTCGACACCGAGCGCCAGCCGGTCGGCGCCGTCCTGCTCGAAGTCGAGCTGGACTCGCATGTCCCGCGCTGCGGGACGCGCGCCGTGCACGCGACGTCGCGCGCGGATGGCTTTGCGCTGTTCGAACCGGGTCTGCCCCGCGGCCTGCACCGCGCGACCGTCATCGCCGGCGCGGCGCCGGCCGCCGGCGACGTGATCACGGGTCGCGAAGAGCGGATCCCGGAAATCGTCGTCGAGCGCGCTCCGGTCGTCCTCGCCGGGCGCGTCGTCGACCGCAGCGGGCTGCCCGCGCGCGGCGTCCGCGTCACCGCGCGCAACTTCGCGTCGATCGCGCCAGCATGCACGGCGGCGACCGACGAAGCGGGGCGATTCGAGCTCCGCTCCGCTGCGATTGCGCGCACCTGGCACGTCGCCGCCGACCGACCACTCGCAGCGCCGCCCCTGGACGAGCGCGAGTTCCCGGCCGGCACGCGCGATCTGCATCTGATCGTGACGGATGCCGGCAGCATCCAGCTCGAAGTCGTCGACGACGCGACCGGCGAGCCGGTCGAGCGGTTCGTCGTCGGGCTCGAGTGCACGGACCGGTATGGCACGCTGCCGCAGCTTCCGCGCCGCGGCCACCATGCGAACGGCCGGTTGTTGCTGGCGGACCTGCCGCCGGGCGAAGTCGAGCTGGAAGTGCATCCGGCGGATCCCGCGCTCGAGATCACGACCGGAACGATGATGGTCCAGGCTGGTGCCGTCGTGCCGTTGCGCATCGCGCTGCGGCGCGCGCCGGTGATCCGCGTGCGCACGCACGCGGGTGGTGTTCCGGTGCCTGATGCGCGCGTTGATCTGCTCGGGAGCTGGCTTGGCCCGCCCTCGGCGCGCGTGACGTACGACCCGCCGGTCCCGCGCGGTGCGTCGCACGGATACCAGTCGACCTCGCGCGTGGGGCGTGCATACACGGATGGCGAAGGGCGCGCCGAGCTGGCGTGCAAGCGCGGCGGGATGCCGCTGTTCGTGCAGGTGGATGCGCCGGAGTTCGTGCCGTGCGTCGTGCCGGTCTCGCTCGACGCTGGCGGCGGCGCCGTCGAGATCGGACTCAGTCCGGGGGCGCGGCTCGCGGTCACGCTGCGTCCGGAAGGCATCGCGCGGCGCCTGGAGGCGGTGTGCCCCGGAGTTCCGATCGTGCTCGAGCTCGCACGCCTGCCATCGGGATCGCCCGAGGAGTACCTGGGCGCTTTCGGTGTGGATGCGTGCGCCTTCGATCGCCTAGAGCCGGGTGCCTTCCGGTTGCTGTTGTTCGTGCGCGGCATGCTCCGGTGGACTTCCGACGGCACGCGGCGCGGCGTCGCGACGTCGCATGTCCTGCTCGAACGGGAGCTCGAGTTGCACGCCGGGGTCGAGGCCGAGGTCGAGTTCGACCTCGCGGAGTGCGAGCCGGGCACGCTCGAGCTCGCGTTGCTCGGAGAGCCGGGGGTCGGATCGCTGGCGCGGCAGCCGATCGCGATGCGTCCGGTGTTGCGACGCGGCAGCGATGGGGAACGGGGCGCGGTCCGCAGCCCGGGCATCGCGGAGGCGTGGACTTCGGTGCGCCTGCGCACCGACGACGGCGGGCGCCTGCCACCGACTGCGCTGCTGCCGGGCACCTATGAGCTGCACGTGCCGGCTTCGTTGCTCGGAAGTCCGAGCGATGCGTGGGTCGCGGTCGGCGGGCGCGCGATCACCGTCGCGCCCGGCGCCCGGCTCCATGAAGTGATCCAGGTCGGCCTGCGCGGCGCCGAAGTCCAGCTCGTGACCGAAGACGGACGCGCGCTGCGCAACGTGCAGTTCGAGCTGCTCGCGCCGGGCCGGTCCGAACCGGAGCGGATCCGCACCGATGGCGACGGTCGCGCGCGCTGGTTCGGCGCCGGCGAGATCACGATCGAAGTCGACCGTTCCGACAACCGTCTCGCACTGCGCGAGCTGCCACCCCAAACCGGCGACCTCCGCGGCACGCTGCGCATCCCCGACGAACCCGGCATGCACGCCTGCACCGTCACGCTGCGCCCGCGGTAGGCATACCCGACTCGTCTGACGACAAAAGTCGCGCCGTTTTGGCAGGCTGCGCCGGATCGGGTACGAATGCCACCCGCGATGAAGCCGCCGCGCGTGCTCGTCTGGCTCGGGATGCTGCTGCTGTGCGCCGGCGGCATCTGGCTCTGGGCGACGATCGGCGCGGGGGAAGCGCCGCAGCTCGCGGACAGCGGCGCGCCGCGCCAGGAGGAGGCGGCACCGCTCGCCGGCTCGACCGACGCGACGGTGCAGGACGCATCCCGCGTCGAGATCGCGGCCGAGGAGGCCGCCGTGGTGTCCGGATCGACGGATCCGTACGACACACAGCCCAGCGCGACGTCGGTCGTCGTCGTCGGACGCTGCATCGATCTCGATGCAAAGGCGCCGGCGCCGGGCGTCGCGATGCGGCTGCGCGGCAGGCCGGCCTCGGAGATCAAGCTCGCGCGCTACGAGCAGGAGCTGCGCTGGAAGGATCCGGAACCGGTCCGCACCGACGCGCAGGGCCGCTTCGCGTTCGTGATCGAGCCGGAGCCGCCGCTGATGTTCGACCTCGCGCCGGACGATCCGCACTGGGTCGGCCAGCAGAAGCACTGGTCCGAACTCACGCCGGAGCAGCGCATCGATCTCGGCGACGTGCCGCTGCGCCGCCTGCATGCGCAGCAGGTGCGCGTCGTCGACCTCGACGGCGAGCCGGTCCCGGACATCACGCTGCAGGTCAGGTTCTGGGACCCGCGCATGATGGCGGCGTGGCGCCCGCTGCGCGCGACATCCGACGCTGACGGGCTCGCGGCGTTCGATCCCGGGCTGCCGCACGGTCCGCTGAACTGCGAGATCGCCGGTGGCCTCGCGTGGCGCAGCTACGTCCCGCTGCGCATCGAGGCCTCGGGCGCGATCCCGACCGTCGTCGTCGAGCGGCTGCCGGCGGCATTGGCGGGAGTCGTCGTCGACGCCCGCGGCATGCCGGTCGCCGAGCTGGACCTGCATGCGACCGCGAAGAGCGCCCGTGGGCCCTACAACCGGATCACGGCGCGCACGGCCGCAGATGGATCGTTCACGTTCCCGGCGATGCATCCGGCACCGGATGGCTGGCTGCTGCGCGCGAACCGGCCGTGGCTCGATACGACGCTCGACACGCGCGCGTTTGCGAGCGGGACGCGCGACCTGCGGCTCGAGGTCACGGAGTATGGCGCGATCGAAGTCGAGGTGCTCGCCGCCGACACGGGCGCGCCGATCGAGCGCTTCGCCGTCGGCTGGCACCGCCTGCAAGGGCAGGGGCACCGCCTGCGTTCGGACCCGCCGGCGCTGCACCCTGGAGGCAGGGCGCGGCTCGACGGCTTCGCGCCGGGCACGTGGCAGATCCAGGTGCTGCCCGGTGATCCAGCGCTCGCAGTCTCGACACCTGCCGACGTCGTCGTGCAACCGGCGCAGACGGCGTCGCTGCGCGTGCTGCTGCAGACGGCGCCCGCGGTACGCGTGCACGTGGTGCACGAAGGCGCGCCGATCGCCGGTGCCGAAGTCGAGCTGCTGCGCGTGCCGGACGCGGCGAAGTGGAACCCGCACAGCGACGTCGCCGAGCTGATGCCGGCACTCGGCTGGCACCAGCAGCAGCACGTGATCCGCGTCGGTGCTGCAGTCAGCGACGCCGACGGCCGCGCGACGATCCGGAGTGTCACGCACGAGGCGGTGCACGCACGAGCGCGCGTCGACGGGTTCCTTCCGGTCGTGCAGCCGGTGCCTGCCGGCGCTCAGGAGGTGACGCTCGAGCTCGTGCGCGGCGCGAGCCTGCAGGTGCGACTCGTGCCCGACGGGATCGCGGCGGAACTCGCGCGCGTGAGCTGGGCTGGCTGGGTGCGCGACAGCAAGGCCAGGCTGCAGCTGTACGAGTTCAGCAACGATCCGCAGCCGCAGCGCGGGCTGCTCGCGAGCTTCGATGGCGGGTCGACGCGGCTGTCCGGCCTCGCCCCCGGGCCCGCCCGGATCGGGCTCGCAGTTCCCGGGCTGTATCGCGTCGAAAAGACACGCGGGATCGACCACATCGCGTTCCAGGAGCGCGTGATCCTGACCACGGACCAGGAGCAGGTGCTCGAGTTCGATCTGTCGCAGGTGCGCCCGGCGGACGTCGAGCTGACGCTGATGACCGAGCACGGACCGCTGCGGGGAGCGTTCGTCTACCTGTATCACCAGACCGAAGGGTCGATGCAGGAGGATCAATTGATCCCGATGGGGCAGATCACCGCGACCACGGACGACCAGGGCCGGCTGCCGCCGCAGGTGATCCTCCCGGGCAGCTACACCGTCATTGCACACGAGGACAGTTCGGGCGGGCTCGGAGCGGAGACGCGGACCACGGAGACGCTGCTGACCGTGACCCCCGGGCAGCAGCTCACGACGGCGCTGCTGGTGCGGCCGGGGCAGATGGCATGCACGCTGCGCGGCGCGGATGGCGCGGTGCTCCGGCATTGCAGGATCCAGATCGATGCCGGTTCGAAGTACGGCGCGACGACGGACGCGCACGGCGTGATGCGGATCGCGAAGCCGCGCTCCGGCACGATCCAGCTCGAGCTGCGTCGCGCGGACAATCCGCTGCGCACCCTCCCCTGGCTGCCCGAAGGCACCGACACGGCCGGCGCCGAGACGACCTGGGAGGCACTGACCGGCGCGCCCGCGCCGAGCGTGACGCTGCGCCCCAAGCAATGAGCCTCGACTCGTCTGACGAGAAGAGTCGCGCCAGTTTGTCAGGCGCGAGGACGTGGCTGGCGCTCGTGGTGCTCGGCGCCGTGGTTGCGTGCGGCTCGAGCGAGGCGACGGACATCTGGATCCTCGCGCGCGCACCGCGGCCGGTGGGAGACGTGGTCCCGCGAGCGGCCGAGCAGCCGCGCCCGCGCGACCCGGCGACCGTCGAGATCGCGGGCCAGTGCATCGATGTCGAGACCGAACTTCCGGTGGCCGGCGTCGGCGTGCGTCTGCGCGGTGAGCCTGCCTATCCGCTGTGGGATCCAGCGTTCGCTGCGCCCGCGCCGGTGACCGCGGTCACCGGCGAAGACGGCCGCTTCGAAATCGTCTGCACACCGTCTGTGCATCTGCAGTTCACGCTCGAACCGGCGGACGCCAGTTGGTTCATGGATCGACATGAGTGGAGCTCGCTGACCGCCGGGACGCGGATCGAGCTCGGTCGGGTCGCGCTGCGCCGGATGCACGCGGCCGAGGTGCGCGTCGTCGATCCGGGCGGTCGCCCGCTGGAAGGGATCGTGCTGCGCACTTTCCGCGAGGACCCTCGCGTTGCGGGCGGTGCGTTCTACGGGTCGCATGCACGCTCGGACGCCGATGGCCGCGTGCGCTTCGGACCACCGCTGTTGCCAGGCCGCGTGATGTATTGGGTGACCGCCGGTGCGGCTGCGTTCGGGCACGGTTGGTTCCTGCATGCACCGGGCGGCGCGATCCCGGATGTCATCGTGGAACCGGCGCCGGTCGTCATCACCGGAACGCTGCTCGCGCCGGACGGAGCACCGCTCGGGGGGGTCCAGGTCGCGGCGAGCACCGACGGGCAGGTCGGTCTGTGCGAGACCGTGACGGACGCGGAGGGGAGGTTCGTGTTCGGCTCGCTCGATCCCGGGCCGCAAGGATGGACGCTCGACGCCTGGCACGAGCGCTATCTGACGCCGGAGCATGCGCCGATTCCGACCGGCACGCGGGATCTACGCCTGCGCATGGTCGAAGCGTGCGTGATCGCGCTCGACGTCGTCGATGCACGCGATGGATCGCGGGTCGAGGCGTTTGCCGTCGCGACGCAGCAGCAGGAGACCTCGCGCGGTACGCGCAATCCAGCTCCGCCACGGCGCGATGCCCAGCAGCGAGTCCTGCTCGCAGGCCTGCTGCCCGGTGTGCACGAGCTCGTCGTGCATCCGAACGATCCCGCGCTCGCGGAGTCGCGCGTGTTGCGCGCCGAGTTGACGGCCGGAACGGTGACCACCTTGCGTGTGGAGCTGCAGCCGCGGCGTCCGGTGCGGGTGCGCGTGCTGCACGCAGGCCGGCCCGTTGTTGGTGCGCGCGTCGACGTGGTTGCATCCCCGCGGCCGTCTGCGGAGTTGTTGTATGCCGACCTCGTGCCCTCGACGCCGCGGACGACGTTCGAACTCGGCCCCGGCGCAGATGTGCATTTCGGCAGCGGCTCCACCGGCGCGGACGGCCACGTGACGCTCGCCTGCGCGACCGAGCGCGATGAGCTGGGACTGCGCGTGCGCGCGGAGGGCTTCGCGCCCCAGGGCGTGGAGCTGCCGCAGACGGACGACGCCATCGTGGTCGCGCTGCCGGAACATGACGGCGGAGATGCGCGTTCGCGCAAACCGATCCACTGCACGATCGTGCCGCCTGGCATCCTGACGGAGCTGGCCGCAGCGCGAGAGCGATGGATGGGTGTGTCCGATCGAGCCGAAGCCTTGCCGGAAGCTCGACTGTGGATGCGGCGAGACGACAGCAGGCGGCGCGAGATGCGGCCGGTTCCGGGCGAGCAGTTCGAGCTGCAGGATCGGATTCCCGGCGACCTCGAGCTAGGCATCGAGATCCTCCGTGCATTGCGGACCGACGAGTTGCCCGAGACCACGGCGCGCGTGCGCGACGGCGAACCGGCACATGTCCGTTTCGATCTGGCGCAGCTGCGTCCGTCCGAAGTCGAGCTGACGGTGCAGCTCGACGAGGAGCCGCCAAGTCGAAGTCTGGTCTTGCTGATGCCCGACCATGACGCGCTCGCCAGGGCGCGGATGCCACACGCGGCGGCCCCGCGCAGCGTTCGCACCGATCCGAACGGTCGCCTCGAACCGCTGCTCGTGGCGCCCGGCATCTACCGGATCCATGTCCTGCGCTGGGACTCTGCTGGCGTGGCGCGCCATGGGATCACCGTGTCGCCGTTGCACGTGGATCCTGGCATGCGCATCACCGCGCATGTCACGGCACGCCAGACCGTGCGCGTGCGGATGCTCGATCCCGCGGGCGAACCGTTGCGCAACTGCGTCGTCCAGGTGCACCGCGACTCGGGATCTCACGAGACGGGCCGCCTCGACGTCCATGGCGTGCTGTTCTTCGACCAGCGCCCGGCCCGCATCGAGCTCCATGCGGCCGACAACCGCGGCCGCACGTTCCCCTGGCTCCCAGCCGGCACGCACGCCGCTGCGTCGCTCTCGATGCCGCGCACGGCTGGCGAGCGCGATGTGACGCTCCGACCGACCCCGCGCTGAGACTCTCGTCGTCTGACGAGAAAAGTCGCGCCACTTTGTCAGGTGGCGTCTGGGTTGCGTCCGCGTTGGATCAGCGCTTGTCCGGTGGCGGCTGCTTCGCGCGCTCCGGCTGCGGAGCCTCCGCGGGTTGCGCGGGTGCCTCCGCATTCAGGCCGTGCTGCAACAACTCGAACAGCCGCGCGCGGCCGTTCTCACGGCCGAGCAGCCGTCGGACGTAGCGCCTGCCGTGGTGATAGTGCCCGTGCGTGCGCATGGGATAGCCTTTGCGCGCCGTCGCCCAGTAGTCCTTCATGCCGAACTCCGTCGTCGCGATGCGCTCTTCGACGACGACCGCGTGGCCTTCGCAGAGGGCGCGCAGGTTGTATCGCTTGCCAGGATCGGGCTCGGCCTGGACGCGCGTGATGCACTCGTAGTGCTGTTCTTGCAGGCAGTGCACGAGCTCGTGCACGAGCACGCATCGGAGCCGCGCGATCTCACCCTTGTGGGTCGTCGCGGACGGCTCTGCCGCCGCGAGGAGCGCATCCGAATAGGCCGGCGACACCCAAACCTCGTCCGGATCGACGACGAAGAGCCCCAGCGTGAACGTGGCGGCCTCGAACGCGTCCGCGGGAGAACCGTTCTTCGGCGTGAGCTCGGCTGTCCATGCCTCGACCGTTGGCACGCGCGCGATCGGATCGGCCAGGAACGCGAGGCCCGTCTCCCGCTCGACCGGCGGCGCGAGCTCCGTGACCATGGTCCGGAGTGCCGCGCTAATGCGCGCGTCCTTTTCCTTCCCGGTGGGCTGTGCCGGTTCCTGCGCAGTGGACTGTGCCGGGGCTGCTTCCGGCTTCGACGCTTCCGCGGGCGCCGGCCCCTGCAGCGCGAATCCGACGTAGATCAGCAGCGTGAGCACGCGCGGATCCTACGCGCACGCGCGAGCTCCAAGTGGTCTGACGAGAAAAGTCGCGCCACTTTGTCAGGGCCCGACACGCGCGCAGATCCGTGGTACTACGGACCTCATGTCTCGTGCGCGCACGGGTCTGTGGCTCGCGATGCTGATGCTGCTCACGCTCGCGGTCTGGCTGTGGATCGAGCTCACGGGTGCGGCAGCTGCTGGCATCCGGTCGAGCGGGCCGGATCGGGACGCGTCACTCCCAGCGACTGCAAACGCGGTTCCGGCACACGAGGCTGGGCGAGTACCCGCAGTCGCGCCCGACGACGCGCGCCCAGCGAATGCCACCCCGAGCAGCGTTCCGACTCCGATCATCCTGGCCGGCCGCTGCATCGACATCGACACGAAGGAACCGGCGGCGGGCGTGCAGATGTCGATCCACATCGATCCGTACGCCGAGCTCACAGTTGCGCGCCGCGGGCCGCCGCGTGACGCGGCCGCGCCGCAGACCACGATCTCAGGCCCGGATGGACGGTTCGAGTTCCTGCTCGAGCGGGCGCCCGGGTTCACGTTCCGGCTCGCCGAGGTCGATTCGCGGTGGGCCGGTCGGGAGCGCTACGTGCCGGAGCTGATCGAGCCGCCGCGTCTCGAACTGGGCGAGTATCGGGTGCTGCGGTTGCACGATGCACGCGTGCGTGTGCTCGATCCGGACCGCAAGCCGGTCGCAGGCGTCGGGGTGCGCGCCACGTTCACCGACTGGCGCACCGACGGTTCCGCTCGTGTCGCCACATCTCTCTCTGCGGAGGATGGCTTCGCAACGCTCGCACCGGGTCTGCCGCCGGGGACGGCTCACTACTCGATCACGAGCGGGCCGGTGTGGCCATGCAGCGGCACCATCCGTTTCGATCCCGCGCAGGCAGTGCCCGAGATCCTCGTGGAACGATGCGAAGTCGCGCTCGCCGGACGAGTCGTCGATGCTGGGGGCCAGGCGGTCGCCGGCGTGCGGGTCGTGGCGATGGCGCAGGCCTCCGGCGACGGAACGCGCTGGTCCGAGGGCGCGACCACGACGGCCGATGGATCATTCACGATCCCGGCGATCCACCCGGCACCTGATGGCTGGACGCTCGGCTGCGACCGGCCGTGGTTGGATCCCGGACTCGTGCATCGCGTCTTCCCCAGCGGCACGACGGGGCTGGCGCTGACCGTGGCACCGTTCGGCGCGATCGCGATCGAGGTGGTGCGCAGTGTCGATTCCACCCCGATCGAACGGTTCGCGGTCGGCTGGGACGCGTCGCGCGAGTTGCGACGGCACGATCCTGAGCCGGTCGGAACGCAGCACATCGGAGGCCGTGCCGTGCTGCAGGACGTGCCGCCGGGAACGTGGCAGATCGCAGTCTTTCCGATCGATCGCGCGCTCGCGCATTCGAAGCCGATACCGGTGACCGTGGCGCCGGGAGGCACGGTGGCTGTACGAGTTTCGTTGCTCCCTGCACCGGCGATCCGGGTGCGCGTGCTCGCGGAACGAGCGCCGGTTCACGCGGCCCGCGTGGAGCTGCTGACGCTCGGGGATGCGCGCGGCGCGAGCGCGAGCGCTTCGTTCGACGATCTCGCTGCGCCGCGCGGCGGGTCGCTCTCGGGTGTCGGATACCGCGTCGCCGAAGGTCACACCGACGAGGACGGGTCGGTGACGCTGTATCCGGGTACGAACCACCCGCTGCACGTGCGCGCTTCGGCAGCCGGGTTCATCCCCACGATCGACGCGCTCGCTCCCGCGACCCGCGACGTCCTGCTCGAGCTGAAGCGCGGCGCGGCGCTCGCGGTCCGGCTGGTTCCGCGCGGCATCGTCGAGGACCTGCATCGGGTGCACGAAGAGGAGGCGGGGCAGCAGGTGCGCCCGCCTGGGATCCGCCTCTTCCGCCTGCTCGACGGAGATCGACTCGAACTGCTCGGCACCTTCGGGAGCGACACGTGCAGGCTGCACGGCCTCGAACCTGGTGCATATCGACTCGGTCTCTCGATCCCCGGCGTCTTGCGCGAGAGCGCGGACCGGTTGCCATGGTTGATCCAGTACGAGCGGCCCGCGCGCGTCGCGGCCGACGCCGAAGCGGACGAAGTCGTGTTCGATCTCGCCGAGTTGCAGCCCGCGGGCGTCGACCTGCAGGTGAACACGGAGCATGGTCCGCTACGGCGTGGGTTCGTGTTCCTGAGCCGCGAGTCGGACTCCAAGCCGCTCGAGGTGGGGGACCTGATCGTCACCGCGCAGATGCACGCCGCAACCGACGACGAAGGACGGATCCGCGGGCGCATGCTGCTGCCAGGCACGTACCGCGTTCGCGCCCGCGACGACGGGGGCTCCGGCTACTTCGGCGGCATGCTGACTGCGCGGGATCCGCTCGTCATCGCTGCAGGTGCGCGCGTCGATGCGACCGTGCTCGTGCGCGACACGAGCATCCGCATCACCGTGACGGATCCGGATGGGCAACCGCTGCGTCACTGCTGGTTGCGCGTCGAGGGCCGATCGGCGCGTGGTCCGCAGACCAACGTGCACGGCAGGATCCGGCTGGACCATGACCAGGGCGGGCGCGTCACGGTCGAGCTCCATCGCGCGCAGAACCCTGCGCGATCGTTCGAGTGGCTGCCTGCAGGGTGTGATCGCGCCTCCGCGGAGTTCACGTGGGACCCGCTGGCCGACCAGCGCGAGCTGGCTCTCGCGCTGCGCCCCGCGAAGTGACCCCAAGGGGTCTGACGAGAAAAGTCGCGCCACTTTGTCAGGTGGCCAGCGGCGCCCGGAACGGGACCAAAGGAGTCAGACCCCATCAGGACCACGGAATCCGCGGAACCACTGCCCCCCGCGCGGCACAGGTCCCGCGTGGACGACACGATCTCATTCACGGGACCGCGTGAGCGGTTGTTGCAGCTGGGCGAAGCCCGCCTGTCGGATGCCGAGTGCCTGGCGTTGCTGCTGGGCACCGGCCGGCGGGGGGAATCCGCCGAGCAGGTGGCACTCCGTCTGCTGCGCGCATGCGGCGGCCTGTCCGGCCTCGCGCGCACGGATCCGCGCGAGCTGGCGCTGCACGCGGGCCTCGGCCCGGCGCGCGCGGCGGCACTGGGCGCGGCGTTCGGCCTTGCGCGCCGGCTGGTCGAAGACCGCCTGCGTCCCGGCAGCACGGTCCGCGACGCCGGCGACGTGGCGCGGCTGATCGCGGAGAGCGCACGCGGCGCGACGCAGGAGAGCTTCTTCGCGGTGCTGCTCGACGGCCGCCATCGGCTGCTGGCGCTGCGCGTGGTCTCGACCGGCAGTCTGCAGACGGCCCCGGTGCATCCGCGCGATGTGTTCGGCCCGGCGGTCCGCGCGGCCGCGGCCGCGATCGTGGTGGCGCACAACCATCCGTCCGGCGATCCGCTGCCGAGCGTCGAGGACCGCCACGTCACGGAGCGGCTGCGTCGGGCCGGCGAGCTGATCGGGATCGAAGTGCTCGACCACGTGGTGGTCGGCGCCGACCGCTACTACAGCTTCGCCGACGAGACGGTGCACGAGCTGCGATGAACGGCCCGGCCCCGATCGGAGTGACGCGGCAGCACACGCGGCTCCACCAGGACCCCGCCGCCCGCGCGACCCTACGCCAGCAACCGCAACACCGCCGCCACGACCGCGGTCTCGGTGCGCAGCGTCAGCGCCGACACACTACCCGCCACACACCCCGCCTCCCGCGCGACCTCGCGCTCGCGCTCGCTCCACCCGCCCTCCGGCCCGACCAGCACGAGCGCATCCGCAGCGACGGCCGGCATCGCCGGCGCATCCCGCGCCGCCAGGTACCGCAACTCCGGCAATCCGCTCTCCCCGAACAGCTCCTCGAGCCGCACCGGCTCGCGCACCTCCGGCACGAACGCACGATCACACTGCCCGGCCGCGGCCGCGACGATGCGCCGCCACCGCTCGACCCGATCCCCGAGCCGCGACCGTTCGGTCCACAGCGGCCGGAACACGCGCACCCCGACCTCGGTGCCGTGCTCGAACAGCCACTCCGCCCGCGTCCCCTTGGGCAGCGCGAACGCAGCCTCGACCCGCACCGGCGGCTCGCGCCCGCCGGCCTCGGCCGGAGCGGCCTCGAGCGCGATCTCACCGCGCCGCACGGCGACGAGCCGCGCGTCGCATTCGCGCCCGCGTCCGTCGAACAGCCGCACGCTCTCCCCGCTGCGCGCCCGCAGGACCTGTCCGAGATGGTGGGCGAGATCCCCGCGCAGCACGGCCGGCCCCGGAGCCGGCAACGGATCGACGTGGTAACGCCGCGCCACGCCTCAGCCACCCCCTGCACGGCCGTCCCGCAGCCGCGCCGCGACCCCGCAGCCGGTTTCAGCGCTGGTTTGACAACCATGCATCGCTGCGTAGCTTACGGCGCTGTCCGTGCCGGCCGTCAGCTCCGCGGCTCACGGGCTCCGCTCGCTGCCGCCGCGCCCCCGGAGTCAGCGCCGTCGGCCTTCGCGTCCCGCACTGTCCGGTATCGAGTGTCGTCCATCATCCGTCGAGTCGCTCCGTCGCCCGACTGCGCGAGCCTCGACCTCGGCGGGCCCGGCATCGCGCGCTCCCGCCGCGGCATGGCCGCTCGCAGCCCCGCAGCAATCCCGCTGAATCCCCGCTGATGACCAACTTCGTGCTGGAGATCCTGGATGGCGAGCAGGTCGGCGAAACACGACCGCTCGCAGCCGGCAAGCTGACGATCGGCCGCCGCGCCGGGAACGACCTGATCCTGAAGGACGAGAAGGTCTCCGGCGCGCATGCCGAGATCGTGTTCGAGGACGGCGGCTACCTGCTGCGCGACCTGCAGTCGACGAACGGCACGATGATGGACGGCAAGCGGATCACCGAGGTGGTCCTGACGCCGGGCGACGTCTTCGTGGTCGGCCGCGTCCGCGTCGCGTTCCGCGCCGAAGGCGCGGTCGCGGCGAGCGACGAGCTGACGATGCGCCATCTGGACGCGGCGGCGCTCGCGCGCGCCGGCCGCCGCCGCGGTGTCGGCCTGATGCTCGGCCTGCTGGTCCTGCTCGCCGGAGGCGCCGGCTGGTTCCTGTTGCGCGATGGCGGTCCGTCCGGCTCGTCGCCGCGCGGCCAGCAGCGGCGCGCGCCGCGCGAGATCCCGGGCAACCGGCTGCCGGCCGAGCTCGCGCAGGCCGAGACCCAGGACCCCTGGGAACCGGTCGCCGGCGCCGGCTTCGCCGCCGACACGCCTGGCAGCAGCGGCAGCTTCGCGCTGACGGCGACGCGCGCGGAAGGTGAGGCGGCCGGTTTCGCCCTCGCGCGCAGCGGTGCCGCACTGCCGGTGCGCAGCGGCGAGCGGCTCGCGCTCGCGGCGATGGTCCGGACCGAAGGTTCCGCCCGCGCCGGTGTGCGGCTGGCACTGTCGTCGTCGCAGCAGGAGGGCCGCGTCCCGCTCGTCAGCGGGACGCAGCTGATCGCGGCCGAAGACTGGGCCGAGGTCCAGGCGCAGCTCGACGTCCCCCCCGGCTTCGACCGCCTGCGGGTCGAGGTCGTCGCGTTGCTGCCGGATGCGCAGGCGCGCGCGCAGGTCGACGACATCGCGGTCACCGATGCCGGCGGCGCGGCGCGCAGCGACCTGTCGGTCGCGGGGCGTGCGCTCGCGGTCACCGGCGCGAGCTTCGCGCTGTGGGGCGCTGCGGATCCGATCCTGGCGCAGAGCCGCCCGGTCGTCGCGGAGGGACCGTTCGCACCGCTCGCCGCCGCGGGGCTCGCGGTCCCGAGCGACCTCGGGCACGCGCTCGAGATCACGCCGACCGAGGAGGGCTTCACGCTGAAGCAGTCCGGCGGTCAGCCGGCGCCGCTCGGGTTCGAGCTGCAGTTCGCTGCCGGCTTCGCAACCGGTGGCGTCGCGACGCGGACCGATGGCAAGGCATTCACGCAGCGCGGCGAGGAGTTCGATGCGGCCGGCGTCACGGCTGCCCTGCTCGGCACCGGCAACGAACGGATCTCGCTCGCGCCGGCGACGCCGGCGCGCGTGACCGCCCGCACGCGCAACCGCCAGTTCTGGCTGCGGATCGGCGATGCGTCGGCTCCCTGCACCGAGCTGACGCTGCGCGTCGTGTTCGGTGCCGAGCGTTCGTCCGCCCGCGAGCTGCTGCGCTCGGCGCGCACGGCGGCGAAGCCGGCCGACGCGCTCGCGCACCTGCGCGCGCTGCTGACCGAGCTGCCGCACGACGACGACACGCAGCGCGAGGCGCAGGCGCTGCGCGCGCAGGTGCTCGAAGGCTTCCGCACGCGCCTGGATGGACTGCGCGCCGAGCTCGAGACGGTGCGGTTCTTCCAGAGCCTGGTCGGCTGGCGCCGGTTGAAGCAGCAGCTCGACACGCTGCTCGCCGACTACGGCACCGCCGACCTGCCGGATCCGGACGCGATCGCGGCGATGCAGACCGAGATCACCGAGCAGCTCAGCAAGATCGCCGCCGACGCGCGCGCCGCCCAGCACGAGCAGCTGCAGGGACTCGTCGCGCTGCTCGACAAGGCGGGGCAGGAGCGGCTCGCGCAGCTCGTCCGACGTTCGCTGGAGGCCCGATGATTCCGCGCAGGAGCTGACATGGCCGGCAAGGCAGTCGCAATCGATCCCGGTTCGCACACGACGAAGGTCCTCGTCGCGCGCAGCGGCAAGCACGGCATCTCGGTGGTGCGCTTCGGTGCCGTCCCCGCGGCCGAGGGCGCCGCCGGCCTGCGCGAGCTCGGCGTCCCGCTGCAGAACACCGTCGCCGGCCTCGCCGGCCGCGACATGACGCTGCGTTACACGCAGGCGCCGCCGGTCGCCGACTGGCAGTTGCAGAACCTGATGGAGCTCGAGATCGCGGACCTGAAGGCGCAGTCCGGCGGCGAGCTCTCGGCCGACTACAACCTGCTCCCGATCGAGGACGAGGAGGGGGGCATGGAGACGGTGCTCGTCGCGTTGGCGCGCGACGAAGCGCTCGACCGCGTCAGCGCCGTCGTGCGGGAGGCCGGCGGCTCGGTCACGGCGCACGTGCCGAACTGCATCGCGATCTACAACGCGTATCTCCGTTGCGGCCAGATCGACGAGGAGGCGACGGTCGCGCTGGTCAGCCTCGGGCACGAGACGATCGACCTCGCGATCGTGCGCGGGATGGACCTGTTGTTCGCGCGCAACCTCAGCGGCGGCGGCAAGGTCCTCGACGAGGCGATCGTCGCCGCATTCGACGTCAGCGCGCGCAAGGCCGAGAGCCTGAAGAAGGAGCTGCTCGACCTCGATCCGGCGAGCCGCGGGCGCTTCGCGTCCGGGCAGGCGGAGAAGGTCACGATGGCGGCCGGCGGCGCCGCCGGCGTCATCGTCGCCGCGATCCAGTCCTCGCTCGCGTTCTGCAAGTCGCAGACCAAGATCAAGGACCTGCGGCTCGACCGCGTGCTGGTCTGCGGCGGCAGCGCCTCGCTGCGCGGCCTGCGCGGCTATCTGCGTGAGGCGCTGCGCGTTCCGGTCGAGCCGTTCGATCCGTTCCAGAACGTCGACCTGTCGGAGCTGCCGGAGGCGGACCGCACCGAGCTGGATGCGCATCGCGGCGGCGCGGTCGCCGCGCTCGGGCTCGCGGTCGGACGGCTGGACCGGGAGCTGTATTCGCTCGAGATCCTGCCGGAGGCCGTACGGCGCAAACAGCGCTTCCTGCAGCGGACGGTCTGGTCGATCGCGGCCGGCGTGGTCGCCGTGCTGTTGCTGGTGGCGCTCGCGCTGCGTGCCAAGGAGCGGCAGGAGTCGGCGACGGTCGCGGCGCGCTCGATCGAGCAGCAGCGCGCGCGGATCGCGTCGGTCGACCGCGCGACGCGCGAGCTGCTGGAGCAGAACGCGCAGACACGCGCGGTCGTGCAGGAGCTCGGCGAGCGCGCGCTGCCGCTGCACAGCCTGCTGATGACGATGCGCGTGTTGAACGAGACCCTGCCGCCGGAGGCGTGGGTGCAGACACTGCAGCTCCGCACCAGCACGTCGCGCGGCGGCCGCGACGCCGGGCGCAACGATCCGCGTGATCCGCATCCGGTCGTCGAGGTCGACGGCTTCCTCAAGCCGGTCACCGGCCGCTCGACCGGCGACGTCTACCAGGGTTTCAACCGTGACTTCCGCAGCCACGGGCTGATCCCCAAGGACGGCTTCCAGGCGGTGCCGGGCGGCACCGACGAGAAGAAGGCGTTCAAATTCACGATCGACTTCGTGCCCCCCGCCCCGACCCCCGACACCGAACCGAAGTGACGCGCGCATGGACCTGCAGCAAGCCTGGCAAGAACACAAGCGCTTCCTGATCGGCTGCCTGATCGGGCTGTGCGTGTTCCTGATCGCACGCGCGGTCGTGGACTCGGTGTTCGACAGCCAGACCGTCGCCGCGGCGAATCAGAAGACGGTCACCGCGATCAACCGCGACGATCACTACGGCCGCACCGCGCAGGAGGCGGCGACCGAGGAGCGCGAGCGGCTCGCCGGCTCGATGCGCGAGCTGTCCGAAGCGATCCTGTTCACGCCCGCGCCGGAGTTCCTGCTCGAAGGGAAGGGCGCGCCGGACCTGCACTACGAACAGGTCTCGCGCCGCGTGCGGCAGCAGCTCGTGCGCGCCGCCGCCGAGCTCGGCATCGAGCTGAACGAGCGCAATCTCTCGTGGGCACCGCCGGCCGGCGGGACCGAAGAGATCCGCCGCACGTTGATCGCGCTGATGCTGCTCGAGCAGGGCGTGACGCGCCTGCTCGCGGCACACCGCGAGACGCTGGCCGGCGATCCGGATGCCCTGGGTGTCGCGTCGGTCGATTCGATCAAGATCGAGCCGTCCCGCGCGGATGCCGGTCGCGCGCGCGGCGACGCGACGTCGCCGATCGAAGAGCACCGCGTCGCGGTGCAGATCCACGCCGACTACGCGACGCTGTACCGATTCCTCGAGCTCTGCCGCGCGCAGCGCCCGCCGCTCGCGCTGGCCCCCGAGTTCAAGCTCGAGTCCGGCAAGCGCAGCGGCGATCCGTTGAAGCTGACCGCCAAGCTCGTCGCTCCTGTCCTCCGCAATCCCTGACCGTTGCCCATGGCGCTGCGCATCCGTCGAGAACAAGGCCTGCTGCTGGTGACGCTGCTGCTCGCGGCCTGGATCTGGTCCGGCTCGACCGGCACCTACCTGGCGCCGCCGATCCGTCCGAAGGCACTCGACTACACGCCGCCGCCGGCCGGCGGTGCGGCGATCGCGAGCCCGGCCAGCGAGGTCAAGCAGCCGCGCGAGCTGTTCCGCGAGCCGAGCGAGACGGAGCCGCTGCCGCCGCGGCCGTTGCCGGCGCCGGAGCTCGGACCGTTGCCGGTCGTCGCACCGCCGCTCGATCCGGGTCCGCATCCGGCGCACTACACGGCGCTGCGCGTGCCGGGGGGAGTCGTCGAGCAGTTCCAGTTCGGCGATGGCACCGCCGAGGCGGCGCCGCCGGCACCGGCCGAAGCGACGGCCAGCAACGGTGCCGGCGCCACGCAGGACCCGCAGCCGGCCGGGGATCCGCTCGAGACCTGGGACGTCGTCGAGACCACCAGCGGCAAGCTCTACGGCCGGATCCGCAACGCCGAGAAGTACAAGCTCCACGGCCACAAGGGACCGCTGGTGCAGTCGCTGTTCCTCGACTCGCACGACTGGAAGACCGGCCGGCTGTGGCGGCCGAACGACGAGATCAAGGGTGAGACGATCGTGTCGATCCAGCTCGCCCGCACGCTGCGCAACGAGGTCGAGCTGCGCAAACTGAACCTCGGTGATGGTGCGGCTTCGTTGCCTGGCCGGCTGCAGTTCGTCGACTGGCTGCTCGCGAACGCCGCCGACGCCGGCTGGGTGTTCGACGAAGCGGAGAAACAGGCGGACCGCTACATCGAGATCAGCGAGGGTGCGGTTCGCGGCTATCGCCTCAAGGGATACGTGCTCGCGCGGCGCGGCGATCTCGGCCGGCAGCTCGAGTTCTACGACACGGTCCCGGAGGCGCTGCGCAACGCCTCGTTCCGCCATGTCGGCCGCGGGCGCATCCTGGCGACGCTCGGCCTGATGGACGAAGCAGAGCAGGAGTTCCGCACCGCCGTCGCGAACGATCCGATCGATGCGCTCGCGCTCGGCGCGCTCGCCAACCACCTGGTGCGCACGCGCCGGGCCGAAGAGGCGGTGCCGTTCATCGAAGCTGCGCGCCGCAACAGCCAGCTCGCGATGGAGACCGCGAACGGCCGCTGGGAGCTCGCGCGCGTCACCGTCGCGGTCATGCTCGCGGTCGGGCGGCCGGACGAGGCGGAGCGCGCGCTCGGGCTGCTGCCGGAAGGGGAGGAGTTCACCGCACACCGCGCGTTCCTCAAGGGCTCCGTCGCCTACGCGCGCGGGGACTTCGCCGGCGCCGCGGCGTCGTTCCAGAACGCGGTCGGCTTCGGCATGGCCTCGGTCGGGATCGGCGTCGCGCAGACGATGGACAAGAAGTGGGTCGAAGCGCGTGCGACGCTGACTGCGGCTGCAGATCGCTGGCCGCTGGTCCGCCACCGCGCGCTGTCGGCGCTCGGATTCCTGTACGCCCGCACCGGCAACTGGGCGGATGCGATCAGCGCGCTCGAGCATGCGCTGAGTGTCGACCCGTCCGACGTGTACTCGCACTACCTGCTGGCGCACGCGCGCCGGCAGGCTGGTCAGCCGGAAGCGGCCGTCGACGCAGTCCGCACCGCGCTGCACCAGAGCGACGACCTCGCCGAGGCGATGGGTGAGGCAGTGCTCGCGCGCCTCGCAGTGGCCGAGCGCAGCCCGGAGGACGCGCCGCTCGCGCTGTACGCCGCGACCAAGTACGCCGACCGGCTGGTCGAGCTCGACACGACGCGCGGCAAGGACGTCCGCTATCGCGAGCTGCAAGGGCTCGCGCACGCGCGCGCCAGCGACTGGAAGGGTGCGCGCCGCGCGTTCCAGGCCGGTGCCGAGCTGAGCAAGAGCCAGTGGTGCGAGATCGGGATCGGGCTCGCGGACTATGCGCAGAACCAGGTCGAAGAAGCGCGGGCGCGCTTCGACGAGATCGGCAAGCGCCTGCCGCTCGGCGACCCGCTGCGCGAGTGGTGCGAGCAGACGATCGCGCTGATCGACGACCACTCCGGCAAGGTGCAGATCCGCGACGACTTCGCGCGCGACGAGCTGGGCAACCAGTGGACCGTGCAGCCGAGCGGCCCGGTGGGGCCGCGGCTCGAGCAGCAGCAGCTGCGGCTCGAGGGGCGGTTGGCCGGCACGGTGCGCGAGGCCCATGCCCGGCGCACGCTCGAAGAGAGCGGGCTGTTCCTGGGGACCGAGGTCCGTGTGAAGCTCGGCAGCAGCCATGCGGACGGGTTCGCCGGGCTGCAGCTGGTCTCGACGACCGCCGGCGGCGCGCGGACCGGAGCCAACGAAGTGCAGATCCGGTTCGGTTACCAGGACCGCAAGCCGTTCCTACAGATCACCGATGGGGTGCAGGGACGCGATGCCAAGGACGAAGAGCGCCAGCGGTTCGAGCCGGTGGTGCTCGGGATCACCGTGGATCCGAACGAGCCGCAGATGCTCGGGCTGCACGTCGACGTGAATCCGCAGAACAAGCGGTTCGTGCTGCGCGCGACGTGGAACGGCACGGTCGTGCACGAGCGCGAGCTGCAGCGGCTCAGCCGCAACTCGAGGACGGCGCTGCATGTGGATCTCGCTGTCGACGGACGGTCGGGGAGCGCGGTCGATGTCGTGTTCGACGATTTCCGGTTGGTACGGAGGCAGCAGCAGTGAACGGGATTGGGATGGGGTTGGGGTTCGGGCCGAAGCGGGATCGGGACCGGGACCGGGACCGGGACCGGGATCGGGTTCGGGCGAGAACGGGATCGGGATCGGGATCGGGATCGGGTTCGGGTTCGGGTTCGGGTTCGGCTCTCACGTCCCTCAACCGTGGCGCGGCGGCGCAGCGTGGGTTCACGCTGATCGAGATGCTCATCGTCATCGCCATCCTCGGGATGCTGGCGTACTTCCTGCTGCCGAACGTGCTCGGGGCGACGCAGCAGGGGCAGATCACCGAGACGTCGGCGCGGATCACGTTCCTGCGCACGTCGATCGACGCGTTCGAGCGCAAGTACGGGTTCTATCCGCCGGATGACTTCAAGCTGACGGAGCTGGGGGACGTCAAGGTCTCGGCCAAGGCGGATGGGGTGAACGCGGGGATCGAGTCGCTGGTGCTGTACCTGCACCAGAAGAGCGGTGGGAGGAGCACGCTGGAAGAGAACCGGTCGTGGCTCTCCAACACCGACGACGACAAGAACAGCGGGACGATCCCGGTGCTGGACACGACGCAGAAATACGAGGTCGTGGATGCGTGGGGGCAGCCGCTGGTCTATTTCGCGGCGAACCACGGGGGCTACGAGCGCGTGCAGCAGGTGCAGCTGACGAACGGCGAGATCGTCGATGTGAAGGCGCTGCGGAGTGAGGGGGGGAGATACCTCAATCCGACGAAGTACCAGCTCATTTCGGCCGGGCCGGACCAGACGTTCGGGACTGGCGACGACATCGTCTACCCCGAGCCGGGCGGATGAACGCGACGCCGCGGTCTGCTCGCGGCGGATTCACGCTGCTGGAGCTGCTCGCGGTCATGACCGTGATCGGCGTCCTGATCGGCATCGGGGTGGGGTTCGTGCAGCGCGGCGTCACGGTGCTGGATTCGGCGCGGGCGATCCTGCGCGACCAGATCACGTTGGCGGCCACGACGGCGCGGCAGCGCGGGGCCACGACCGAGGTGCTGGTGCAGCGGGACGGGGAGGGTGCACCGACGCGCGTGCGCGCGCGGGTGCTGGCGCCGGCCGCGATCTGGCACCTCGAGCCGGACGAGCGGTTCTTGAACGAGCGGCATCGCCCGCAGCTGACCGGCAACGCGGTCGTCGCGGGCCGGTTCGGCGGAGCCTGGGAGCCGGATCCGCGCGGGCGGTCGACGATGTTCACGCTGAAGACCGGCAGCTGGCTCGATCTGTACGACGGGTTCCTGCTGCAGCTCGACGTCAAGCTCGACCCGGACGAGCGCAGTGCGGCGACGCTGGTGCGGCTCGGCCGGATGCTGTCGGTCGGTTGGGACGCGGAGCTGCGGCCGTACGCGAAGCTGACGCTCGAAGCGCCCGGCCCGCGGCCCGGCAATGTCGTCTCGCTGCAGGGGCCGCGGCCGCTGCCGACCGGTCGCTGGTTCGGGCTGCGCGTCGCGCACGACGGGTCGCGGTTCACGCTGCAGATCGACGAGCGGGAGCAGGCGGCGGCGCCTGCGAACGGGCATCCGTTCCAGACCGCGGGTGATCTTCTCGAGATCTCGCCGGGTGACGCGCCGGTCGGCGGCCGCATCGACGAGATCCTGTTGCTGCGCTACGAGCTCGGCGACGAGCTGCTGATCCCGGGCGAGGTCGAGGTGCGCGTGCACGACCCGCTCGGGACGTTGGAGCGGTTGCGGTTCGACCGGGTCGGTGCGCCCGAATCGGCCGCCGTGATCGAGCTCCGCTACGGCGACGAGTCGCTGCGCGGCCGGTTGCGGGACCAAGGCTTGATCCACTGGGAGCAGTCATGACGAAGATCCGATCCGAGCGTGGGTTTGCGCTGATCGCGGTGCTGGTCGTGCTCGCGATCCTGACCACGCTGGCGGCGCCGTTCCTGCTCGGCATGGGGAACGGCGAGGCGGCGGCGATTGCGGTCGCCGACCAGAAGCAGGTCGACCTGGCCTGCCAGTCGGCGCGCGACCTCGCCCTCGCGCATGCGCGCCGCAGCCATCCGAGCCTGGACGAGACCCCGCTCGTCGACGATCGGCGCGAGTTCCCCGACCAGGTCGGGGCCGGAGCGCTGGCTGCGGTCGGTGACCGGATGCTGCTGTCGGCCGAGCTCGAAGACCTGCAGCGGCGCATCAACCTGACGTCGGCGTCGCCGGCCGTCTACGCGAACCTGCTCGGCCTCGGCGCGACGTTGGCGTCGGAACACGAGGCGGAGGCGACCGAGCTGCAACTCGAGGATGCCTCCGGCTTCCCCGACCGCGGCTACGTCGTGGTCGACCGTGAGCTGATCCGCTACGGGCAGCGGGACGGCAACGTGTTGCGCGATCTGGAGCGCGGGCTGCTGGTCGCGGAGGAAGGCTTCCAGACCGCGATCGGACACGGGCTCGCCCGTGGCCAGCAGGTGCTCGACTACCGCTGCGTGCTCGCCGCGACCTGGGCGGTCGATCATGCGCATCGCGCGGATCCGCAGCAGCCAGGGCGTCGCGATCGCTGGACCCCGTGGGGCAGCGTCGGCGAAGTGGCGCGGATCGCACGCGCCGGGTTCGGCGGCTTCGACGCCGCGGAGCTGGACCGGCTGCAGGCCTGCTGCACGGTGGCGTCGGTGCGCGAGTCGGCGGGGGAGTTCGGGCGCTCCGAGCGGCTGTTCTCCGACGTCGAGGCCGGGGATTACCGGTTGCTGGTCCGGTCGGCGGTCTCGCTGGCGGCCGGCACGATCGTGCGGCTGCGCAACCTCGCCGACGGCAGCATGGAGTACGGGATGGTCTGGTCGACGCACGACGCGCCGCGGCGCGCCGGGTTCAACCTGCCGACCGCGTACCGGATCGAGCTGCTGCGCCCGGTCACGCGCACGTACCCCGCGATCGACACGCTGGTGGAGCCGCTGCTGCAGCACCCGATCAACCTGAACACGGTGTCCCGTGAGGTCCTGATCGCGGCGATCCAAGGACTGCGTCCGGGTGCCGGTGTCGACGGTGGCGCCCAGAAGACGAGAGCGGCGATCTCGCGCCGGGAGGCGGAGCAGCAGGCGGAGCTGATCCTCGCGTTGCGCGGGGATGGCGGGGTCGTGCCGGACGGGTTCGATCCGGAGCCGCGGCCGTTCGAGAGCTTCGAGGACCTGGCGCAGCGGTTGTTCAAACCGCAGTTCGATGCGGTCGAGAAATCCGAGGACAAGTTTCGCCTCGCCTGGGTCTTCATCAGCTTCATGCAGGGGACGGACGGCAACGTGCTCGACTTCGCGCTGCCGCCGATCACGTTCACGTCCGGCGCGGTCGTCGGCTACCGCGCCGCCGCCGCGGCGAACCGTCCCGGCTCGCGCGGCGCGGTGCGCATCGAGCGCAGCGGGATCGCGGTTGCGATGCCGGGCATCCGCCTGGATCAGATCCTGGCGACGCAGCTCGCGTTCGAGGACGCGGCGCGGATCGAGCGGCAGACGCCGTGGTACCACACCGGTCCGATCAACATCGCCGGGGCGGTGCCGTTCGAGCGCGGGACGGAGCCGGCGCCGCGGTACTTCGCGTACCTGATCGGGATGCTGATCCCTGAAGCGGGGCTCGGCGGGCCGCGCTTCCCGAGCAAGGACGGCAACGGCGCCGGGTTCCAGCTCGCATCCGCGTCGACCCCGAACGACGGGCGCGGCTGGGTCTGGGACAGCATGTTCTCGACGCTCGATCCGAACGGCCGCAACGTCGACGAGGAGGGGCCGTACCGGATGACGAACAGCGGCCCGAAAGGCGGCGACGCGACGCAGCCGCGCGGACCGTCCGGCGGCGCGGAGCCGGAGCCGGCGAGCAGCGGCGATGGCAAGCGCGTCGTCTCGTTCCCGTTCACCGGGCCTGGTGGCTTCGTCGTTCCGCATGGCACGCAGTTCTGGTTCCAGCCGCGCGACACGCGCGACCAGGTGCCGTACGACCTGAACGCCGGCGACATGGACCGCAACCGGATCTCGGTGCAGTTCCGTGGCAACGAGCTGCTGCTCGAGGTCCTCGACGAAGCCGGTCTCGATCCGGAGCCGACCCGCACCAAGACGCAGGTCGAACGCACCGCCGGGATCTGGAAGGTCCCGCTCAACGAGATCGCGTGGGAGGAGGGGATGTGGGCGCACGTGAACGCGTCGGCGCACGGCAACCGCGCCGACCAGCTCTGCCTCACGATCGACGGGATGGCGCGTGGTCAGCCGAACCTGATGACCTGGCTGGCGCAGCAGATCCCGGAGTACCGCCGCCCCTCTGGCGGTCGCTCGTGGCGCGAGGACACGGCGAAGTACCTGCCGATCCGCGTCGAGAGCACCGACACGTTCCCGGACCAGGGCGTGCTGCGGATCGGGCTCGAGCTGTTCGAGTACACCAGCAAGGACGCGACGACGTTCTACTGCGCGTTCGACGACTCGTTCGGCGGCCGCGTCGCGCGGATGGACCTGCGCGAGTACCGCCCGGAGATCCCGCTGGATCAGAACGGCCGCCCGACGGTCGACATCGACAAGCTGACCGGCGGCGTCGACATCGACTTCGCCCCGGCGATCGAGGCCGGCGCGATGGTGGAGCTGTACGGGTTCTCGCTGCCGGTCTACCGGCAGGAGCTGGTGCAGGTCGGCTCGGCGCGGCTCGCCGAACCGATCGGTGCGTTCGCGGTCGCACGTGGCGTCGTGAAGCAGAACCCGCGCGTGATCGAGGTGAAGTGGGGCAACCAGTCCCAGACCGTAGGCCACGGCATGGACGAGACCTGGACCGGCGAGGTCGAGCTCGCCGATCCGTTGCCGGACCAGACTGGCAGCGGGCCGGATCCGCAGCCGGCCAGCGAGCAGATCCAGGCTGCGTTCCCGGCGGGCGGCGGCTACGCGCTGCTGGTGCAGAAGTACCTGAACATCGCGCCACCCGCGACCACCAACGCTGTCTCCGCTGAAGTCGGTGGCGTCGAACTGATCCAGTACGGCGCCCGCCAGGGACACAAGCTGACCAACATCACGCGCAACGTGCAGTTGCCGCCGATCCAGGGGAAGAACGACCCGCGCGGCTTCTACACCGGCCGTCCGCGTCAGTTCGTCAGCAAGTGGGCCGGAATCCAGATCGGGACCGGCGGCAACATGAAGTCGGCCAACGAGTACGCGACGTACATGCTGTACGTCGTCCCGATCTCGCTGCCGATCCGCGGCAACATCAAGGACCCGTCGATCGTCGGGATCACCGAGTGGGTGCAGCTCGAAGGCGCGCGGCCCGAAGAGACGGAGTGGGTGCGCTACGACTGGCTGCAGAACGGCAACATCCTGCGCGCCGACCTGTCGGCCTGGAACTGGCTGCGACGCGAGCTGACGCAGCAGGACATGCGGATCGATGGGACTGCGGGACCGGGCGGCATCTCGGTGCCTGACCCGAATGCATGGGCCGCGAACCCGTATCCGATCCCGCCGCAGTACGGCACCGACTACATCGGGTTCACACCGGATCTCGAGGTGCAGCTCTCGGTGATCCACACCGCGCGTATGGCGGTCGGCTTCCGCGGGGATCCGTTCACGCGCACCAGCTCGCATCCGCACAACGCCAACACGCTGGTCCTGCAGTGCCACCGGTTCGAACAGGACTGGGGGAACTACGGCGCGCGCAGCGCGCGCACCAGCCGTAACGACCGCGTCGCGCTGATCGCCGGTTCGTCGGCGACCGGCGAGAACCGCCCGCCGATCGAGTGGCACACCGTGAACTGGGTGGCGCGGATGTTCACCGGCGACCTGCAGAGAGTGCAGCAGGGGCAGCAGACCAGTGCGCTGCCGGAGCTGCTCGGCCCGTATCCGTTCCAGCTCGTCGCGTTCCAGGATCCGGTGCGGCAGATCTACCAGGGCCCGGACGAACGCAACGACGCGCTCGACGTGCGCCAGATCGATCGCCTGGTCAAGTTCCCCAGCGGCGAGCTGCCGGCAGCCTGGCCGCCGACCGGCGACTTCGGCGGTGGTCCGAGCAGCGAACCGCGGCCGATGCGCGGCCTCATCGACGAGGTCGCTGCCGTGCAGCGCACGGCCGAGATGCTGATGCTCGACGAGCCGTTGACGGTCGATGGCGAGTCGTTCGTCGTCGTCGAGAACCTGCGGCCCTCGCCGGTGGCCGTCGTGTTCGAGCCGCGCCGGCTGACGACGGAGTACCCCGACTGGGGTGGGCTGGTCATGATCGGCGGGGAGATCCTGGCCGTGAAATCGCACAGCGGCGGGTCGTTCCAGGTCGCGACCGAAGGGCGCGGCTTGCTCGGCACGCTCCCGCGCGCGCACGCCCCCGGCGAGCCGGTGCAGTTCCTCGAACAGATCCCGGCCGCGATCCTGGCGGAGCCGCTCGGCGAGCGCGCCTGGGAGGTGATCGTGCAGAACATCGGCTCCCTGCCGCGCCACGGTGCGCTGCTGCGCGCCCGCAACGAGTTGCTGCACTACACCTGGAGCGCGCGCGTCGAGCTGCTCGAGATGCCGCGCTGGTACGACCCGGACGCGACGACACCGGAGCCGGCGGGGCTGTTCCGCGGGCGCTTCGGCACGACGCCGGAGAGCCTGCCGGCCGGAGCGGCCGTGATCGGATTCCCGTTCCGCTACTGGGATCGCCAACACGCGCGCGCCGAAGATCCGGAGCTCGCGCATTGGCAGGTCACGCTCGATCCAGGGCCGGTGTTCTTCGACGGCCTGTATTGGGAGGACGACCAGGGGGACCTGCGCGTGCGGCTCGAGTGTCTCGTGCGCACCGATGGGCAGGCACCGTGGAATGCGGATCCGACCAAGCGCGACGATCTCTGGTTGTTCGAGCGCGGGCGCACCGGGGACGACGGCCAACAGCCGACGCCGAACCGGATCCTGCGGCAGGGCAGCCGGCTCGAGGCCCGGTTCCGGACCGTGTACCTGCCGGGTGCCTACGACCCGGTCGGGTTGCGCGTCCACACCTGGAAGCGCGCGCCGACGCTGCGCGCGCTGGTCCTCGACTACGAAGGGGAAGGCCGGCTGCTGTCGGAGCAGGTGACGGCGCGATGACTCCCCGCACGGCCGCAGCGACCCGGAACGACGGTGGCTTCACGCTGGTGGAGATGCTGGTCGTCATGGGGCTGCTGGCCGGCTTCCTGGTCATGCTGCTGCAGTTGCTCGCCGGTGGCGTCGCCGTGTTCGACGAGGGGGAGGCGAGCCAGGATCTCTCCGACCGCACGCATGCCGTCGAGCAGGTCGTGCTCGAACAGTTCACCAGCATGGCCGGCCCGATCCAGCTGCTGGCCGAAGGCCCGCCCGACGCGCGGCTGATCGTGCAATGGGCACCGCTGGGCTTCCGCACGGATCCCACCGCCGCGCAGGTGCAGGTGATCCGCGCCACCGTGCACCTGAGCGTCGCGCAGGAGGAGAAGCTGCTCCGCCGCGCGCTGCGCGCCGAGGCGGAACGGACCGCACGCACGCGCGTGCAGGAGGACGTCGAGACGACGCTGGACCAGCTCGTCGCCGCGGCACCGCGCGCCCAGCGCGGGCAGATGCTGCTGCTGCCATGGCCGGCCGAAGACGGGATCGGTGACCGGCTCGAGCTGCGGCGAGGGCTGTTCCTGCCGGGCGAACGGATCCCGGTGCGGCGTGGGTTCGACGTCGACCTGATGGACGTCGCCGAGATCGGCGGGCCGGACTTCCCGCCGGCGCTGATCCCGACGTTCACCGAGGTCATCGCGACCGATCTGCTGCAGTTCGACATCGCGCTGGCGTCGCAGCACACGACCGCCGGGTTCGACGGCCGCCCGGGCGTGGATGGTCCGGAACACGTCTGGGACTCCGCGCGCGCCGGTTGGCTGTCGGATGCCAAGGAGCCGCATCGCATCTTCTCGCTCGACCTCGGCGCGCAGAGCCTGACCAACCGCACCGACGACGTGTTTCCACGTTGGATCCGCGTGCAGCTCGTCGTCGGCCGGGCCGAGCCGGAATCGGTTGTGCTGCGCGAGCTCGGAGCCAAGGAGACCGAGGTCACGTTCGGTCGCGCCGAGGCCTTCAGCAGCGGGCAGATGGTGAAGCTCGGTCCGGAGTGGGTGCAGCTCGGCCCGCAGAACGGGAACCGGTTCGTGCTGCAGCGTGGGCTGCGCCACACCAGCGGCGTGCCGCATCCGGTCGGCGAGCCGGCGCGCGCCGGCCGCATGGTGACGCGGATGATCCGCCTCGCGCATGGGAGGGACTCGTTCGGTGGGTGATCGCACGCACAGACACGAACGCGGCTTCACGCTGGTCGAGATGATGGTCGCGATCGGGATCCTGCTGTTCGGTGTCACGACGCTGGTCGGCGTGCTCGGGGTCGGCGTCGCCACTCGGCGCAGCGCCGAGCAGCAGCTGCGCGCGGCGCGGCTGGTCGACCAGGTGCTGTACCGCCTCGAGACGCAGTACCTGCCGAGCATCCCGCCCGAGAGCGAAGAGATCCCCCCGCTCGAGGTCGACGCACCGGAAGGCTTTCCGGAGATGAAGTATCGTGTCGACTTCGCATTCGATCCCAAGCAGCCGTTGGTCGTGCTCGCCACGATCTCGATGCGCTGGCGGGAGCAGGGCGAAGCGATCGGCGTCGAGTACCGCCGCGTGATGTTCCGCGAAACACCGTTCCCGCAACGCGTCCAGCGGTTGCGCAGCAAGCAATGAAACGACTCCTGACGACTCTGTGCCTGGTCCTGCTGGCTGCCGCGTTCGCCCCGTCGCCGCGGCTGACGGCGCAGGCGATCCAGCTCCGCAGCGGCGAGGTCCTGTTCGGCGAGGTCACGCAGGCCGAAGGGGACTCGCTGACGTTCCGGCGGTTCGACAACGGCGGCGTGCTGCAGCTGCGCTGGGATCACCTGTCGCCGGCGAGCTCGCTGCGCCTGCGGCAGTCGTTCGGCCTGTCGACCGACGAGGAGAGCGAGTTCCTGATGGATGCCGAGCAGGTGGAATACCTGCTGCCGGGCGGTGGGCTGCGCCAGCTGGTCGGCAAGCGCGTGCGCGAGGACGAGCGCTCGATCACGATCCGCTCGCGCGGACAGGACTGGGTCGTGCCGCGGGGCAGCCTGCGCGGCGTGCGCCAGATCTCGGTGCCGGTGCTGCAGGTGCTGACCAACGACGAGTTCTACAACGAGCAGCTCGCGGCGCATGCGATCCCGGCCGAGGCGCCGACCGGCTCCGCCGAGCGCGTCGCGGCGGCCGACCAGCACATCCTGCTGGCCGACGTGCTGCTGCGGGTGCGCGACTACGACCGCGCCGAGCTGCACCTGAACCGGGCGAAGGAGCTCGGCGGGGGCCGGCAGCCGGCGCAGCTGGATGGGAAGATCGAGCGGCTCAAGCTGTTCCAGAGCGCGAAGGTGGAGCGCGACCTGATCGATCTGATCAAGAGCGCGCAGGCGCGCGGCGAGTTCGAACGCGGGGTCGAGCTGGTGGCCGACTTCCAGCAGAAGTTCCCGAACTCGAAGCTGAAGAGCGAGTTCGAGAAGGCGAAGGAGCGGCTCGAGCAGTCGCGCGAGCGGTACTTCGTGCGGCGGATCGTCGAGCTGTGGACACGGGCGATGCTGCAGTTCGCACAGAGCAAGACCCGCGAAGGGGGCGTCACGCTCGCCGCGGCACGCAGCTACGCCGAGACGCAGATGGGGCGCGACCTGCGCGCACATGTCGCGAAGATCCTGAAGCTGACCCCGGACGAGGTGGACACGTTGTGGCGCCAGCGCAACGACAAGGAGTACGCCGGCGTTTCCCGTGCGGAGCGGTATGCGTACGGGATCGGAAGCTGGGTGCTCGGCGCGGAAGCGATCACGAAAGGTTCCGAGCAGGGGAAGGCGAACGAGGCGAACAAGGACAAGCTCAGCGACGAGGAGAAGGAGATCGAGAAGATCGCGAAGCGGATCGCCGAGGCGCGCCGGCGCGCGATGTCGGCCGGTGGCGGGCAGGCACGGGAATACACGCCGGAGGACTGGTGGAAGGAGGCGGCGCAGAACGAGCGGGCCTTCTTCCTGCGGGCGTACTACGTCGAGTACGGCGGTGACTTCACGGTCACCTGGGCCGGGACGGACGAGTGCATCACCTGCTCCGGTGCCGGCAACATCCCGACGATGAGCGACACCGGGCGGGCCGGCAGCGTCAAGTGTCCGACGTGTCAGGGGACGCGGTTCAAGCGGTCGTTCCGCGCGCAGTAGCAGTCCGTTGGCGCGCGCAGACCAGGACGACGCGAGGACGCAGACGGACGCGAGCGCGTGCGTTCCGTTGGCGCGCGCAGGACAGGACGACGCGAGGATGCACCGCATGATCCCCCGCGCCGCGCTCCTCCTGCTCACACTTGCCGCCTGCGCCAGCGATCCGCCGCCGCTGCAGAGGACCCCGGTTCCTGCCACAGCACCGCGCGCGGATCTGTCGCCGGCGGTCGTCTCCCCGCCGATCGGACCGCTGCGCCCACACATCCCCTCCCTCGAAGACCCCTCGGTCCTCGAGCCGGACCCGGACAGCACCGATGAGGAGCTCGGACGCGCGGTCGACGTGGCGATCCACAAGCGGCACGTCTTCGACCGGCTGCGCGACACCGACCCGGGCTTCACGCGCAAGCTGATCCACGAGCTCGTGCTCGACGCCCTGGTCGCCGACGAAGCCCGCCGGCTCGGGATCCTGCTCGAGGACGCCGACCTGCAACGCCGGCTCGAGGCGGAGGAGAACCGGCTGACCGAGCAGGTGCAGAAGGAGCTCGGCAGCGAGCTGACGCTGGCCGACTACGTGCAGCGGCAGTTCGGGCTCGAGCTCGACGAGTTCCGCCGCTGGCAGCGCGCGACGCTGGCGCGGAGCCTGTATCGCCAATACGTGGTCCGGTTCCTCGCGCTGCGCGTCGACCGCGTGCAGGTGCGGATCCTGCAGATGCGCGACCGCACCGCGATCGAGGACATGGCGCGGCGCGTGGCGGAGGGGGCCGACTTCGCGACGCTCGCGCTGCGCCATTCCGAGGACGAGAGCCGCAAGGAAGGGGGCCTGCTGCCGGCGCTGCGCCGCGACGCCAAGCACCCGATCGTCGAACGGGCCTTCGCGCTCGCGCCGGGCGAAGTCTCCGAGGTCGTCACCGTCGATGGGCCGGCCGGACCGCGGCACTACCTGATCTACTGCCTGCGGCGGATGCCGGGGCGGCAGGTGTCGTTCGCCGACGTGCGCGCCGAACTCGACCAGGAGATGACGACGCGCCCGCTCGCGCCGAGTGACTTCCAGGCCGCCTACGAGCAGCTGCTCGCAGCGAAGCAGACCGTTCCACCGAACCGTGAGAGTCGCTAGAACCTCGCGTCCATGGACGAGATCACGAGGGAGCCGGGTGGATCGTCACCCGCTCCCGACCATGGGCCGCCGCCGAACCGACCGGAGCACCAGGACGGTGACGACCCGCGCGCCGGGCGCGCGCCCGAGGATGCCGGCGATCCGTTCGAGGCGGCGATGAGCGGCGACGGACCATCCGAGCCGGGTGCGCGGCGCTTCGTCCCGCCGGCATCGATCGACCCCGAGGTCACCGATGCCGAGCTCGAGCGGGTCGCGCAGGAGGCGGGCCTGGATCGCGACGACGAGGCCGGCGAAGACGCGGCCCCGGTCCTGACCGAGCCGGACGAGGTCGCACGCGTGCTGCTCGCGGTGCTCCTGCTCGCGCGCGAACCGGTCTCGTTCCTGCGCCTGGCGCAGGCCTGCAACTGCACGCAGCAGGCGGTGCGGGACGGCCTGGCGCGGCTCGAACAGCAGCTTCGCGCGTCCGGGCTGCCGCTCGAGGTGGCGCTGGCCGGCGAGACGGCACGCGTGCTGACGCTGCCGGAGGTGTTCCCGTACCTGCAGCGGTTCAAGGGGATCCGCAAGGCGGAGCGGCTGTCCCCGGCGGCACTCGAGACGCTGGCCGTGATCGCGTACCGCCAACCGGTCATGCGCAGCGAGATCGAGGCGATCCGCGGCGTGAAGGCCGGCCCGATGCTGCGCACGCTGCTCGAGCACAAGCTGATCGCGATCACCGGCCGCGCCGAGGTGCCGGGCCGGCCGCTGCAGTACGGAACCACGCAGCGGTTCCTGGACCGGTTCGGGCTGCGCTCGCTCGACGAGCTCCCGAGTCCGAAGGAGCTGAAGTCGCTGGGGGGGTGACGGTCCCCGCCGGGTCGCGACCCGGAGTTGCCTCGACGTGCGCCGCTGGTACCCTGCCTCGCCCTCGGAACTCCGCCGAGCTCCACAGGTCCCGTTCGTCTAGGCCGGCCTAGGACACCAGATTTTCATTCTGGTAACACGGGTTCGAATCCCGTACGGGATACCAACCGCGGGAGGTGGACAGCAGTCCATCTCCCGCGTCCTTTTCCGCGCGATGCGCAGGCTGTCGATCCTCGTCCTGACCTGCTGTGCGGCAGCGCAGGAGTCTCCGTTCGTGCCGCTGCCGGCGAAGCTCCCGCTCGCGACGCCGCACGCGCGCGAAGTGCTGGCCGTCATGCCGCGCCGCGAGCATCCGCGCCCGACGATGGTGCGCGAGCGCTGGCTGCCGTTGCACGGCGAGTGGGAGTTCCGGATCGGGCATGCCGGGCCGTATCCGCAGAAGATCCGCGTCCCGTTCGCGCCGGAGTCGGCGCTGTCCGGCCTGTTCCTCGGCCAGCAGGTCGTCGAGCGCGTCGGCTACCGGCGCACGCTGCGGATCCCGCCGGAGTGGCGCGGGATGCGCGTGCGGCTGTGGTTCGAGGCGGTCGACTGGGAAGCGGTCGTGCGCCTGGATGGTGTCGAGCTCGGCCGGCATCGCGGCGGCTACGACCGGTTCGGGTTCCTGCTGCCGGCCGGACTCGATCCGGCGCGCGAGCATGTGCTCGAGGTGGACGTGACCGATCCGGCCGATCCGGCGCGTGACGGCTGGCAGCCGCGTGGCAAGCAGCTTGGCTCGCACTCGATCTGGTACACGCGCACGACCGGGATCTGGCGCCCGGTCTGGTTGGAGGCGGTGCCGGAGTCCGCGGAGATCGAGCGGTTGCGCGTGCGCGCCGACGCGGACGGAACGTTCGCGATCGCGGCGGCGGTGCGCGGCGAGGCAGCGCACCTGCGATTGCGGGTCCCGCGGCCGGACGGCAGCACGTTCGAGCAGAGCGGGCCGGCGAGCGGACCGTTGCGCGGGCGCATCGCCGGCGCCGAGCCATGGTCGCCGGAGCAGCCGGTGCTGCACGCGGCGAAGGTCGCGCTGCTTGCGCCGGATGGCACGGTGCTCGACGAGGTGGATACGCGGCTCGGCTTCCGGACCGTCTCGATCGTGGATGGGCAGTGGCGTCTGAACGGCGAGCCGCGCTTCGTGCGCGGTGTACTCGACCAGGGTTACTGGCCGGCCGGAGGGATGACCGCGCCGAGCGCTGCGGCGCTCGAAGCGGACGTCGCGCTCGCCAGGCGGCTCGGGTTCGACCTCGCGCGCAAGCACGTCAAGGTCGAGGACGAGCTGTGGTACGACGCCTGCGACCGGCTCGGGCTGCTGGTGATGCAGGACATGCCGTCCAGCATGTCGTTCGCAACGGAGCCGGCGCGCGCGAACTTCCGCGGCGAGCTGGCGGCGGTCGTCGAGCAGCTGCAGAACCACCCGAGCGTCGTGCACTGGGTCGTCATCAATGAGGACTGGGGGAAGCCGGGTGCGTTCCAGACCGAGCTCGTGCAGTGGCTGCGCGGGCAGGATCCGACGCGCACGCTCACCGATGCCTCCGGCTGGACGCAGCGGGACGACACCGACTTCGTCGACGTGCACGACTACGGTGGTGACCTGACGCAGCACGCGAAGCCGGGGGCCGCGCGGCCAGTCTGGATCGGCGAATGCGGCGGGATCGCGTTCTTCCTGCCGGGGCATGTCTGGAGCGAAGGGTGGGGCTACACGACGGCGCCGGATGCGGGCGCGTTCGTGCGACGGATCCACCGCCTGCTGCAGCCGATCCAGCAGCAGCCGGGGCTCGGCGGGTTCATCTGGACGCAGCTGACCGACGTCGAGCAGGAGCTGAACGGGCTCGTGCACTACGACCGGACGCCGAAGGTCGACGTCGACCGGCTGCGCGCAGTGATCCGCGGCGAGGTGGAGCTGCCGCCGGCAGTCCGCGTCGAGCGCTGGTCGCTGCTCGGTCCGCTGCCGGCCGGCATGGAGATCACCCCGCAGACGCCGAAGGAGGCCGTGCTGGCCGCCTTCGCGCGCACGCTCGATGCGGAGACGATCGCCGACGAGGTCTCGCTGGCGCCGCCGCGCGGTGGTGCGTGGCGGGATGTCGCGCCCGGAACGCACGTGTTGGATCTGCGCGAGCTGCTGCCGGGCTGTGAGGACTGCGTCTGCTACGCGGCCGGCGTGGTCGAAGTCCCTGCGGACGGGAGCTACCGGCTGTCGTTCGGCTCCGACGACGCGGCGCGCGTCTGGATCGACGGCCGGGCGGTGCATCGCGTCGTCGCGATCCGCGGCGTGTCGCCGGGACAGGACGAGGTGTCCGGGATCGCGCTGGGCGCCGGCCGTCACCAGGTGTTGGTCAAGATCGTGCAGGGCTGGGGCGGCGCCGGCTTCGCGCTGGGGCTGGAACGCGAACCGTGAGCCAGCAGCCGGGCTACACGGTCCGGACGTATCGCCCGGGCGACGAGGTCGGGATCCTCGCGCTGTTCAACCGCGTGTTCGGCGAGGGGGATCCGGGGTTCACGCCGCGCGGGCCGGAGTTCTGGGACTGGGAGTATCGCCAGCCGCCGCATGGTCCGTGGGCTGCCGTCGCAGTGTCCGAAGCCGGCGACGTCATCGCGCACTACGCGACGATCCCGCTGCGCGCGCGGTTGGACGGCGACGAAGTGCTGGTCACGCACGGCGTCGACTCGATGGTGCATCCGGACTGGCGGCGGCGGCTCAAGCGCGAGGGGCCGTTCCTGCAGGCGGCGCAGTTGTTCTTCGCGACCTGGGGGAACGCGCAGCACGCGCACGCCGGCTACGGCTTTCCGAACAAGATCGCGCTGCGCGTCGGCACGTCGCTGCTCGGTTACCACATCGTGCACCAGCCGCTGCCGACGCGGTTCCTGAACTTCTTCCAGGGTGCGCCGGATGTGCCGCAGGTCCCCGGGATCACGGCCGGACCGCTGCACGAACTCGGCGCCGACGTCGACGCGCTGTGGCAGCGCGTGGCGCCGTCGGTGCGGTTCGGCCTCGTGCGGGACCGCGCGTACCTCGCGTGGCGGTACCTGCGCTGCCCGATCCCGCACGACCTGCTCGCGCTGCGCGACGCGCATGGCGGGCTGCGCGGCATCCTCGCGCTACGCGCCGGCTGGGCCGGCGTGCCGATCCTCGCCGTCTGCGAGATCGTCGTCCCGCCGGAGGACCGCGCTGCGTACCAGGCCGCCCTCGCCGCCGCCTGCGCGCAGGCGCGCGCGCGCGGCATGGGCCGCCTCGAGCTGTGGGTGCCGCCGCATTCGGCGCTCGTGGCGCATGCCGATGCGCTCGGCCTCGGCACCGAGCCGTCGTTCTACAACCCGTGCCTGATGCTGTATCGCGAGCCGCCGGAACGGATCGCGTGGTACCGCGAGCACTGGTACTTCACGATCGGCGACAGCGACCTGTTCTAGCTGCTCAGGCGAACACGGCGGCGAGCTGATCGATGTCGGCGTGTTCCTTGTGCTGGCGCAGGCGCGCGTAGGCGACGCCGCTGGCGGTGGCGCTCCACAGCGAGAACAGGACCGTCATCACCGTGCCGAGCATCAGGAACGCCACCGGAGAGTCAGGCGGTCCATCGACTTCGACGAACGGGAGCAACAGCAGCGCCGTCAGGATGTAGTTGGAGATCCCGATCACGAGCAGGGTCCAGAAGATCCGCCATCCGCTGCCGCGCACGAGTTGCGCGCTGCGCCTGAGGCTCTGGGCCGGCCCCGTCTGTTCGATGACGGCGGCAGGCACGGCGACGAAGAACCTGCACAGCAGATAGACGCCGGGGATGAAGAACAGCAGGAAACCGATGACGACCAGGAGACCGGACAGCAGCGCGGTCAACACCAGGCGCGGAAACGCGCGGAATCCCTGCGCGACACATTGGCCCAGCGGGGCCGGCGAGCCGCGCAGCCGCTGCACGACGCCGTAGACGACCATCCCGGCGAGCAGCGTCTGGAACAGCTGTGGCAACACGACGTTGCCCAGCATGTCGAACGCGAATTCCCCCCACGAGTACTGGCCGTAGGTCGGCTCCTGCACGCCGAGCGCCTGACGCAGCTCCGGGTTGAACCAGACGAACCCGAAGTACGGCGCAAACACCAGCAGCGCGAGCAGCAGGAACGACGGCAGGTTCGTGAACAGGATCGAGATGCTCTCGCCGAGCAGCACGCTGGTCGGAACCTGGTAATCACGGCGCCTGCTGGCCATCAGTCTCTCCTCATCGTCTGGGTGCTCCGCCCACAACCGGCACGCGCTCCCAGACGCGTGGATGGCCGCTGCACCATCGCGGAACGAGGCGCGGGAGGCTAGCCAGCCCCGCCTCGATGGACAAGCAATTGGACCCGGCTAACGTTCGCCGCGTGATCGGGGTCCGGAGGCTCTGGCTGGCTTGCGCGCTCGTGGCTGCATTGCCGGCGCAGGATCCGGCAACGATCCAGGAGACGGCGCAACGCGTCGCGCGGGAGCACGCCTGCGAAACGACGCTGCCGGACGAGGGCCTGCCGTCGTCCGGGACCGCCGACAGCGAGCGGGAATCGGGCCGCGACACCGGATCGGAATGGAACGTGGGCGTCGGTGGCTTCGGCCTCGAGCTCGGCACCGGCTTCGCATCGACGATGGCCTGGGTGTTGATCGGCGTGCTGGTCGTGCTGCTCGTCGTCGGTCTGATTGCGACCTGGGCGCACCCGGCACCACGCGCTGCGCCGGCTGCGGCGGCACCCGGCAGCCGCGTGCGCGTCCGCGAGCTGCAACCTGCCGCATCGCCCGACCTTCCAGACTGGCGGGCCGCCGCGGCAGCCGGTGACCATGCGGAGGCGCTGCACGCAATGCTGCTGCACGCGATCGCGCGACTGGCGTGGTTGCGCGGCAGCGCGTTTCCGCGCGCCGCGACCGCGCGCGAGGTGCTCGGACTCGCCGGCGAATCGCATCGCTCGCGGCTGTGGAGCTGCCTGACCCTCGGCGAGCGTGCCCGCTACGGCGGCCAGCAGATCGACGCGGGCGAGTTCGCCGACTGCCGGTCGCGGTTCGAGGAGTGGGAGGCAGCGTGCGGCCGGCCCGCGAGCTGAACGAATCCCCGCTGCCGGCGCGCGCACTGCGGCTGCTGCTGCTGGCCGGCGCCGTGTCGTTGCTCGCTGCCGGCTGGCTCCTGATCCGGCGTGCCGATGGCGTCTCGCGGCCGACGGTCGGCAGTGACAGCTTCAGCCGTTCCGGACTCGGTCACATGGTCCTGCGCCAGACGCTGGCCGAGCTCGGCGTGCCGTTGCTCGTCTCGCGCCACGCGACGCTGCAGCGCGCCGGGCCGGGCACGCTGTTGGTGTTCGCCGAGCCGACGTTCACTGCCGGCGACGAGCTGTTCGACGAGCTGCGCGAGCTCGACGCGCCGGGCGCAGCGGCGCTCGTCGTGCTGCCGCGCCGCCGCGCCGAGACCACGCCGGCCGACCGCGGCCGCCTGCACCGCGCCGGCTCGGCACCGGTGGAGGACGTCGAACGCGTGCTGGAGTGGATTGGGATCGATGCTGGGATCGTGCGCTCGCGGCCGCAGCTCTGGCACAGCTCGCTCGGGGTGCCGGATCCGACGCTGTCCGAACCGCAGTTGATGCGCGGGTTCTCCGGCCGCCGTCTGATCTGGGGCGAGGATGGCGTCCTGCTCGGCTCGGTCCGCCTCGGGGCCATGCAGCTGTACGTGCTGTCCGATCCGGATCTGATCGCGAACCACGGCATCGTCGACGGCGACAACGCCGCGGTCGTCGTGCGCGCGCTGCAAGAGCTCTGCGCCGGCGAACGGATGCTGGTCCTCGACGAAACGCTGCACGGCCATGCGCAGGCACCGAGCGTCTGGGCGGAGCTCGGCCGGTATCCGTTGCTGTTGCTGCCGCTGCATCTGCTGCTGGTCGCGGCGCTGGTGCTGTGGGCGGCGCCGGCCCGGTTCGGTGCGCCGTTGCGCGCCCGACCGGCGATTGCGGCCGGCAAGGCGTTCCTGATCGAGAACATCGCCGGCCTGCTCGCGATGGCCGGGCCGAGCGCCGATGCGCTGCGACGCTACGCGCGCGCGCGCCTGCGGCTCGTCCTGGTGCGCATGCAGGCACCGGACTCGCTCGCCAAGGAACAGCGGCTCGCCTGGGTCGCGGCGCGTGCGCGCGGCTGCCTCACCGACGACGACTGGCAATGGCTCGCCGACATGCTGCGCGCGCCAGGCGACGCCGCAACCCGCGCCTCGTGGCTCGATGCGGCCCGCCGGATCCATCGCTTGACCAAGGAGCTGTTGCGTGCAGATCGCTGAGATCACGAAGGTTGCGGATGCGATCCGCGAGCAGGTGGGGCGCGTGCTGTTCGGGCACGAGCGGACACTCGAGCTGATCCTGACCGCGCTGCTGGCCGAAGGGCACGCACTGCTCGAGGGGGTGCCCGGCGTCGCCAAGACGATGCTGGCGCGCACGCTCGCGCGGTTGCTGTCGCTCGAGTCGCGCCGGATCCAATTCACGCCGGATCTGATGCCGGCGGACGTGCTCGGCACGAATCTGTTCGACTTCCGGACCAACACGTTCACGCTGACGCGCGGGCCGATCTTCACCGAGCTGCTGCTGGCCGATGAGATCAACCGCACGCCGCCGAAGACGCAGGCGGCGCTGCTCGAGGCGATGCAGGAACGCTCCGTCACGCTGGACGGCACGACGTATCCGCTGAGCCCCGCGTTCTTCGTGCTGGCGACGCAGAACCCGATCGAACAGGAGGGCACGTATCCGTTGCCGGAAGCACAGCTCGACCGCTTCCTGCTCAAGATCGACGTCGGCTATCCGACGCGCGAGCAGGAGCGGGCGATGGTCGCGCTGCACGGGCGGCGGCATCTGGTGACGCGGCTCGACGAGTTCGATCTGCATCCGGTCGCCGACCATGCGTTCCTGGCCGCGGCGCGGGACGCCGTGGTCGGCGTCCGGCTGGCCGACGAAGTCGCCGACTACATCGTCGACGTCGTGCGCGCGACGCGCGAGCATCCGGCCGTCATCTGCGGCGCTTCGCCGCGCGCGGTCAACATGCTCGCGGGTGCGGCGCGCAGTCTCTCCGCGCTGCGCGGCGCCGAGTTCGTGCTGCCGGACGCGATCAAGGAGCTCGCCGGGCCGGTCCTCGCGCACCGGCTCGTGTTGTCGCCGGCCGCCGAAATCGACGGCCGGGGCGCGGCGGACATCCTGCGCGAGATCCTGGAGCAGATCGCCGCGCCGCGATGATCCGGCCGACGCGGCTGACCGTGACTGCGGCGCTGCTCGCGCTTCCGCTCGCGGCGGTCCCGTCGTTGTTCGGCGCGGAGCTGGCGCCGGTCTGGTTCGGCGCGGTCGGCGCCGTCGCCTGGCTGCTCGGCACCGAGTTCGCGCTGCTGGCACCGGCGCGCGCCGTCAGCGTGCAGGTCGGGCCGCCGCCCCTGCTGCATCCGGGTGCTGTGGCAGAGTTGCGGATCGAGCTGCGCACGAGCGCGCGGTACGCGCTGCGCGTGCAGGCGGTGTTCGACGTCGAGGGGCCGATCGAGCCGCCGGCGCCGCTGTCGTTCGCCTGTCCGGCGGGCGGCGCGGTCGAAGTCACGCTGCCGCTCCGCGCCGAGCGCCGCGGGGCGGCGCGCGTGCCGCGCGTGTGGCTGCGCTGGAGCGGACCGCTGCGGCTGCTGTCGCGCGAGCAGGTGCGACCGCTCGACCTGGCGCTGCTGGCGATCCAGGATCTCCGGCCGGTCAAGGGGCAGGCGCTGCGGTTCTTCGCGCGGCGTGAGTTCCAGCTCGGCCTCAAGGTCGAGCGGTTCGTCGGCGATGGTTCCGAGTTCCATGCGCTGCGGGACCATGTGCCGGGATTCGACCGGCGCGCCGTCGACTGGAAGGCGTCGGCCCGGCACCACCGTCTGCTGGCGCGCGAGTTCCGCGCCGAGCGCAGCCACCAGATCCTGTTCGGGATCGACTGCGGGCGCTTGATGGGGGAGCCGCTGCGCGGCGTGCCGAAAGTGGACCACGCGATCCAGGCTGCGCTGCTGCTCGGCTACGTCGGGCTGAAGACCGGCGACCAGGTCGGCGCGGCGGCGTTCGCCGACCGGTTGCACGCCTGGCGCGAACCGGAGGGCGGGGTGCGTGCGATGCACGCGCTGCAGCACCTGTTCGGCGCGGTCGACTACTCGGATGCGGAGACCAACTTCACGCTGGCGCTGAGCGAGCTCGGGCAACGGCTGCGGCGGCGCTCGCTGGTCGTGCTGTTCACCGACTTCGCCGATCAGATCACGGCCGAGCTGATGCTGCCGAGCCTCGGTGCGCTGGCGCGGCGGCACCGGCTGCTGTTCGTGGCGCTGCGTGATCCGCACGTGGCCGAGCTGCAGCTCGCGGAGCCGGAGCAGCGGCTCGACGTGCACCGCTCGATCGTCGCGGCCGGCCTCGCGCAGGAGCGACAGCTCGTGTTGGAGCGGATCCGGCGCCGCGGGATCCAGGTCGTCGATGCCGATGCCGCGCAGGTCGGGGTCGAGCTGATCAACCGATATCTCGAGCTGAAACGCCGCGAGCTGGTCTGAACCGTGGTCACGACGTCGGCCGAGCACCTGGCGAGCAGCGCGTTCCGGCGCGCGCGCGAGCAGGGGTGGCACGAGCTGGACACGCTGCTGACCCAGATCGAGGCCCGCGGGTTGCGGTCGCTGCCGGCGTCCGATCTGGCGCGGCTGCCGGTGCTGTATCGCGCGGCCGTCTCGTCGCTGTCGGTGGCGCGCGCGATCAGCCTGGATCGTTCGATGCTCGACTACCTCGAGCGGCTGGTGGCGCGGGCGTACGTCTGCGTGTACTCGCCGCGCGAACGCGTGCGCGGCGTGCTCGGTGCGTTCCTGGCCGGCGGGTTCGCTGCGGCGCTGCGCCGCTCGCGGTGGCACCTGGTGCTGTCCGCGGCGACGCTGCTGCTGGGCGCGGCGGTCGCGTGGGTGTTGACCGCCGAAGATCTGTCGCGGTTCGAGTACTTCATCGACGCCGCGATGGCGCAGGGAAGGGATCCGACTGCGTCACGCAGCGAACTGCGCGCGCCGCTGTACTCGACCGGCGAAGCCGGTGGCGAAGGCCTGCTGACGTTCATGGCCTTCCTGTTCAACCACAACGCCGGGATCGGGATCTTCGCGTTTGCACTCGGGTTCGTCGCCGGCGTGCCGGTGCTGCTGCTGTTGTTGATGAACGGCATGGTGCTCGGCGCGATGAGCGCGCTCTACCACGCGCGCGACCTCGGGCGCGAATGGTGGGCCTGGGTGCTGCCACATGGGATCACCGAGCTGCTGGCGATCGTGATCTGCGGCGCGGCCGGGCTGCGCGTCGCGGATGGGTTGATCTTCCCTGGCCGGACCGGCCGCCTCGAAGCGATCGCACGGCACGGGCGCGAGGGCGGCATGCTCGTGTTCGGCGCCGTCGTGATGCTGCTGCTCGCCGCCGTCATCGAAGGGATCCTGCGGCAGACCATGCACGACGTCGGGATGCGTTACGTGTTGGCGGCGACGAGCGCCGTGGCCTGGCTCGCCTACTTCACGCTGCTGGGGCGGCGGGGGAGCCCGTGAAGGAGCCGACGCCGCGCGACTACCGCGTGCAGACGCCGGAGGGCGTCGTGCTCGAGCTGCCGCTCGCTGGCGCCGGCGAGCGCTGTGCCGCGTTCCTGACCGATGCGCTGTTGCAGCTCGGCCTGCTGCTCGCGCTGATGTTCGTGATGACGCTGGTGACCGCGCTCGCCGGTGGCGTCGGGATCGCGCTGGCGTTCCTGGCGTGGTTCCTGCTGCGGCACTGCTACTTCATCTGGTTCGAAGCAGTGCGTCAGGGGGCGACGCCGGGCAAGCGCTGGCAGCAGTTGCGCGTCGTGTCGGCCGATGGCGGTCCGCTGACGATCAGCGCCGTGTTGGCGCGCAACTTCATGCGCGAGGTCGAGACGTTCCTGCCGTTCCTGTTCCTGATCGCGCCGCAGCAGTTCTGGCCCGATGCGCCGGGATGGGCGCGCCTGATCGCCGGTGCCTGGCTGTTCCTGCTGCTGCTGTTTCCGCTGTGGAACCGCGAGCGCATGCGCGTCGGCGATCTCGTCGCCGGGACCCGGGTCATCATGGCGCCGCGCGCCGTGCTCGGCCGTGACCTCGCCGCCAAGGCGACGAAGCACCTCGAGCAGCAGAGCGGCATCCAGTTCACGCGCGAGCAGCTGTCGATCTACGGCATCTACGAGCTGCAGGTCCTCGAGCAGACGCTGCGCCGCGGGCGGCTGCCTGGCGGACGCCAGGCCCTCGCCGCGATCGCCGCCAGCATCCGCACCAAGATCGGCTGGCAGCCCGCCGATGGCCTCGAGCCGGATCCGCAGGCATTCCTGACCGCGTTCTACACCGCCCAGCGCCGCCATCTCGAGCAACGCATGCTGCTCGGCGAACGCAAGGAGTCGAAGCAGTCCGGCACCGCCACGCGCCCGCCGCCGCCCTCGTGAAAGCGGTACACCAGGTCTCAGAGACACACGCCAGCACTTCGCGCGGGATTTCTCGCGCGAAGCGGTACGCGGGGTCTCAGAGACCACGTGTACCGGCTTCGCGTACGACGCCCCAGTCCGGCGCGGACTTGGATAGGCGCGGCAGCTCGACGGCGAGGGCTTCGACGTACTTCTGCATCGCCCCGGTGTTGAACAGCACGATCCGTTCGTCGCGGCGGATCGTGCCGTCGTCGAGGCAGCGCGCCAGGACGTCGAGGCAGGCGGCGGATTCGGGACACAGCGAGATCCCCTCGCGGCTGGCGGCGCGGCGCAGCCACGGCAGCAGTTCGCTCTCGCGCGCAGCGAGCGCGGCGCCGCCCGATTCACGCACGGCACGCAGGACCAGGAAGTCGCCGAGCGCGCGCGGCACGCGCAGCCCGGCCGCCACGGTGTGCGGCGCCTGCGGATCGATCCCATGCTCGGCGCCGGCTGCGAACGCCGCCGGCAGCGGCGCGCAGCCATCGCTCTGGCACGCATAGAACCGCGGCCGCCGCGTGCCGCGCAGCCACCCGAGCTCGGCCAGCTCGGCGAACGCCTTGTGCATCCCGATCAGGCCGGTGCCGCCGCCGGTCGGATACAGGATCACGTCCGGCAGCTCCCAGCCGAGCTGTTCGGCGAGCTCGAGCCCCATCGTCTTCTTGCCCTCGATCCGGTACGGCTCGCGCAACGTGCTGACGTCGAACCACCCGAACTCCTGCTGCCCCGCGCGCACCAGCGCCGCGCAATCCCCGATCAGCCCATCCACGAGGAACACCCGCGCGCCGAGCTGCACCGCCTCGTAGCGGTTCACCGCCGGCGTGTCCTGCGGCAGGAACACGAAGCACTCGATCCCTGCGCGCGCCGCATACGCCGCGAGCGCGCCGCCTGCATTGCCGGCCGACGGCACGGCGACGCGCCGCACACCGAGCTGCTGCGCCATCGACACCGCCATTGCCATGCCGCGCGCCTTGAACGAGCCGGTTGGCAGCTGCGCCTCGTCCTTGATCCATAGATCCAACGCACCCAGTTCCGCGCCGAGCCGCGGACAGTGCAGCAGCGGCGACATCCGCTCCCCGAGCGTCACCGGCGCTGCATCGAACGGCAGCGGCAACAGCTCGCGGTAGCGCCACAGCGTCGCCTCACGCGTCGCGACCTCCTCCGGCGTGACCGCGCCACGCACGGCATCCAGGTCGTAGCGCACGAGCAGTGGTCTGCCGCCATGCACGGTTTGCAACGTCCCCGCCTGCACGTGCGATCCGTCGGCCGTGGACTCGAGATGCGTGACGAACGAACCGGACGCCATGCTGCGAGCCTACTGCGGTTGCCAGCCCGACCCGCCTGCTGTGTCATGCCACGATGCGGCGGCGGCGCCTGCGCCTGATCGTGTTGCTCGCGCTCGTCGCGGGGCTGCTGGTCTTCTTCCAAGGCCCGACGACGCCAGAGCCGGATCCCAACCCGGACGTCGCCGCCCAACCGGACATCCCAGCACCACCAGCCTCCGCAGCGCCCGTACCCGAACCCGATCCCGATCCCGATCCCGATTCGGATCCCGATCCCGATTCGGATCCCGATCCCCAACCCAAACCCGATCCCGCTGTACACGCCCGCGCCGACCGTCTCGCCGGCCCGATGCACCGCTTCGACACCGCGCTCGCCGAGGGTCGACTCGGCCAGGCCTGGCAGTCGCTGCAAGCCGCCGCCGAGCTGCCGTCCGACGACGTCAGCGACCGCGTGCGCGCACAGGCCCAGGTCCGACTCGCGCAAGCGCAGGAATCGCTGCGCCGCGCGCTGATCGACGAGATCCGCGCCGGCGAGCTGCTCGCCGCGCGTGCGCGCGTGCAGCGGATCCACACGCCGCACGATCCCCGCGCCGAAGCCTGGCTCGCGGAGCTCGCGCGTTCGCGCGCCTGGCCTCCGCTGGCACCGACCGCACCAACCGCTTCGACGGCGCCGACCGCGGCACCGGCCAACGGCGTCGCGCCCCCGCTGCCGGAGCCGGGACGCGCGGTCCGCGCCCTGCTCGGCCAGCAGATCGTGGCCGGCACGGTGCAGCGCGCGACCGACCACGAGCTCGCCGTGCGGATCGTGTCGGACGGCCGCGTGACGTTCCCGCTCCTCGCGCGCGCCGCCGTCGAGCTCGCCGAGCCGACGCCGGCCGAAGCGATCGCCGAGGCGCAGGCCGCACGCGCCGCCGGGGATGCACTCGGCCACGCGCTGTGGATCGCGCACCTGGTCGAACGCGGCCTCGGCGACGATCCGCGCGTGCGCGCGCTGTTCGACCACCGTTAGCTCGGGCTAGACTCGCCCCGCCATGGACCTGCTGCTGTTCAGCCTGTTCTTCGCAGCCTTGGTCATCGGTTACGTGCTGGTCCACGTGCGGCTGACCCGGTTCGAGCTCCTGCTCGGCGAACTGCGCACGCTGCGCAGCATCGACGAGCGTCTCGCCCAGCTCGGCCGCGATGGCGAGCGGGTCCGCCTCGGTCCGATCGAGCAGCGGCTCGACTCGCTGCACGAGGCGGTCGGCGCGGTCACCGCGGCGATCCGGCGCCTCGAGCGGACCAACGAGCGGCCGATCGTCGTCGAGCCGGGCGGCGCGCAGTTGCCGGCGCGCAGCTACGCCGAGCAGCTCGGCGACACGATCCAGCAGGAGCTGCAGGCGCAGGGCTTCGCCCGCGTCCGCTGCGTCACCGATCTGGCCGACCTGCCGCCGGACGAAGCGAGCGAGGTCGTCGTCGAGTGCGAGCGCCAGGGCATGCCGCACAAGGGCAAGCTCGTGGTGCGCGCCGGCAGGGTGGAGGCGGTGCGCGTGCAGAGCGCGAGCGCGACGTTCCCCTAGCCCGCTTGCGCGAGCGCGACGAAAGATGCGGCCCGGCCCGACGGCGCGTAACCTGCGCCCGATGTCCGAGCAAGTCTTCGAAGGCCTGCGCGCCGTCCCGATCGCCCGCCTCGCCGAGCACGTCGGCCAGCGCGTGTTGGTGCAGGGCTGGCTCTACCACATGCGCAGCAAGGGGAAGCTGCACTTCCTGCTGGTCCGCGACGGCTCCGGGATCGTGCAGGCGGTCGCGTTCCGCGGCGATCTCGGCGACGAGCAGTTCGAGGCAGCCGGCCGCCTGACGCAGGAATCCAGCCTGCGCGTGATCGGCACCGTCCGCGCCGACGAGCGCTCCCCCGGCGGCGTCGAGCTGGCGCTCGAGCGCGTCGTCGCCGTGCAGATCGCCGAGCCGTATCCGATCACGCCAAAGGAACACGGCACCGCGTTCCTGATGGAGAACCGCCATCTGTGGCTGCGCTCGCGCAAGACGATGGCGATCCTGCGCATCCGCGACGAGGTGATCCGGGCGATCCGCGACTTCTTCCACGAGCGCGGCTTCTACTGCGTCGACTCGCCGATGTTCACGCCGAGCGCCTGCGAAGGCACGACGACGCTGTTCGAAGTCCAGTACTTCGACGACAAGGCCTACCTGACACAGTCCGGCCAGCTCTATGGCGAAGCGAGCGCGATGGCGCTCGGCAAGATCTACGTGTTCGGGCCGACGTTCCGCGCCGAGAAGAGCAAGACGCGCCGGCACCTGACCGAGTTCTGGATGGTGGAGCCGGAAGCGGCGTTCTACGACCTCGACGACGTCATGCAGCTCGCCGAGGAGTTCCTCGCCGCGATCGTGCGCCGCGTGCTCGCGCATCGCCGTGACGACCTGGCGACGCTCGAGCGCGACGTCGGCAAGCTCGAGCCGGCGGCATCGACCCCATACCCACGGCTGACCTACGACGAGGCCGTGCAGCTGCTGCACGATGCCGGCCATGCGTTCGAGCGGGGCGGGGACTTCGGCGCGCCGGATGAGACCGTGATCGGCGCGAAGTTCGACCGCCCGGTCCTCGTGCATCGCTGGCCGGCCGCGATCAAGGCGTTCTACATGAAGCGCGATCCGCAGAATCCGCAGCTCGCGCTCGGCGTCGACGTGATCGCCAGCGAGGGCTACGGCGAGCTGATCGGTGGAGCCCAACGCGAAGACGACCTCGACCTGCTGCGCGCGCGGATCCACGAGCACGGCCTGCCGGAAGAGTCGTATGCCTGGTACCTCGACCTGCGGCGGTTCGGCAGCGTGCCGCACGGCGGCTTCGGGCTGGGTCTCGAGCGGACGCTCGCATGGATCTGCGGCGTCGAGCACCTGCGCGAGTGCATCCCGTTCCCGCGGATGCTGTACCGGATCTACCCGTAGCGCGACCTGGCACTCATCGCCGCGCCGGCAGCAGCTCGCGCAGGCGCGCGGCGGCAAAGTCGCGCGCCAGGATCGTCCCATCCGGCCCGAGCAGGATCAGTGCCGGCAGCGCGTCGACGCGCAGCGTCACGACGCTGGGGTCCAGCGCACCGCGCTGGCAGGGGACGACGGTGACGTCGACGCCGAGCGAGCGGCGGACTTCGCGCAGCAGCTCCGGCGAATCGGCGAGCCCGAACGTCAGCAGGTTCTCGCGCGGCAGCCCGAGCAGGCTCCACTGCTCGGCGACCCGGTCCAACGCGTCGACCGTCGCCGGCACGTCGGGCGACCAGAACAGCAGCAGCGTCGGAGCACCGCGCGGGAAGCCGAGCTCCTGCGCGCGGCCGCTCAGGTCGAGCAGCCGCGGCAGCGCCGGCACGCGGTCGCCGGCCGCAGCCGACGGCCGCTGCGCGTCGATGCGCTGCAGCGCTGCCTGCGCGTGCGCGGCATAGCGCGTTCCGGTCAGCTCGTCGCGCAGCCGTTCGAACGCCGCGCGCGCGACCTCGGTCTCCCCGATGGCGAGCCGGCAGGAAGCGGCACCGAGCGCGGCTTCGCCGTGCAGATCCGTGGCGCGCAACGGCGCCTCCGCGGTGACGCGGTCGAACTGCTGCAGCGCCGCGGTCACGGCGAAGCGGCACAGCTCCAGTTCGGCGAGTCGCAGCCGCAGCCGCCAGATCGGCGCCGTCTGCACGGTGTCATGCGTGCGCAGCAGGGCTTCGATCGCCGCGCGCTGGGCCGCCGGCGGGACCAGCTCCCCCTTGGCGCGCGCCGCGTCCCACTCCGCTTCGAGCTGGGCGACCGCGCGTGCCGGATCGGCCGTCTGCGCCGCGAGCGGCAGGGCCGCCGCGAGCAGCGCGCCCAGCAGCAAGTCCTGCGGACGTGGCATCATTTCCGCTCCGCGAGCGCTGCTTCGAACCGGCGCGCACCGGCTTCGAGCCGTGGCCAGGGTGCGTCCGGGTGCAAGCCGAACGTCTCGCCAGCACAGACCTGCCGGATCGCATCGATCGCGATGTGCCGCTCGTGAGCCCAGCGCGGGCGCGCCGGCAGCCCATGCAACCGGTCGGTCTCGGCGCCGGCGGGCGTGGATGCCAGCAGCACCGCGACCAGGAACGGCACCGCCTCTTCCCGTTCGCCGAGCTCGAGCAGCGTCGCCGCCGCCGAAGCCCGCAGCAGGGTGTCGGCGCTGCGATCGACGACTGCGGCGCGCAGCGGTCCGATCGCGTCGCGGGATCCGGTCCGGGCCAACGCGAGCGCGGCTTCAGCTGCCTGCGGATCACGCTGCTGCACCAGCTGGATCAGGTCCGGGGCGGCCGCCGCACCGCCGGTGGCGCCAAGCGCCGCGACCAGCGCCTGCCGGCCCGGTTGTGGACCGCGCGCGGCGAGCTCCGCCCGCAGGGCGGGGACGGCGGCGGCGCCCAGCGCCAACACCGGTGGCATCGTGTGGGCCCAGTCACCGGGGGGCGCCTGTGCCAGCGCATGCACGGTGGCGGATGGTCCGGGGGTCTCGGGGACCGGGTCCGGCCCCGGGACGGGGTCCGGCGCTGCACCCGTGCAACCGGCGAGGAGCAGGCCGAACAGCGCGGTCGCGCGCGCCTTCGACCTGTCAGCCCGTCGGCCCGGCCCGGGCCGTGCAGATCCAACAGCCATGCGCGGGATCTTCGCACCCGCGCGTCGCCTCAGGAACCGGTGATTCGCACCGCCGGTGACCTGCGGCATCCGCTGCGCACCTGCGCAGCCGACTGCACCCTCGCACCTTCCGCGAATGGGAAGGTGCCGCTCAGCGAGTTCCTCAGTCCGCCTGCTGCTCGAGGCGCTGCTTGCGCCGGCGGCTCAGCAAGGCCGCGCCGGCAAGGCCGGTTCCGACCAGGAAGATCGTCGACGGTTCCGGCACCGGGTTGCCACCGTGCCCGCCGCCGTTACCCGCGTCGCCGCCGGTCTCCCCGTCAGGAGGCACATTCGTCTTCGGCGCAGGATCGAACGCTGCACCGTCGCCGTCCGTGACCGGAGGTCGAGGGGATTTGTCGACTGAGACGACTCGACCCGAATCGTGATCGGCGCAGGCAGTCAGCAGGGCCAGGCCACAGGTCAGGACGAGGCAGGAGAGTTTCTTGGTCATGGCTGCGGTTCCTCGGTGGGAGCTCAACAGCTGTGGGGCAATTGGCGTGCCACGGTCAGCATCTAGCAGCAAGCCTACTCCGGGTTTCGCAAGTTGTTTGTCCGCAAGCACAACGGTTCACGCCTCGCCGGAGCAGCGATCGATGACACCGGACTGTCGGTCGAGCAACGGCGCGAGCCGACGGAAAGCCGTGCAGCCTTTGCGGGTGCGGGCTGCATCCACCTGCAAGCACAGGTGGAGAACGGACTTCAGGACTTGACCGGCGGGAACGCGACCAGGCGGCGATCTTCGTAGCCGCCCACGAGCCGCCCATCGGCCAGCTCCAGCAGTCCGGTGGCAGATCCCTTGCCACCGCGCAACAAGTGCATCGGCTCGAGCGTGGCCGGCGCCAACACGGTGACCAGACCGTCACGGCGCGACGCATACAGCCGCCCGTGCAGCACCTGCAGGCGCGTCAGCGTCGCCGGTGCTTCCCAACTCGCGCCCGTGCCGCCGTCGCCGGCATAGCTGAGGATCCTGCGGTCCGACGCGAGGAACACGCGCCCTTCGCCAACCACCGGTGCCACGGTCAGATCACCATGGCCGCCTCGCGTCCACACCCGCCCGCCGCTGCGCTGGTCGTACGCGATCAGCCGGCCGTCAGCCGCGGCGACGAACACACGCGTCGCATCGGCGGCCGGAGCTGCCAGCACCGTACTGCCGACTTCGATCATCCAGGTCTGCTTGCCGTTGCTGACGTCGAACGCCGCGAGGTGACCCGCAGTGGTGACCACGAGCAGGCGTTCGCCGTTGATGGCAGGAGCGGCCTGGATCGCACCTGGCATCCGTGCACTCCAGCGCGCCTTGCCGGTCGCCGGATTGATCAGCTGCACGTCGCCGGTCAGCGTCGCGACGACGATCCCGCCGGAGGCCGCCACCGGTGCCGCCTCGCAGGGCAGCTCCGGAACCTCCCAGACCGCATTCCCGGTCTGCAGATCGAGCCCGCGCAGCGGTCCGTCGACCGACGCGACGACGACCATGTTGTCGAATGCCAGCGCTGGCGGCAGCAGCCCCGAGAGGTCCTTGCTCGCCCAGATCCAGGTCGGCCGCCCCGTGGCCGGGTCGATCCGCGTGACGCGGCCGCTCCGGTCACTGACCAGGACCTGGCCGCGTCCGTCCGCGCGCGGCGCGCCGTGCACCGGACCGTCGACGTTGGCCTGCCACAGCGGCTGCGGTGCGAGCAGCGAGCGGACCAGCCCGACTTCGTCCCCGCTGAGGACCGTCTCCTCGGTCAGGAAGCCGTCGTACTCGATCCGTACGCGGGTCTTCACCCCGGGCACGTAGCTGGTGGCGAGCGGGGACGTGCCGATGAACTCGCCGTTGATCCGCACGCTCGCACCGCTGGGGCGGGTTTCGATCGCGAGCGGCAGCCGGGTCAGGTCGGCGAACGGGATGTCCGGGTAGGCACGCTGCAGCGCCCGGAGCTGGCTCTGTGCGGTCTTGAAGTCACCGAGCTGCGTCGCTTCGCGCAGCACTTCGAGGTAGCGCAGGATGCCGGCGAACTTCTCGACCTGGTCGCGGATGTGCGCGCGCAGCTCGTCGTCGATGTGGTACTCCTCTTCGAGCCGCTTGTACGACTGCAGCGCCGCTTCGAAGTCGTGCTTGCGCTCCTGCTCGCGCGCCGCGATGAACACCGGATCGAGGCGCTTGGCGACCTGCTGGTCGTTCAGCGCGGCCTGATACTGCTGGCGGATGTCGTCGGCCTGTGCGGTCGCCGTCGCGACGATGGTCGCGGCCGCGAACAAGCGGTCGAGGTCGGCGGCCGGCAGCAACGCCGGGAAGTGCGGATCATGGCGCGCGGCGAGCAGCCCGTTGGCGTAGTCTCGCTCGGCGGCCGGGTAGCGCTTTTCGATCGCGGTCAGCGCCGCGCGGCGGGCGGCCTCGTTCTGCAGCGGGTCCGGCGGACGCGGCATGTTGACCGTCATGTCCCGCCCGATCGCCTCCAGGCGCGTGATCTGCGCCTGCAGGCGCGCCTTGACGCTCTGTTCGAGCAGCTTGGCGGCGTCGGGGTTCGCGCGCAGCTCTTCGAGGATCGCCATCGCCTGGCCGATCTCGGCCCGATCCAGGTGATCGATCGCGACCGTCATGCGCGCCTTCAGCGCCTCGTCCCGTTCGCGCTGGATGCTGGCCGCGGCCCGCGCCGTGACGATCTGGATCCGCTCACCGAGACTCTCGAGCTCCGGACCCTCGCCGAGCGAGATCGTGGCCTCTGCCAGCCGCGCGCGCGCCGCCTCGAGTTCGCCGGTGCTCAGCAGCAGCTGCACGTCTTCCACGACGGCGTGGATCGCCTGGCGCTCGCGATGGACCATCCAGCCCCAGCCGGCGATCGAGATCAGCAGCAGCCCGCAGGCGATCAGCACCGAGATCTTCAGCTTGCGGCCGCGGCCGGCCGCATGGATCTGCTTCAGCGCGCGCGCGATGTCCTTGCGCCGGTAGTCGATCTTGAGGATCTGCTCGTAGACCGCCGCTACGCGCTCCGACGCCTTCTCCTGCTTGAACTGCTCCGCCAGCGCGAGCAGCGCTTCGATCGCTTCCTCGGCGCGGCCGAGCCGATGCAGCAGCCGCGACTTGCGCAGGACGTTGGTCGCCTGCGACGGCAACAGCTGCTCGAGCTCGAGCAGCGTCGTCAGCGCCTCTTCCAGCAGGCCGTCGTTCTCGAGCGCGTCGGCGAGATCGCCGGTGACGGCGACCAGCTCGTCCGGCTGCGCCGTCTCCGATTCGAGCATCCGGCCCTGCAGGAACTGCAGGACCTCGGCCGAGCGAGGATCGAGCCGGCGCGCCTCCCAGGCGAACTCCAGCATCTTCTCCGCGTCGTCGAGCCCGTACGCGTGCTGGATCAGGCAGCTGCTGGCGAGGCGCTTCTCGCCGCAGCGCTCGAGCAGCGACGCCATGTACTTGACGTTCGTCTCGCTCGGCTGCTCGCCGCGCGCGCGCCAGGTCTGGATCGTCGCCGCGGCATGCTTGAGGTCGCCGGCGCGGATCTGCTGCTCGGCGATGTCGAGCATCGTGCTGACGTCGGCGAACTCGATGCAGCCTTTCTCCTTCAGGTTGCGCAGCCGGCGCGCGGCCTCGAACAGCCCGAGCAGCGTCGACTCACCGACTTCGCGGACGCTCTGCCGTCCGTCGAGTGCTTCGAACAGCTCGCGCGAGCCGTCGTCGAGCGCCTCGACGTCGACGTCGGCGAGCGGCACCAGCACCTCGTCGGTGGAGCGCAGGTCCTTCAGGATCCGCTGCCACTCGTCGCTGCGCCGCGCGACCTCGAGCAGCAGGCCGTTGACGTCGAACGGCTGCATCAGCTCGAGCCGTTCCTGCAGGACCGGGTCGCTGACTTCGCCCTTGTAGAACTCGAACCCGCCGGTGTTCCAGGTGAACACCGAGTACAGGTCCTCGGCGCAGATGTGGATCGTCAGCTCCGCCATCTGCATCGGGTCGACCAGTCCCTGGTCGGCGAGGATGCGCGTCAGCGGGATGCGCGTCTTCTTCTGTTCGAGCAGCGCAGAGCGCATCTCGTCGACCGTGACGAGACCTGCGCGGATCAGCTGCTGCCCCAGGCGCTTCGTCTCGATGCGTGGCGGGACGAGGTTGAACGCCAACCCCTCGCGGAAAAAGATGTCGCGCTGGTCGGTGCTGTTGTGGACCCGCAGCCGCCCCGACATCTGTGCCGCCGCGACGGTCTGGAAGATGTCGGCGAGGTTGACCTGCGTGAGGTCCCCCTGCATCGTCGCGCCGCCATCCGGTTCGGACGTCTCGGCCGCGGGGCCCTGGCTCCCGAGCAGGAAGTCGACTTCTTCGCTCTGCAGTGCTTCCTGCGGTTGAGCCATCGTGACGGCGCGTTTCCCTGACTGGCCGGCATCCGGGAGGACCGGATGGGCGGCCTGGCTGATGCTCGGGTCTATCGGCACCGCCTTCCTCGCCCCTCAAGGTGGGGTCCCGGCGCAGGTCCCGGCGGCGCGCGACACGCTCGCGTTCGGAGCCGGGACCGCCGGTCTGACCGAGCGGTGGCGCGCGGCGTTCGATCCGACGATTCCACCCGGCTGGAGCACCGGCTGGCGGCTGGCGGAGGGGCTCGGGCCGGCCGCCGGGCCGCTGCTGCTCGAGCTGTGGAAGAACGAGTCGCACGCCAAGCTCCGCCACCTCTACCTCGGCGCGCTGGCGGCGGCCGATCCGGTGCTGCTGGAACAGGTCCTCGCCGAGGAACGGACGCCACGCCTGCCGCGTGATGCCGAGGAGCGCTTCCTCGGGTTGTTGATGCTCGCGCTCGGCCCGAGCGTCGCCGTCGAGGCCCCCGGGCTGACGACGCTCAGCAGCCGCGGCGGGACGCCCGCCGTGCAGGTCGCGGCGTTGCTCGCCTCGACGCGTTTCCTGCCGGGGGGTCGCAGCTGGCCGAAGGAGCTGGCGCAGCACAACGACGCCAGCGTGATCGCCGCGGCGCTGTTGGCGGGCGCCGGCGAAGGGGTGCGCCTGAGCCGCTGGGTCGAGGCGAAGCGGGCGCGCGACGACCAGGATCTCGTGCTGCGCGCGGCGTTCCTGGCGCCGCATCCGATCGGCGCCGAGGAGGACCTGCGGATCAAGGAGGCGGCGCGCCTGTTCCAACGCGCCGATGCCGGGGCCGAAGAGCTGCGCCGCGCGGCCGCGTTCTGCCTCGGCGGTTCGATCGCGCCGCTCGAGGCCCTCCGCCAGCCGCTGATGCCGCCGCCGCCGGAGCTGCTGCTGCCGTTCTGTTTCCTGCCGAATGGGCGCATGGCGGCGCGGCGTGCCGGGTGGCTCCTCGCCGAGCCGTCACTGCGCCTGCAGCCGGGGGAACGCGCGGCGCTCGTCGTCGACTACGTGTTGGCCGGCGAGCTGGATCTGCTGCCGGCCGCACTCGAGGCCTGGAGTGGGGACCCCGCGCTCGGTGGCGCCGCGGCGCTCGCGATCTCATGGCGGCTGTTGCGGACGCGCGCGACACTGGCCGAGTCGCTGCGCGCGCAACTCGCGCCGTTGCCGGAGCGGACACTCGTCGATTTCGCGGCCGGCGCCGTGGTCGAGTTCACGCCGCTCGCACTGGCGGATCCGGCGCTCGAGCGTGCCTGCGCGTTGGCGGTCGAAGGCCGGCTGCCGCGCTCCGCCCTGGCCGGCCCGATCGAGGGTGCGCTGTGGCGCCGCGGCGCGCATCCGGGCCTCGCCGCGCGCGGCATCTGGTTCACGCTCGTGCGCGACCTGACGCTGTCCGGCGCGACCTACATCGCGCACCGGCTCGGCCGGCGGCCGGCGGCGTTGCCGCGGGGTGTCGAGGCGTCGGACGAGCTGATGTTCCACGTCGCGTACGAGTACTTCGAGTGGCGGTTGCGCACCGGGGAGCCGGACGCGCCGTGGCGGTTGCGCTGATGCGGTAGTCGGCTCAGCCGGCGCCGATCCAGCGGTCGTAGAGAGCGCGCGCGCGGTCGAGCTCGCCGGTGCCGAACACGATCGCGCGGCCGCCGTCGAACACCTGGAAGCGATGGCCGTCGGCGGCGAACCGCAGCGTCGGGCCGGCGCGCACCAGGTCGCGGACCACCGGGCGCAGATTCTGTTCGAGCCGCGCCAGCTCGATCCGCGTGCCGCGCGGCGGCAGGACCTGCACCGCATTGCGGCCGCACAGGCTGACGAGCCGCGCCGGCTCCTGCTGCAGGGCCGGGAACTCGCGCGTGCCACAGCTCGCGCAGTCGGGGTCGCGGCGTTGGCCGGCCAGCATCGTGGCGTGCCGCGTGTGCCAGACGTCGAGCACCTGCACCCCGCGCGTCACCAGCTCCGGATGGCCGCTCAACAGTTTCAGTGCCTCCGCCACCTGGAACGCCGCGACGCTGGCGACGGCGGGGGCGAGCACACCGACCGTCTCGCAGTTGGCGACTTCGCCCCCGGCTGGTGCATGCGGAAAAACACAGCGCAGACAAGGGGTCGTGCCCGGGATCACGCTCATCGCCGTGCCTTCGGAGCCGACGACGCCGCCGTAGATCCACGGCACGCCGTCGCGCACGGCGAGGTCGTTGATCAGGTACCGCGTTCCGAAGTTGTCGGTCCCGTCGACGATCAGGTCCGGCTTCGGCGCGAGCTGCGCGAACAGCTCCGCGTCGAACTGCGCCACCATCGGCAGCAGGTCCACTTCGCTGTTGATCGTCGCCAGCTTCGCGGCGGCGGCGAGGGCCTTCGGCGCGGCGGCGGCGGCGTCCGCCTCGCCGTACAGCAGCTGCCGCTGCAGGTTGTGCAGCTCCACGATGTCGCGGTCCACCAGCGTCAGCCGGCCGACGCCGGCCCGGCACAGCGCGTCGGCCGAATGCGTGCCGAGCGCGCCGAGACCGACCACCAGCACGTGCCTGGTGCGCAGCGAAGCCTGGCCGGCGGCGCCGATCCCGGCGAAGCGCGCCTGGCGTGCGTAGCGCCCCGGCTCGTCGCCGGTCATAGGGGACTCACTACTTGGCGAAGTAGTCCGCGTTCTTCTTCGTGTAGTCCTTCCACTCCGGCGGCACGTCCTCTTCGGCGAAGATCGCCGAGACCGGGCACGCGTCGACGCACAGCGTGCAGTCGATGCAGTCGCTCGGATTGATGTAGAGCATCTCGTCGGAGTCCTCGCCGTGGATGCAGTCGACCGGGCAGACGTCGACGCAGGCCTTGTCCTTGACGCCGATGCAGGGCTGGGTGATGACGTGGGTCATGTTGAGGGGAGGTTTGCTGGGAGTCGGCTGGCGTTTGCGAGCCCGAAGCCTAGCCAGCGCGGACGTGAGTGCGAGAGGAGGGATTCGAACCCTCAAGGGTCGCCCCACAGGATCCTAAGTCCTGCGCGTCTGCCAGTTCCGCCACTCTCGCGAGCGCGCGGAGCATAGCCGGCTGCCATGCGGCCCCGGCTCGATTCGGGACGCCTGCAACGAACGGCTGTTCAGATTCGAGCCAACGACGCCGATCCCGGCGTAGTCGAAACCGACACCTGGGACGCACCATGCTGAAGCAGCTCGCTCGGGATCCGGGGCACGGATCCATCCCTGCCGATCCTCCGCCGCTTTGTCCTCGCCCGTGGGCGCACGCGCTGGCGCTCACGGGGATCCTGGCGCTCGCGGGCTGCGGCTCGGGGGCCCCGACCGGTGGTGGCGACGGCGGTGACGGCGGCGGCAAGCGCCGCCAAGGGGAGAACGGCAACAACCTGAAGCTGACGCCGACGTTCGTCGTCCGCAACCTGCACGACAACACGCGCGTCGAAACCGTCCTCGCCAGCGTGCCGTTCACGCGCACGATGGTGCCGGCGGCCGGACTCGCGCGCGTCGGCGTCCGCGGCATCCAGACCGCCTGGCTGCCGCTGCAGTACTGGCCGGACGGGTCGGTCAAGATCGCGCAGGCGCAGTTCACCGACGAGCTCGGGCCGCGCGAGGCGAAGACCTACGAAGTCGTCAAGGACGTGACCACGCTGCAGGGGCCGTTCGCGCGCAACACCTGGGTCGCCGCGATCGGACCGAACGCCGAGATCGGCGCGCGCGTCAAGGACGGGTTCGGCGTCGACTACGAGGCGCGCAGCAAGCTGCTGGCTGCCGGCGAGGTCGTCGCCGAGACGTATCTGCTGCGGACGACGCGGCAGCGGCTGTACCACCGGCGTCCGAGTGGCGGCATCGGGCGGGACTTCCTGACCTCGACGTTCTACGTGACCGAGTTCCGTGACATGCCGTTCGTGACCGTCGATTGGATCCTCGGCAACGACTATCTCGGCGCCGACCAGACCAACGGCAGCACCGACCCGAACCTGTATCCGCTCGGGCCGGTCGACGTGAACGAGGCGCAGTTCCTGTGCAAGTCGGTCACCGGCGTCGAGGCCTACCAGCCGCAGTGGCACGGCGTGCAGGCGGCCGTGCTCGAGCAGGATGGCACGGTGTCGTGGCGGGTCATGCAGGACACGTATCTCGATGACGGGCAGACGCGGCGATACCGGTTCTTCGTGCGCTTCGAGCATCCGCAGTCACCGCCGGACGCGAAGGCGCGCTGGCTGACGACCTGGAACGCGTTCCGCAGCGAGCCGCTGCGCGCGCTCGCGGATCTCGCGACCTGGCAGGGGACCGGGGCGCTCGGGTTGCACGGCGGTCCGATCACCGGACCGAGCGACGCCGCCGCACGCGCGGAGCGAGACTGGTTCAGCTGGGCCGGGGCGGGTCATTTCGGCACCTGGGGGACGTTCGGCGACATCCCGAACACCGCGCAGACCGGCACGCCGCGCAACGCGCCGCTCAGTCCGGATCTCGGTCATGCGATCCAGGGGATGGAACATCGGCTGCTGATCAAGCTCGAGCAGATGGCATGGGTGCAGGCCGTGCGGCCGTACCACCTGTTCGGGCTGCAGGTCGGTGCCGAGCAGGCGATCTATCTGTGGGACGTGCCGCCGATGTATTCCGGCTCGCGCGACCTGTCGCCGGAGTCGCTCGGGCGCCGCGCGCTGCTGCAGAGCGGGGCGTACTCGGGGTACCGCAACCGCTATCCGGGTGGTCATACGCCGAACGGGTTCGGGGCATACGACCACGAGCATTGGAGCTGCGATCTGCTGTTCGACTACTGGACCGTGAGCGGCGATCCGTGGGCGCGCGAGGAGTTGCGTCAGCTCGGCGAGTGTTTGAAAGGGCTGATGCGGCTGCAGCGGTACTTCACGAGTGCGCAGCAGCCGATGCGCGCCGAGGGGTGGACCATGGTCGGGTTCGTGCAGTGCTATCTCGCGACGCGTGACGACGCGCTGAAACAGTACGCGCTGCGCCGGATCGAGGAGATCAACGCGCCGCAGCGCAGGTCCGCGCACCCGAGCAAGGCGTTCTTCTTCCAGCCGACGTATGGCGGGACCGGGTACGGCCCGGACCACAAGTTCATCTACAGCTATCAGTGTGCGCCGGTCGTGTACGGGATGCTCGCGGCACATCGGTTCTTCGAGTCGGAGATGGCGCTGACGTTCGCCGAGGAGGCGATCACGACGCTGGAGTACTCGTGGGTGCGCAACGTGCAGGACCCGAAGTTCGGGTTCGTCGCGAACGGCATCCGCTACATGAACCCGGTCGAGGTGAACGGCGTGCCGGTGCCGCCGGATCATTTCGACAACGTCAGCGGCGTCGGGATCAAGTGGGGGGACTCACCGCTCGGCGGCGCGCACACGTTCCACATCTCGGCGATGCACCTGCTGTACGAACGGGCACGCAGCGATACGACCGCCGCGCGCGCGCTGACGATCGGGCGGACGCTGGTCGGCGGGGAGTTCAACGACTTCTGGCGCTGGAACAAGTGGTGCCTCGTCGTCAACGAGGAGCTGGTCGTGCCGTAGCGGCTAACATGCGGCGCCGTGACCCGGCGCCGTTGGATGTTGGTCGCCGCCGCCTGCGTGTTGATCGCGGGCGGACTGTGGCTCGCGTTGCGTGACAGCGCGGCGTCACGGCAGGGCGGCGCGGGAGCGGTCGAACCGTCGACGTCGCGCTCCGAGCCGGTGGGACCCGCCGCCGCCGGCGCGCCGGTGGACGTCGCCGCGCGCGAGGAAGTGCAGGAGCCGACGGCAGTCGACGGCTATTCGATCCGGGTCGTCACCGCGGCGGGGGAGCCGGTTGCGCAGGCAGCCGTGTTCCTGGGCGCCAAAGTGTGGCGCGCGGATGCGAGCGGGACGGAGGCGCTGGGTGCCGAGCAGGAATCGGACGGCGACGGCTGCGCCCGGTTCGCGGAAGCGCGCGACGACTGGAGCTGCATCGCAGTCATCGCACCGGGACATGCGCCGGTCTGGCAGCGACGCGCGGTCACGACCGGTGTGGAGACGGTGACGCTGGCGGAGAGCGTGTCGGTTGCGGGCATCGTGACGGTGGATGGGCGGGTGCCGAGTCAAGCGGTCCGGCTCGAGTTACGAGGCCTCCCGGTTCCGACGGAAACCTGGCCCGAGGCAGCACGCTCGTGGTTGCACGCGAAGCAGCGCGGTGTCGGCGTGCTGGTGACCAGATGCCGGGCGGACGGGGCGTTTGCGTTTCGCGGCCTCGAACGAGGCGCGGCGGTACGGCTGGTTGGACCGAGGAGCATGCGCTTTCGCGATGGTGCCCGTGGCATGGGTGCGGAACTGAGCCTCGCCACACCCAGCCTCGACGTGCGGCTCGATCTCGCGACGCTGCCGGTCGTGCGGGGAAAGCTCGTCAGTCGCAGCAGAGCGGACAAGACTTACACGTTGAACTACACGTTTCATCGGGCTGGTGGCGTGCGACGGCAGGAGAAGATGTTCCGGGCCATCGATCAGCCGTTCGCGATCCCGTTCTGCGAGACGGATCTGACGAAGTTCGAGCTCGAGGTGGTGGGTGCCATCGTGGTCGTGGGCGAAAAGCCCGTACTCGCGCGCCGCGAGATCACAGGCGATCTGCAGCGGTCGCAAGATCTCGGCGAGATCGACGTCGATGCCGGCCTGCTCGAGCTCCGTGTGGCAGTTCGCGATCGAAGCGGACTGCCGATCGCAGGCGCCAGGATCGTCGCTGATCGTGAGGTGCTCGGAACGACGAGCGCAAGCGGCGAAGCGGACATCCTGATCCACCCCGCTGTGGCGTCGCTGACGGTCGGCGCACGTGAGTACCGTCTCGTCCGGGTGCCCGTGCCACGCGCATCTCGGCAGGTGCTGTGGATCACGCTCGAACCCGCCAACAAGCTTCTCTTCCTCGTGCGTGCGGAGGATCGCGGGCACTGTGCCGGACTGATCCTTCGGACCGATCTCGGAGGCACGCCGCACGATGACGATCCTGAGTGCGTCCCGGGGTTCGCCAGCGTGCGGGGCGCTGCACCGCGTGTCATGTCGAGCGAGCGCTCTTACCTCTATCCAATGCCGGACGACGGGCGCCTCGAGCTGCATGACCTGCCGGCGAATCGGCCCATCCCGCTGACCCTGTGCGATGAGTACGGGCGGGAACACTGGCGTGGAGAAGTGACGTTGGGCCAGGAGGAGGCCCGGGAGATCCGATGCCCGGCACCTGAGTCACGCGATGTGCGCGCGCGCCTCGTGGACGTAGATGGACGAGCCGTGTCGGGAGCCACCGTGCGAAGCGGCGGCTGGCGGTCGACCTACGAGACCGTGAGCGATGCCGAGGGTTGGTTCGCTGTGCCCAACGTGCGGGGGCCGAGCCCCGGACTGAGCGTCGAGCCACGCGCGCACTTGGCGCAAGTGATCCCAGAGGGATTCCTCGATCAGCAGCGCGAGGTCACGCTCGTGGCCGCCCGCCAGCTATGGGTCGAGATCACAGATGCTCGCGGCCGACACTTGGATGCGAAGGTCGAGTACCGATCCGCGGATGGTCGCACGGTCCAGCCGTCCCAGAGCGAGCGCGGATTCGCGCGGTTGGACCGGGTTCCGCTACAGGCCGGAGAGCTTCGCGTCCAATGGCTGATGCGTCAGTGCCAGCACCCGGTCGGTGCCTCGGAAACACACGTTCGAGTCGTCGTGCTGGACTGAGCGGCGGCTCTGGCCGCGTAACATCCGGCGCCGTGACCCGGCGCCGTTGGATGTTGGTCGTCGCCGCCTGCGTGTTGTTCGCGGGCGGGTTCTGGCTCGCGCTGCGTGACAGTGCGGCGTCGCGGCACGGCGGCGGGGGAGCGGTCGAGCCGTCCCCGTCGCGCGCCGAGCCGGTGGCGCCGTCCGCTGCCGGTGCGCGGGCTGAGGCCGCCGCGCGCGAGGAAGTGCAGGAGCAGGCGGCAGTCGACGGCTATTCGATCCGGGTCGTCACCGCGGCGGGGGAGCCGGTTGCGCAGGCAGCCGTGTTCCTGGGCGCCAAAGTGTGGCGCGCGGATGCGAGCGGGACGGAGGCGCTGGGTGCCGAGCAGGAATCGGACGGCGACGGCTGCGCCCGGTTCGCGGAAGCGCGCGACGACTGGAGCTGCATCGCAGTCATCGCACCGGGACATGCGCCGGTCTGGCAGCGACGTGCGGTCACGTTGGGTGTGGAGACGGTGGTGCTGCCGGAGAACGTGTCGGTCGCGGGCATCGTGACGGTGGATGGACAGGTCCCGAGCGAGCGGATCGGGCTGGAGCTGCGCGGATACCTGGATCCGACCGAGACATGGCCGGAGGCGGCGCGTTCCTGGTTGCACGCGAAGAATGATGGCGTCGGTGCGCTGACCGGGTCGACCGGCGAAGGAGGCAGGTTCGAGTTCCGCGGCCTCGCGGGTGGCGTGTCCGTGCGTCTGCTCGGGCCCGAGGGGATGCGCCTGCGGGATGGCAGCGACGGAACGCGCGCCGAGCTGACCGTTGTCACGCCGCGCATCGGATTGCGGTTGGACCTCGTCACGTTGCCGGCGATCCGCGGCAGGATCGTCAGCCGCAGCAGCTCGCAGAAGCCGTTCACGACGACCACGCTCGGTGTAGGGACTGGGATGCACACGATCGCGGTGTTCATGCCGCGCAGCGTGACGCTGAGCTACACGTTTCATCACGGCGGTGGCACGCGGCGGCAGGGCCGTCTGTACCAGGCGGTCAACAGCGACTTCGTGCTGCCGTTCCACGAGCAGGATGTCGTCCGCTTCGAACTCGACGTGCTCGACGGCATGGTCGGATTCGGCGGGCGCGTGCTCGCGCGGCGCGAGATCCGCGGCGATCTGCAGCGGTCGCACGACCTCGGCGAGATCGACCTCGAGGCCGGCCAGCGCGAGCTGATCGTGACCGTGCGGGATCGAGCGGGTCAGCCGATCGAAGGCGCGAAGGTCGCCGCCGGCGGCGCCGTGCTCGACGCCACGAACGGGCGCGGCGACGCCTACGTCACGGTCCTACCCGCCGCGCAGACGTTGACTGTAGGCGCGCTCGGTTACCGGCTGGCGCGGCTGCCGGTGCCGGCGGAACCGCAGGAGCGATGTGAGGTCACGCTCGAGCGCGCCAACAAGCTGCGCTTCGTCGTCGTCGCGACGGACCGGGCGCATGCCGCCGGGCTGATCCTGCGCACCGACCTGGCCGGGCCGTATCACGAGGACGATCCGGAGCTCGTGCCGGACTTCGCCAGCGTGCGCGGGCCGGCGCCGGGTGGCGGGATCTTCTCGAGCAGCGGCGCGCACTCGCATCTCTACAACGTTCCGGAAGACGGCGTGCTCGAGCTGCACGATCTACCGGTCGGAGTCGAATTCCCCCTGACGCTGATCGATCGTTTCGATCACGTGCACTGGGAAGGGCGGATCACGCTCAGCGCCGAGGAGCAGCGTGAGATCCGCCACACGCTCGTGCAGGCGCCGCGCGAGCTGCGCGCGCGCGTCGTCGGTGCGGATGGGCGCGCGCTCGGCGGTGCGTCCGTGCAGGCCGGCGGCTGGGACTTCGGTCGCCGGGGTGATGAGGACGGGTGGTTCGTGTTGGAGGGTGTGTTCGGGCCGAGTCCGGCGACTTCGGTGAGCGCACCGAACCATGTCTCACGCCATCTGCCGGCCGGGCATCTGGACCGCGAGAACGTGATCCTGCTCGAGCCGGCGCGGCAGCTGTGGGTCGAGCTGCGCGATGCGCACGGGCAACACGTCGATGCAGACGTCGTGTTCCGCGCGCCGGACGGGCTTGCGGTCGGCGCGGCGCAGTCGGAGCCGGGACTCGTGCGGCTGGACGGCGTTCCGCTGCGCGCCGGCGAGCTGGTCGTGCGGCCGAGCGGGGGCGAGGAGTCGCGCCACCCGGTAGGCAGCAGGGAGACGCGTGTGCGCGTGACGGTGGGGAGGTAGGGCGGCCAGGCGGGTCCTCGCGGAGGCGCGCATCGGACTACTATGCCCGCTCATGCACACCGGGCTGCGGATCGTGACCCAGGCAGCGTGCGTCGCCGGCATGACCATGCTGGCGATCTGGGTGTCTACGCCGCGATTCGAGGCACCGCCCGCTACGCACGACACGCGCGCGGCGACCGCCGCGCAGCCAGAGACCTACACCGTGGAGGTGATCGGTGGGGATGACTGCCTGGTAGCCGGCGCGTTGGTCTGCATCCTCTGGGCAGAGCCGCTGCCGATTGGCTTCACGCCCGTGACTCGCGTGGTCACGCACACGAACGGCAGGGGGAGCGTGGAGCTCGCCGGTCGATCACCGGCCCGGCTCATCGTCGTGGCTCCGTCCCACGCACCGAGTGTGCATGCATGCCGGCAGCGCAGCGGCGTGGAGCGTGTCGTCCTCTCATCCGAGATCCTGCTCGCCGGACGTGTGCAAGTCGACCAAGCGCCACCGCCTGAACCCATCCTGCTGAAACTCCGCTGCGAGCCAACCCTCGGACCGGACTGCCCAGCAGACATCCGGGTGTTCGTGCAGGATTGGTTGGATCACCACGGGGGCATCCGCACACAGACATCGCCGACCGGTGCCTTCGCCTACTACGGGGCATGCCGTCCGCAATCGGGCACGCTGATCGGACCGCTTGGTTATCACGCGCCCGGCCGCCGCGGCGGACGGCTCGAGCAGGTCGTCTCGCTGCCCTCGAACGATGGCCTGTGGATCCTCGAGCCTACGATCAGGGTCGCGGGGAACGCGGACGATCTTTCAACGTGGTCGGATGAGGCAGCGTGCGGCGCAGAACCGACCGTCGCCGGCGACTACTCGAGCCGCAGCCTGCAGCTGAGCGGGCCGATCTCGATCGAATGCACGCTCTACGTACCCGGCCTCGAACCACGACGGCAGCGCATCTTCGTGCGCATCGGCAAGCAGTTCTCGTTCACGCTCGACCCGCATGCAGCGACGCACGGCGAGCTCAGCGTCTACCGCGGACATGTCGACATCGGAGGCCCTTTGTTGGCGCGAGTCCCCATCAACCCGCCTTTTGCGGGCCAGCTGATCGATCTCGACGCGCACTTGCGCAAGATCTCGCTGCAGGTTCAGGATGCCACCGGTCGGCCGATCCGTGGCGCCCACGTGACGCCAGGTGCAGGCGGTCTCAACCGAACGATGCGGGATGGTCAGGTGACGGTGCACATGACGCCGGGTACCGAGACGCTGACCGTTGGCGCGCTCGGGTACCGCACGACGTCTGCCTCCGTGGCCGACGGCGGCGTTGAGCCGGTGGTGGTTCGACTGCTCCCGAGCAACGGCGTGGAACTGGTGGTGACGGCGGCAGAGCCGTGGCATCTCGCCTGGCTGCGTGTGCAACTGACGCTTGGCGAGGGGCACGCGGTATTCCCGGCGCGGTACGCCGCACTCGGCGGACCGCAGCCAGAGCGGGTCGAGGAGCTGGCGGATGGGCACACGCTCGCCGAGTACATGCTGCCACACACTGGCTCGATTGCGTTCTGTGACCTGCCGGTGGGCCAGCCGTTCGTCGTCGCGCTGTTGGATCGGTACGACGCCGTGCTCTGGTCGCAGCGATGCACCCTGGGTCCCGACCAGCGATGGGTCGGTGCCTACCGGCTCGGCGCAGCGCCGCGCAACGTTCGCGGGCAGGTCCGCTCAACCGACGACGGCGTACCGCTCGATGCACGCGTGCGCGCCGGCCGGCGCGAGGTCGGCGTCGATCGACACGGATGGTTCACGCTGCACGACGTGCACGGGCCGAGTCCGGCTTGCACGGTCACCGCGAGCGGTTTCGCGCCGCGCCAGCTCGCCGCCGGTGCGCTCGACGAGGATCCGGTCCTCGTGCTGCGCCGGTAGCGCGAGCCTGCTTCCACTTCCGGCTGCGAACCGCGTGACGAGCTACGATCCGTTCGCCAATGTCTGCCGCCGCGAAGAGTCTGATGCTCGCGACGATCGCCGCGCTGCTCGCGGCGGGGGCGCTCGTGCTGACGTGGATGCACAACTCCCCGCGAGGATCCGGGCCGACACAGGTCGCAGTCGAGGAGGCGTCGGGTCGGACTGCTGAGCTGGCCCTACGCGTACCGCCGACGGCGGACTACCAACTCGGGCTGCTCGGCCCAGACGGTGAACCGCTGGCGGGCGCGATCGTCGTACTCGGGCCGGACACTCTCCTCGGTTCGGGCGGTGGCATCCGGATCAGCGATGCCGATGGCTTGAGCCGCTTCTCTCAGGTGTCGAACGACCGCACCGCGATGTTGATCTGGCCGGTCGGATTCGCGCCGCGAGAACACGTGCGTGCAGTCGCGGCAGGGACAGAGTGGCTGCAGATCGAGCGAGGTGTCGCGATCACGGGGATCGTCCGCATCGACGGCGTTCCGCCGAGCTGGCCGATGGAGCTCGAGCTCGTGGGCTCGCTACCGTTCGACGAGGAGCCGCCGTCCACAGCTCGTGCGTGGATGCGAGCCGTCCACGCGCTGGACCGCAGGATCGCGGTGACGACGACGGCACTGGATGGGCGCTTCGCATTCGGTGGACTCAGCGCAGGTGCGGACTACTTGGTGCGGCTACCGCCCGGCTTCAGCTCGGATCGAGACAGTGCTGAACGTGTCGAGGTGCGCAGGCGTGCTCCCACGGAGCAGGTCGACATCGACGTCACTCGGGTGCCTGCCGTATTCGGCCAGATCGTCCGCAGGCGCTTCCCCGTGCAGTGGCGGTCGATGCTCAGGTTCGAGGCCGTCGAAGGCCTGCCAGCGGGTCTGATGTTCTCATCGCTGAACCTGGGATCTGAGCGACTGCGGATCGAGTGCACGTTCGAGGCACGCGATGGCACGGTCGCGCGGGCGGCGCAGGACGTGGAGCGTCACGACTCCTTCATGATCCCGTTCGCGCTGCAGGACATCGTCCGTTGCGACCTGGGGGTGCTGCCGCGCGGCGCGTCGATGCCGGTGCTCGCGGAGCGCAGCTTCCATGGTGATCCCTTGCCCTTCGCAGAAGCGGGCCGGATCGATCTCGACCAGTAGCCGAGCGCCGTGCACCGGCCTGCCGCGCAGGCCCGGAGCGTCGCCGGGAGCGCGCTACCCCATCTCCTCCGCGATCACTTCCTCCTGCGTCATCCGCACCGCGACGACACTGAGCAGATCCTTGATCCGCTCTTCCGCGCGGTTCACGCCGATCACGTTGTCGATGACGATCGCCTCGCGCGACGTCGAGGGATAGAAGATCAACCGCCCGCTCTTCAGCAGCAGGTACTCCAGCAGGTCGTAGATCTCCTTGTTCAGCCGCAGCCCCTGCGTCGGCATCCGCGTGATGTCGCCGAGGTAGCCGTGATGGTGCAGGATCTCGCGGTGGTTGATCTCGTAGTAGTTGAACCGCGTGTTGATCAGCACGATCAGGAACACGAATGCGAGGAACCCGCTGACCCACCCGTAGAACTGCGTGTTCATCCGGATGTCGATCGAGGCGAACACCGACTTGATCCCATCCATCCAGCCCCACTGCGTGTTGGCCCAGCCGATCCCGAGCACGATGGCGGCGATCACGAACAGCAGCGTGATCGACTTGATCCGCGAGAAGTCGAACGAGAACACCAGCAGGTTCAGGAAGAACACGACCATGAACGCGTTCCCGAGCCCGCCGACGCCGACGGTCGAGCCGTCGTTGCTGAGCAGCGAGACGAACCAGAAGATCGTCGCGGTGACGAACGTCGGGTACAGGAACACGACCTTGGGCCAGGGTCGGATGATCACGGACGCCGGCCCGGACTTCGGGCGGGCTGGCTTCGGAGCTGTCTGCAGTTCGGTCATGGTTCCCTCACGGCGCGAACCGGCGATTGTGGAGGACCTCGCGGGCGGGTCAATTGCGCGGCCGCAGGATGCCTATTCGGAGCGGCAGGAAACATCGCCGCGCAGGGCGTCCGGCGTGCTGGGAGTTGCTGTGGGGTTGTGCTAAACAGCGCCACGTGCTCGTCGCAGGACGGATCTGGTCGAAGCTGAAGGCGCTGCTGCTGGCGGCGGTGCTGGGCGGCCTGGGCTCCGTCGTTCCGGCGCAGGAAGGGACCGCGGAGTCGCGGGACCTGGTGCTGGTGGTGCCGATCACCGGCGAGATCCAGATCGCGTCGGTGGCGCTCGTGCGCCGGGCGCTGAGCGAAGCCTCGTCGCGCGGTGCGAGCCGCGTGGTCCTGCTGATCGACACGCCGGGTGGACAGCTCGCGGCGATGCACGACATCACCGCGCTGCTGTCGGTCATGCGCCGCGATCCGGCGATGCGGACCGTCGCCTACGTGCAGAATCAGGCGTATTCGGCCGGGGCTTATCTCGCGCTCGCCTGCGACCAGTTGTTCATGATGCCGGCCTCGAAGCTCGGCGCGATCACGCCGATCCTCGGTGGGCCGGGATTCGTTGGTGAGTTGCCGCCGGACATCCGCGACAAGACTGTCGCGGCACTGCGCGGGTCGCTCCGCGGATTGATCGAGGAGCGCGAGAACAGCAGGCCGGACCTGGGGATCGTCGCCGAGGCGATGGTCGATCCGGATCTGCGGGTGTTCGAGGTCACCTACGCCGATGCCGGCGGATTCCAGCAGACGCAGATCGTCGATGAGCAGGGGGTGCGCCGGATCGAATCCTCCGGCAACCGGATCCTCCGCAGTGATCCGCTCGGCTCCGACAAGCCTCCGCTGGTGCTGACTGCACAGGAAGCCGCCAAGATCGGGCTCTCCAACGGCTCGATCTCGTCGCTCGAGGAACTGGTGCGCACCGAGTTCCACCTGACCATGGACTCTGTGATCCAGCTGCAAGCGACCTGGTCGGAGGACGCCGTCCGCTGGCTGGATCGGATCAAGCCGTTCCTGTTCGTGATCGGGTTCCTGCTGCTGATCATCGAGTTCAAGACGCCGGGGTTCGCGATCCCGGGCGTGCTCGGTGCGCTGCTGCTCGGGGTCGCGATGTTCAGCAGCTATCTGGTCGGGCTGGCGGAGTGGACCGAGATCCTGCTGTTCTTCGCCGGGATCGGGCTGATCGCGGTCGAGATCTTCGTGATGCCCGGCACGCTGATCTTCGGGTTCCTAGGCTTCCTGGCGCTGGTGTTCGGCCTGATCACGTCGCAGCAGACGTTCATCCTGCCTGGCAACGACATCGAGTCGGACATCCTGCTGACGAACCTGCTGAACATGACCTGGCTGATCCTGCTCGTCGTCGCGGGCGCGATCCTGTTCGGGCGCATGCTGCCGTACATCCCGGTGTTGAACCGGGTGCTGCTGACGCCGCCGGATCCGGCGGGGTTCCGCGCGGCTGGCACGCCGAGCGGCGGGCTCGTCGACCTGGCGCGGTGGATCGGGCGCGAGGGAGCGACCGTAACCGACCTGCGCCCGGCCGGGATCGCCGAGGTCGATGGCGAGCGTCTCGACGCGGTTGCCGAAGGCGGCTTCCTCGCGCGCGGCACGCCGGTGCGCGTGATCGCGGCGCGGCTGAACCAGGTCGTCGTCGCGCCGCAGCAGGATCCGCAGCGCGGCGAGGTGGCCTTCGGCTTCCTGGTGCTGCTGCTGATCGTCGGGCTGGCACTGACGCTGGCGGAGGTCTTCTTCGTCTCGATGGGGATCCTCGGGACGCTCGCCGCCGTGTCGCTGGTCACCTCGGTGTTCCTCGCGTTCACGCAGCACGGGCAGGTGACCGGATTCGCGTTCCTGACGATCGCCGCGGTCGGTGCGCCGCTGATCGTGCTGTATGGCATGAAGTGGCTGCCGAACACCAGGCTCGGCCGGCTGCTGATCCTGTCCGGGCCGACCGCGGCGGAAGTCAGCGGCAGCGGCGCCGATCCGGCGCTGGCGCAGCTGCTCGGTCAGACCGGCACCGCGGAGTCGGACCTGCGGCCGGCCGGCTTCGCGCGCATCGGCGGCCGCCGCATCGACGTCGTGACGCGCGGCGAGATGCTCGAACTCGGCACCGAGGTGCGTGTCGTCGACGTCAGCGCGAACCGCGTCGTCGTCGCACGTCACGCCGCGGCGCCAGCACAAACGATCAACCCCAACCAGTAGCAGGAATCCCAGCCGATGCTCAGCACAGTCCTCCCCGTGATCCTCGCGCAGTCGCGCGGCCAGCCATCGAGCGGATCGAACGAGGTGATCTTCTGGGTCGTCGGGTTCCTGATCCTGCTGCTGCTGCTGTTGCTGATCTTCTTCCTGAAGTTCATCAACCTGTGGATCCAGGCCTACCTGTCGAAGGCGCGCATCAGCCTGCTGACGCTCGTCGGCATGCAGCTCCGCAAGGTGAACCCGGCCGTGATCGTGCGCGCGCTGATCAGCGCCGTGCAGGCCGGGCTCGAGATGAACGTGCGCGACCTCGAGGCGCACTACCTGGCCGGCGGCAACGTGCTGAAGGTCGTCAACGCGCTGATCGCCTCGAACCGCGCGAACCTCGATCTCGACTTCCGGCGCGCGGCCGCGATCGACCTCGCGGGGCGCGACGTGCTGGAGGCCGTGCAGACCTGCGTCAATCCCAAGGTCATCGACTGCCCGGACCCGCGCGCCGGCAAGACCGAGGTCGCGGCGATGGCGAAGAACGGGATCCAGGTGCTGGCGCGTGCGCGCGTGACCGTGCGCACGAACCTGGCGCGACTGATCGGCGGCGCGACCGAGGAGACGATCATCGCGCGCGTCGGTGAGGGCATCGTGTCGACGATCGGCTCGTCCGACAGCCACAAGGACGTGCTCGAGAACCCGGACCGGATCAGCAAGACCGTGCTCGCCAAGGGACTCGATGCGGGCACCGCGTTCGAGATCCTGTCGATCGACATCGCCGACGTCGACGTCGGCGACAACATCGGCGCGCGGCTGCAGGCGGACCAGGCGGAGGCGGACAAGCGGATCGCGCAGGCCAAGGCCGAGGAGCGGCGCGCAATGGCGGTCGCCGCCGAGCAGGAGAGCTCGGCCGCGGTCATGGGCAACCGCGCGAAGCTGGTGCTGGCGGAGGCAGAGGTCCCACTCGCGATCGCGGAGGCGTTCCGCAGCGGGCAGCTCGGCGTGTTCGACTACTACCGGCTCAAGAACATCGAGTCGGATACGCGGATGCGCACGCAGATCGCGCACGGCGAGGAGCAGCAGACCAAGGACGAGCAGGGGCGCGGCAAACAGCAGTAGCAGTCCACGATGCGCGACCTGATCAACCTGCTGCTGCGCGAACCGATCCTGCTGATCATCCTGATCGGCTGGATCGTCAGCATGCTCGGCGGCGTCATGCGCCGCGCCGTCGAGCGGCAGCAGCGCGAGCAACGCCAACAGCAGCGCAAGCCGAAGCCGCAACAAAAGAGCGCCGAGGAGATCGCCGCCGAGCTGCGGCGCATGATGGGGATGGAGACGCGCACCGAGGTGCGCGAGCCGCCTGCGCAGCGGCCGCCCGCACAGCGGCCCGTTCCGGCACAGCCGCTGCCGCAGGCGTTCGACGACGTCGAAGCCGCGCGCGAAGCCCGCCGCCAGCGCCGCGAGCAGGAACTCGCCGAAGCCGAAGCCCGCCGCCGTGCGCGCCTCGAGGCCGCAGCGCGTGCCGAAGGCCGGCCGCTGCCCAAGCCGCAGCCAGCCAAAGCGGCAGCGATCTCCGTCGGCGCGCACACCCTCGGCGCCGCCGAACCCACACTCGGCAAGCTCCGGGCCGAACCGCGCGCACCCGCCCGCCAGCGCAGCCGTCTCGAGATCGCGCCACCACTGTCCGGCCGCCGCATCGACCTCCGCGACCCCGCGCGCGCGATCATCCTGACCGAAGTCCTCGGCCCGCCCCTCGCGCTGCGCCCGCCCGCAGACGGTACACCCGGTCTCTGAGACCCACTCCGTCACTTACCGCGAACTTTCCCGCGCGAAGCGGTACGCGGCGTCTCAGACACCCGCGCCGTCACTTACCGCGAGAATTCTCGCGCGAATTGACGGAGTAAGTCTCAGAGACCCGGTGTACCGCTTACTGCTTGCGCAGCGGCGCGGCGGGGGCGTTCTTGTCGTCCTTCCAGAGCTCCGGCTCGATCAGCGGGCGTGAGTCCTGTTGCGCGAGCTCCCAGGCGATGTGGAACACGTACTTCGACACGCGCGCGAGCTTGGCAAAGTCGATCTTGTCGTAGGTGTCGGTCGGCTGGTGGTAGTCGCGGTGGAAGCCGGTGAAGAAGAACGCGATCGGCACGCCCTTGCGCGCGAAGTTGTAGTGGTCGCTGCGGAAGTAGACGCCCTCCTGGTCCCACTCGAGGTCGAAGCCGGCGTGCTTCTCGTTGGCGCTGACGCACAGCTCGTGCAGGTCGTTGCTGAGCTTCTTGGTGCCGATCAGGTGCAGCGAGTTCAGGTTCTCCTCGGCGGTCTCGTTGGTCCGGTTCTCGCTGGGGTGGTGTTCTTCGTTGCGCCCGATCATGTCGATCTGCAGTTCCGCGACGATCGACTCGAGCGGGATCGGCGGGTGGTCGACGAAATACCGCGACCCGACGAGCCCGCTCTCTTCGCCGCAGAACGTCACGAACAGGATGCTGCGCTTGGGCTTGACGTCGTTGCGCGCGAACGCCTGCGCGATCGCGAGGATCCCGGTCGACCCGGACGCGTCGTCATCGGCGCCGGGGAAGATCGTGTTGCCGCGCCGGCCGAGGTGGTCGAGGTGCGACCCGATCACGACGTATTCGTCCTTCAGCTTCGGATCGCTTCCCGGCAGGATCCCGATCACGTTCCAGGCCGGCGCGTCCGTCTCGCGGATCTTGACCCGCACGTCGGCGGCCAGCGCGTCGAGCCGCAGCGCCGCGCCGGTCACGAGATCAGCCGGCTGCTTGCCAGCGGCTTCGAGCAGGCGATCCATCGTCGCTTCGGCGACGGCGAACATGTTTGGTGACACCCCGCGGCCCGCGGCACCCGGGTTGACCCGGCGGCTCGGCCGCGCGCTGCCGCTCAACTGCGGCCATTGCGCGAGCAGCTCGTCGTCGGCGAACAGCACCGCTGCCGGCTGGCTCTCGCTGAGCGCCCGCGACAGCGACGTCATCGCCGTGAACAGCGCCCGCATGTTGCCGCGCTGGAAGCCCTGCTCCGCAGTGACGATCACGATGTCGCCGGCCGCCGGCCGCTGCGTGATCTCCGGCTCGCGTGCATCGGCCACGCGCAGCAGCGCGATCGGTCCGCTCGCCTCGTAGTCCCCGCCGGCCATCCCGCCGAGCCCGGACGTCGGGCCGCGCTTCAGCAGCGTCTCCTCCCCCTGCCGCACGACGAAGCCGGTCGCGCCGGCGTCGATCTCGCGCTTGCCCCACGGAACCCGCTGCCAGAACGTGCCGTCGTCGCCGCCACCGCGCAGCCCGAGCTGCTCGAAGTGATCCCGCACGAGCTCGGCCGCCTTCTGGAATCCGTCCTGCCCGGTCCCGCGCCCGCCGAACTCCTCACTGGCCAGCGTGCGCAGCATGTCGCTCATCTGGTCGGCGTTGATGGTCGCGATACGGGCTTGGGCGCCGGGGGGGGGTGCGTGCGGTGGCGTGTTTGGCGCCCCGGGGGGCGGCGGGGCGGGGCCCCGACGCCGGGGTGGAGGCCACCGGCCATCTGCTCGCGGCGCTGCGCGCGCGGGTGAAGCGCGAGCGCCTGGAGTCGGCGGACGATCTCCGGCGCGCCCTCGCGAGCGAGGTCGAGCGCCTGATCGCGCCGCTCGAGTGCGAAGTGGCCCTCTCGGCGGCTAAGCCGTTCGTGATCATGATGGTCGGCGTGAACGGCGCCGGCAAGACCACGTCGATCGGGA
>CAZABP010000009.1:0-105688 GCA_964483245.1 uncultured candidatus Brocadiaceae bacterium | reverse complement strand
GATCGACACGCTGCACCAGGCCGGGTTCGGCGTGATCCTGGACTGGGTGCCGGCGCACTTCCCGACCGACGAGGCCGGGCTGGTCTACTTCGACGGCACGCATCTGTTCGAGCACGCCGATCCGCGCCAGGGGCGGCAACCGGACTGGGGCACCTGCGTGTTCAACTACGGCCGCCGCGAGGTGGTCGCTTTCCTGATCTCGAACGCGCTGTTCTGGCTCGAGCAGTTCCATGCCGACGGCCTGCGCGTCGACGCGGTCGCCTCGATGCTCTACCTCGACTACTCGCGCAAGGCGGGCGAGTGGATTCCCAACGAGCGCGGCGGCCGCGAGAACCTGCACGCGATCGCGTTCCTGCGCCGGCTCAACGAGACGGTGTACGGGGAGTACCCCGGCGTGCAGACGATCGCCGAGGAGTCGACCGCATGGCCGATGGTGTCGCGCCCGGTCTGGCTCGGTGGGCTCGGGTTCGGGTTCAAGTGGGACATGGGCTGGATGCACGACACGCTGAGCTACGTGCAGCAGGACCCGGTGCACCGCGCGTTCTCGCACGATCGGATCACGTTCCGGATGATCTACGCGTTCCAGGAGAACTTCGTGCTGCCGCTGTCGCACGACGAGGTCGTGCACGGCAAAGGCTCGCTGCTCGGCAAGATGCCGGGCGACGAGTGGCAGCGGTTCGCCAATCTCCGGCTGCTGCTGGCGATGCAGTTCGCGCAACCGGGCAAAAAGCTGCTGTTCATGGGCAGCGAGCTCGCGCAGCAACGTGAGTGGGACCACGACACGAGCCTCGACTGGCATCTGCTGCAGCAGCCCGCGCACGCCGGGATCCTGCGGCTCGTGCACGACCTGAACCGGCTCTACCGCGAGCAGCCGGCGCTGCACGAGCTGGATGCGCAGCAGGACGGGTTCGAGTGGCTCGAACCGAACGACTACTCGCAGAGCTGCTTCGCGTTCCTGCGCCGTGACCGCAGCGGGCGCTGCGTCCTCGTCGTCGTCAACGCGACGCCGGTGCCGCGTCCGAACTACCGGATCGGCGCGCCGGTGGCCGGTCGCTGGGAGGAGATCCTGAACACCGACGCGCGCGACTATGGCGGCAGCGGGCAGGGGAATCTCGGCGGCGTCGAGACCGGCCTCGTGCGCCATCGCGGTCGCGCCGTCTCGCTGAACCTGCTGTTGCCGCCGCTCGGCGTCCTGTTCCTCGCTCGAGCCGGGTCATGAGCCCGCAGCGCTCCGACCTGCATTGCCCGCGCCGGCACGGCGCCGTGCTGCAGCCGGACGGATCCTGCTGTTTCTCGGTCTGGGCACCGGCGCTCGAGCAGCTGGAGCTGCGGCTGGTCTCGCCGCGGCCCGCGAAGATCCCGTTCGAGCGGGACGCCGAAGGATGGCACCAGGTCGTCGTGCACGGAATCCCGGCTGGCGTGGAGTACCTGCTGCGCCTCCCGGACGGCAGCGAGCTGCCGGACCCTGCCTCGAGGCTGCAGGCCGACTCGGTGCACGGCCCATCGGTCGTCGTCGATCCGACGCATCCGTGGACCGATGCGGCGTGGCATGCGCCGGCGCTCGCAGAGTTCGTGATCCAGGAGCTGCACGTCGGGACGTTCACCGACGACGGCACGTTCGACGCGGTCGTCCCAAAGCTGGCGATGCTGCGTGAGCTCGGGATCACGGCGATCGAGTTGATGCCGATCGCGCAGTTCCCCGGCCGCCGGAACTGGGGTTACGACGGCGTGCTGCCGTTCGCGGTGCAGAACTCGTACGGCGGCCCGACCAGCCTGCGGCGGCTCGTCGACGCATGCCACGCGGCCGGAATCGCGGTGCTGGTCGATGTCGTCTACAACCACCTCGGTCCGGAGGGGAACTACCTGGCGCGGTTCGGGCCGTACTTCACCGACCACTACAAGACTCCGTGGGGCCGCGCGTTGAACTTCGACGGGCCGCGCTCCGACGGCGTGCGCTGGTTCTTCATCGACTCGGCGCTGCGCCTGCTCGAGGAGTTCCATGTCGACGGACTGCGCATCGATGCGGTGCACGCGATCTACGACGCTTCGGCGCAGCCATTCCTGCAGGAGCTGACGGCGACCTTGCACGCGCGCGCGGCGGCCCTGCGGCGGCGCTTCGTCGTGATCGCCGAGAGCGATCTGAACGACGCCCGCGTGCTCCATCCGCCGCTGCTCGGCGGGCTCGGCATGGACGCGCAGTGGTCGGACGACTTCCACCATGCGCTGCATGCGCTCGTGACCGGTGAGCGGGAGGGGTACTACGCCGACTTCGGCAGCTTGCGCGCGCTGGCGACCGCCTACCGCGAGGGCTGGACGTTCCAGGGGCAGCGCTCGCGCTACCGCGGGCGGCGGCACGGCAACTCGCCGCAGCTCTGCCGGCCGGAGCAGTTCGTGGTCTGCACGCAGAACCACGACCAGATCGGCAACCGCGCGCGCGGCGACCGGCTCGCGGCACGGGGCGACGCTGCCGAGCAACGGCTGCTCGCCGCAGCGCTGCTGCTGGCGCCGTTCGTGCCGATGCTGTTCATGGGGCAGGAGTACGGCGAGACAGCGCCGTTTCCGTACTTCACGAGCCACGAGGATCCGGCGCTGATCGAGGCGGTGCGGCGCGGCCGGCTGGCGGAGTTCACGGCGTTCGGTTGGGACGCCGCCGAGGTCCCGGATCCGCAGGACCCGGCGACGTTCGCCAGCGCGCGGCTCGATCGGCGGCTCGCGCACGAGCCGGTGCATGCCGGGTTGCTCGCGTTGCACCACGAGCTGCTGCGGCTGCGGCGCACGGCGCCGGCGCTGCGGACGCGCGAGGGTGCGTGGCTCGATGTCATCCCGCAGGAGACGGCGCAGCAGCTCGTCGTGCGCCGCGCCTGCGAAGGGCAGGAGTTGCTGTTCGTGCTCGCTTTCGGCGCGCGGCCGACCGACGTCGAGCTGCCGCCCGGGGACTGGGGGCTGCTGCTCGACACCGAGGATCCGCGCTGGCGCGGCGAATCGGCCGGCGCCGCGCCGGTGCTGCCGGCTGCCATCGCGCCGCGCTCATGCCGGCTGTGGGAGCGCCGGCTCGAGCCGTTGGAGGAACTGTGAAACGCTACGTCTGCATCCACGGCCACTTCTACCAACCGCCGCGCGAGAACGCGTGGCTGGAGGCGATCGAGCTCCAGGAATCGGCACGTCCGTATCACGACTGGAACGAGCGGATCGACGCCGAGTGCTACTCGCAGAACGGCGCGTCGCGCATCCTCGACGCCGAGGGGCGCGTCACGCAGATCGTCAACAACTACGCGCGGCTCAGTTTCAACTTCGGCCCGACGCTGCTGGCGTGGATGCAGGCGCACGCACCGCAGTCGTATGCCGCCGTGCTGCAGGCAGACCAGGACAGCATCCGGCGGTTCGGCGGGCACGGATCGGCCATGGCGCAGGCCTACAACCACATGATCCTGCCGCTCGCCAATGAGCGGGATCGCCACACGCAGGTGCACTGGGGGATCCGCGACTTCGAGCACCGGTTCAAGCGCAAGCCGGAAGGCATGTGGCTGCCGGAGACCGGCGCCGACGACGCGACGTTGGAGACGCTCGCCGCGGCCGGGATCACGTTCACGATCCTGTCGCCGTACCAGTGCAAGCGCATGCGCAAGCTCGGGAGCAACGACTGGCAGGACGTCGACGGGGGCCGGATCGATCCGACACGTGCGTATCTGCGGCGCCTCCCATCCGGCAGGCAGCTCGTGCTGTTCTTCTACGACGGTCCGATCTCGCGCGCGATCGCGTTCGAAGGGCTGCTGCACAAGGGTGAGCACCTCGCCGGGCGGTTGATGCACGGGTTCGACGACGCGCGCGACTGGCCGCAGCTGGTGCATGTCGCGACCGACGGGGAGAGCTACGGCCACCACCACCGCAGCGGCGACATGGCGCTGGCGTACGCGCTGCACCACATCGAAGAGCGCGGGCTCGCGAAGCTGATCAACTACGGGCAGTACCTCGAGCTGCACCCGCCGCAATACGAGGTCGAGATCCACGACAAGACCGCGTGGAGCTGCGCGCACGGGCTCGGCCGCTGGGAGCGGGACTGCGGCTGCCACACCGGCGCCCGTGCCGGCTGGTCGCAACAGTGGCGCGCGCCGCTGCGCGCCGCGCTCGACGAGTTGCGCGACCGGATCGCGCCGGTCTACGAGCGCGAGGCCGGCAAGCTGTTCCGCGAGCCGTGGCAGGCGCGCGATGACTACATCGACGTGATCCTGGACCGCTCGCACGGCAACGTGTCGCAGGTGCTGGCGCGGCAGATGCCGCCGGCGCAGGTGGCGGACCCTGGCGCGCGGACGCGCGCGCTCGAGCTGCTCGAGCTGCAGCGGCACGCACAGTTGATGTACACGAGCTGCGGCTGGTTCTTCGACGAGATCTCCGGGATCGAGACGGTGCAGGTCATGCAGTACGCAGCCCGCGCGATGCAGCTCGCGGCCGGGTTCGGCGCCGACGATCTGGAAGCACCGTTCCTGCACAAGCTGGCCGACGCGCGCAGCAACGTGCGCAGCCTCGGCGACGGCCGGCGGATCTTCGAGCGGATGGTGCGCCCGATGGCCGTCGACCTGCTGCGCGTCGGTGCGCACTACGCGGTCGGATCGTTGTTCGACGAGCAGGCCGAGGAGACCGCGGTCTACTGCTACGACGTGCGGCGGATCCGCCACGAGGTGCGCCGCAGCGGCGCGAACCGGTTCGTCGCCGGGCGCGCCGTCGTGACCTCGCACGTGACCGGCGGCTCGACGCCGTTCGTCTACGCCGGGATCTACTTCGGCGATCACAACGTCACGGTCGGTGTGCGCGGTGCCGCCGAGCCGCACGGCGACGATTCGTCGATGCAGGAGATCCACGAGGCGTTCGAGCGCGCCGACATGCCGCAGCTGATCCGCGTGCTGGACCGCCATTTCCCGCAGGGGACCGCGTCGCTGCGTTCGCTGTTCCGCGACGAGCAGCACCGGATCGTGCAGCGGCTGATGGAGCCGAGCGTCGTCGCGGCGAACGAGACGTACCGGCAGATCTACGCGCACAACGCGGGGCTGATGCGGCTGCTCGCCGACGGCCGGATCCACGTGCCGCGGCCGCTCGAGATCGCCGCCGAGCTGGCACTGAACCACGAGCTCGAGATCGCGCTCGGCGAAGAACCGCTGCTGCCGCAGAAGGCGGAGGCGCTGCTGGCGGAGGCGGTCGCGGCCAACCTCGACCTCGACGAGGCACTGCTGGGGTACGTGTTCCGCAGCCATCTGGAACGGCTCGCGCACCGGCTGCAGGCGGACCCGGCCGACGAGTCGCTGCTCGACGAGCTCGAGGGCGCGGCGTGGATCGCCGAGCGGCTGCCGTTCGACGCCGATGCGACGGCGCTGCAGAACGTGCTGTATTCGCTGTTGCAGCAGCCGGCGCACCGGCGCGCGCGGCTGCTGGCGGTCGCGACCCGGTTCGGTCTGCGCGTCGAGGGGTGACCTGCAGTGGACGCGCCGCGGGCGACCTACCGGCTGCAGCTGTCGGCCGAGTTCGGACTGCGCGAGGCGCGCGCACTGGTGCCGTACTTGCGCGACCTCGGCCTGAGCCACGTCTATACGAGCCCGGTCCTGCGCGCCCGTAGCGGCAGCACACACGGATACGACGTCATCGATCCGACCCGCGTCGACCCTGCGCTCGGCGGGCTCGCGGAGCTGCGATTGCTCGCCGCCGATCTCGCGGAACAGCAGATGGGGCTGTTGCTCGACGTCGTGCCCAACCACATGGCGGCATCCGAAGAGGGGCCGTGGTGGGCCGACCTGCTCGAGCACGGGCGCGCCAGTGAGTACGCGCCGGTGTTCGACGTGCATTGGCGTGCGGCGGAGCATGGCGGCACGCTGGCGGACCAGCTGCTGCTGCCGATCCTCGGCCTGCCGTATGCGCAGGCGCTCGCCGAGCGGACGCTGCACGTCGTGCTGCAGCCGGATGGGATCGCGCTGCGGGTCCACGACCGCAACCTGCCGACCGATCCCGGCACCTGGGGTCCCCTGGTGCGCGCCGCGTTGGATCCGGAACACCCGCAGGTGCAGGCGGCGATCGCGCTGGCGGAGGCGATGCCGAGCCGCGCCAACGGACGCCGCGATCGCGTCTCGCGCGCGCGGCTGCTGCGCGAGCGGCTCGGCGACCTGCTGGCCGCCGAACCGGCGCTGCGCAGCGAGCTGGCGGCGTGGCTGGCCCAGATGTCACCAGCCGAGGTGCACGCGTTCGTCGACGCGCAGGCGTACCAACCGGTGCACTGGAAGCTCGCGACCGAGATTCCGGGCTACCGGCGGTTCTTCGACATCAACGACCTCGTCGCCGTCCGCGTGCACGACCCGGACGTGTTCCTGGCGACGCACGCGCTGCTGCTCGGATGGGCAGAGGAGCGGCTCGTCTCCGGCTTCCGGATCGACCACATCGACGGGATGCGCGATCCGGCCGGCTACCTCGAGCAGCTGCGGGCGCGCGCGCCGGACACCTATGTCGTCGTCGAGAAGATCCTGAGCGGCGGCGAATCGCTGCCGGCGGACTGGCCGGTCGCCGGCACGACCGGCTACGAGTTCGGCAACGCGGCCAGCGGCGTGTTCGTCGACCGCGCCGGACTCGACGCGCTGGTCGCGATCTACCGGCGGTTCACCGGCGACACCGAGAGCTGGGCCGGACTCTGCTTCCGGCTCGGCGTGCGCGTGCTCGACGAATTGTTCGGCGGCGAACGGGATCGACTGGCACGGTGGCTGCACCGGATCGCCGCGGCGACGCGCACCGGACTCGACCTGTCCCCGCGCGCGCTGCGCGAAGCGCTGACCGCGGTCACGGCCGGGATGCCGGTGTATCGGACCTACATCCGCCAGGCCCCGCTCAGCGCGCAGGACCAGCAGGCACTGCAGCAGGCGTTCGCGCAGGCGCGCCGCTGGCAGCCGCAGCTCGACGAGCGCGCGCTGGACTTCCTGCGCAGCGTGTTGTCGCTCGAGCCGTGGCTCGGTGGCGGCAGCGGCGCAGCCGAACCGCTGCCGGACGAGGTCGCGGAGTTCGTGGCGGCGTGGCAGCAACTCACCGGACCGGTCAAGGCGAAGGCGGTCGAAGACACTGCGCTGTATCGCTGGACGCCCCATCTGTCGCTGAATGCGATCGGTGCCGAGCCGGACCCGGATCCGCACGACCTGACGATCGCGGCCTTCCATGCGCACAACGCGCGTGTGCAGCGCGACTGGCCGCACACGCTGCTCGCGACCTCGACGCACGACAGCAAGCGCAGCGAAGACGTGCGCTGCCGCCTGCACGCGCTGGCCGAGCTGCCGCGCACTTCAGAGCGCACGTTGCTGCGGCTGCACAAGGCGAACCGCGCGCGGTTCCGCGACGTCGGCGGCCGCCGCGCCCCGGATCCGCAGGAGGAGGTGCTTCTGTACCAGACGCTCCTCGGCGCCTGGCCGCTGGCACCGCAGGCGCACGCGGAGTTCCCGCGCCGGATCGCGGCCTACCTGATCAAGGCTGCACGTGAAGCGAAGCGGAACACCAGCTGGCTGCGTCCGGACGAGGAGTACGAGCGAGCGCTGGTCGGGTTCGTCGAGGACGTGCTGGATCCGCGCCGCGGGCGCGCGTTCCGCTCCGAGCTCGAACGGATGCATGCCCGGCTCGCGCCGCTCGGAGCGTGGTATTCGCTGGCGCTGCTGGCGTTGAAGCTCGCCTCGCCCGGCGTGCCGGACTTCTACCGTGGCTGTGAGCTCTGGCAGTTCCGGCTCGTCGATCCGGACAACCGTGAACCGGTCGACTTCGACCTGCGGCGGCGCCTGCTCGCGTCGCTGCGCACACGCGCGGCCGACGCGGAGCTGGCGCAGGAGCTGGTACGGAACTGGCCGGATGGACGGATCAAGCTGTGGGTCATGCTGCGCGGCCTGCGGCTGCGGCGTCAGCGTGCTGAGCTGTTCGCCTCGGGTGAGTACCTCCCGCTGGCGGTGCAGGGCGCGCGGCGTGCGCAGGTCTGCGCGTTCGCACGGCGGCACGGCCGGGCCTGGATGCTGTGCGCCGTGCCGGCGCGGATCGCGAGCTTCGTGCGCCATCGGCCCCCGCTAGGTCAGGCGGTCTGGCGCGACACGGCCGTCCGCCTGCCGCGCGGCGCACCGGCGGTGTGGCACGACGCGCTGACCGACCGCGCGGTGCGGGCCGTGCGCGGTCAGCTCCCGCTCGCCGAGTTGCTGCGGCATCTGCCGGTCGCGCTGCTCGCAGCCGACGCAGATGGCGGCGATACTCCGCCCCCCTGATGCGCCGACTCCCGCTCCTGCTGTCCTGCCTGCTCTGTTGGGGATCCGTCGCGGCGCTGCCGGCGCAGCGTGCCACGCTCGCCGACCGGCTCGGCACGCTGGCGCAGGCCGAAGTCGAGCAGCAACAGCTCGTCGGCCTCGCGGTCGCGTGGTTCACCAACGGCGAGCTCGCCGGGGAGCGCCACTTCGGCTTCGCCGACCGCGAGGCGAAGACTCCGGTCGACGCGCGCACGATGTTCCGCTGGGCATCGATCAGCAAGCCGGTCACGGCGGTCGCGGCGATGCAGCTGTGGGAACGCGGCAAGCTGGACCTGGATGCCGACGTGCGCGCTCACGTGCCGGAGTTCCCCGCCAAGGACGCGCCGATCAGCAGCCGCCTGCTGCTCGCGCACCTCGGCGGAATCGTGCACTACCGCAACGGCAGCGTCGTCGTGACCGAGCGCGAGTACGCGGTGCCGCACCCGTTCGCCGACCCGATCCTGGCGCTCGACCGGTTCAAGGACTCGCCGCTGGTCTGCGCACCGGGCAGCAAGCACAGCTACTCGACGCACGGGTATCTGCTGCTGGGCGCTGTCGTCGAACGCGCCGGAGGTGCCCGGTTCGCCGATCAGGTGCGGGCGCGGATCGCCGGCCCGCTCGGGATGGCGACGCTGCAGCCGGACTACCACTGGCTGGAGATCCCGCACCGCGCGACCGGCTACCGGCGGCTCGCCGGCAAGATCGTGCGTTCGACCGACACCGACGTCAGCTGGAAGCTGGCCGGCGGCGGCTTCATCTCCACGGTCGGCGACCTGGCACGGTTCGGCGCCGGCCTCGCGCGTGGCGAGCTCGTCGGCGCGGAGGCACGCGAGCTGATGTGGACCCCGGCCCGCACGAGCGATGGGAAGCCGACGCGCTATGGACTCGGGTTCGGGATCGGCGCGCTGGACGGCCAGCGCAAGATCGCGCACTCCGGCAGCCAGGAGAAGGCGCGCACGCTGCTCGTGCTGCTGCCGGAGCGGAAGCTCGGGATCGCGCTGATGACCAACAGCGAATGGGCCCAGCTCGGCCCGCTGGGGGACGCGCTGCTGCGCGCACTCGCGGAGTAGGTCATCCGCGCAGCACCTGCGTGACCTGCGCGTGCAAGCGCTCGCGCGTCGAACGCAGCTCGCGGATCTCGCCGTCGATCCGGTCGATCCGCTGCATCGACTCGGTCAGCCGCTGCACGTACTGATCGCGCAGCGTGCGCTGCTCAGGCGACGTCACGTCGCGCAGCACGTTGATGTTGTTGCGCAGGTTCTGCTGATCCTCGAGCTCCTGCTTGCGATCCTGCGTCAGCTGCGCGAGGCGCCGGTCGGCGGCCGCGCGCTGGTCCATCAGCTCGACGACCCTGGCCAGCAGCGTGCGTGCCTGCTCGTCGAGGTAGCGCTGCTGCAGGTGGAAGCGGATCGACTCCGGATCCTGGTCGACGATCGAGAGCTGCTGGCGCACCGGCTGCTCCTCGCGCACGACGAGGGCCTTCTCGGCATCGGCCGGCAGCGCGACCTGGAAGCGCCAGAACTCCGGCAGCTGCTCGAACGGCTGCTTCGGCTCGACCAGCTCGAACGTGCCGCCGAGCTTCGGTTGGTCGAGATACAGCGTGTACTCCTTGCCGGACTTGTTGCGCAGCTTGTAGGTCACCTCGTGCACCTGCGTCGAGGTCAGCGTCAACACGCCGTTGGCGACCACGCCGCGCACGACCGGGGTCGCGCGCTGCTCGGACCGCGGCTCGACTTCGACCGCCGACTCCAGCGCGTAGCGGACCATCTCGTGCATGCCGGGCTTCAGCGTGCGCGTCAGCATCCCCTCACCCAGGCAGGCCGCGCCTTCGAACACGGTCACCGGCCCCTTCTCCAGCGTCAGCTTCGTCGCGTTGCGCAGGAACATCGCGTGCGCCGGATGCGGCGAGAAGCTGCCGCGCCAGTGCAGCACCTTCTCGCTGCTGCCGAGCTCCTCGAACAGGATCGGCACCAGCGCGGCCTGCCCCTGGCGGATCGTGACCGGGCCCTTGGCCTGGTAGCTGAACAGATCGCCGATCTCGACTCCCTCTGCGACCGGCGCCATGGACGTCTCGATCAGCTTGCCGAGCTCGGCCTCGGCGGCAGGTTCGCCGGCCGCGAAGTCCTCCGCCTTCTCCGCGCGGCGGCGCATGGTCGGCGCCAGTGCTCCCGGCGGCTGCGCCCCGCGTCCGGGCGATGGGCGCCCTGCCTCGAGCGGCGACTCGGCGGCGATGACGTCCATCGCCACCACCGGACGCTGCGGGTAGTACGACGTGTACAGATCGAGCACGAACGACATCGGGCTGCCGGCGACGAACGTCAGCCCCACCTCGTGCCAATCCTCCTCGGTGCGGTTCTCGACGATCGCCCAACCCTGCAACCGCGGCGCCTGCCCCGGCTCGAGCAGCAACCGGTACGACGTCTTCCAGATCGGCGTCTCGATGATGTAGCCGGCGCGCACGCGGCGCTCGCCGTCACCGGTCGCCTGCACCGTCACGGTCTTGCGGTCCGCGTAACGCGCCTTGGCGTAGATGTCCATCATCCGCGCGAGGTCGCGCCGCACCATCTCGTCGAGGATCGACACGTGGCTCGCATCCTGCAGCTCGACCGCTTCGATCGTGCCGAGGCTCGTCATCAACACGAGCCGGTGCCGCGTCATCATCCCCTGCTCCGTCTGCACAGTGATCGGCTCGATCCCGAGCACGCGCCCTTCGACCTGCCGCGAGCCGATCGTGACGCTCACCTGCGCGCCCTTGAGCTGCGCCAGGAACTGCGTCATCGCGCTCGCATCCGGAATCCGGAACAGGATGTCTTCCAACTGTTTCTGGATCGGATCCTTCGAGTCGTAGTGGACCGTGGCGATCCGCCCGCCGTCGAGGTCGACGACGAACAGCGACTTCAACACGTCCTTCATCTGCGCTGACGTGAACGACAGCGCGACGGTCGCGTTGCCATTGACTGCCCCCTGCCGCTCGAAGAATCCGACCCCGTGCTTGTAGAGCACGATGCGCTGGATCTTCAGCGTCGCGGGGTCCTGCGCGCAGAGCGCGCCGAGCGAGGAGAGGAAGACGAGAGCTGCGGATCCTGCATGCATCGGATTGCTCCTGGACGCGACGGCGCTGCTAACCTAGCCCGGGCACGGCAGCAATGCGCGAACCGGCCATGGACGAACGGATGCGAGGGGCGCCCGACGCGGGTCTGCGCAGCCGGTTCCCTGCGCTGGCAGACGGCAATCTGGTCTACCTCGACAGCGCGGCGACGACGCAGCGGCCAGGGCGCGTGCTGGACGCGGTGCGGCGCTTCCAGATCGAGAGCTGCGCGAACGTGCACCGTGCGGTCTACGAGCTCGGGCTGCGCGCGACGCATGCCTACGAGGGGGCGCGCGCGACGATGCGCGACTTCGTCGGCGCCGGCGACGCGCACGAGGTCCTGTTCGTGCGCGGCACGACCGAGGGGATCAACCTGATCGCAGCGGCCTATGCGCGCCCGCTGCTGCGGCCGGGAGACCGCGTCGTCGTGAGCGAGCTCGAGCACCATTCGAACCTGGTGCCCTGGCAGCTCGCCTGTGCCGCGTCCGGCGCCGAGCTGGTCCCGGTCCCGGTGCGTGACGACGGCGATCTGGATCTCGACGCGCTGCGCGTACTGCTGGACCGGCGCACGCGGATCGTCGCCTGCGCCTATGTCTCGAACGCGCTCGGCACCGTGCTGCCGGTCGCCGAGATCGCGGCACTCGCGCATGCGGCCGGCGCGGTGCTGGTCGTCGACGCCGCGCAGGCTGCGGCGCACGTGCCGATCGACGTGCGCGCACTCGGCTGCGACTTCCTCGCGCTGTCGGGGCACAAGATGTACGGCCCGACCGGGATCGGGATCGTCTGGGGCCGGCGCGAGCTGCTCGAGCAGATGCCGCCGTGGCAGGGTGGCGGCGAGATGATCGAGGAGGTGCGCTTCGCCGGGACGACGTATGCGGCGCCGCCGCACCGGTTCGAAGCGGGGACGCCCAACACCGAGGGTGCGGTCGGCATCGCCGAGGCGGCGCGGTTCCTGCGCGAGGTCGGCTTCGACTGGATCGAACGGCACGAGCAGGCGCTGCTCGCGCATCTGGTGGCGCGGCTGCACGCGCTGCCGGGTGTGCGTGTGCTCGGCGCGCCGGCACGGCGCGCGGCGCTGGTCTCGTTCACGGTGGCCGACCGCGATGCACACGAGCTGGCGATCCTGCTCGACCAGGCCGGCGTCGCCGTCCGCAGCGGCCATCACTGTGCGCAGCCACTGCTGGCCAGGTTCGGCGTCGAAGCGGCGCTGCGGATCTCGCTCGGCGTCTACACGGAACGACAGGAGATCGACGTCGCATGCGACGCGCTGGCGGCGCTGCTGTGAACTGCGCGCGACAGAGCGGCACGGCCGGCGCGTGCGCTCCGCCCCTACCCGAGGTGGCGCGTCCTTGAGACGGCTGCTGCGGATCCTGCTGCGGCTGCTGCTTCTGCTCCTGATCCTGATCGAGGGGCTGTGGCTCACGCGTGACTACGTGCTGGCGCCGCTGGCACGCGGGCCGGTCGAGTCGCTGCTCGGCGGACTGCTCGACGCCGAGGTCGAGATCGCCGAGATCGGCGGGGACTGGCCCTACGTCATCGAGGTGCGCGGCATCCGGATCCGCTCGGCGCAGGGGCCGGTGCGTGAGCTCGCCGGCGGACAGGTGTCGGCGCATCTGGATCCGTGGCGGCTGATCGACGGGGATCTCGGCGGCCTGCGCGAAGTCCATGTCCGCGCCGATCGTCTGGCCCTCGCGTTGCCACAGGCGCCGCCGGCGGAAGAGCCGGAGGAGCCGGGCGGAGCCCCACCGGCGCTGGGCGAACTGCTGGCGCTGCTGCCCGAAGTTGCGAGCGTCGCCGCGCGCGAGTTCTCGTTCACGACGCCGCACGGAACGCGCGACGGTCGGCTGCGGATCGAGCTGGAGCCCGCGCGGGACTCCATGCGCTCGTTGCTGGTCGATGCAGCCGGGGTCGAAGTCACCGCAACGGTCGGTACCGGCGGTGACGTCACGGCATCCGCGACCGTCGTCGGGGTCGTCGACGTCGCAGCCGTCGCCGGACTCGCGGTCGACGCGCAGCAGGGCTGGCTGCACGCCAACGGCGAGCTGCAGCTCGATCCGCGGACGCTGGAACCGCAGCACGCCTCGGGATCTCTCGTGCTGCGCGAGCTGCAGACTGCGCGTGCCACCGTCCAGGAGAGCCGCATCCAGGCAGCGTGGTCCGGCAAGCGGGTCGACGTCGAGGAGCTGCGGCTGCACCTGCCGTCGCTGCACGCACAGGGTGCCAACCTCTCGGTGCCGCTCGACGAGCTGGATCCGACCTCGATCGCGCGCGGCCTGCGCGGGCTGCTGTCGGTGCAGGTCGACAGCCTCGAGCCGTTCCGCGAGCTGCTGCCCGAACGCGTCGTCGCGCTGATGCCGCTGCAGGCGCAGCTCGCCGTGCAATTGCACGGCGACGCGATCGATGTGCTCGCCGCACACGTCGACTCGGCGCAGGGGAGCGTCGACGTGCACGGCGCCCGCCTCGAGTTCGGCGGAGCCTTGTGGCCACCGCAGCGGATCGCAGTCGATCTGCAGGCGCAGGTCGCGCCAGGCGCGGCGCCGCCCGAACTCGTCGGGCTGCAGCTCGAAGAAGGCATCCATGTGACCGGCGAGCTGACGCTGGCACAGCCGCAGGGGGAGCTCAATGTCGAGATCCCTTCCGGCTCGTACCAGGGTTTCCAATGGCAGCGCGCCAGCGTCGGGGCGCAGCTCGAAGCAGAACGGCTCACGGCCGACCTGCTCGCCGTGAACCTGCATACCGACGCGCTGCCGCAAGCCGAGGTGCAGCAGCTCGAGCTGCAGGGCTCGATCCGCGTCGTGGATCTCGCGCCGGACCTCCGATCCGCGCAGGTGCAGCTCCGTGCGCCGCTGGTCCGCGTGGACACGCACGAACTGGTCGTGCAGGCGCAGGCGCGCACTACGGACACGGGGATCCAGCTCGACGAGCTCGAGGTGCGGAGCGGGGATGGCGAGCTGACGGCGCGTGGCAGCCTGGCGACGACGCTGCCGGAGCTGGCACCGGATGCGCCGCTGCAGGCGCAGCTCGCGGTCGAGGAGTTCCGGCTCGCCGCGTTGCCGATCACACTGCCGATCGACGGCATGGCCTCCGCCGAGATCACGCTCGGTGGCACGCTGTCGGATCCGCAGCTCGCACTGACCGCAGACGCGCAGGTGCTCGCTCCGCTCGGATCCCTGGTCGGCTTCGCGGTGCCGGCGCCGGAGCCGCCACTCGAGCTGTCGGTCCGCGCTGCGTCGACGCCGGAAGGCATCCGGCTCGATCGTCTGTCGGCGCAGATAGGGGAAGAGCGGCTCGACCTGCAGCTCGCGGGCACGCTGCCGCTGGCGCTCGACTTCCGCCAAGGCCCGCGCGTGCTCGACCGCGGCAGCATCGAGGGCACGTTGCAGTGCTCGTGGATCGCGCCGCAGGTCGGCCGCGTCCGCCTCGCGGCCGAGCTGTTCGCCGGGCCCGACGGCATCGGCATCCGCGACGGGAAGCTGACGCAGGAACTCGGCGAGGCGATGGTCGAGGTCGCGCTTCGCCGCCCGCTCGCCGAGCTGCTGGCCGGCACGGACCCGGCCGGCGCTGCGATCGAGGGCTCGCTGCAGCTGCGGGAGTTCGACCTCGCTTCGCTGCCGCACCAGCGGTTCGGGCTCGAGCAGCTCGCCGGCAAGGTGGACGGGCAGATCAAACTCGCCGGCGAGCTGGATCCGGCGCAGCCGCTCGCGCTGCTGCGCGACGCCGAGCTGCGGCTGCGCGAGGGCATGCTGAAGTTCGGCGTCATGCCGCGCCTGGAAGACGTTCGGATCCTGCTGTCGGCCGACAGCAGGACGATCACGATCCGGGAGTTCGCGGCGAGTGCCGGCGCGCGCCCGCTGTCGATCGATGGCAGCATCACGGCGGCGCAGGGCACACTGCTCAGCGATCCGGCCTCGGCGACGGCCGACCTGCGGATCGCGATCGACGACGCGTTGCTGTGGCGTTCGCGCGGCGTCAAGCTGCGGGCCGGCGTGAACGCGACGCTGCGCGGCACGCTCGAACAGATGACGCTGGCCGGCACCGCGACGCTGGCCAGCGGCAAGGTGGTCAAGCGGATCCTGTTGCTGCCTGACCTGCAGGGGCGCGGCGGCGAGAGCGTTGCCGAAGGGTTCGAGCTGCCGGCGCTGCCGCCCGACGTCGGCAGCCGGCTCGCGCTCGACCTGAAGCTGCACACCGAACAACCATTCGTCGTGCGCACGAGCGTCCTCGACACCGAGCTGCGCGCCGACCTGCGGCTGACCGGCACTGCGGCCCGACCGCGCCTGATCGGGTCGGTCTATGGCGATGAGGGCGTGCTGCGCTTCCCCGGCGGACGACTCGGGCTCGACGAGCTGCTGGTCACGTTCCGCGCCGATGCGCCCAACAACCCGGATCTGCAGGTCGCCGCCAGCGGGCGCCGCGCCGGCTACACGATCGACCTGCGGATTGCCGGCAGCATGCGCGAGCCGGAGATCTCGGTGTCGTCGTCGCCGCCGCTGCCGACCGAGGACCTGCTGGTGCTGCTGTCGACCGGCATGGTGCCGGCGCGCCTGCGCGAGCAGAGCCCGCGCCAGCACGCGCTGCTGGCGAGCTCGATCCTGGCGCAGCAGATCCTCGAGGATCTGTTCGGCAGCGAGAGCACCGAGCGCGGCGAGAGCTTCTTCGACCAGATCACGTTCGAAGCCGGCCGCGAGATCAGCCGCAACGGCGTCGAGAGCCTGCTGGTCGAGGTGCGGCTCGACGATCACTTCGCGTTGGAAGGGGAACGCGACGTCTACGAGGACTGGAACGCGGGGGTCGTGCTCCGCTTCAGGTTCAAGTGAGGCGCTGGCTGTGGACGCTGCCGGTGCTGCTGCTCGGCGCCTGCTCCGTCGTCACGCCGGCGTTCCAGGCGGAGCGCAAGCAGCCGGGCGACCCGCAGCCGATCCCGGTCGAGGTGCAGTTCCGCGGCGACACCGGGCTCGGCGAGCTCGAGCTGCGGCGCGTCATCGAAGACCTGATGCTCGAGCTGTCGCGCGAGCCGCACGAGGACGCGTACGTGTTCGACGCCTCGATCGAGATCGAGGACCTGCTGATCGAGAACGGCTGGCCGCAGCCGGAAGTGGAGTGGGAGGTCGAGCGGCCGGCGGATCCGGAGCCGCGCGTCGTCGTGATCTTCACGATCGCGGCCGGCCCGCGCGTGACCGTCGCGGATCTGGCGCTGGTCGGCAACGAGCAGATCGACGCGGAGGACCTGCTGCCGCTGTGGCGCCGCCGCGCCAGCGGGTGGTTCGGTACCGGTGATCCGTACTACGTCGACGCCGACCTGCGCTCGTTCGCCGGCTCGGTCGCCGAGCGGTACCGCCGGGATGGGTATCTGGACGTCACGGTCTCCGAGCCGATCATGCGCGTGCTCGCGCCGGACCGGGTCTCGGTGACGCTGCAGATCCGCGAGGGGGAGCGGTACCGGTTCGGCACCGTGAGCGTCGCACCGGAGCTCGCGGCGGCCGCCGAAGGAGCGATGCCCCGCAGCATCGAAGGAGCGCCTGCGCAGCGGGCGACGCTGATCGACTACGAGGACCGGATCCGGACCGCGCTGCGTTCGCGCGGACATGCGTTCGCGCGCGTCACGACCGAACGCACCGCGGTCGCGCCCCAGGCACACACCGTCGACTACGCCGTGACCGGCGAGCCGGGGCCGATCGCGACCATCGAGGAGGTCGTGATCCGCGGCAACGAGATCACCAGCACCGGCGTGATCCGCTCGCGGATCCCGCTCGAGCCGGGAGACCGGTTCGACGGTGAGGCGATCGACGACGCGCTGCGGCATCTGTACCGCCTCGGCGTGTTCCGCCGGATCGGAGTCACGCCGGTGCCGATCGACGATTCACGTGAGCGGATCCGGCTCGATGTGCATGTCGAGGAGTCGGAGCCGCGCGCGATCGAGCTGCGCGCCGGCTACGGCAGCTACGAAGCGTTCCGCGGCGGCATCCGCGTCGTCGACCGCAACCTGTTCGGCCTCGCCCGGACGCTGGCGATCGAGGGAAAGCTCAGCACCAAGAGTGCTGGGACGCAGGCGACGCTGACGAACCCCGACTTCCTGTTCGACGACATCACGCTGACGCTCGGGGCGGAGTGGTTCCAGCGCGAAGAGCCGTCCTACCGTGACGAGGCGGTCGGCGCGTCGGCGGCACTGACGCGCCGGTTCGGCACGTTGTCGGCGCGGCTCGGCTACGACTACCGCGTGCGCACCGATCCGTTCACGGATGCGACGGCGCCGGACGGGGTCATCGTCGACTACGACGAAGGGCGCCTGTTCACCGAGCTGCGCGAGACCGACCTCGACAACCTGCTGTTCCCGCGCGATGGGCACGAGGTGTTCGTGCGCGTGGAGACGCTCGATCCTGCGCTCGGCGCCAGCGTCGAGCTGTGGCGCCTGCGTGCCGGCTGGACGCTGATGCGTGAGCTCGGCCGCCGCTGGACCGTCGGGCTGCGCGGCGAACACGGCTGGCTGTGGGACCAGGAAGGGTTCGCGCGCGTGCCGCTGCAGGAGCGTTGGTTCCTCGGCGGCGAGAGCAGCGTGCGGTCGTACGACAAGGACCAGCTCGGACCGAAGGACATCAACGGGACGCCGCTCGGAGCCGAGTGGTACAACCTCTACACCGCCGAGCTGCGCTGGGAGTTCTTGAACAACCTCGAGCTCGCGGCGTTCGTCGACGCCGGCAACATCGGAGGGCCGGCGGAGAACTACGGGTTCGACGAGTTCTCGTTCGGCGTGGGGAGCGGGATCCGCTGGATGCTGCCGATCGGCCCATTGCGGTTCGATGCCGCGATCAATCCGGATCCGAAGCCGGGGGAGCGGGATTACACGCTGCATTTCAGCGTGGGGTATCCGTTCTGATGGAGATCAGGCCGGCATGTAGATGCGCACGAGGGGCAGAATCGTGCGTCCCTCGGCATCGAATTTCTCGTAATGGCCGATCACGAGTTCTGCGAGTTCGTCCAGCGCAACGAGCTTCACGGGGATCGCTGACCGCTCCGCCTCGTAGTGCGCTTCCTTCGTGAAGCCACCCGTGCTCACGTACAATCCGCGATCCCCCTGTCGCAGCGCTCCGAGGAAGCTGCGGACTCCCGGTGCTCCGATCGTGCTCGCACGATGCTTGACCTCGACCTTGATGCGCGGCTCCTGGAGCCCCAGCCCGTCCGGCGAGGCGAGTACGTCGACGTTGCGGTCAGGTCCTCTGGCTGTCACGTGCGTCCGATAGCCCATCGCCCGCAGCACTGCCGCCGTGAGCTGCTCCATTGCCTGGTCCGAAAGCGCGAGGATCGAGTCCTTGACGAGCTCGAAGGACTTTGCCTGCTCATCGGCCTTCAGCGCCAGCTGCGCTTCGTGTGTCACCGTCGGCGCCGCGATCTCCCCGTGCAGCGCTGCACTGAGTTCTGCATCGACATCGGAATCGATTGCGAACAGCGTCAGTGTGCTACCGAGTGAGTTGCGCGCGCTCGGCGAGAGATTGTCCCGGGCGACGGTCCCGAGCCAACGGACCCTGCGAATGTGCGGCCACTCCGCACCGACACGGCCGGGATCGAACGCATAGTCCGAAGTGATCTCTCCGATCAGATACCGCCGAGCCGGTGGATCGTAGGTAACTACGCGTTGGCCCACTTGCAGCGCGCACCGGAACTTGAACAGCACGCCGACACTGTTGGCCGCCTTGCCAGGGCTGTCGTCCGGATATGCGGCTTCGTAACGCTCCCACAGCACTTCACGACTCGCGACCTTGCCGAGATCGCCGATCCGTTCCCAACCGACTGCGACAACGCCACCGCGTTCGAACGGCTCGACGAGGGATCCGCCTTCCGCCCGAACCATCCACGTGCCTTGACTCATGTCATCCGACCCCCTGATGCCAACTTGCGTCGGCACGCCCATCGTCATCGTCCCTTCATCGACTTGAGCACCGACCGGGAGGAACCTGCATTCGCAGGTTGGTCTGAATCACGTGCCGGAGCCAGGAGCACAGGAGATGACCCTCAGGTCAGCGATGCCCTCGAAATCGCGCGGATTGTGCGTGATCAGCGGCATCGAATGTCGCAACGCAGAAGCCGCGATCCACCAATCGCCACGATCCTGTCGGTTACGACCGCTCCTGCGTTGCCCCGCTGCAATCTCGGCCCATCGACGCGACGTCTCATCGTCGATTCCGAGCACAACGTAGTTGCGCAATTCCTGATCAAGGGACTCAACGCGTCGCGGTCCCCAGTTCCTGCACAAGGCCCAAAGGCGAAGCTCAGCGACCGTCATGAACGAGAGGTGCAAGCGCTTGCCCGCCAAATCGTTGGCATATCAACTCGGCGCGTGAATCCTTCTTGAACACGAGCGAAAACACACTCGTGTCAACGAGAACCAGGCTCATCCGCCCCGGACCTCGCGCACGAAGTCCAAGAACTCATCGATCGAGTCATCGGCCGGCCAGTCGCCCGCAAGCGCCTCGAGATCGGAGACCGGGCCAACACCCTGCCTCCTCGCCAACTCGTCCGCGCTCAGATTCTCCCAGAATCCGCCGTAGGGCTGGTCAACGGTGCTGCGGCTGCCGTCGGCTGGCGTGACGTCGTACACCCGCATTCGGACCGGCCGTCCGGAGTGATGTTCCACTGCTCCAGTCACCCGAACACGCTGGCGACGAAGCTCGGTCACCCGCTCGTCGACGCCTTCAGGCAGAAACAGCGTCACGCGGTTGCCGTCCGCTTCCTCGAGATGGGCTGTGTGCTGCTTCCAGTCACATTCCCAGAGGACTCCTTCGAGCTGGCCTTCGTGCGGCTGCGGCTCCGCCACGGCAGCGCCCCCGCGCAAGTTGCGACGAAACGCTTGCGTCAGTCTCGCGGCCGAGGTCTTCCGGCCATCGCGAATCAGCGCGATCTCGATCGAGTCGACACCTTCGCCGATCGACTTCGCCAGGGCATCCCATCCTTCGATCACGGATGGCGCCACGCTATCCGCCCACGCTGGAGCACTTGCTTCGACAAGTCCCATCATGTCGAGCATCTCCTCCGTGACTCGAACGCCTTGATCTCCTTGCAACGTCGCACGGTCGCGAACGCCCGCGTACTCGAAAGTCAGAACGGCGCTACCAGGCGAAAAGGCCGTCAGCTCGAGCGAGCAGGACGCCACCACGTCGGCAGGGAAGCGTCCGCCGGTGCGACGAGGAGACGCCATCATCCGGCGCAACGACGCCTGCAGTTCCTTGGCGAGGTTCGTCAGCACGTCGACCGGAACTCGGCCTGGCACCGCAGCCCCCTGCAGGCGAACTTCAAGAACTGGTTTGGTCTGCGGCGGCTTGGGCATCGGCTCACCTCGCACCATCGGTCGGTAGCGGGGGTCGGATGCTAGCGGGCCTTCGTGATTCCGGCTCGGGGCGGGCCACGGCTCCAGTCAGGTGCCCAATGCAGGCTGCAGCTCCGCGCGCGCCTGCTCGAGCAACGGCTCGGGAACGACCAGGCTGATCTGGATCGCGGGCGCCGGACCGCCGTGCCCGAAGTGCTCGTCCTGCACGAACGCTGGGATTCCCGCAGCCTCGAGCTTCACGCGTGCGAGTTGTGCTTCCCAGGACTTCGTGAACGTGGCGACAGGAACCAGCTTGGTTCGCTCCATCGGACTTTCCCAGGGGGCTTGGTGGTGACGAGGGCAGCCTAGCTGGCTCGAACGCGCCGCCGCAAGCAGCGCTGGACCATCGCTGAGCTGGAGCCGTCTGGCCGAGCTGATTCTTCAGTCGCGCCGCTGGAGAGACAGCAGCGTGACGGCCGTGATGCAGGTGTCATCAGAGCGTTCGCCGGTCCGCCAGATCAAAGTTTCGAACGCTGCCACACCCTCGCCGGCCTCTACGGCTGCGATCAGGGCGTCGAACTCGTCGGCGCTCAGGTGCAGTTCTTGGTAGACCCACCCCCGCGGGTAGATCGGTCCGACCAGCGTGACACCTGGGAGCGCGATTCCAGCGACCGCGCCAAGTGGACCACCAGCGACGTCGTGCGCATCGGAGAACAGGGCATGCAGGGCCATGACGCTGCTCCAGAGCACGTCGACGGGGTAGAGGAGCACTGCCATGCCTGCCTCGGCAATCGGCTCCTGCGAACCGCAGAGGTGCACTCTGGGCTCATGAACCCACACTCCAAGTTGCGCTGCCCGCTCCTCGGAACGCACCTGCACTGCATAGCGGAGCTGCGAGAGCGACCAGCACGCACTCGTGCCAACCATCAGCAGGAGCGCCGCCGCCGCTAGTCGCAGCTCACGCACACGAATCGCAGGTCCCGCGCATCTGGATCTCGACCGCGCGGGAGCGCAGCGCCTTGGGCGCCTGCTGGATCGTGACGGACACCCCGTCCAGGCACTCGACGATGCCGCACGACGTGCAGACGAAGTGCGGGTGTTGCTCCTGCTCGACCGCCGGCTGCGCCTCGAAGCGCCAGACGTGGTCACCGAGGTCGAACCGCCGCGCCAGCCCAGCCTTTGCGAGGTCGAGCAGGTTGCGCCAGATCGTCGTGCGGTTCCAACCTCTGCCGGCAACCAGGTCGAAGGCGTCGGCATGGCTCAGCGGCTGGCCGGCGCGGCGGAGCGCACCGAGCACGGCGATGCGCGAACCGGTGACGCGGAGACCTGCATCCCTCAGCTGTTGGCGCAGGAGTTCTTCGTCGCGGATCCGCATCGGCCGGCGAGTCTAGCCCCGCCCCGCCGCAAGCCTCAAGGCGAGCGCGCCGCGCTATCCTCCTCCGCCCGCGCCATGGCCCCCACGACCACCGAGCATCCGCCGCTGACCCCGGACGAAGTCCGCGCGCGCGGCTGGGACGCACCGGACGTGCTGTTCGTCAGCGGCGACGCCTACATCGACCACCCGTCGTTCGCGGCGGCGCTGCTGTGCCGCGTGTTGGCTGCGCACGGCTTCAGGGTCGCGGTGCTGGCGCAGCCGGACTGGCGCTCGGCCGAGGCGTGGCGCGCGTTCGGCCGCCCGCGCCTGTGCTACGCGGTCAGCGCCGGCAACATGGATTCGATGATCAACCACTACACGGCGAATCGGAAGCGTCGCAACGACGACGCCTACTCGCCGGGTGGCAGGATCGGCCTGCGGCCGGACCGCGCGACGAACGTCTACGCGCAGCGCTGCCGCGAGGCGTTCCCCGGCGTGCCGATCGTCGCCGGGGGCGTCGAAGCATCGCTGCGCCGGATTGCGCACTACGACTACTGGAGCGACCAGGTGCGCCCGAGCGTGTTGGTCTCCAGCAAGGCGGACCTGCTCGGCTTCGGCATGGGCGAACGCGTGCTGCTCGAGGTCGTGCAGCGCCTCGCGCACGGCGCGTCGATCACGCAGTGCCGCGACCTGCGCGGCGTCGCATACCTGCTCGGCGCGCACGAGCCGCTGCCGGCGCATGCGTTCGGCGACGGCACGGCGCCGGAGACGACGGTCGAGCTGCCGAGCCACGAAGAAGTCACCAGCGACACGCTCGCGTTCGCGCGCGCGACGCGGCTGCTGCACCTCGAGACCAATCCGTTGAATGCGCGCCGCCTGACGCAGCGGCACGGCGACCGCACGGTGGTCATCAACCCCCCGGCGCTGGCGCTCAGCGAGAGCGAGCTGGACTCGATCTACGACCTGCCGTTCACGCGCCAGCCACACCCGTCGTATCGCGAGCCGATCCCGGCGCACGCGATGATCAAAGACTCGGTCACGATCATGCGCGGCTGCTTCGGCGGCTGCACGTTCTGCTCGATCACGATGCACCAGGGGCGCGCGATCCAGAGCCGCAGCGAGCGTTCGATCCTGCGCGAGCTGGAGACGCTGGCGCAACAGCCGGACTTCAAGGGTCAGGTCAGCGACCTCGGCGGACCGACGGCCAACATGTACCGGATGCGCTGCACGCGGCCGGAGATCGAAGCGCGCTGCCGCCGCCTCTCCTGCGTGCACCCGACGGTCTGCAAACTGCTCGGCACCGACCACAAGCCGACGATCGAGTTGATGCGCAAGGCGCGCGCGATCCCTGGCATCCGCAAGGTGCGGATCGCGTCCGGAATCCGGATGGACCTCGCAAACCGCTCGCCGGAGTACATCGACGAGCTGGTGCAGCACCACGTCGGCGGCCAGCTCAAGGTCGCACCGGAGGCCGTCAGCGACCGCGTGCTCGACCTGATGAAGAAGCCCGGGCGCGCGTCGTTCGAGCAGTTCGCCGAGCAGTTCGCCGCGGCCAGTGCGCGCGCCGGGAAAGAGCAGTACCTGGTCCCCTACTTCATCGGCTCGCACCCCGGCTCGCAGGTCGCCGACATGATCGAGCTGGCGCTGTTCCTGAAGCAGCGCGGCTACCGGCCGCGGCAGGTGCAGGACTTCATCCCGGCCCCGATGGACATCGCGACCTGCATGTACTGGACCGGGCTCGACCCGATGACGATGCAGCCGGTCGACACGGCGATGAAGCTGAAGGACCGCGTCGTGCAGCGCGCGCTGATGCAGTGGTTCGATCCGCGCAACTGGTTCACGGTGCGCAAGGCGCTGCTGGACGCCGGCCGCAAGGACCTGATCGGTGACGGTCCGCTGGCGTTGATCCCGGCCGAGCCGCCGCCGGAGGCGGTGGCGGCGCGCCGTGGTCAGGCGGACGCGACCTACGTGCACGCGACCGAGGCCGGCACGCGGCCGACGGCGCGGCGCACGAAGCAGGATCCGCGGCGGCGGCAGCGCTGATGCTCGGAGCCCTGCTGCTGATGGCTACGGTGCTCCCGCAGGATCCGCTGGCCGGCGTGACGCTCGAGCTGGCGCGCGCGCGGCGCGCGCAGGTCGGCGCGGTGTCGTACGACCTGCAGTTCGAGCTCGCCGGCGGCGCCACCGACGTGCGCGGCAGCGTCGCGATCCGGTTCGAGCTGCGCACCGAAGGAGACGTCGTGCTCGACAGCTCGGTGCAGGATCTCGCCGACCTGCGGCTGAACGGCGAGCCGGCCGGGGACCACGTGCGGCAGGTGCACGACCACCTGCTGCTGGACCGCCGCGCGCTGCGCGCCGGAGAGAACCTGTTCGAGGCGAGCTTCCGCTCGCCGACCGCGGCGACCGGCACGCCGCTGACGACGTTCCGCGATCCGGTCGACGGCGCGTCGTACTGCTACACGCTGGTCGTGCCGGCGGATGCGCACGGGCTGTTCCCCTGCTTCGACCAGCCGGACCTCAAGGGGACGTTCCGCCTCGCACTGACGCTGCCGGAGTCCTGGAGCACGGCGGCGAACAGCGCGGAGACCGACGTGCAGCCGGCTGGCGAAGGTCGCGTGACGCGCCGCTTCGCGCCGACGCGCCCGCTGCCGACGTACCTGTTCGCGTTCGCGGCCGGGCCGTTCGACGTGCTGCCGGTGGCGGACGCCGCGGTCCCGATGCGGATCCTGCTGCGCAAGAGCCGCCGCGCCCAGCTCGAGCCGGAGCTGCTCGCCGGCATGCACGCGCGCGCGCTCGCGTGGCTCGAGGATTACTTCGGGATCGACTACCCGTTCGGCAAGCTCGACTGCGTGCTGTGCCCCGGCTTCCCGTACGGCGGCATGGAGCACGCCGGCGCGATCTTCTACCGCGAGAGCGCGCTGGTGTTCGACCACCCACCGACGGTCGGCGAGCAGGTGCGCCGCAGCACGTTGATCTACCACGAGGTCGCGCACCAATGGTTCGGCAACCTCGTCACGATGCAGTGGTTCGACGACCTCTGGCTGAAGGAGGGGTTCGCGACGTTCGTCGGCTACAAGCTGCTCGAGGTGCTCGAGCCGGAGCGGCAGGCGTGGCTGCGCTTCCTGCAGCGCATCAAGCCGGCGGCCTACCGCGTCGACGCGACGGCCGGGACCACACCGATCTGGCAGGCGCTGCAGAGCCTCGCCGATGCGAAGTCGGCCTACGGCGCGATCGTCTACAACAAGGCGCCGGCGGTGCTGCGCGAGCTGGAGCAACGACTCGGTGCGGACACGTTCCGCGACGGCGTGCGCCGGTTCCTGCGCCGGCATGCGTTCGCGAACGCGCGCTGGGAGGACCTGGTCGCCGCGCTCGAAGAGGCGCAGCGCGCACCCGGCGCGTCGGCGCTGTGGTCGGAACGCTGGATCCTCGCGCCCGGCATGCCGCGCGTGCAGGTCGAGCTGCAGAGCGAGGGCGGGCGCGTCACCGGCGCGGTCCTGCGCCAGCGCGGCGTGCAGGACGAAACGCGCACATGGCCTCTGCGCGTCGCGCTGCTCGTGCTGCTGCCGGACAGCACGCGCCGCGAGCTCGTCGTCACGAGCAGCGAGGCGGCGACGCCGATCCCGGAACTCGAAGGGCTGCCGGTGCCGCTCGCGATCCTGCCGAACCCGGACGACGTCGCGTATGCGCAGTGCCTGCTCGATCCACGCAGCTTCGACTGGCTCGCGGACCATCTCGATCGGCTCGGCTCCCCGCTGGCGCAGATGGCGGCGCTCGGCGCGATGTGGGAGACCGTGCGCGAAGCGCAGGCCCCGCCCAAGCAGATGGCCGCCACACTGCTGGCCAGGCTCGCGATCGAGCGCGACGCCGAGACACGTGACTGGCTGCTCGACACGCTCGGCACGATCGCCGGCCGCTACGTGGAGCCGGACGTCCGCGAGCTGCTGCTCGCTGAGGCGAGCGAGCTGCTGCTGGCGCAGCTGCGCGATGGGATCCCCGGGCTCGAGCTCGACACGTTCCGGTTCCTGGCCGTGCACGGACGCGGCGACGACGTGACCGCGCTGCTGCGTGCCTGTGCGGATGGGAAACCGCCGCACGGCCTCGTGCTCGGGTTGCGCGACCGGTTCCTGGCGCTGGCGTCCCTGCTCGCGGCCGGCACCGACGAGGGACGCTTCGCGGCGAGTGCGGACTGGAAGGAGCAGGACGATCCGGACTTTGCCAAGCATCGCTACGTCGCGCAGGCGGCGGAGCCCACAGCCAAGCAGCGGATGTGGGAGAGCTACCTCGATCCGACCGGGACTCCGGAGCAGTGGATCCAGGAGAGCCTGTCGTTCTTCCACTGGCCCGGGCAGGCGAAGCTGACGCTGCCGTTCCTGCGGCCGGCGCTGGAACGCGTCGAGTGGGTCAAGCAGCACCGGCGGATCTTCTTCATGCCGGCGTGGCTGGACGGGTTCATCAACGGGCACTCGTCGGCGGAGGCGCTCGCGGTCGTGCGCGAGTTCCTCGCGGCGCGACCGGAGCTTCCGGACGACATCCGCCGCAAGCTGCTGCAGTCGCTGGATGGGCTGGAACGCGCCGTCAGGATCCGCGCGCGCTGGCAGTGAACCCTGCCGCGCGCGGCAGCGTCGGAAGCGCTGTCCCCGATGCCACCGCCGGCTGCCGTCCGGGGGTGGGCCGGCTCCGGATCTTGCGGCATCCTTCTGCACCCTGATGACCTCCCTGCGTCGTCTCCTGCTCGGGCTCGCGGCCCTCGCGCCCTGCCTGCCGGCGCAGGTCCAGCCACAGCACGCGCTGGCCCTGGTCAATGATCCGCGCTCGCACGGACAGGTCGGCGACAAGCTGCTGTCGCTGAACGAGGCGATCCAGCTCTCGAACCAGACGCTGCCGCTGCCGCGGCTCTCGCCGGAGGAGCTGAAGCAGGTGCTCGGCTTCGGCGACGTCGCGTTCGTCGACATCGACGCGCGGACGGTGCCGGTGTTGACGCTCGAGCGCGACCTCGACGTCGTGCTCGACACCGCGCACGGGTTCATCTGCGGCGGCAGCTTCGGCACGCCGACGGTCGACCTGCAGTCGACGAACGGCTTCGTCTGCGACGGCGACTTCGTCGACTTCCGCAACCTGATCCTCAAGGGCGGGCGCTGCGGGATCACGATCAACCAGACCAACACGCTGTACGGCTCGCAGCTCGAGCTGGTGCAGTTCACCGGGCAGACCGAGTGCGGGCTGCGCCTGCTGCTGACCGCCGACAATGGCGACTCGCGCTTCAACCTGCTGACGCTGCAGTTCGCGAACATGCCGATCGCGATGCAGATCCTCGACACCGGCCGCAACCGCGGGCTCGTCAACGCAGCCGACATCTACGTGACCGGGTTCGAAGCGAGCGGAGTCCGCGACGGCATCGACATCGAGGTCGGGCCGGGCGGCCGCACGCGGATCGAGCTGGAACGCGTTTCGATCGACGCGACCGGCCACGCACTGCGGATCCGCCGCCCGAACCAGGCCGCGACGCGCAATGTGATCCTGCGTGGCGTGCACGTGACCTGCCGCGGCGGCACGAGCGGATTCCAGCTCGACATGGTCCCTGGCAGCACCGCGACCACGGCGCTGTGGATGACCGACGTGACTGGCGGGATGCGGCTCGGCACGCTCGGCACGGACCTGGCGGTCCAGCTCGAAGACAGCCGGATCGCCGGCGGCCTGTCGGTGCTCGGCGGCGCGACGCGCCCGCTGGCGCTCGCCGGCAACCGGCTGACCGGCGGCAATGTCGACCTCGGCACGACCGGCGGCAGCGTCACGATGCTGGAGTCGATCCTCGACGCCACGGCGCTGTCGACGCAGGGGAGCGCACCGGTCCGCGCGACCGACTGCCGCTTGATCAACGGCAGCGCACAGGGCCTCGCCGCGGCGCCGCTGGCGCTCGACCGCTGCCACAACGGCGGCGCTGCGATCGGTGCCAACACCACGGTCACGAACGCGGTGCCGCAACCGCAGCTCGGCGGTCTCGAGGTCGTACCGCTGCGCCCGAAGCTCGCTTCAGTCGTCGAGTGGCGCGCAGATCTCCCGCCCGGACTCGCCGGCTACTGGGTGTTCGGTCTGACCGAGGAGTACCCATCGATCGGACCGCGCCCGTGGAACGTCTACCTGAAGCCACCCTCGGCCGTGATCCTGCCGGTGCCGGCGCGCAACCAGGACAAGCTCCCGATCTGGATCCCCAACGACAACCTGCTGCGCGGGATGGACCTCATGGTCCAGATGATCGTCGTGCCGGACCCGGGGATGCAGGCGCCACCAGTCGTGCTGCCGCCGGGGCGGCGGTTCGTGATTCAGGGATGAGCACTGCGGCCGGCATACTGCGCCGGCGTGACCGAGCTCGAGCTGAAGTCCTCCATCCGCGACCTGATCGCGCGCAGTGAGTTCCTGTTGCTGTTGGTGCCGGCGGCGCGTGCGCGCAAGCCGAAGGCGTTCGCGCCGCTCCCCCCCGCCGTGCAGCGCGTGCTGGCCGAGCTGGTGCGTGATCTCGAGCCGGGTCGCCTCGGGACGCTGGCCGAGTCGCTGACCGGGACGAAGCCGGCGCGCGTCGCGGTCGGACTGCTGCCGGATCGCGTCTCGCGCCACAACGCACCTTCCCGCGCCGAGAGCATCCGCGCGCTGAGCGCGCAGGCGAAGCTGTCGGGGCGCAAGTCGGCCGGCGTGCTGCTGCTGCTCGATGACGCCGCGCATCTCCCGGCCGCACTCGCCGCGGTCGCACGCACGTTGCCGACCTACAGCGCGCGCAGCAACGAGCGCCGCAAGAACACGCTGCGGCTCGCAGCGCTCGGGCCGGACGGCAAGCAGCTCGCACTCGACGCCGTGCACGCGCGGCTGGCGGACGCAGTCCGCGACGCCGCGGCCCTGGTCGACATGCCGCCGAGCGACCTGCACCCGGCTGCGCTGGCCGGCGCCGCGCGCCACCAGCTACGCGGCCTGCGCGGTGTGCGGATCCGCGAGATCACCGGCCCCGCTCTGCTGCGCGCCGGACTGCGCGCAATCCACGCCGTCGGCCGCTGCGCGGACTCCCCGCCACGCCTGCTGATCGCCGAGTGGAGACCGGCCTCGGCGCGCGGCCCGCACATCGCTCTGGTCGGCAAGGGCCTGACCTACGACACCGGCGGGCTGCACCTGAAGGCCCGCGGGATGATGGAGGGGATGAAGTCGGACATGGGCGGCGCCGCGGCAGCGCTCGGCGCGTTCCGTCTGCTCGCCGCCGAGCGCCCGCGCCATCGCCTGACGTTGCTGCTCGCGATCGCCGAGAACGCGATCGGCCCGGCCGCCTACAAGCCGGACGACGTGCTGACGATGCACTCCGGCCTGACCGTCGAGATCAACAACACCGACGCCGAAGGACGGCTCGTGCTCGGCGACGCCGTCAGCTACGCGGCGCGTGAGCTCGACGCAGCGATCGTGTTGGACGCCGCGACGTTGACCGGCGCGCAGATGGTCTCGACCGGGCTGTTGCACGCCGCGGTCGTCACCGACGACGACGAGCTGGAGCGGATCCTGGTCGAGGCCGGCCGCGCGAGCGGAGACCTGGTGCACCCGCTGCCGTACGCCCCGGAGTTCCACCGCGGCGAGTTCCACAGCCCGCTCGCGGACATGCGGAACTCGGTCAAGGATCGCAGCAATGCCCAGTCGAGCTGTGCGGCGGCGTTCATCCACTGGCATCTCGATGGCACCAACGTGCGGTGGGCGCACGTGGACCTCGCCGGGCCGGCATTCCGCCACGACCGCGGCACCGGTTACGGCGTCGCGCTGCTGGCCGAGTCCGTGCGGCGGATCGCCGCTTCGCCGACCGACCGCAGTGCAGCGGCACGGCCGAAGCGCAGGAAGAGGCCTGGCGTCACCAGGTAGTCGAGCAGCGTTCCGGTCACGAGCCCGCCGACGACGACGGTCGCGATCGGATACAGCAGCTCGCGGCCGGGCTGATGGCCGGCCCACAGGATCGGGACGAGCCCGGCACCGCTGGTCAGCGCCGTCATCAACACCGGCACCAGCCGCTCCAGGCTGCCGCGCACGACCATCCGCGCGTCGAACCCTTCGCGCTCCTCGCGCAGCAGGTGCAGGTAGTGGTCGAACAGCAGCACGCCGTTGCGCGCGGCGATCCCGAGCAGAGCGATGAAACCGATCCAGGTCGCCACCGAGATCACCTGACCGGTCAGCACGACGAGCAGGACGGAGCCGACCAGCGCGAACGGCCGCGTCAGCAGCAGGATCGCAGCCAGCCCGAACGAGCGGAAGTGCGCCTGCAGCACGGCGAACATCGCGAGCAGCGCGACGAGGCCGAGCCCGAGGATCGTCCGCTCGGCCTGCTGCTGCGCTTCGAACTGGCCGGCGAGCCGGATCGAGTAGCCGGGGCTGCCGGTCAGCGAACCGCGGATCGGCGCGAGCACGCGCTCGACGTCGGCGACGACCTCGCCGAGCGAGCGCCCGCCGACGTTGTGCTGCACGACGATGCGCCGGCGCCCGTTCTCGCGGCGCACTTCGTGATCGGCGATCCCGGTCCGCACGTCGGCGACGTCGGCGATCCGCACGCGCGTGCCATCGGCGGTCTCGAGCTGCAGCCGGCCGATCGCCGTTGCGTCGGCCCGGTCCGGCGCCTCGAGCAGCACGCGCACTGGCACCGTCAGCTCGCCGTCCTGGAACCGCCCGGTCTCCCGGCCACCGAGCGCCAGCTCCGCGGTCGCCCCGAGCTGCGCGACCGGGATCCCGAGCCGCGCGAGCGCCGCACGGTCCGGCACCACGTCGATCGCTTCGACGGCGACCTGCGGCTCGACGACGAGATCGCGCACGCCCGCGACCGGCGCGACTGCCGTCGAGACCTGCGCCGCGAGCTCGCGCAGCCGCACGAGGTCCGGGCCTTCGATCTTGATCGCGACCTGCGCCGCGACGCCGGACAGCAGATGGCTCAGCAGGTGCGCCAGCGGCTGCTCGGTCGCCGTCGCGACGCCGGGGAACCAGAACGCCATCCGTGCGCGGATCTCCTCGACCAGCTCTTCGCGCGGTCGCGGCTGCTCCGGATCGAACGTCACGATCGTCTCGATGGTCTCGACCGGCATCACGTGCTCGTCCCCCTCGGCACGCCCGGTCCGCCGCGCGACGTGCCGGATCCCGCGGATGTCGCGCAACACCTGTTCCTGCCGTTGGCCGATCGCGTCGGCGGTCTCGAGGCTCGTGCCGGGCGGCAGGAACAGATTGACCTGCGCCGAACCTTCGTCGAACTCCGGCAGGAATGACGAGCCGCGCGTCGACAGGACCAGCGCGGACGCCGCGACGAGGACCACCGCGCCGGCGAGGCAGGCCAGCGGCTGGTCGACCGACAGTTGCAGGACCGGCCGCGCGCGCCGCTTCAGCCAACCGACGAAGCGATTGCCGTATTCGCCGGGTCGCTGCGCCGCGCGGCCGAGCAGCAACAGGCACAGGACCGGCGTCACGGTCAGGGCGACCAGCAGCGACGCCGCGACGCTGACGACGTAGGCGACGCCGATCGGCGTGAACAGCCGCCCTTCGAGTCCGGTCAGGAAGAACAGTGGCAGGTAGACGACCGTCACCAGCAGCGTGCCGTACAGCACCGGCCGGCGGACCTCGCACGACGCCGCATAGACGATCTCGCGCGCCGGCCGCGGTTCGGCACGGGCCGCGTTCTCGTGCAGGCGCCGCCAGACGTTCTCGACGTCGACGATCGCGTCGTCGACCAGCATCCCGATCGCGACGGCGAGCCCGCCGAGCGTCATCGTGTTGATCGACATCCCGAACGCGGCGAACACGAGCGCCGTGGCCGCGATCGACAGCGGCATCGCGGTCAGCGTGATCAGCGTCGTGCGCAGCTCGAACAGGAACAGGAACAGGATCAACACGACCAGCAGCGCGCCGTCGCGCACTGCGGCGAGGACGTTCTCGATCGCGCGGTCGATGAAGTCGGCCTGGCGGAACAGTTCGTCGATGACCTCGATGCCGGGCCCGACCTCGGCCTGGAAGCGCGCCAGTTCGGCATCGACGTGGTCCGTCAGCGCGATCGTGTCGGAACCGACCTGCTTGGTGATCGCGACGATGACGCCCGGCCCCCCATCGATTCCCGCGGCGCCGACACGGATCAACGCCGGTCCGAGCTGCACGTCGGCGACGTCCTGCAGCCGGACCGGCGGCGCCGTGTCGGCGCGCACCACGGCGGACGCGAGTTCCTCCGGAGTCCGCAGCCGGCCCGGCACGCGGACTGCCAGCGCGCGAGGACCGGCCGGCACCAAGCCACCCGTCACGTCCAGGTTCGCCTGCTCGACCGCCGCAGCGATCTGCGGCAGCGTGACGTCGCAGGCCTGCATGCGTTCCGCGTCGACGACGACCTGCAGCTCGCTCGGCGCGCCGCCGATCGCGACGACCTGCGCGACTCCTGGCAGCGAGAGCAGCCGCGGCCGCAGATCCCGGTCCACGAGGCGGCGCAGTGCGGCGCCGTCGATCGCACCATCCGGACTGCGCAGCCCGACCAGCTGCACCTGCCCCATGATGCTGCTGACCGGCGCCAGCTCCGGTTGCAGTCCGGGCGGCAGCTCGGCGGCCGCGAGCTGCAGCTTCTCCGTCACGATCTGCCGGTCGAGATACAGGTCCGTGCCCCAGTCGAACTCGACGTAGACGACCGCGAGTCCGCTGGAGCTGATGGAGCGGACGCGGTGCACGCCGGGCGCGCCGAGCAGTGCGCGTTCGAGCGGACGCGTGACGATCCGCTCGACGTCCTCGGCGGCGAGGCCGTGGGCATCGGCCAGGATCGTCACGACCGGACGGTCCAGGCTCGGCAGCACGTCGATCGGCATCCAGACCGCGCGCACGAGGCCGATGACCGCGATCAGCGCCGCGAGCAGCAGGACGGCAGCCCGGTTGCGCAGCGAGGCGGCGATGATCGCTTCGAGCATCTCAGTGATCGTGGTGGTGGCCGGCCTCGCCGCCGCCGCGCAGCGCGAGCAGCAGACCGAAGGCACCCGCCTGCGCGATCCGGTCGCCGGCGCGCAGTTCGGCCCCTTCGCGCAGCGCGACGATCGCCTGCGCGCCGTCACGCGTGACGACTTCGACCGGCACGCGCATCAGGCCGGTCGCGGTCTCGCGGAACACGACGTCGGCGACGCCGTCGCGCGCGACGGCAGCGGCCGGCAGCACCGCGACCTGCTCGTGCTGCGCGTGCGGCAACCGCAGCACGTAGCGCGTGCCCGGCCGGAGCTGCCAGCTCCGTTGGGCACCCGACGGTGCAGGGAGAGGCTCGTTCTGCAGTGCGAGCAGCCCGACCGTCGCGTGCTCCGCATCGGAGCGGACGCGCAGGATCCGGAGCCCTGCGAGCCGCGGTCCCCCACCGGCGAACGCAGGCTCCGCGACGCACTCGGCACCACGCTGCCAGGCCGCGAGCAACGCCGCCGCATCGCCGCCGGCCGGCGTCGCTTCGAGCAGCAGCTCCCGCGGATCGGCCAGGACCACGAGTGGATGGCCGGCCTCGACCTGCGCGAGCGGTGAGACCAGGATCGCTTCGACGTCGTATTCCCCGTCCGGCGCGCGCAGCGTGAACACCGGCGCCAGCGCGCCGAGGTCGTGCATGCGCTGCAGGTCCGCAACCGAGTGCCCGCGCTGCAGCAGCGTGCCGAGCGCCAGGAAGTCGGCGCCCGCACCCGGGTCGTCGCGCAACCACGTGACCAGGTCCGGGCCGGCGAGGCTGGTCGCGACCAGTTCGGCGGCGACGGCAACCGCCAGCGGGCGCGTGCGCAGCTCCTCCGGCAGTGCCTGCAGCAGCTCGCGGGCCGCGGCGCCGAACAACCCGCTGCGCTCCAGCGCGCGGCGCCAGCGCTCGGCTTCGAACGCCGGCAGCTCGGCCCCGGCCGCGACCGCGTCGATCTGCTCCGCTTCGATCCCGTGCCGCTCCATCTCGTGCCGCGCGGACTCGAGCAACCGCTCCGCCCGCTCCAGCTCGTAGCGGCGCTGCAGCACGACCTGGCGCGGCAGCAGCGGCGGTTCGTCGCCGCCGGTCTCGCTCGCCGCGACGCGCTCGTACTCCGCGCGCGCGATCGCGACCTCGTTCTGCGCGCGGCGGAGCTCGACGACCATCTGGTGCAGCTCCTCCTGCGCCGGCCGCACGACCTCGCCGGCGACGCGCAGCTCCGGCACCGGCAACGGCTCGCGCACGATCGTGACCAGCGCGTCGCCACCGCGGATTGCGGCGCCGAGCACGCAGTCGGTCCGCTCCACACGCCCCCCGATCGGAGCCGGCACCGGCAACCGCGCCTGCGGCGGTGCCACGACCATGGCCGGCACCGCGATGGACCCGGCGTGCGTACCGGGAGTGACCGGCGCCACCGTCACGCCGAGCGCACGCAGCGTTTCCGGCGCGAGCTGCACCTCCCCTTCCGGATGCTCGTGCTCGGGGTGCGCGTGCGGATCAGCGGCCGGAGCGGTCTGGCGGCCCGCATACCAACCGGCCGCGAGTCCGACAGCCGTTGCAGCCGTGACCGCAACCAGCGAACTCCATCCAAAACGGTTCATCCACGCTCCTGTTCACGAAGGTTCTCTGCCGCTGGCGCGCGCAGCGCCGGTGGCGGCTGGGCCGGCGCGTCCTCGCCGAGCGGAACACCGACCGCGCGCTCGAGATCGATCCAGGCCTGCAGCGCCGCGCGCTGCGCCATCAGCAGCTCGCGCCGCAGCTCACGCTCGGTCCGCTGCGCGTCGGCGAGCCGCAGCGCACCGTAGGCACCTGTCGTCAGCGCCTGGCGCGCACGCTCGGTGTTGCGTTCGGCCTGCGGCAGCGCGGTGTCGGCAAGCCACTGCCGCTGGCGCATCGCGATCGCAGCGACGCGATGCGCCCGCTCGAGTTCGGCTAGCGCGGTGGTCGCTGCTCCCTCGTAGTCCAGCCGTGCCTGCACGCGGCGGTGTTCCGCCTCGGCGATCCCCTGCTGGTTGCGATCGAACAGCGGCAGCTCGAGTCCGACGCGCAGGCCGAGCACCGTCTTGTCGTCGCCGGCGTCGTCACCATAGGTCGCGCCGAGCGTCAGGTCCGGGTACTGCTGCGCGACTTCGAGCCGCAGGCGCTGCTCGGCGATCTCGTATTCGCCGCGCAGATGGGCGAGGCCGGCGTGCTCCGTGATCATCCGCGCGCGCAGCGTCCCGAGCTCGGCGAGTGCCGGGTGCAAGGCAGGAGGCGGAGGCAGCGGCGCATCGAGCCGCTCGGTGGCGACCCCGAGCAGTGCCGCCAGCGCCGACGTCGCCGTGGCGACTCCGACTTCGGCCGCCAGCACGTCCGATTGCGCGCGCGTCGCCGCCAGCTCGAACGTGCCGAGGTCGATCGCGCCGAGCTCGCCGGCATCGACGAGCCGCGCCGCGAGCCGGCGCGTCTGTTCGGCGTTCTCCGCCAGCTCCTGGGCGAGCGACAGCTCGCGGCGCGCGAAGCCCAGCAGCGCCGTCCGCGCGCGCAGATCCAGCTCGAGGTGCCGCAGCAGTCCGAGCGCGCGCAGCCGCGCTGCCTCCGCGCGGGCGAGGTTCCACGCATCGGTCGCCGCGAGGCGCCCGCTCAGCGGCAGGCTGAGGACGAAGCCGAGCTGCGGGGCGGTCTCGTTGACGACCGCGGCCGGGCCGGACGCGAAGTCGACGCCGAGGTCGAGGACCGGGTTCGGCCACGGGGTTGCGATGCCGGCGACCGCGAGCTCGGTGGCGTAAGCCGCGACCGCGCTCTGCAGCTCCGGGGAGTGCGTGTGCAACCAGCGCTGCAGGCGTGCGTGCGTCAGCGCTGGGTCCGGATCCTCGTCGGGCGCGTGGCGGCGCGCTTCGACCGTCGCGAAGACCTCGTGCGGGTCGAGCGGTGCCGGCTCATAGCCGCGGCACGCGGCGAGCAGCGACAGCGACAGCAACAGGCGGTTGGACATCGGATGCGACGGAACGGAGACGACAACGCAGCGGCCAGAGCCGGCGCGTTCGTCTCAGAGCCGAAGCACCCGCGGAATCCGCGGCGGCGGCAACACCCGCGGCAGCCCGAACAGCCGCGCCGTGTGGACGCGCTCCGGCAGCATGCGCAGGTCCGGTGCCGGCGGCGGAGGCGCAACGGTCCAGTCGCACGCCGCCGGGGCACCGCCATCCCCACTGATCGCATCCGCCCGGTCGACCCCCAGATCCTCGCACGGGCCGTGCGGCGCCGCGTCGTCGGGCGCCGGGAGCGCGTGCGTCTCGCACGGGCAGGCGAGCTCGGCGGTCAACCGCGGCGCACAGCGGAAGTGCCCGTCCTCACCGAAGCACACCGAGAGCCCGCGCAGCGGCAGCAGGCTCCACAGCAGCATGACCCCGAGCAGCAGGCGCAACGCGCCTGTGCGCACGCGGTCACTGCGCAGTCCCGGGCTCACGGGGCGGGAGGCTAGGCTCTGCGCGGAACCGGCACAACTGCGAGCGCGCAGTTCGGGATCCGGCGAGGGCTTCGCTAGCCTGCGGGGATCGACACCAGCCCGCACCCTGCACCGCCGCCGCGCGTCGTGGCGCTGGTGCTCAACTGGAACGGCCTCGCCGACACGCGCGATGCCGTGCGTTCGCTGTTGGCACAGGACTGGCCCGGGCTCGCGATCGTCGCGATCGACAATGCGTCGACCGGTGACGAAGCAGACGCGTTGGCGCGCGAGTTCGGCGCAGCGATCCGCGTGCACCGCAACGACACGAACCTCGGCTTCGCCGAAGGGCACAACGTGCTGCTGCGCGAGCTGCTGGCCGGCGACGCTGCCGAATACATCGTGCTGCTGAACAACGACGCCGTCGCGGAGCCCGGGTGGATCGCGGGTCTCGTCGCGGCGGCCGGGCAGGATCCGGCGATCGGTGCGGTCGCGAGCTGCATGTTGCTGCACGACGATCCGACGCGGATCGAGAACACCGGCGTCGTCGCGCTCAGCAACGGTGACTTCCTGCCGCGCGACCGCGGGCGGCCGGCGGAGGCCGCGACGGCGCCGGCGGAGTTGATCGGCGTGTGTGGCGGCGCCGCGCTGTACCGCGCTGCGATGCTGCGCGAGGTCGGTCTGTTCCGCACCGACTTCTTCGCCAACTTCGAGGACGTCGACCTGTCGCTGCGCGCCGTCGCGCTCGGCTGGCGCTGTGTCTACGCGCCGGCGGCGCGGGTGCGGCACCGGCTCAGCCGCAGCATCGACAAGGTGCGCGACCACGAGTTCACGATCCGCTCGCTGCGCAACAGCACGCTGGCAGCGTGGATCAACCTGCCTTGGCAGGTCTGGTGGCTGAACCTGCCGTGGTTCCTGGCGACGCATCTCGCGGTGTTGCCGCTGGCGTTGGTGCCCGGGATCGGGAGGGTCGTCCGGTTGATCTGGGCCGGCCGCTGGCGGGCGTTCCGCGCACGCCGGCTCGTGTTCGCCGAACGGCGGCGGCTGGCGCCGTGGCGCCGCGGCCCGTGGCTGCGGATCTGGCGGCTGCAGCGGAGCTGCTTCGGGCCGCACCTGCGCAATCTGTGGCAGGTGTTGATCGCGCGGCGGCGGCGGTTCCTCGAGTGAGCTGCGCGGTCTATGGACCGAGCACGAGCTTCGTGCGCAGCCCGTTGCGCAGCAGCCAGCGGCCCGGTGGACCGAGCGCTGCCGCGGCGCGGAACGCGAGCACGTGCGGATCGCGGCGCGCGGCCGGCGCGCGTGAGAACAGCAGCGCGAGCCGCGCGCGCGCGCCGGCGCGGTCCCCGGCTTCGAGATCGCCGAACGCGTCGAGCAGGATCGAGTTGCGCACCGCGGGTGCCAGCCGCGGCGCGCGGCGCAGCCAGCCGCGTTCGAGCGCCGCACGGTCGGCTGCTTCGACGACGTCGAGCTCCTCTTCGTGCCGGCGCATGCTGGCGATCGCGTCGCGAGAGGCACTGGACGGATGCCGGCGATAGCGGATCAACGGCAGCGGGAGCCCGACCAGCGCTTCGCCGGCCAGCGCCGCGCGCAGCAGCACGTCCCAGTCCGGCGCGAACCGCAATGTGCGCGCGAACCCGCCAAGTGCGGCCAGCCCGTCGCGCCGCCACAACATCGACGGACAACAGACGAAGTTGCCGCGGCGCAGGCGCAGGAACAGCGCGCGTCCCCCCAGCCGCGTCGCATCCGGCTCCTGCCAGAAGTGCTCCTTGTATCGCTCGATCGCCGAGTCGAGCGGCGCGCCGGCATCGTCGATCGCGATCGCGCGGCAGTGCGCGAGCAGCGCGCGTGGATCGGCGAGCAGCGCGTCGCGCATGCGGGCGAGGTATTCCGGTTCATAGACGTCGTCCATGTGCGCGATGCACAGGAGCTCCGTCGTGCTGAGCTCGAGGCAGCGGTTCCAGTTGCCCGCGAGCCCGAGCGGCTGCTCGTTGCGGTGGACGGTCAGCCGGTCGCCGGCGATCCGCTGGGCGAGGGTGACGGAATCGTCGGTCGACGCGTCATCGACCAGCAGCAGCGCGTCGGCCGGGACCGTCTGCGCGAGCAGCGAGCGGAGCAACGGCTCGAGGTGCCGCGCGCCGTTGCGGCAGGGGATCGCGAACGTCGTCGTCGCCAAGCGCGGGAGCGTAGCGAGCGGATAACCTGCCGCGCATGAGTGCGCAGAAGCTGGGTGCGGTCGGGCTGGTGCTGTTGGGGGTCTGGTGGGTGCTGACCGGCATCGAGCACATCGCGACGTTCCTGGACTTCAAGCGCCAGAGCGGCGAGGAGCTCGATCGGGAGCTGGCGATGCAACTCGCATTCATCGTCGTCCCGCTCGTGCTCGGTGCCTTCCTGATGTGGCGTGGACCTCGTATCGCGCGCCGGTGCATGCCGGTCGACGAGATCCGCCATGGACCAGGCCTCGAGCAGCTTCTGCCCGGGGCGATCGCTGCACTGGCCGTGTTCCTGGTCCTGGATCGCACGCACTACGTGCTGCGGCTCGTGCTGCCGTTCTTGTGGGCGGAGGAAGACCGTCTGGCGGGAATGCTCGTGCCGTGGATCGAGTTCGCCACGATCGGGGTCGCGGCACTCGCGTTCTGGTTCAGCCACGACATCGCGCGCTGGTGGGCGCGGAGGGATCCAGATGCCACGCGTCCCTGAGACGACGCGCGCGAGCGCGCGCGATTCAGCCTGCCTCGGATTGCAGGTCGCGATCCTGCTGCTCGCGATCATCAAGTTGCTGCTGGCGCTGGTCGGCGGCATGACCGTGGTGCCGATCCTCGTGCAGGATCCAGGGTTCCAGTCGCCGTACAGCCTTGCCTACAGCACAGGGGCGTGGTCGTACGGCACGATTGCGCTCGGTCTGTTCATCGGATCGGCGCCGCTCAGCCGGCTCGCTCTGCGCCTCCTGCACGACGAGACGGCGATCGTCTGCTGGCTCGCGGCCGCACTCGCATTCGTAGGCGTCCAGTCCGCTGCGAACGCGTTGCACGAGGCGGTGATGGGCCTGGCATGGCTTCCGACTGCAACGGCGGAACCACCGGCCGACGTGCAACTGATGCAGGCGATCCCCGACCTCGTCATGGTCGCGGTGGGGGTGGTGCTGGTCCTGTATGCGCCACGGATTGCGCTGCTCTGGGGCTCCCGCATGCGCGTCACCCCGACGCCCGTCCCGGCCGCACCCGCGAACTAGCTGATCCCGCCGCTAGCCGGACGCCGAGTCTTCGCGGTCCCCGCGCGCGCCGTTGGTCGCCAGCAGGCCGGGCAGCTCGCGCTGCTCGACGGCGTGGCCGAGCAGGATTCCATGCCGCTGCACGACGAGCGGCAGCAGATCCCGCGCAATCTCGGCCGGCACGCGGTCGGGCAGCTGCGCCAGCAGCGACGGATCGAGCAGGAACACGCCGGCGTCGCCCCAACGCGACTGCGGATCCGGCTTCGCCAACACGCGCAGGATCCGCCCGGACCGCTCGCGCTCGAACCAGACGCGGCCGCTGCGCCCATCGCCGTTCAGTTCCACGGCGACGGTCGCGACTGCGGGGGACGCGTCGTGCGCCAGACGCAGGCGACGCAGCGAGAAGTCGTGCTCGATCGACGCGTCGACGACGAAGAACGGCTCCGCCTCGAACGAGGTCCGCAGCAGCCGCAGCGCCCCGGCCGAGCCGAGCGGCGTCGGCTCCTCGAGCCAGGTCATGCGCAATCCGGTCTGCTCGCACTCCTCGCGCAGCGTCGGCTCGGCATTCGCGACGACGATCGCGACCTCCTCGATCCCCTGCGCGGCGAGCCAGCGCAGGTTCCGCTTCAGGACCTCCGCCATGCCTGCGCCGGTCGCCAGCACGAGCGCCTTCATGCGCGCGCGCTCCCGACCATGAACCCTGACCGCCTTGGATTTCTCATCGGCGCGGACGGGATACGCTCCCGCGCCCGAGATTCCAACATGCCCCCCCAAGATTCCCGGGCAGCAGAGATCGCCAGCAAACGTGCACGCGTCGTCGCATTCCTCGTCGCGCACGAGCTGGATGCGATCCTGCTGCAACGGCGGCAGACACTCGGCTGGCTGCTCGCCGGGGCGCGATTGCACGTTCGCAGCGACGATTCGGCGGCGGAGGGGACGGCGATCGTGACGCGCCGCGGCGACCTGCGGCTGGTGACGAACCGGATCGAAGCAACCCGCTTCGCCGATGAAGAGATCGCCGGTCTCGGTCTCGACCTCACGGTCTGGCCATGGACCGAGGATCCCGCGGCCTGGATCGCCACGCACCTCCGCCAACAGGGATGTGACCCGGGCCGGGTCGCCCGCGAAACCGAGTTGCCCCCGCCCGCCGCAGCCGCACTGCGCGACCTGCGCGCCTCGCTGCTGCCCGCGGAGCTGGCGCGCTACCGCGCGCTGTGCCGCGATGCAGCGCAGGCGCTCGAGCAGGCCGCCCGCGCGCTCGTGCCGGGCATCACCGAACACGCCGCCGCAGCATCGGTGGCCGCGGCCGTGACCGCCACCGGCTGTCTGCCGGCCGTCGTGCTGGTCGCGTTCGACGGACGGATCGACCGCTACCGCCATCCGCTGCCGACACCGGCGCGGCTCGCGCGCCGTGCGATGCTGGTCCTGTGCGCCGAGCGTGGCGGGCAGGTCGCCGCGCTGACCCGGTTCGTGCGGTTCGGTGCCGCCGATGCCGCGCTGCGCCGGCGATTCATGGCGGTGGCGCAGGTCGACGCCGCGGCGATCGCCGCGTCCCGCCCCGGCGCTACGGCGGCCGAGCTCTACGACCGGATCGCCGCCGCGTACTCCGAGGTCGGCTTCGCCGGCGAGATCGAGCTGCACCACCAGGGTGGCGCGATCGGCTACGCGCCGCGCGAATGGATCGCGCGCCCGGGCGGAACCGAACGCCTGCACGCCATGCAGCCGTGTGCCTGGAATCCGTCGATCACCGGCACCAAGAGCGAGGACACCATCCTGGCGACCGACGGCGGACCAGAACTGCTGACCGTGACCGGCGAATGGCCGGCGATCGATACCGCGGTCGGACCGCGGCCTGACGAGCTCGACCTCAGCGCGTAGGCCGGCGCAGACCCGCCAGCGGATTGCCGGTCGGCGGCCGGATCCCGGCCGGCTGCGCGCCCCCGGCCAGCGGGCGCTGTCCAAGCCCGGTGTTGGCCTGGGCCTGTGCCGCCTGCCGCGCCGACGACGGCGCCATCGCAGCCTTCTGGACCTCCTGCGGGCGGTTCGCCTTGCCGATCGCGTCTTCGAGCGTCACCAATCCGCGGTTGACCAGCTCGGTCAGGTCCGCCTCGAGCGTGGTCATCCCGTGCTGCCTGCCGGTCTGCAGGAAGTTCAGCATCTGCGCCGTCTTCCCCTCGCGGATCAGCGAACGGATCCCGTCGGTCGCGACCAGGATCTCGCGGGCTGCGACGCGGCCGCCGCCGAGCTTCGGCAACAGGCATTGCGAGATGACTCCCTGCAGCGTCGACGACAGCTGCACGCGCACCTGCTGCTGCGCCTCGGTCGGGAACACGTCGATGATCCGGTCGACGGTCGAGATCGCGCTCGTGGTGTGCAGCGTGCCGAACACGAGGTGTCCGGTCTCGGCCGCCGTGATCGCCATGCCGATCGTCTCGAGGTCGCGCATCTCACCGATCAGGATCACGTCCGGATCCTGGCGCAGTGCGCGCCGCAGCGCCTGCTGGAACGACTGCGTGTCCTGCCCGATCTGCCGCTGCGTCACGAAGCAGCTCTTGTCCGGGTGGATGAACTCGATCGGGTCCTCCATCGTCAGGATGTGGCCCTGCTCGTTCGTGTTGACGTAGTCGAGCATCGCGGCCAGCGTCGTCGACTTGCCCGAACCGGTCGGCCCGGTCACGAGCACGAGCCCGCGCGGCTTCGCGGCGAGGTCCTTGCAGATCTGCGGCAGACCGAGGTCGTCGCAGGTCGGGATCTTCTCCGGGATCTGCCGCATGACGATCCCGACCAGCTCGCGCTGCGTCAGGATGTTGACGCGGAACCGGGCGACCTCCGGCAGCGCATACGAGAAGTCGATGTCCTTGTCGTGGTCGTATTTCTCGCGCTGCGCGTCGTTCATCAGCTGCGTCGCGAGGCTGCGCGCGATCTCCGGGGTGACCACCGGGAACTCCTCGATCTGCTGGATGTGCCCATCGATGCGCATGCCCGGATGGACCCCGACCTTGATGTGCAGGTCGGACGCCTTGCAGGCCACCATGTGGTGCAACAGCTCCTGGATCGAGACAGTCATCTCCGGCGGGCTCCTCGGATCGGGGTCGGTACGTGCGGCAGCGGTCCCGGCCCGTGTTGATGCCACCGGGACCCCTGGCCGTATCGACGTCCGCGACCCTGCGGCTTGATCGGCCCGGCGGTCTGCCCGATGGGGCAACTGCAACGCGACGGTGCAATTCGCGGCGTACCGTGTGCGTCGTGCGATTCTTCACGCACCCTTGACCCGACGCGGCTATCCCTCCGATCCGATGTCCGTGCCAGCGAATGCGCCGAGCCCGAGCCAGGACCCGTTCCTGAACCGCGAACTGTCCTGGCTGCAGTTCAACCGGCGGGTGCTCGAGGAGGCGATGGACCCGACGAACCCGGTGCTCGAGCGGGTCAAGTTCCTCGCGATCACGAGCACCAACCTGGACGAGTTCTTCGAGGTCCGGGTCGCCGGCACGATGGAGCTGGTCGAAGCCGGGCTGCCGGGCGAGAACCCCGGCAGCCTGACGCCGCGCGAGGAGCTGGCATTGGTGCGCCAGGAGGCGGCGCGGTTCTACCGCGACATGCACCGCTGCTGGCGTGACCAGCTCGTGCCGGAGCTGGGGCGGCACGGCATCGCGATCCTCGAGTCGGCGCAGATGACCGACCGGCAGCGCGCCTGGTGCCTGGACTACTTCCGGCGCGAAGTGCTGCCGGTGTTGACGCCGTTGGCGGTCGATCCGGCGCACCCGTTCCCGTCGCTGCTGAACAAGTCCCTGAACGTCGCCGTGCTGCTCGGCGACAAACGCCGCGGGGCGCAGGTGCATCGGATCGCCGTCGTGCAGGTCCCGCGCGTGCTGGCGCGGTTCGTACGGCTGCCGGACGAGGGGACGCAGCATCTCTACGTGTTGATGGCGGACCTGATCCGCGCGCACATCGCGATGCTGTTCCCCGGGCTCGACGTGCTGCACGTCTGCTCGTTCCGCGTGACCCGCGACGGGAATCTCGACCTGGACGAGGAGGAGAGCGAGGACCTGCTGGCGGCGGTCGAGAAGGAGCTGGTGAAGCGGCGCCGCGGCGAACCGGTCCGGCTCGAGGTGCGGACGCCGCACCCGGAGCTGCTGGCCCGGTTCCTCGAGGCGTTCTCGCTCGAGCCGGAGGACGTCTACGTCTGCGAGGGGCCGGTCAATCTGGGCCGCTTGATGGAGCTGTACCGGACCGAGGACGGCGCCGGTCTGAAGGACCCGCTGTTCGTCCCGATCCGCACGACCGACTGGGCGACGGCGGACGCGATGTTCGCCCAGATCCGCAGCGGAGACCTGCTGCTGCACCATCCGTACGAATCTTTCGCCACGGTCGAGGAGTTCGTCCGGCATGCCGCACGCGATCCGCGCGTGCTCGCGATCAAGCAGACGATCTACCGCGCCGGCGAGGATTCCCCAATCGTCGAGGAGCTGATCCTCGCCGCGCAGAACCGCAAGCAGGTCACCGTCGTCGTCGAGCTGCAGGCGCGCTTCGACGAGGAGGCGAACATCCGCTGGGCGAAGCGGCTCGAGCGCGCCGGCGTGCACGTCGTCTACGGGATCGTCGGCCTGAAGACGCACGCCAAGGCGATGCTGGTCGTGCGCCGCGAGGAGGACGGGCTGCGGCGCTACTGCCACGTCGGGACCGGCAACTACAACCCGGCCACGGCGCGGATCTACACCGACCTCGGCCTGTTGACGGCGCGCGAGGACCTCTGCCAGGACGTCGCGGATCTGTTCAACATGATCACCGGCTATGCGCGCGTGCCTTCGCTGGCGCAGCTCGTCGTGGCGCCGTTCGAGCTGCGCACGCGGCTGCTCGGCTGGATCGAGCGCGAGAGCGCACACGCGCGTGCCGGCAAGCCGGCGCGGATCCTGGCCAAGATGAACGCACTGCAGGACGAGGGGGTGATCCGCGCGCTGTACGCGGCGTCGGCGGCCGGCGTGACCATCGATCTGGTGATCCGCGGGATCTGCTGCCTGCGACCCGGCGTGCCGGGACTGAGCGAGCGGATCACGGTCGTGTCGATCGTCGACCGGTTCCTCGAGCACTCGCGGATCTTCTACTTCGAGAACGACGGGCAGCCGGAGGTCTGGATCGCGTCGGCCGACTGGATGAAGCGCAACCTGGACCGGCGGATCGAGAGCGCGATCCCGATCCTCGATCCGGCGCTGCGCCGCCGCGTCGTCGAGCAGGTGCTCGGCTACAGCCTGCGCGACAACGTCAAGTCGCGCCGGCTGCTGCCGGACGGCACGCACGAGCGCGTGCGCCCGGCCGCCGGCGAGCCGGAGTTCCGCAGCCAGATCGCGTCGATCGAGCTCGCGCGTCGCGACCGGAAGCCGGAAGTGCTGCAGGAGGAAGAGCCTCCGACCGGCAAGCCGGAGCGGCCGCGCCGCCGCCCGCGGCTGCGCATCGAGTAGCGCGCGCGACGCCGCGCGGAGACCCGCCGCTACGACCGCCGCCGGCGCCGCGCGCTGCCGTGCGCGATCGCCGCGAGGATCTCGTCGCCGTAGTGCGTGATCCGCCAGCTCTCGAGCAGACCGGTCGCCTGCAGGTCGTCGGCGCACTTGGGCAGCGGATCACAGGCAGCGAGCCGCATCAGCGTCTGCCGCGGCAGCACCAGCGACGGATCGGTGCGCCGCGCCGCCGCCGCACGGGAACGCCAGCGGCGGAGCCCTTCGTAGGCGAGCCGCGCGTTGGCCGGCAGTTCGGCCGTCGCGTCCCCATTGCGTGGGTGCGCACCGTTCAGCGGCCCGAGCTCGCGCGCCCGCGCCAGCGCGGCCAGGATCGGGCGCTGCCACCGCACGGCGAGCTTGCGCGGTACGCCTTCCGTCGCGAGCAGCTCCGCGGCGTCGGCCGGCGCCCGCCGCGCGATCGCCAGCAGCACGTCGTTGCCGAGGATCTTGAACGCCGGCACGTTGTCGCGGTCGGCGATCTCGTGCCGCATCACGAACAGCTCGCGCAGCAGCCTCCGCTGCGGCGGCGACAACCGGTCGGCACCGCGGATCCGCCAGAACTCCTCCGGGTCGAACCGCCGCGGCTCGGGGAACACCGCCTCGAGGCGCCGGCACTCGGCCGCGAACTCCAGCCGGCAGAGCTCGTTCGCGGCGTACAGCTTCTCTTCGAGCTGCTCCGCGAGCCCGAGCAGGTGGCAGGTGTCGCTGCGCGCATACTCGAGCTGCGCACGGCTGAGCGGGCGCGCCCCCCAGTCGCTGCACTGCAGCTTCTTGTCGATCTGGATCCCCATCAGGTCGGCGAGCAACGCCTGCAGGCCGAGGCCCGGCAGCCCGAGCGCGGCGGCGGCGACCTTGGTGTCGAACAGCCCCCGCAGCTCGAACGGGTGCGCCCGCCGGAGCGTCAGCACGTCGTATTCCGCGTCATGCAGGACCTTGACGATCGCGGCGTCGGCGAGCACGGCGCCGAGCGGCGCCAGGTCTTCGAGTTCCAGCGGGTCGACGATGAAGTCCCGCGCCGGAATGCTGATCTGCAACAGGCAGAGCCGTTCCCGGTAGGCGTGCAGGGCATTCGTCTCAGTGTCGATCGCAACCGCGCGTTCGCGGCGCAACCGCTCGGCCATGCGGACGAGCGCATCCGGCGTGTCGACGTAGACCGGTGGTTTCACACGGGTTCGGGCTGCGGCGCAGCATAGCCCGGGCCTCGGGCGCTTCGGCGGTCGAGGTCGCCTCCCTCGGGTCCGACGCGGGTGATCGGCGGGTGCGAGCCGCCGGCCCGGCGGGGTTTTCCGGGTCGGGTCCGTTCGGGTTCCTGCGCTGCTGGCACTGCCCTGGACGGCCGCCGTTGCGGCCCCACCCCGTCCCCGGACCCACCGATGCCCCACCCGTCCGACCTGCGTTCCCTGTCGTTGCTGCTCGGTCTCTCCCTCGCCGCCGCGGCCGCGCCGGCGCAGCAGCAGTTCGCCGAGACGGTGAAGGACTACCTGCCGCTGCTGCGCGACTACTCGCGCGTCGTGCGCGCGGCGGACTTCGACAAGGATGGCGATCTGGACCTGCTGCTCGGCAACAACCTGATCGTCGCCGGCGCGCAGAACCGGCTGATGCGCAACGACGGCGGCGGGAAGTTCACCGACGTGACCGCGACCCATCTCCCGGTCGGGCTGTGGCACACGCACAGCCTCGCGATCGGCGACGTCGACCAGGACGGGGATCTGGATTTCGTCTCCGGCGAGCAGTGGCAGGACCGGCTCTACCTGAACGACGGGACCGGCAGGTTCAGCGACGCGACGTTCGGCCGGCTGCCGAACGACGACGACGCGACCTACGACGTGCTGCTGCTGGACCTCGACAAGGACGGGGACCTCGACCTGATCTGCGGCAACATCGGGCTCGACCGGCTGTACCTGAACGACGGCAGCGGGAAGTTCACCGACGTGACCGCGACGCATCTGCCGGTCGACCAACACACCACGTGGAGCCTGGGCGCGGCCGACATCGACCAGGACGGGGATCTGGACCTCGCGTTCGCCGGACCTGGGCTGGGACATCTGTACGTCAACGACGGCAGCGCGAAGTTCACCGACGTGACGGCGACGCACCTGCCGGGATTGATGTCGCTTACCTCCACGATGCAGTTCCGCGACGTCGATCTGGACGGCGACCAGGATCTGTTCGTCGGCGGCTGGACCGAGCAGGCGCAGCTCTACCTGAACGACGGGACCGGCAAGTTCGCCGACGCGACGGCCGGCCGGCTGCCGGCGACGAAGCCGTATCACTGGCGCGCCGTGTTCGGCGACGTCGACGGGGATGCCGATCCGGACCTGGTGTTCACGACGATCTATGAGGATCTGCTGCTGCGCAACGACGGGACCGGCAGGTTCCAGGACATCAGCGCGACGCATCTGCCGCAGGTCGCGAGCTCGACGATCGATGCCGTGCTTGCCGACCTCGACGGGGATCTGGATCTCGACCTGATCACGGCGGATTCCGGGCAGCAGGACCGGTTGTTCTTCAACGACGGCTCCGGGCGCTTCGCCAACGCGACGCCGGAGCGGCTCGAATCGCCGTGGTTCGGCGCGCCGGCGCTCGCGCTCGGGGATCTCGACGGCGACGGCGATCTGGACCTCGTGACTGCCGGCGCCGACTACGGCGAGGCGACCGAGGAGGACGGCGTGCTGCGCAACGACGGGCGCGGGAACTTCACGCGCGTGCCGGCGCCGGCGTTCCCGCAGCTGATCGACGACTCGGCCGCGCTGGCACTCGGCGACGTCGACCAGGATGGCGACCTCGACCTGCTGTTCGGCAACCTGCGCCAGCAGAGCCGGCTCCTGCGCAACGACGGCGGGATGCAGTTCACCGACGTGACGGCGACGCAGCTGCCGGTCGCGGCGCACGCGGTGACCGCCGCCGGCTTCGGCGACTTCGACAAGGACGGGGATCTCGACCTGCTGCTCGGCTGCATCGGCGAGGTGTCACGGCTCTACGTCAATGACGGCACCGGCAAGTTCAGCGACGCGACTGCGACACGCCTGCCGCCGCAGGCACACGAGACGCGCGCGCTCGTGATCGGCGACTTCGACGGCGACGGCGACCTCGACGCGTTGCTCGGCAACGGTATGACCAGCAACGAACAGGAGACGCTGCTGCTCAACGACGGCACCGGCACGTTCGCCGATGCGACGCTCGGCCGGCTGCCGACGAGCTGGGTGTTCCCGACCGCCTGCGTCGCCGCCGGTGACGTCGACGGCGACGGGGACCTGGATCTCGCGATCGGCAACGATGGGACCGGGCTGGGGCGGTTCAACCGCCTCTACCTGAACGACGGCAACGGCTCGTTCAGCGACCGCGACCTCGTCTACGACTACTTCCGCACGCTCGCGATCGCGTTCGGCGACGTCGACGGCGATGGCGACCTGGACGCGTTCTGCGGCGACCACGACCACTACGACAAGCTGTACCTGAACGACGGCAAGGGGCGGTTCATGAACGCGACCTGGCCACGCATGCCGGCCGAGCCGCAGCAGACGCGCGCGTTCGCGGTCGGCGACGTCGACGGGGATGGCGATCTCGACCTCGTGCGCGGCAGCGACTGGACCGCCAGCACGCTGCTGGTGAACCACCACCGCCAGCTCTGGTCGCCGCGCCTGGCGAAGATCGGCACCACCTGGAGCCTCGAGATCTCGGCGCAGCCGGGCTACGCGACGGCGGCGCAGCTCGCCGTGCCGATGGTCGCCGCCGGACCGGCCGCGATCGCGCTGCCGCCGTGGGGCACGCTCGGGCTCGATCTGCAGACCCTGCTCGTGTTCCCTGCCGTGCAGCTCCCGGCGCCGACGGGAAAGATCGCGCTGCCGTTCGCGATCCCGAGCCTCGGTGCCCTGGTCGGGGTCGACCTGTACTGGCAGGCGCTGGTGCAGCACACGGCGAATCTGGGCGACGCGCGGTTCAGCAACGTGCACGTGGAGCGGTTCGTGAAGTAGCGCGCGCGGCGCGGCTTCATCCCGAGGGACGCGGGGCAACGATTGCTGTGCCACCGGGCAGGATCAGCCTCGCGCGCACAGCGAGCAGCTGTGCCAGCTGCAAGCGCGCGTCCTTCGCCGCCGGCCATCCCACGAGACTCGCGTGCCGGCGAGGCCGGTCGTCGGCCACCACGGCGAGGCGGAGCTCATGCGCGTCCGCAGCAAGGAACTCGGCCATGGCATGCAGCTGTCGATTCCGTGGCGCCGCTTCCCTGAGCGAGTGCCAGAGTTTCCGGAACGGACGGTGCCAGAGTTTCCGGAACCGACACCGCCGTGCGGAAGACGGAAGTCGTCTCGTCCGGAGCTGGTAGGAATGCGACAGGCTTGACACGGAGCTTCGACGCGGCGAACTGATTCGATGCGATCAGGAATCGCGTGAGCGGCTCGCGCTCAGCGACGGGCATGCGCGCCCAGCGGCGCGCGTGCAACGACGCGAGCGATCGCCACCGCGAGAGCCGGCGGCAGCACATCGTGAACCATCTCGAAGCCGCGGATCCTGTTCGAGCCGAAGAGGCCGGCGTAGGCGACGTACCCTGCTCCATCGATTGCAAGCGTCAGCATCCATTCGTCCGAAACGTACCACTCCACGATCAAGTCGCCGTCGGGATCTGCATGGACATCTGGTGTAGGAATCGTCGTGGAGAGCAGAGACAGGAGAGCGCGCGCTCGCACGACAGCTGCAGGCGAGACCGCACGCGCACCTTGCCCATCCCAATCCGCCTCGGACGCAGCCAGTGCCGCAAGGTCCAGCGCATCTGATCTCTCACGCAGGTGGATGCTCGTCCCCTCATCCCGGAGGTCCGCGATTGCATTCCGGATCTGCGCCGCATCGTCGCTGATGCCGCGATCGCTGATCCAAGGCAATGCGGGCACGGGCAAGTCGATCGTTGTCATTCGAACTGGGCCAACAGGGTGGGGCTCAGGCTGCTGAAGAACACGCGATTCTTGACTTCGCGAAGGCGCTCGAGGTTCCGGGCGAGCACCGGGTCCGCCGGCTCCCACTCACCTTGCATGTGCGCGTCGATGTCGAGAAGCAGCGAGAGGCCGTGGCTCGCATCTGGCTCGACGGTCTGAGTCACGCGTACGACCGTATCCGGCACCACGTCATGGAGGACCACGCTGGTGACGAAACTCGCCACAGACTGCACGAGTTCGATTGGAGTCGGCACCGGAGACGCAAGTTGCTGAGCAAGTGCCAAGACGGAGCCAGCCAGCGGGATGCGATTGATGTATCGCACGGCCAGGCGGCGCACCGTTCTGGGCCGGAATCCTTCCAGGAACCGGCCCCAAAGGCGTTCGGCCTCCGGGCGAAGGGATTCCCACGAGGTGTAGGGAGCGAGCCGGTTGAGCGTGAAGCCGTCCCGTCGAAACTGAGCAAGCTGCTCTCGTCCGGCTGTGCTGAAGATCAGGCCGGTTGCCCCGCGCTCAGCAGCCTGCAGCGTCGGCACTGCTTCAGCGGGGAAGTCCAGGCGCGCTTCGAAGCTGTGCTGGTCCCGAACGTGGGGGTATTGCTCGGCCAACGCCACCTTCAAACGATGCAGATCTGCCTCGGCCGGAAGCGGCACCTCGTCGACGCGGAAGTCGATCAGAGCCTCCGTGATCGGCGGGTTGGTCAGGGTGCGTGGAGGTTCCATGACTCGCTCGTCGTCCGGCGGTCTTCCGAAGCCAGATTCGGCGCGAACGTTCAGAGCGCCTGAGCGCCGTCACAAACTCCCGGTTCGGATGGCGCCGCGCGGTCGCATGGCCTGCTGCGCCGGCAGTACAGACGGGACGGAAACTGGCGAGGACGACGGGACTCGAACCCGCAACCACCGGATCGACAGTCCGGTACTCTAACCAATTGAGCTACGTCCCCGCGCAATGGGGGCCGGGGATGCTAGCTACGTGCGGAGCGTTTGCAAGCTGCGGCGCGCTTGGCCGGACCGGTCCCGCACGCTAACCAAGCGCAGATGCTGGACCTCCACCTCGCCGCCGCTGGACCGGACGCGCCGTGGCACCTGTCGGTCGACGGGATGAGCCCGCGCGGGCCGAACCTGTCGCACTGGCCCGGGAACCGGACCCCGGCCGTGTGGAAGGCGGACCTCAGCACCGGGATCTGCCTCAACTTCGTGCGGGCCGGCCGCGACGAGCAGCGGCAGTTCCTCGACGGCGCGCACGCGGTGTTGAACGACCACTACGACACCGACGGGTTCCTGTCGCTGTTGGTGCTGCTGCGGCCGGAAGTGGCGCTGGCGCGCGAGGAGCTCTGCCTCGCCGCCGCCGCGACCGGCGACTTCCAGGTCCTGAACACCTGGCGCGCATTCGCCGTCGACCGGATCGTCAAGCATCTGGCCGACGCGGAGCGTTCGCCGGTAGCGGCCGAGCTGGACGGGCGCGACGGGCCGCAGCGCGACTACGCGCGCTACCGCTGGCTCCTCGAACACGCCGAGCAGGTCCTCGACCGGCCGCAGCGGTTCGCGGCGCTGTACGAGGAGGAGCTCGCGACGGTGCAGGCGCAGCTCGCAGGATTCCGCACCGGCCGGCTCGAGCGACGGCTGCACCATGAGCTCGGGCTCGCGGTGCTCGAGAGCAGCGCCACCTTCCATCGCCTGGCGCTGAACACGGCGAGCGGTGCGTTCCGCGTGCTGGCGGCGCAACGGACGCCGGGCGGCACGCTGTATCGCTACCACGACCGGACCGAGAGCTGGTTCGAGCTGGTCACGATCGCCACCCCGCCGCGCACCGACCTGGAACCGTTGCGCACGCGGTTGCAGGAGCTCGAGCCGGACGGACTTGGCCTGTGGTGCTGCGACCGCCCCGAAGAGCCGATTCCGGAGCTGTACTACGGCGTGCCGGCGGCACAGCCATACGGCGAGTCGACGCGCGAGCTGCTGCCGAGCCGGCTCCCGGTCGAAGTCGTCGAGCGGGAGGTGGTCGCGCACTTCCGCCGATGAAGAATTGCCCGGCCCGCTGCGCGCGCGGGAATGCCGGCCGCGGCTCGCTACAATCCCCCGCCCTTTCCGCGGATCCACCGATGCAACGAGCCCGAGTCCTGCTGCTGTCCTGCCTCCTCGCCGCGCCGTTCCTGCCAGCGCAGGAGCCGGCTCCGACCACGGCAGCGACGCCGTCCAGTCCCCTGTTCGCGCGCACCAGCACGCTGACGTATGCGCGGATGCTCAGTGTGATGTTCGACGGCGACATCGCGGGTCTCCAGCGCCCGCCGCAGGGCAAGCACTACCAGATGCAGCTCGACGACGGCGGCCGCCTGGTGACGCAGTTGCAGGACGGCCACGTCGAAGGGCTCGAGCTCGACACGAACCCGCGGGCGCTGGCACAGTTGTTCGCGCAGGAGCTGCAGGACGCGCGGGCACGCGCCGAGGGGATGGCCGGAGTCGCCGGCGCGATGTTCGGCAGCAAGACGGACTTCGGTGCCTTTGTCGGGTTGCTCTTCGACCTGCCGGCGCAGATGCAGCGGTTGCAGATCCGCTCGACCGGGAATCCGCGCGACAAGGATCAAGGGCTGCACCTGTCGTTCGACATGCAGCCGGTGCCGGACACGAAGCTCGCCAAGATCGTCGGTGCGATGCGTGCGCATCCCGGCGGCGCGCCGCAGCTGCCGCAGCAGGACGCAGCGATGCAGCTCCGGCTCGCGCTCGACCCGACGTTCGTCCCAGTGATGACCGACATGACGATGCCGTTCATGGAGGCGCTCGGGTTCAGCGGCGCGGAATGGGTGGCGATGGCGCGCGAGATGGCGGGCTATCAGGATGGCACCGCGGCGGTGTCGTTCGGCATGGGTTCGCCGATGACGATGGTGATCGGCCTGGCGCAGCCGCAGAAGATGGCCGACCTGCTCGCCAGCGAGCGCTACGCCGAGCTGACGCAGAAGTCGATGGCGGACGTCCCGATGTTCGTCGACGACCCCAAGTTCGCGCGCACCGATCACCGTGACGTTCCGATCACGTCGGTCACGGTCGAGATGGACGACCGGATGGCCGCCTCGAATCCGATGTTCGGCGGGCAGAGCGTCATGACGACGCACGTTGCGATCGCCGGCGGGTGGCTGCTGCAGAGCATGTTCGGCCAGGGCAACGCAGGGATCCGCGGCCTGGTCGACGCTGCGCTGGATCAGAAGATCGAACGGGCACCGCTGCGCGACAACGCGCTGCTGACGGTCGACATGTCGATCCCCGACATGGTGCCGCAGATGGCGCACATGGGCGGGGAGCTGCCGGAGCGGTTCACGCTGGCGCTCGCCCGCAGCGGCGCCGGTCTCTCGCTGAAGATGGTGATCCAGTGAAGCACGAACAGAAGGGCAGATTGCTGCGCGAGAAGATCGAGCACCTGTCGCTCGACACGTTCGACCCGGTGCCGCTGGTCGATGCGATGCGCAAGATGGCGTTCCAGGCGCGCAACACGGCGAAGGCGGCGTCGATCTACGAGATGATGCTGCGCGACCGCGACTGCACGGTGATCCTGTGCCTGGCCGGTTCGCTGATCAGCGCCGGACTGAAGAAGGTGATCCTGCAGCTCGTGCAGCACCACATGGTCGATGCGATCGTGTCGACCGGCGCCAACATCGTCGACCAGGACTTCTTCGAGGGGCTCGGCTTCTCGCACTGGATCGGCACGCAGTTCGTCGACGACGAGGAGCTGCGCGAGCTGGCGATCGACCGGATCTACGACACCTACATCGACGAAGACGAGCTGCGCGCCTGCGACGAGGTGCTGCACCAGCTGGCGAACTCGCTCGAGGCGAAGCCGTACTCGTCGCGCGAGTTCATCCGCGAGATGGGGCGCTGGCTCGTCCAGCACGGCAAGAACAAGGAGTCGATCGTGCGCGCGGCGTTCGAGCTGGACGTGCCGATCTTCTGTCCGGCGTTCAGCGACTGCAGCGCCGGCTTCGGCCTGGTCATGCACCAGCACGCCGCGGCGCTGCAGGGCAAGCCGATGCTGAGCATCGATTCGGCCAAGGACTTCCTCGAGCTGACGCGGATCAAGCTCGAATCGACCGCCGAGACCGGGCTGTTCATGATCGGCGGCGGCGTGCCGAAGAACTTCGCGCAGGACATCGTGGTCGCCGCGGAATGCCTCGGGAAGGACGTCTCGATGCACAAGTACGCGGTGCAGATCACGGTCGCCGACGAGCGCGATGGCGCCCTGAGCGGCTCCACGCTGAAGGAGGCCTGCTCCTGGGGCAAGGTCTCGATGGCGCACGAGCAGATGGTGTTCGGCGAGGCGACCGTCGTGATGCCGCTGGTCGCCGGCTACGCGTACCACAAGAAGGCGCACGCCGGCCGCAAGGGGAAGCGTCTGAGCCAGGTGCTCGACGCCGCGCCGGCGAAGGCATAGCCGCTGGCGCCGCTGGCGCACCGGCGCCGCGGCGGTGGGCCTTGTCGTGTGGGATTCGTAACGATCTGCTCACTCGACGTTCCACACTGCCCGTTTCGCGGGAGGCACGGCGGTTGCGGCAGCGCCACACCCCCACTGCCTGCCTCTCCCCGTTCCGCCACGAACCCGAATGCTGCTGCCACTGCTCTGTGTGGGGCTGGTGTCGATCCTGCCGCAGGATCCGCCGGCGCCTGATTCCTCACTCACCAAACCGCTCGCCGGCTCGCTGCCCGGAACCGAGCGCTGGATCGTCCTGCTGAAGGACGGCGCGATCCCGGCCGACGAGATGCGCGCCACGCTGACCGCCGAGAACGCACAGGCCGCGGACCTGCTCGATGCGCGGATCCGCGCAGCACAGGCCGGATTCGTGGACGACGTCGAGCAGCTCGGTGCCCGCGTGACGGCGCAGTGGTGGCTCGTCAACGGCCTCGCGCTCGAGATCGCACCCGACAAGGTCGGAGCACTGCGCAGTGACGCGCGCGTCGCCTACGTGCATCCCGACCTGCCGCGCCGCCAAGGCATCAAGCGCTCGACGAACCTGCAGAACCACGCGACCGACCTGGTGCACCGGCTCGGCTTCCGCGGCAAGGACATCGTCGTCGGCATCGTCGACTCCGGCCTCGACATGGACATGAATGCGACCGGGCGGCCGCACGCGACGTTCTATCCGGACGGCGACGTCAACAATCGGACCGGCGGAGGCATCAACGGCTCGCGCGTGCTGGCCAACATCCAGGCCGGCAAGCTGCCGCCCGAAGACCCGATCTCGCATGGCACGTCGGTCGCCGCGATCGTCGCCGGCGCGCGCTGGAACCAGACCAGCGTCGCGGCTGATGGTCACGCGCCGGAGGCCAGGATCGTCAGCTACTCCGTGGTCGACTTCCCCAACGGCTATGCGAGCGTGCAATCGCTGACCAATGCCTGGCAGCAGATGGCGATCGATGCACCGCGCTACAAGATCAGCGTCGCGAACTGCAGCTACGAGGGTTACTTCCTGCCGCTCGCCGACCAGCTCGCGATCGACGTGCTGGCATCCACGATGAACATCGTCGTCGTCGGCATGGCCGGCAACGGCGGCGCGTCGTCGGAATACGCCTACGGCGCAACCAACATGATCGCGGTCGGCGCCGTCGCGCCGGACACGCGCGCGGTGGCACCGTTCTCGACCCGCGGCCCACTGCTGAACGACGCCGAGCGCGCGTATCCGGACCTCGTCGCCAATGGCGTCGACATCGTGATGCCGGTCGCCGACAACGAGGCCGGCAGCCGGATGTCGCAAGGCACGTCGTATGCGTCGGCGCAGGTCGCCGGTCTCGCGGCGCTGCTGCGCACGATGAAGCTCCCGGCGACCCCGATCGAGGTGAAGGCCGCGCTCGCCGCGACCAGCCAGGACGTCTCGGCGCAGAATCCGCTGCCGCCGTTCAACAGCCGCAACGCCTACGGCGCCGGCTACGCCCGCGCGCCGCAGCTGCAGCAGCTCGCGCTCGGACTCGGCCTGCTGCGCACCGCCGGGGTGTCCGCGACGACGCCGGTCACGTTCCCCCTCGACGTCGAGGCCGGCAGCAAGTGGAACGTCGCGATCACCTGGTTCCGCCGTCCGGAGCCGACGACCGACTGGAGCAACCTGGACCTCGAGGTGCTGGACGGCACCAACGTCATCGCGTCCTCGACGACGAAGCGCACGCTGCTCGAGTTCGTGCGGTTCACTGCGCCGAAGACCGGACAGCTCACGTTGCGCGTGACCGGCACGAGCCTGCAGTCAGGCCTCGGCAACCAGCTCTTCGCGATCGCCGCGTTCTCCGACGACGGGCTGCAACATCCCGGCCTGCTCGCGACGTTCGGCAAGGCCTGCTTGGCGACGATCCCGTCGATCTCGCTGCTGCCGACGGCAGACGTCCCGCGCGTCGGCGACGGCTACACGCTGCGCGCGCAGCAGTCGCAGTTCCCGCTGCCGAACCCGATGTTGCTGCTCACCGGGTTCTCCGCGACGACCTGGGGCCCGTTCTCGCTGCCGTTCGATCTGACCGGCCTCGGCGCGCCGACCTGCTTCGTCTACACGAGCACCGATCTGGTCAGCTCCATCCCGATCAGCACCGGTGGACCGAGCTTCGTCGTCGTGACGGTGCCGTCGCTGCCCGGCCTGATCGGGCTCGACGTCTACCACCAGGCGATCACGAGCACGAACGCCAACCAGCTCGGCGTCATCCTGTCCGGCGGCGTGCACGCGATCCTCGGCGGCTGATCGCGCCGCCCTCCGCAGGTGCGGGGCCGGCCCTCGGCCCCGCATGACACCTCGCGCCCTCCGATCGGCCACGATGGGGGGCCCATGAAGTCCCGGCTGCTCCTGGTCGCAGCCTCCGTCCTGGCAGTGGCGGGGTTGCTGTTCTTCCTGTTGCGTGAGCAGCCGACTGCGCCGGCGGACGCGGACGCCGCCGCACCGCCGGGCGCCACGACCGCCGCACCACACGCCGCCGCGCCGCACGGCGATCCCGCTCGGGCACCCGCCGCCGACGGCACGGCCGCGGACGCCGATCCGAATCGCGCGGGCGAGTCGGTGTCCGGCGCACCGACCTGGGATCTGCACGGCATCGTCCGGACGCGTGCAGCGGGGCCGCTCGAGGGCGCGCGCGTGCTGATCCACCGCGGCAGCGCCAACGACGCGCGCGGATTCATGGAGGCGGCGCTCGGGGCCGCCGCGCTCGACCCGAACCTGCCGGGCGCGCGCGAGCTGCGCCGGCCGGCGTTCGTCGTCGAAGGCGAGCCGCTCGCGACGGTCGACGTGGCGCCGGATGGCTCGTTCGACTGTCCGGCGCTCGCCGAGCGGCACGTCCGGCTCCTGCTCGAGCACGATCTGTATGCGCTGACGCAGCCCGAGCTGGTCGACCTCGCACGCATGGCCGGCCGTTCGGTCGTGCTGCAACCGTTCCTCGGCGCCTGCGTGCGCGGGCAGCTGCTGGGCCTCGATGCCCCGGCCGGCAAGCGCGTGCGGCTGCAGCTCGATCTGGATCCGATGGCACCGGTCCGCGACCCACGCACGTTCGTCGCGACGATGCTGCGTGGGTTCGGCGAGCCGGCCGTCGCCGGCGCCGACGGGAGGTTCCGCTTCCGCGCGGTGCCGCCGACGCCCGGCGCGCGGCTGCAGCTCGTCGACGACGAGCTGTGCGGCAGCGCCGGTCCGTTCGCGCTGGTCGCCGGGGAAACGCGCGAAGTCCCGCTCCGCGTCGCTCCCGGGGGTGCGCTCCGGCTGCGCGTCGTGACCAACGAAGACCGCCCGGTCGCCGGCGCGTCAGTGCGCCTCCGCGCGGCCGACGCGACACCGGGCCTCGTCATGGATCGCGGCTGGCACTCGCAGACCGATGCGGCCGGTGCCTGTCGGCTCGGCGCATTCGGGGCTGGTGCGTATCGGCTCGTCGTCGAGGCTTCCGGGTTCGTCGCCCACGAGGAGCAGCTCACGCTCGAGCCGACGGCGACCGAGCACCTGGTCCGGCTCGACCAGGGCGGCTCCGTCAGCGGCGTCGTCGTGGATCCGGAGGGCCAGCCGATCGCAGAAGCCGGCGTCGCCGCGGTTGCGACGCTGCAGATCCCGGTGCTCGGCGATCTCGGCGAGCTCGTCGGTGACGACCTGCTCGCGCTCGAGGCGCGCCAGGCGAAGTGCCGCACCGACGCCGAGGGACGATTCACGCTCCGCGGGATCGGCGGCGAGCAGGCATTCGCAGTCGCCGCGGCGCACACCGACTTCATCGCCGGCCTGCAGAAGGACGTGCACGCCGGTGACACCGGCCTGCGGATCACGCTGCGGCCCGGCGCGCGGGTCCGCGGGCGCGTGATCGACGGTGCCACCGAGCAGCCGATCACCGATTTCGAAGCCGCGACGATCGTCACGATGGCGCTGGTCTGGGAGCGGCCGACGCGCATCCAGCCGATCCACGGCAGCAGCGACGGCACGTTCGAGCTGCGCAACGTGGCGCCCGGCTCCTGCACGCTGCGCGTGCGCGCGGACGGCTACGCCGAGCAGGAGCTGGAGCTGACGGTCGAAGCTGGCGCGAGCGTGGATGCAGGCCTGGTGAAACTCGTGCGCGGCGCCGTCGTGCACGGGATCGTCGTCGATCCGGACGACCAGCCGGTCGCCGACGCGACCGTGCGCGTCGCGCGCGGCGGGATCCACGACAACCCGCTGTTCGGCGTGTTCGCCGGCGCGCGGCACGTGACGACCGATGCGCAGGGGCGGTTCGAGCTGGATGGACTCCCCGGCGGCCGCACGACGCTGCTCGCCGATGCTCCGGGGTTCGCCGGCGGCCGGCGGACACGCCTCGACGTTCCGCCCGGCGGCACGCTGCGCGACGTCCGGATCCAACTGACCGCCGGTGGGACGATCGACGGGAAGCTGCTGCTGGCGCCGGGCGCCCGCGCGCACGACTGGAGCATCTCGGCCGGAACGCTGCTCGGCGACGCGGCCGGGAGCGCACCGGTCGCGGCGGACGGGACGTTCCGGATCGAGCATCTGCCGGCGGGCACGTATCGGGTGCAGGCGTTCGACACGTCGAGCTATGGCGCCCTGGCGAAGCAGAGTGAACAGAGCATGCGTCCCGGGCGCGGCGCCGACTTCGGCAAGATGATCACGGACCTGATGCAGAACCTGATCCAGACCACCTGCAGCGTCCGCGACGGCGAGACGACCGAGGTCGAACTGGATGCGAGCACGCAGGAGGGGAGCGGCGCGAGCCTCGCGGTCGAGGTGATGCTCGGGGGACGCCCGCTGCCCGACGGCTGGGTCGAGTGCACGGCGCAGAGCAGCGGCCGCACGTCGCTGGCGCTGCTCGAGCGCGGGCGCGCCGAGCTGCATGGCCTCGAGGCTGGCGCGCATCGCCTGCAGGTGCGCCGCGGTTGGATGATGGCACCGGTCGGAGCGCCGCTGTCGGTCGACGTCGAAGCGGAGGCGGAGCTGCAACCGGTGCGGCTGCAGCTCGCCGGCGGGAGCATCGCCGGGCGCGTGCTCGATGCGCGCAGCGGCCAGCCGGTCAGCGGTGCCGCCGTGCGGCTGCGCGCCGCCGGCGCGCTCGAGCGGCCGTCCGACTTCGGCTTCGCGCTGACCGGCGCCGACGGCGGCTTCGAGTTCGCCGGCCTGGCCGAAGGGATGTACTCGCTGTGCGCCGACGAGTCGTTCTCGCCGCGCGGCGAGGTCGCCGGCCGCATCGACGGGATCGAGCTCGGCGCTGGCGAAGAGCGCCGCGGTCTGCTGCTGCACGCCGAACGGCGCGCTGCGATCGAGGCGATCGTGACGGATCCGAGCCTGGCGCCGGTCGCACAGGCGCTCGTGATCGCAGTCGACGAGCATGGCAGCCCGGTCGGGACGTTCGCCTTCGGGTTCACCGATGCCGACGGACGCGCGAGCTTCAGCGCCCTGCCGCCGGGCCGCACTCGCATCGCCGTGCGCGCCGACGGTTACGCCCCCGCGGTCAGCGCGATGCAGGAGATCCTGCGCGGGCAGGACCACGAGTTCCGCGTCGAGCTCGTTGCCGGCGTGCCGGTGCAGCTCCGCGTCGAGACGGCACGCGGTCAGCTCGTGCGCGGCGCGCGCGTCGCCTGCCGGATCGCGAACGGCCCGTGGCTGCCATCGCTGTTGCTGCAGCGCGCCACGAGCGGCGACGAAGTCGACCTCGGCCGGCTGCCGCCCGGCCCGGTGCGGCTGCGCATCGAGTCGCCGGGCCATGCCCCGCACGAAGTCGAACGCGTGCTGCGTGGCGGCGCGCGCACCACCTGGACCGTGACGCTGCCGGAGCGCTGATGCGCGGGCTGTACTCGGAGCAGCGGCTGCGCTCGCTCGGGAACTTCGGCATCGGGGTCGGCCTGATCCTGCTCGGGATCGCGCTGGCCGAGGCTCCGGTCCTGCTGCTGGCACCGCTCGTCGTCTCGCTCGGCGTGTATCTGGCCGCGATCGGAGCAGCACAGTGGCTGCGCGTGCAGGCGCGCGTGCGCGCGCTCGCGCAGGAGTTCGGGCCGGAGCTCGAGCTGCGCCACGCACGTGCGCCGGTCTCGCATCAGGTGTTCTGGCTGCTGTTCGCCGTGGCCGAGGCGGACGGGCGCGCGACGCCGGAGGAACGCATGCTGGTGGAGCGGTTCATCGTGTCGCGCTTCCCGGAGCTCGCGCTGCTGGCCCCGCTCGACCGGCTCGAGCTGTCGACGTTCCCGCGCGACCGCGTCGGTGCACTCGCGCTGCGCCTGCGCGACCGACTGACGTTCATGGAGGCACAGACGCTGTTCTGGTGGGCGTGCCAGATCGCGTTCATCGACGTGCACTTCACCGAGCCGGAGCACGACGTGCTGCAGCAGATCGCGCGTGGGCTCGGAATCCCCGGCGTGCAGGCGCGCGCGATCTTCCACCACGCGCGGCTGCGCGCGCTCGCCGGCCGCAGCACCGGCGGTGCACACGAGGCGCCGCCGCGGCCGCGCCCGCTGGACGAACGCACGCGCGCGCTGACCGTGCTCGGGCTCCCGCCGGATGCGACCGAGACCGACATCCGCAAGCGCCACCGCGAGCTCGTGCGCAAGTTCCACCCGGACGCGCATCAACACCTCGGTCCGGTCGCGGCCGCCGAGGCGACCGAACGGTTCCGCGAGATCCAGGCCGCCTATGAACGGCTGACACTGGCGCGGTAGCTTCCGCGCATGGTCCCGATCACGTCCCGCTACCTCGGTCAGCTCCGCACCGTCGCCACCCACGGTCCGTCCGGAACCGAGCTGACGACCGATGCGCCACGCGACAACGAAGGGCTCGGCTCGTCGTTCTCGCCGACCGACCTGATGGCGACCGCGCTCGCGACCTGCACGCTGACGACGATGGCGATCTTCGCGCGCCGCGATGGGATCCCGTTCGAGGGCGCGACCGCGCAGGTCGAGAAGCACATGGTCACGAACCCGCGGCGCCGCATCGGCCGCCTGCCGGTCGTGATCACGATCCCGGGCAAGCTCGACGACGTGCAGCGGCGCAAGCTCGAGGCCGCGGCGCGCGGGTGTCCGGTGCACGCGAGCCTGCATCCGGACGTGGAGGCGCCGATCCGGTTCGAGTATCCGGATCTGTGACGCGCCGCGTCAGCGCGTGATCACGTTCTCGATCGAGCCGGTGCCGAACACCGCCGGCTACGCCAAGACACCGAGCCTCGCACTACCACCGAACAGAGCGCTGCGAATCGCCGTTCGCGCGCCGCTACCGCCGCGCTTCGAGCACGAGGTTGAACGGCGTCTCGACCGCAACGCGGAAGCGCCCGAAGCCCCCCTCGCTGATGACTCCGCGCAACCGCTCCGGCCCGGCCTGCGCGCCGAGCGCGAGGCCGACCTCCTGCGCGCGCGAGGCCGGCGTGCAGATCATCGTGGACGCCGAGTAGTAGATGCGTCCGATCGGGTTCAGGTTCTGCTCGAGCCGGTCGCTGGCAAACGGCTCGACCACCATCCAGGTCCCCTCCGGCGCGAGCGTCGAGTGCACGTGCCGCGCGGCGCCGATCGGATCCCCCATGTCGTGCAGGCAGTCGAAGAACGTCACCAGGTCGTAGCCGGTGCCGGGGTAGTCCTTCGCCTTCGCGGTCGCGAACTCGACGCGTTCACTGACGCCTGCCGCCGCGGCCGCCTTGCGCGCGGCTTCGACCGACGCGGGATGGAAGTCGAAGCCGATGAAGCGGCTGTTCGGAAACGCCTGCGCCATCAGGATCGTCGAGGCGCCGTGGCCGCACCCGACGTCGGCGACGCGCGCGCCGGCTTCCAGCCGCGCGACGACCCCGTCCAACGCCGGCAGCCACGAGGAGACCAGGTTCGCGTTGTACGACGCGCGGAAGAACCGCTCGGTCCCGCGGAACAGGCATTGGTGATGCTCCTGCCAACCGACGCCGTGCCCGCGGCGGAACGCCTCCTGCAGCTTCGGCTGGCCGTGGAACGTCGACGCGATGATCTGGTACGCCCCCGGCACGAACACCGGGCTCTGCTCGTCGGCGAGCGCCATCGCCTGCTCCGGCGGCAGCAGGAACTTCCCCGCCTCCGGCTGGTACTCGACGTACCCACCAGCCGCCTGCGCCGACAACCACTCCCGCACGTACCGCTCATCCGTCCCGGTGCGCCCGGCGAGCTCGCCCGGGGTCAGCGGCCCCGCACCCGCCATCGCCTTGTAGAGCCCGAGCTCGTCGCCGAGCAGGACGAGGGACGCGCTCATCGCGGCGCTCATGTCGCCGAGCGCCTTGCCCATGAACTCCTGGAGCTTGTTCTGATCGCAGTTCATCGCGGCAGTATGCGGCGCGGCATGCCGCGCGACCATCGCATGATCATGCGGGGCCGGGCCGGATCACGGTCAGCGCAGGATCCCCTGGCGCAGCGCCGCCGTGACCGCGGCCGACATGCTGTGCACGTGCAGCTTCTCGTAGCAGTTGCGGATGTGGAACCGCACGGTGTCGAGGCTGACGTCGAGCTCACGCGCAGCGGTCTTGTAGCTGTGCCCCTGCGCCAACAGCTGCAGGACCTGGACCTCGCGCGGGGAGAGCCGGTGGGCTTCCTGCGCCGGCGGCACGACCTTGTGGAACATCGTGACGACGCGGCGCGCGACCGAAGGCGACATCGGCGCGCCGCCGGTGCGCAGCTCGCGGATCGCCTCGACGAGCCGCGCGGGTGGAGTGTCCTTCAGCAGGTAGCCCGTGGCGCCGGCGCAGATCGCTTCGAACACGTGGTCGTCGTCGTCGTGCACGGTCAGGATCAGGATCTGCGCGTCCGCGCGCCCGGCGCGCACGCGACGCACGCCTTCGATCCCGTTCATCCCCGGCAACCCGAGGTCGAGCAGCAACACGTCCCACGCTCCCTGTGCGAGCGCCGGCAACGCCGCCTCCATGCTCGGAAAGCTCCCGGTGACCGCGAAGCCGGGCGTGCCATCGAGGATCAGGGCCAGCCCGTCGCGCAGCTTCTGCAGGTCTTCGACGATCAGGATGCGCGTCGGTTGCGGCGAGGAGGACACGGCTCGCGAACATAGCCGCCCGCGCCGGGACGCCACCCGCATGTCGATGCGGGGTCAGGTACGCCGCAGCGGGACGCGCAGCCGGATCCGGCAGCCGGTCCCGGGCGCGGCGTCGAGCGCCAGGCTGCCGCGCACCGCCTGCGCACGGCGTCGCAGCGTCGACATCCCGAGTCCCTGCGCCTCGTGCGCGGGGTCGAAGCCGACGCCGTCGTCTTCGATCGTCAACGTCAGCGCCGACGCCTCGACTTCGAACGCGCAGCGCACGCGCTGCGCACGCGCATGCCGCGCTGCGTTCGCGAGTGCTTCCTTCGCGAACAGGAACAGGTGCCGGCGCAGATCCGGCGGCAGGCGACGCTGCACGAGCAGCTCGTCGGACGGCGCCGACAGTGCCGCGTCCACGTCCTCTTCGGGGAACAGGTTCGCGACGACGCCGCGCAGGCGGTGCACGACGGCGGCGAGGGTGTCCTTGCTCGGATCGACGGCCCACACGATGTCACCGAGCGAGTCGCGCATTCCGCGCGCGAGATCACCGATCCCATCCAGCGACGTCCGCGCGCCATCCGGCGCGCGTTTGGCGACTTCGCTGAGGACCGCCACCTGCGCGAGGCCGGCGCCGAGATCGTCGTGCAGGTCCGTTGCGATCTGGCGGCGCACCGATTCCATCCCCAGCAGCCGGCGCATTCGCGCGCGGTGCCATGCGAACACGAGCAGCAGCAACCCGCCGGCGACCAGCGGCACGAAGCCCGGCCGCTGCCACAGCGGCGGCTCGACGCGGAAGCGCAGCGGCGTCGTGATCGGACCGGGCGGGCCGATCGTCGGCACCGCGCGGATCTCGAGCGTGTGGTCGCCGGCGGCGAGGCCGGTCAGGTGCAGCATCTCGAGCGGTTGCGGCGGCGAGAACGCCACGTCGCCGGGGCGCAGCCGGAACTGATACCGCAGCGGCGCGGGGCCGAACCACGGTGCGGTCAGCTTCAGCCCGAGGCTGACCCCGGAGCCGGGCAGTGCGAACGGCGGCTGCTCGACGACCCCACCGTCCGGGAGCCCGCGCGGTTCACCGGCGATCCACAGCTGCTCCAACCGGCAGCTCGGCGGTTCAGATGCCGCCAGGCCGCTGCCGACGAGCCGCAACACGCCGGCATCCGTGGCGAACCAGACGCAGCCGTCGCCGCCGCATCGGATCGCGTGCACGACTCCGGGCGCGAGCCCGGGCGGCCACGGCATGGAATCGCCGCGTCCGGTCGCCGGGTCGAACCGGCAGATCCCATGTGGGCCCGTCAACCAGAGGCGACCCTGCGCATCCTCGTCGCCGATCCAGAGCAGTCCTTCCGGCAGTCCGTCCGGCGTGCCGAACCAACGCAGCTCCACCGTCTCGTGCGGGAGTCCCTCGACCTGCGCGATCCCGGGGCGCAGCCGCGACAGCATCCACCAGCGACCCTGGCGATCTTCGTGCAGCCAGCTCGCGCGCAGCGGCTCGCCGTCGCTCGTATGCAACGCGATCGCCCGCCCGTGCGCGATGCGCACGACACCGGTGCTGGCCCCGATCAGTGGGCGACCATCGCGGTCCAGCGCCAGCACGGGACCGGAGGGGGCCGCAGGAGGAAGCGGCTCCTTCGAGAACGCTTGCAGACCGCGCCCATCGCCGAGTGCGTAGAACAGCGTGCGCGGCGATCCGCGTCCGAACACGCGGCCGTGGTGATCCGACGCCAGCTCGTCCACTGCGACGTCGAACCGCTCGTGCGGCGGTAGCGCCTCCGCGCTGCCCTGCAGCAAGTCCGTGGCCGCGACCCGGATCAACCCGTCGCGCCTGCCGAACCACACGTTCCCAGCACGGTCGGCGGCGAGCGCCAATCCGGCGTCGAACGCAGCTTGACGTCCGGCCGCGAGCGGAGTGAGGCCTCCTCCATGCGCGCGCATGAGGCCGCCATCCGCGGTCGTGACGATCGCCTGCTCGCCGAACACGACGAGTCCGCGCGCCGCGCGCGGCTCGCTGCCGTCGGTCGCGACCATGCGCTGCAGCGGGACGGTTCCATGCTGCCAGAGGCCGTGCTGCCGGGTGCCGATCCAGAGACTGCCATCGCGCGATTCGCCGAGCGCGAAGACCCACAGCGAATCGTGCACGAGCTGGGCCGGCGCTCCATCGCGCAGACGCCACAGACCGGCGATCGTGCCGAGCCACAGGTCGCCAGCCCGATCGCGCAGCAAGTCGGTCGCCCTGCCCTCCCCCAGCGGAGGCAGGGCCACGCTCTCGACCCGCAGCGGAGCGCAGTGCACCCGCGTGCAGCGGCGATCTTCGAGCAGCAGGAATGCATCCGATCCATCCGGAAGCAGCCGCCATGCGTTCCCATGCGGGCGCGCATCCGGGCGACGCTGGCGCGCGACCGCACCACCTCGGATCGACACGAGCTCTTCGCTGGTCGCGTACCAGACCGAACCGCCAGCGCCCTGCGCCAATGCGCCGTACCACGCGTCGCGCGGATCGTCGACCAGATGCTCGAACTCGCACGCACCGGATTCGCGCAGCCACGCGCGGAACAGTCCCCGCTCGGTCGCGACCAGGATCGAGCCGGACTCCGTGGGGAGCAACGCGCAGACGTTGCGCCCGGAACCGGGCGGCAGCGCCTCGCAGCGGATCGGCGGCGTGGCGTGCGGGTCGTAGCAAGCGAGCACCGGGCCCGGCATGCCGCCGACCCAGCGACCGTCGTCGAGCGCCGCCAGGCAATCGACGACGATGCCGCTCAGTCCCTGCGCCGGCCCGTAGCGGACGAAGCGGCTGCCGTCGTAGCGGCAGAGTCCGTCCGCGGTGCCGACCCAGACGAACCCCCGCGCGTCCTGCATCCAGCAGCGGATCTGGTCGTGCGGCAGCCCCTCGGCCCGCTGGTACGTGCGGACGATCGGCTGCTGCGCGGGCAACGCAGTCCCCACCGCGCACATGAGCGCCCAGACGGCGGCAAGCGCATGCCGGAGCGAGCGGACGTGTTCGGTGGGCAACCTGGTCAACGCCCCAAAGTGGAGCGCACCGGCGGCGCTGCGTCACGAGGACGGCATCGTCTGAGCACTGCGAGCGGGTAGCGTGCCACCGCCTCCCCCCACCATGCGCACTGACCTCGCCCTGTTCTTCCTGTTCGTCCTGGTCGCGATCGCCGTCGCTGCGATCCGGCTCGCAGGCGTGCACTTCGAGCCGGTGACCGGTGCGCTGCTGTTCGGCGCCGGGATCGTCTGCTGCGCGTTCTTGATGGGGACCGCGGCCGAGCTCGCGCAGCTCGACGTCAGCGAGAACCTCGCGCTGGTCGTCGTGGCGCTGCTGGCCGTGCTGCCGGAGTACGCGGTCGATCTGTACTTCGCCTACAGCGCCGGCAGCGATCCGAGCTATGCAACCTACGCGCTGGCCAACATGACCGGCGCGAACCGGCTGTTGATCGGCTTCGGCTGGCCGTTCCTGGTGTTCGTCTGGTGGCTGCGCGCGCGCAAGCGGGAAATCGTGCTGGAGCCGGCGCACGGCGGCGCCGTCGTCTATCTCGGCCTCGCCACCATCTACTGCTTCGTGATCCCGTTGAAGGGCTCGCTGTCGCTGCTCGACACCGTGATCCTGTGCACGCTGTTCGGGTTCTACCTGCGCTACGCGAGCAAGCAGGGCTCGGGTGAGATCGAGCTGGTCGGACCGGCCGAGGTGATCGCGCGCCTGCCGGTCCCGCGGCGCCGGCTCGCGACGATCGGGATCTTCGTGCTGGCCGGGGGCGGGATCTTCGCCTCCAGCGAACCATTCGCGGAGAACCTGCTCGCCTGCGGCAGCCTGATCGGGATCGATCGGTACTACCTCGTGCAGTGGCTCGCGCCGCTGGCGTCCGAGTCACCGGAGTTCGTCGTCGCAGCGCTGCTGGTGTGGAAACGCCGCCCGGGAGCCGGCTTCGGCACCTTGCTGTCGAGCAAGCTGAACCAATGGACGCTGCTGGTCGGCGCGATCCCGGTCGCCTACGGGATCGCCTTGCTGGTCGCGGGGAAGCCGCTCGCCGCGATGCCGATCGACTCGCGCCAGTTCAGCGAGCTCGTGCTGACTGGCGCGCAGAGCTTCTTCGCCGTCTGCGTGCTGCTGAACCGCAACTTCCAGGCTTCGGAAGCACTCTCGGTGTTGGTGCTGTTCGCAGCACAGCTCGTGACGTCGATCACCCTCGAACAGCTGCAGGTCGCCGACCTCGAGCATTGGCTGCACGTCGAGAAGATGGGGTTCTCGGCGCTGTACGGCCTGCTCGGGATCGGCTACCTGATCGGCTACCGCCGGCACCTGCCGCCGCTCGCCCGCAGCGTCTGGCGCTGAGCGGATCTCCCGGCACTCACTCCGGGATCCCCGGGATGTTGAACAGCACCGACAGCTTGATGCTGCCGTGCCCGAAGATCGGGAACCCGGGCGTGCTGGGCGCCGCGGGATCGAGGTTCGAAGCCGTGTCCGGGGGGCCGAACAGCACCAGCGACTCGAGGAACCGCTGGATGGCCTGCTGCGCGTACTGCGGCAGCCGCTCGAACGCGCGGCGCGCGGCGAGCGCTTCGCCGCCGTGGCGCAGGATCACTTCGCGCAGGTTGATCGAACGCCCGTCGTGACCGTACGGCGCCGTCGAGCCGACGCCCCACAGCGGCTCGGTCATGAACTCCCGCTGCACGGTGCCGTCGAAGTTGCGCTCGTGGAACGCGGGCCCGAGATCGTGCCGCTTGAAGTCGGCGAAGATGTCGCGCACGACGAAGCGCCCACCGACCGGCAGCTTCTGCGGCGGCAGGCCGGGCACATCGTAGACCTCGCGGAACAGCGGCTTCGCGGTCGCGAACAGGTGGTTGATCCCCTGCTGCTGCGGGTCGTAGGCCGTCTCGACGTCGGCGACGCGCCGATCCTGCTCGATGACCAGGTCGGGGATGTGGCACTCCGTGCAGCCGATCTGCTGCAGCAGATGGCGACCCAGCTTCTCGACCGGCCCCTGGTCGTAGGTGCCCGGCTTGAAGTAGTTCAGCAGATAGAACTCCATGTGGTCGACGACGCTGGCCGGGAACTCGTCGAGCACCCGGTCACCGTCCGGATCGTCGGTCACACTGCGCGCCGCCGGCGGTTCGATCCGATCGAGTGATCCGCTGAGCAACATCCCGGACGGCGTCAGGACGTCGGCGCCACGTGACGCGGCGAGCAGCATCGGATCGAACGCTTCGAGCCCCATCTCGGCGTTCAGCGCACCGACCAGGAACTCGCGGATCGAGATCGTGGCGCCCTGCGCGAAGAACGGCCGCACACGGAGATCCCGGTCGACGCCCTCGACTTCGCTGGCGTCCACGCTGCCGTCCGGCAGCGCCTTGATCCAGCCGTAGTGGATCCCCTTGCTGCGCAGCGGCAACCGGACCGGCAGCTTGGCGGCCGTGGCGAGCTGCTGCGCGCGCGTACGCGTCTCGCGCAGCTCGCGCGTGATCTCGTCAGCGAGCATCTCCACGAGTCCCAGACCGAACAGGTGCGGTGCATCGCGGCTGTCGGGCCGCGTGAACACGTCGCCGCCGACGCCCGCGGCGCCGCGCGGCCGCCCATGGCAGGCCGCACAGCTGTCGGCCAGACCGGCGCCATGCGAGACATCGGCACCGATGTTGCCGACGCCGTCGTTCGTGCGCGGGCCGAGCCCCTGCGCCTGCGTGAACTTCCGCTGGAACAGCTGCCGCCCGCGCGCGATCGAGCGGAACGGGTCGCGCTTGATCAGGAAGATCGAGCAGTCGGGCGTCGTCAGATCCCCCTGCCCACCGCCGATCTGGTCGATGAACGAGCGCGCGATGCCGGCCCCGGCGGCATTCGGGGTCTGCGTCAGGTCGGTCTCCTGCGCGATCAGCGCGGGGACCACCAGGACGGACAGCACGGCGAGGAAACGTGAGAGACGTCGTATGGGATGCTGCATGGCGTGACGTGTGGTGGGTCGTGCTGCGTAGTAGTCGCGTCCACGCAAGAACCGCACACCGGAATGTCGAGCCCGCCGTCGCAGTCGCGGGGCCCGCGCATTGCCGCCCAGCAGGTCCGCGGGCACCATGCAGGGCGATCCGCAACGGCCCAGCCGACCATGACCGATCCGAGCGAAGCCGACCCGTCCGACCGGACGCTCGAGCTGCTGCAGCGGTGGCACGGCGGAGATCGGAACGCCCTCCGCGAGCTGCTGCAGCGCGACCTGGACTGGATCCGCCGGCGCGTGCGGCAGCGTCTGGGCGGTGCGCTGCGCCAGCACGGCGAGACCAACGACTTCCTGCACGATGCGGTCCTCGAGATCCTCGATTACACGCCGCGGTTCCTGGTCCCGAGCCGCGACAGCTTCCGCAGGCTCGTGGCGCGCATCGTGGAAAACGTCATGCGCGAGCGTCACGAGTTCTATGGGCGGATGCGGCGCGATCGGGCGCGGCAGGCGCCGCTGCCGGAGGACTCGGTGCTGTGTCTCGACCCGCGCGCGAGCACCAGGAACTCTCCCAGTCAGCAGGCTTCGCGCAGCGAGGAAGAGGCCTGGCTCCGCCTCGCGCTCGACCTGCTCGAACCGGAGGATCGTGACGTCATCGTGCTGCGCGAGTGGGCCGGGGAATCGTTCGGCGCGATCGGCGCGCGGCTGGGCATCGCCGAGAACGCCGCGCGCATGCGGTTCTCCCGCGCGCTCGGACGGCTCGCAGACCGCGTCGAGGCACTGCGGCGCGGCGAGTTCTGATCCGCAGCGGGCCCGCGGCGCCGGCTCGCACGAGCGTCACGGCTCGATCGCGCGTGCGGGGCGGACCCCGACGTTGTCCGCGCGATAGTCCGCCGTCTGCGACAGCGAACGATCCGATGCACGCTGCCGTACGAGGGCCTGTGAGAACGCGCCGCCGCGCTGCATGAACGAGCCGCCGTCGGCCAGCCATTGCTCGCGCAGCCCGTCACCGGCACGGACCGGGCGCCCGTACTCGATCGCGAGGTCCGCGGTCGCCTCACTGACGTTGCCATGCATGTCGTGCAGGCCGAAGTCGTTCGGCAGATAGCTGCCGACCGGAGCATGCACGACGTGCCCATCGTCCAGCTCCGGGTCGCACGGCCACGGGGCGGCGACCTTGATCGGCGATGCATCGGCCAGGTTGCCGTAGCGATCCGCCTGCGTCCGGTCGTCGAAGCCGAGCGGCGTGCTGCGACCGGCGCGGCAGGCGTACTCCCACTGCGCTTCGGTCGGCAGCCGCAGGCCGTGATCCTCGAGCACGTCGCGCATCCGGCCATGCGGGACGTTTTCGAGCGGGTTGTGGTCGGTGATCTGCGGCGGGAACGCGAGCAGCACCGCGGTCCGGTAGTACGACGGCTCTTCGCCACCGGTCAGCCGTCGCCACTGCGCCTGCGTCAGCTCGTACTTGGCGAGGAAGAACGGCGCGAGCTCGACTTCGTGCACCGGGGCTTCGTGCGGCCCGGCGTCAGGGTCGTAGTTCGGCGCATCCGGATCGGTCGGCTGCGCGCCCATCCGGAACCGCCCGCCCGGCAGCAGCACGAACAGGATCCCCATGTCGCCGTTCGGCTCGAACGTGCCGTCGGCGCGCCGGGGCGGGGTCTCCCGCCCGGCCGCGCCTGACCGGAGGTGCACGAACTCCCAGAGCCCGCTCTTCGGATCCGGGCCGACCGGCAGGAGGTCGGTCTGCGGGCGCAGTCGCAGCCCCGCGTAGCGCGGATCCGCAGCGATGGCTGCGGAGGCTTCCGCCCATGCTGCGCTGCCGTCCACGAAACAGCGCTGCTGGCTTGCTGCAGCCCAGGCCAGTTGCGCGCGCACGTGCGCGAGCGTGCCGCGTTCCGACTCCGCGAACTGCTCCAGCCGGACCACCAGTGCTGCGATCTGGTCGTGCAGGAAGCTGGTCTGTGGATCGGGAAAGAGCCACGTGCGTCGCGCGGCGATGCGGTCGCGCAGCGGGTCGTGTTCCCGCGCGAGCGCTTCGAGCCGCTCCCGGATCTGGACGCTGACAGCGGCATCGCTGGTCCGTGGGGCCATCGCCTCGAGACGCTGCGCCTCGACCTGCAGCTTCGCGAGACGCGCAGCCTCGGGATGGGACTCCCGGTCCGCAGCGGCGGCCTCCTCGTCGTATGGCAGCGCGCGGCCGCGGACCTCCGCCAGCAGTTCGCGCAGGCGTGGCAGCTCGGCTGCGAGCGGCTCCCCGACCTGCTGCAGCCACTGCTGCATCCGTGGAATCGCGTCCGCCCGCGCGATCCGGAACGCGGCGGCCGAATGCTGCGCCTGTTCGAGCCGCACACCGAGCGCGAGACGGTTGAAGTCGTCGAGCGCGGCGCGGGTCCGCGCGGACTCGAGCAACAGGCTGTTGGTGAACGAGATGCTGAGCGCGCCGAGCGCCAGCAGACCCGCCGCGCCGATCCCGAGCGCCGCGGCCCGCCACGGCTCGCGCCGTGCCCACCGATGCAGCCGCTGCCAGCGCGTCGGATGTCGCGCCGAGACCGGCTGGCCGGCGAGGAACGCGCGCAGGTCGGCCGCCAGCTCGCCGGCGGCCTGGTAGCGCCGTTCCGGCTCCTTCGCCATCGCCTTCAGGACCACCGCGGACAGATCGGCCGGGATCGATCGGTTCCATTGCGCCGGCTCCCGCGGGTCGTCGCGGCGCAGGCTGTCGAGCACAGCGAGCGTGTCGTTGCCGGCGAACGGAAGCTGCAGCGTCAGCGCTTCGTACAGCAGCACGCCGAGTGAGAACAGATCCGAGCGGTGATCGGCGGCACGACCGGAAGCCTGCTCCGGCGACATGTACGAAGGCGTCCCGGCGAAGTCGCCGGTCACGGTCAGCGCTGCCGCGCCGTCGTGGTGCGCGACGCCGAAATCCGCGAGCATCGCTCGCCCATCGGCGCAGAGCAGCACGTTGCCCGGCTTGACGTCGCGGTGGATCACCCCGGCCGCGTGCGCACAGGCGAGCGCCTCCGCGACCTGCGCGCCGATCTCCGCGATCGCAGCCACGTAGCTGCCCGGGCTGCGCGTGGAAGGCACCGCATCGTCGAGCTCCGCGAGACTGCCGGCGACCGCGGCGCGCACCGTGGCGCAGGTCGCGCCAGCGAGACCGGCGCGGCGCACCGCCGCGAGGACGCTGTTCAACGGCGCGCCGGCGATCAGCTCCATCACGTAGTACGGGACCCCGGCTTCGACGCCGGCATCGAACACTTTGACGATGCCGGGGTGGTCCAGCGTCGCGAGCAGCCGTGCCTCGCGCTGGAACCGCCACAGCGCGCGCTCCTGCACCAGCGCGAGAGGGATCGAGAGCACCTTGATCGCGACGTGGCGTCCGAGGCGTGGCTGGCGCGCACGGAACACCGTTCCCATCCCGCCGCGGCCGAGCACGGATTCGAGCTCGTAGCCGCCGATCGTCGTGCCCGGCGCGAGACGCTCACGATCGGCGACCGGCTCGGGGGGACGATCGTCGGCGCGCAACATCGGTTCGATCAGCTCGCGCAGCTCTGCGTGCTCGTCCAGGAACGCGTCGACGTCGTGGCGGCCGGAAGCGCGGAACTCGAGGCTCAGCCGCAGCGCGGTGCCGAGGCGGTTCGGCGGATCACGATCGGTCTGCGGGTTCGGAGTCATGCCGGCGCGGGGCGGATGATAGATCGCTCCGCGGCCTGTAGAGCCGTGTGCGGGGCAGGACCGCACACTCGCTGCCTGACGCCTTCGTTCGGCGCGCGCTCCGGCTCGAGACCCATCCATCGCGAGCCGGTTGCCAGCGGCGAATGCGTCTGTAGCCTGCGCGAACGGTCGCCGGAATGAGCTGAGGCAACATGATGACCTCTCGAGGTCTGCGACCGCGTCTCGTACCGCCCGCGCTGCTGGGCCTGATCCACCTGGCATCGATCCTCGCGGCAACGCCCCGCGACTCGCGTGCACAGACACAGGCTCCGGAATGGATGCCGGCTCGCGTGCTCGAGGCGCGCACCGACCACGCAATCGCATACGACCCGGTGCGACAGCGGGTCGTCATGTTCGGCGGCTGGCTCGGCAACCGCTTCAGCCAGGACACCTGGGAGTGGGACGGCACGCATTGGATGCTCCGTACTCCGGCCACGAGTCCGGACCCGCGTGGCCGACACGCGATGGAATACGACCATGTCCGGCAGCGCGTCTTGCTGTTCGGAGGAGCGGACCTGGGAACGACGTTCAGCGACACCTGGGCGTGGGACGGCCACGACTGGACCCGACTCGCCCCGGCGTCGAACCCGGGCCCGCGGTCCGACCACGCGATGAGCTACGACTACGCGCGGCAACGCATCGTCATGTTCGGCGGCTTCGACGGCAGGTATCTCACCACGGCGACCTGGGAGTGGGACGGGCTCACCTGGTCACAGCGGACCCCGCTCGCAGACCCAGGCCTGCGTTCGGGTCATGCGATGGCGTACGACGCCACGCGCGGGCGCGTCGTCCTGTTCGGGGGGTTCTTCGTGCAGTGGGTGCTCGCCGATACGTGGGAGTGGGACGGGAGCAACTGGGTCCGATTGCATCCAGCAACGACCCCGCCCGGACGCACCCAGCACGCGTTGGCTTGCGATCTCGTGCGTCAGCGGCTCGTGCTGTTCGGAGGAACAGGGACCAACGGAGAGCTGAACGACACTTGGGAGTGGGACGGCAGCGACTGGCTGCAGCGGACGCCTCCCAACCGGGCGACTCCGCGCGCCAACTGCGCGATGGCCTACGACGTCCTGCGGCAGCGCACGCTCGTATTCGGAGGTGATCGAGTCCCTCGGTACTTGGCCGATGCATGGGAATGGGACGGCAACAGTTGGAGTGCCAGGCAGATCGTCGATCCTCCATCAGCGCGCGGCAGCCACGCGATGGCATTCGATGCAGCGCAGCAACGGACGATCATGTTCGGCGGGATCGACCTCGTCGATGGATGGGCGCGTGGCACTTGGGAATGGGATGGCTCCAACTGGACACGGCGGAATCCTCCGCTCAGCCCCTCGCCGAGGTTCGGGCCTGCAATGGCGTACGACACGTTGCGCCGACGTACCGTCCTGTTCGGCGCAGGTATGACCGAGGAAGCGACGTGGGAATGGGACGGATCGAACTGGACGTCCCACCTCCCGGCTGTGCGGCCTCCTGCGCAGTCGCTGGCGAGGATGGCCTATGACTCCGCGCGTGGTCGCACGATCCTGGTCTGTGGTTCGGCCAGCAGTCCGGGCATTTGCGAGACGTGGGAATGGGACGGGACCAACTGGACGCAGCGGACTTCGACCGTGAGTCCACCTGGGCGCAATTCCCATGCGTTGGCGTATGACTCGGTCCGACAGCGCGTCGTCTTGTTCGGCGGATGGAACGGCACCACGCCGCTGCAAGACACGTGGGAATGGGACGGAGTCCGTTGGATCCAACGCTTTCCGGTCCTCAGTCCGAGCGCTCGCTCGGGGCATGCGATGGCGTTCGACACCACCCGCAACCTGGTCGTGCTGGTCGGGGGAAGAGGAAGCAGCGGCTACTACTCCGACCTCTGGGAGTGGGACGGCTCCGCATGGAGTCACCGCCCATCGACGAGGAGCCCGGAGCCGCGCGAGCACCATGCAATCGCGTACGACGCGGCACGCGATCGCCTCGTCCTCTACGGTGGCTACGCGGCGGACGGCTCGCACCTGCCGGACACGTGGCTGTTCGGCCAACTGACTCCTGCTGCCACGTCTTCGATCGGCATCGGGTGCACCGGGAGCGCGATGGTCCCCATGCTCGACAGCGGCCCGCCATACCTCGGGAACCCTGCACTCGCGCTCGAGCTGACTGCCGCGCGGGCCTCGTCCCCATGCGTGTTCGGGCTGTCGCTCGGCACGCAGTCCCTGCCGATCGGGCCGTGCACGCTGTACCTGCGGGATCCGATCACGCCGATGCTGGCGACGACGAACTGGGCAGGGTTCGCGCAGACCCCGAGGTTCGCGCTGCCGCTCGACGTGGCGCTGCGCGGTGCTGTGCTGTACGCGCAGGCGTTCGTCGCGGATCCGCAGGGGCCGGTGCTGGGGCTCGCGTTCAGCGCCGCGCGGAAGCTGACGCTCGGAGACTGACCGCAGCACCCCCCTTTGCGTGCCCGGCGCGCCGGTCTACGGTCGGTGCGCTGCCGCGGTCGCGCAGCACCCTCGTGCCGTCCTGCTCCATGTTGGCTGCTCCGCGCTCACGTTCGACTCACCTGCGGTTGCTGCTGCTGGGGATCTGCTGCGGTGCAGGCGTCACGGCGCCGGCATCCGCGCAGGCGAATCCACCGGAGTGGCTGCGCACGCGCGCTGCGCCGGGTGCGCGGTACGCGCACGCAATGGCCTACGACGTCGCGCGCGAGCGGATCACGATGTTCGGCGGTACCGAAGACACACACGCCGACCCGTTCCTTTGGGAGTGGGATGGCGCGCACTGGACGCAGCGACCCGCGGCCGGTGGCCCGAGTGCACGGAGGGCGCATGCCATGGCCTACGACGTGTCGCGCCGCTGCGTGGTGCTGTTCGGAGGCTTCGACGAGAGCTCGCATTTCGCCGACACCTGGGAGTGGGACGGTGCGCATTGGACGCAACGGATTCCGGCTGCCGCCCCGGGTGCACGCGCCGGCCACGCGATGAGCTACGACGTCGCGCGGCAGCGCATCGTGTTGTTCGGCGGCGTCGGCAATCAGGGTCCGCTCGGCGACACCTGGGAGTGGGATGGTGCCAACTGGGTGATGCGGGCGCCCTCCGTGAGTCCGGTACCGCGCAGCGGTCATGCGCTGGCCTACGACGTCGCGCGCGGCCGCACCGTGTTGTTCGGTGGTCGGAGCTCCAACGGGCAGTTGCTTGCCGATACCTGGGAGTGGGATGGCAGCACGTGGATTGCGCGCAGCACGCCTTCGACCCTGCGTGAGCGCGAGCAGCACGCCATGGCATACGACGTCACCCGCGGCCGCATCGTGCTGTTCGGGGGCCTGCACCACTTTGCGCGCGTGTTCGGCGACACCTGGGAATGGGACGGCAGCCAGTGGACGCAGCGCGTTTCCGCGTCGTCCCCGGACGCACGTGCCGCACCCGCCATCGCCTACGACGCGGCGCGGCAGCGCGTCGTGCTGTTCGGTGGCACGCGTGCCAGCGCCAACCCGCCGCAAGACGATCTGTGGGAATGGGACGGCACCGGCTGGGTGCGGCGGGTGCCGGTCGCGCATCCGGCCGCGCGGTCCGGGCATGGCCTCGCGGGGGACGTGATCCGGCAACGAGTCGTCCTGTTCGGCGGTCTGGTCGAAGGCAGACTCGCCGCCGACACCTGGGAATGGGACGGCACCGTCTGGCGCGAGCGGCTCGTCGGCACGAATCCAGGCGTGCGCCACGGACACGCGATGGTCTTCGACAGTGTTCGCCGGCGCGTCTTGTTGTTCGGCGGACTGGGGAACGCTGGCCTGCTCGGCGACACCTGGGAATGGGATGGCGTCACCTGGACGCGGCGCGCCCCTGCGACGAGTCCGCCGGCGCGCACATGGCACGCGCTCACCTACGACGCTGTGCGGCAGCGGGTCGTGCTGTTCGGCGGGGGCGATGGCAATGCCCTGCTGGCGGACACCTGGGAGTGGGACGGCACGAACTGGCTGCAGCGGTCGCCGGCGACGAGTCCGGTTGCGCGCTCGGGGACTGCGCTTGCGTACGACCAGGCGCGGCGACGGGTGGTGCTGTTCGGTGGATGGGACGGCCAGGCCGCTCTGGGCGACACCTGGGAATGGGACGGCACGCAGTGGCAGCGCGCCACCCCGAGCAGCGGCCCGACCGCACGGACGAGTCACACGCTCGCGTACGACAGTGCGCGCCAGCGCGTCGTTCTCTTCGGCGGCCTTGTGAACGGCCGGACGACCGCAGAGACGTGGGAATGGGACGGGAGCCGCTGGACCCAGCGCGTGGGGAGCGCCGGGCCGACTGCGCGGATCGCGCACGCGATGGCCTACGACGCGGCGCGGCAATGCTGGCTGCTGTTCGGCGGAATCAACAACCTGCCCCTCGCGGACACCTGGCACTACGGGACACCGGCATGGGCTGACGCTCAGACGGTCGGCAGTGCATGCGCGGGCAGCGGAGGACCGACGCTGCTGACGAGTCCGGTCCCTGCGCTGGGCCAGCCGTCGTTCGCGCTGGAACTCGTCTCCGCGCGGCCCGGGGCGCCGTGCATGTTCGGGCTGTCGCTCGGAACGCAGTCCGTGCCGATCGGGCCGTGCACGCTGTACCTGCGGGATCCGATCACGCCGTTGCTCGCTACGACGAACTGGGCAGGCTTCGCGGAGACACCGAAGTTCACGCTGCCGATCGACGTGGCGCTGCGCGGTGCTGTGCTGTACGCGCAGGCGTTCGTCGCGGATCCACAGGGGCCGGTGCTGGGGCTCGCGTTCAGCGCGGGTCGGAAGCTCACGCTCGGAGACTGACCGCAGCGCCCCCCTTTGCGTGCCCGGCGCGCCGGCCTACGGTCGGCGCGCTGCCGCGGTAGCGCGGCACCCTCGTGCCGTCCCTCTCCACATTGGCTGCCCCAAGCTTGCCGTCGACCCAGCTGCGCCTGCTGCTGCTGGCGATCTGGTGAGCTGCCGGCTTCGCGGCAGCCCGAACTGCACAGGCGAATGAGCCTCGTGCAGTCCTGCAAGGAACTGGGGATCAGCCCGCTCGGCTACAGGCCGGTCCAGTAATCCAACTCCCGCACGACATACTCCGCGACGGCATCCTCGGGGCAGGCGAACTGGCACCGGGAATCTGGGTCGTCGAGCCGCCCGATCTCGCCAGATCGCAAAAGGTACCAGCCTTCGCTGGTTCGCTTGTCCTCCGAGTACGCGAACCAAGCCTTCGAGAGTTCGGGGTCGGCCTCGAGTAGCGGAAGAAGATCCTCAGCTTCGAAACCCGGACGTCGCTCGCGGTACCGCGCCCGCCCGAGTGCCTCGCATATCGACAGCCCCGCGCCTCGCATCGACGTCTCGTGACCGATTCGGAGGACATCGAGGAGCTCTGCTCTTTCCGCGGTCATCTTCGGTGTCCGACCAATTTGCTTGGCGAGAAGCGGCCGGCGCAAGCCCGTCCGCTTCATCGGCTGGTCAGCCCGCCTCACCAGCGGAGGACCAGCGGGGTTTCGTCGCGCAACCGGTGGCAGACTCCTTCACGACCGTGGTCCCACTCCAATTCGATGGAGCAGGTCGGCCCGAGTTCGATCGACAGGAGGCCGTGGTTTTCGAACCAACGCACGCCATCCGATAACGGCTGCGCCCCTGACGGCCGACGCAAGGTGACGCTGGTGAGTGTGCGGGTTTCGCCGTAGCGCGCCGCAGCTTCTTCGAGGTTGGTACGCCTGTTGGCGTCTGCGCTCAGGAAGATCAACGGCTCCGTGAGCGCCCGTCGCGGAGTCACAATCGGAATGCTGGCATCAGAGGAGAGGTAGGTCGGCTTGTAGTGCCAGCTTTCGAAGGGGAGGCCGCCCACATTCAGGATGCCATCGAGAGCCCTGTAGCAAATCCCAAGTGGGCACGCACCCGTCTCGGCCCATTGGATCCGCTCCCACAACGCGAGCGGATGCACGAGGTCGCTCTCGAGTTCGTCGACATCGTGGATGCCAAGCACTTCGAGGAATGCGTTTCGAAAGACAGCGCACGCATTTGCAGTGCCCTGACCCTGATGAACCACGTGGCGAGTGAACCGCAGGCCTAGATCCGAAAGCGCTCGCTCCACCCTTCCGAGGTCGGGCGTCGCGATGAACACGTGATCGAGCTCCCAGTTCATCTCATCTCGGGCCGGCCTTCGCGCCCTCCCGAAGCATCCCGGAGCGTAGCGAGGGAGGTGTCAGTTCCCTCACCGCCGCGACGCGGCGACCACGACGCCGCGAAACCGGCGGATCTGGCGCCGCTGCGGCGGCGACGTTCGCCGACGGGGCGTATGACCAGTTTCCAAGGAGCACCAGTGACTCCGAGCCTTGATTCGCAGCGACGGGCGCGCGCGCATGCCGGCGTGACGTTCGCGTTCCCCGCGCGCGATCCCGCAGGTCCTGAGTCTGGAACAGGACGCGCGTCAGGTGGTGGGCGATGACGGGCTCGAACCGCCGACTTCCTGCGTGTAAGGCAGGCGCTCTGACCAACTGAGCTAATCGCCCTGTGTCGAACCGACCGCCGGCTTCCCGGCTGGCGTCTGCGGTTCCGCAGGGCCCGGGCCGACCGGAGGCTTCGGTGGCGTCGTCTCGTAGCCGGCCGGCGGCTGCTCGTCCACCCAGGCGCGGCGGACCACGAAGTCGATGCCGTCGGCCGGCGCGCCGAGCAGGAAGTGGCCGCTGCTGGCGCCCCATGTGACCGGCATGAACAGGAACTCCTGGCTCGAGACGCCGAGCGGCCGATCGGCGACCAGCGAGATCGGCCAGGTGATCGGCAGCAGAACGACCGACGCGACGGCGCCGACGACGCCACCGGTCACGGCGCCGGTCTTCGCGACGAACCGCACGTAGCCGGGACGGCCCAGTTCCGGCGGCGGGCCGTGTTCTTCCAGGTCGTCGAGGACTTGCGGCAGGCTGCACGCACCGAGTGCGAGCGACAGGACGGTCAGGAGGGCGCGCAGCATCGCGGCATGATACGGAGCGTTCCGTGCCGGCCGCACCGGTTGCTGGCGCGGGTAGGCTTCGCTAGGGTCCCGCGCCCTTCGGCCTCCTGCCGGCGGCCGGACGCAGCACCTCGAGCAACCTCCTCGCATGAAGATCGCAGTCATCGGAACCGGCTATGTCGGCCTCGTGGTCGGCACCTGCTTTGCCGAGACCGGCAACCGGGTCACCTGTGTCGACGTCGACGAGCGGAAGATCCGCCAGCTCCGCGAGGGGAAGGTGCCGATCTACGAGCCGGGCCTCGAAGAGCTGATCGCGCGCAACACCGCCGAGGGGCGCCTGCACTTCTCGACCGAGGTGGACGACGCGGTGCGCGCGGCGAAGGTCGTGTTCATCGCGGTCGGCACACCGCAGGGCGAAGACGGCAGCGCCGATCTGCGCCACGTGCTCGGCGTCGCACAGACGATCGGGCGCAACCTGACCGGCTACAAGGTCGTCGTCACCAAGAGCACGGTCCCGGTCGGGACCAACTTCAAGGTGCGCGACGCGATCCGCGCGCTCAGCGAGCAGGCGTTCGACGTGGTCAGCAACCCGGAGTTCTTGAAGGAAGGCGCGGCGATCGACGACTTCATGAAGCCGGACCGCGTCGTGATCGGCTCCGACAGCCAGCGCGCGACCGAGGTCATGCAGGAGCTGTATGCACCGTTCCTGCGCACCGGCAAGCCGTTCCTGGTCATGGACGTCCTGTCGGCCGAAATGACCAAGTACGCGGCGAACGCGATGCTGGCGACGCGGATCTCGTTCATGAACGAGATGGCGCGGATCTGCGACGCGGTCGGCGCCGACGTCAACGAAGTGCGCAAGGGGATCGGCACCGACAGCCGGATCGGATTCCCGTTCCTGTTCGCCGGGATCGGCTACGGCGGCTCCTGCTTCCCCAAGGACGTGCGTGCGCTGGTCAAGACTGCGCTCGAGCACGGCTACGACCCGAAGATCGTCCCGGCCGTCGAGGCGGTCAACGAGGCGCAGAAGCAGGTCCTGTTCCACAAGATCCACCAGCACTTCGAGGGTGACCTCGCCGGCAAGCGCATCGCGGTCTGGGGTCTGGCGTTCAAGCCGAAGACCGACGACATGCGCGAGGCGCCGAGTCTCGTGCTGATCGAGCAGCTGCTCGCCGCCGGCGCGACCGTGGTCGCGTTCGACCCGGAGGCGGTGCACGAGACGCAGAAGATCCTCGGTGATCGGATCCAGTACGCGACGACCGCGGAGGAGGCGCTGCAGGGCGCCGACGCTCTCGCGCTGGTGACCGAGTGGAACGAGTTCCGCCACGTCGACCCGGAAGAGCTGAAGCGGCTGCTGCGCCATCCGGTCGTGTTCGACGGGCGCAACATCTTCCAGCCGGCGCGGCTGCGCCAGCTAGGCTTCCGCTACTACGGGATCGGCGTCCGCTGAACGCGTGACACGGTTCCGTCCGCAGGAGCGCGCATGGAACTCGTCCTCGTAGAGTTGCTGATCGTCATCGGGCTGTTCGCCGCTGTGACGGTGATGCTGGCCCTTGGACATCGGATCGGTGTGCGACGGCGCCAGCGGGACGTCGAGGGTGCCGCGGCCGGCGTCGGTGTCGTGAATGGAGCCGTGTTCGGGCTGCTCGGTCTGCTGATCGCATTCACGTTCTCCGGCGCGGCGACGCGGTTCGATCAGCGGCGTGCGCTGATCGTCGAGGAGGCGAACGCGATAGGCACGGCGTGGCTCCGGCTCGATCTCCTGCCGGGCGACGCGCAGCCGGGCGTGCGCAAGCTGTTCCGTGACTATGTCGATTCACGGCTGCAGACCTACCGCCTCACCAGCGACCTGACCGCCGCCTTCGCCGAAGTCGACCGCTCGGTGGAGATCCAACGGCAGATCTGGACGGCAGCGATGGCGGCGCTCACCGCGCCGGGAATCCCACCGCAGACCGCAGCGCTCGTACTCCCGGCGCTGAACGCTACGTTCGACCTTGGAACGACGCGCGTCGCGAGCACGCGGATGCACCCGCCGTTCGTCGTGTTCGTGATGTTGATCCTGCTCGTGCTCGGCGGCGCGTTGCTCGCCGGGCACGGCATGGCCGGGGCGAAGGACCGCAACCGACTGCACACGGCGGCGTTCGCCGGGTGCATGACCCTCGCGGTCTATGTGATCCTCGATCTGGAGTTTCCGCGGCAGGGTCTGATCCGCGTCGACGCCGCGGACCAGATCCTGCTCGAGCTGCGCCAGTCGATGAAGTGATCGCCCCGGCGCGTGGCGGATCATTTCTTGTCCGCCTGCTGCAACCGGTCGGCATCTGCCGCGGCCTTGGACTGCTTGTCCTGCGCACGCTGCAGGCTGCGGCGCGCCGACATCCCCTCCAGCGCACGCTTCAATCGATCGGCAGCCGGTCCTTCGACCTTGCTGAGCTGCGAGTCGGCGAGGCGCACCGTCTCCGCCGCACCGCCCAGATCACCGGCCTTGATCTGCGCCATCGCCAGCATGTCGCAGGCCTCGACGACGCGGCCGGGATGGTCGGTCGCCTCGAGCGCGGCGCGGTAGGCCGTGATCGCGTCCTGCAGCTTGCCGCCCTGCGCGTGCGTCCGCCCGATCCACAACCGTGCCTCGTGCGCGCGCGCCGATGCCGGGCGCACCGCCGCAGCCTTGCCGTAGCTGGCCAGCGCGTCGTCGGCACGGTCCGTCCGCCGCTGCACGTGGCCGAGCTCCAGCCACGCGCGCTCGCCGTACCGCGTCGGATCGCGCTCGAGCGCCTGCTGGTACGCCTTCTCCGCCAGCGCCAGGCTGCCGTGCCGGCGCCACAGCTCACCTGCCTCCCACCACGCGCGGGCGACCGCCGGGCCGGCGCCGGCGTACTTCGCTCCGACCTCCTCGTACGCACGCGCCGCCTGCTCGAGGGCCGGCAGCCGTTCGGCCCCTTCGAGGCCGCGCACGCGCTCCGCGATGTCCTCCGCGGCGCGCAGCGCGTCCCGCAGCGGTGCCGATTCCGGCGCCGCCGGCTCGGCCGGCGCGGGCTCCTGCGCCATCAACCCACCGAGCAGCAGTCCGCCGACACCGAGCGCGAGCCGATGCCACTTCGTTCTTTGCACGTTCATGCTTGCAGTCCTCCATTCCAGCTGGTTGCGCCCAGCCCCATGCCGGGCGCGGATGCCTCGAGCCGCTCCTCGATCCAACCGACCAGGCGGCGCCGCACGCGCGCGCGCGCGCGGAACAGCCGGCGCTTGACGCCTTCGATCGGGAGCCCGTAGCGCGCCGCGAGCTCGGCGCAGCAGAATCCCTCGTAGCGGGCGCGCACGAGGTAGCCGTTCAGCGGCGACAGCTCGTCCAGCGCCTGCTCGAGCAGGTCGAACACCTCCCAGCGCGGCAGGCGCAGGCCACCGGCGATCGTCAGCATCGCGGGTCCCCGCGACGCGGCAGGTTCGTCGGCCTGCAGCAACGGGACGGTACGCAGCCGCAGCAGCCGTTCGATCCGGCGGCAGCGCAGGCGCCGCGCGACCGTCCGCGAGTACGCGGCGATCCGCGCCGGCTCACGCACGCGCCGCGGATCCCGCAGCAGCGTCAGGGCGACGTCCTGCGCCAGATCCTCCCGTTCGTTCCGCGTGAAGGCGTCGCGGAAACGCCGCAGAAACGCATACGCCGCGCGCCACGCGATCGTGACCTGCTCCTCCTGTCGCCGCACCTCGGTTCCTCCGTTCGCTCTCGACTGCCGGCAACGCGCCGGCGACGTCGATGCAACGGGAGGGTCAAGTCCGGGCGTTTTTTTCTGCGACGACCTGCTCGCGCGCCTGCTGGCCGCTCAGCCGGGCGATCTCCTGCATCAAGCGTGCAGTCGCCAGCTCGAGTCGCTCGCGGCGCTTCGTCGCGCCGCCGGCCAGCTCGTCCGGCAGCAGCGGCCGGCCGAAGCGCACCTCGACCCGACGCGGGCGCGGCACGATCCCGCCGAACGGCAGCACGTCCGCCGCACCGACGATCCCGACCGGGATGATGGGCACCGCTTCCCCGAACACGAGCGACACCGCGCCCGGGTTGCCGAGCATCAGCCGCGCATCCCGCGAGATGCCTCCCTCGGGGAAGATCCCGACCACGTCACCGCGCGCGAGCGCGCGCCGCGCCGCGCGGATCGCGCGCTGCGGTCCGCCATGCAGCGGCACCGGGATCGCGCGCATCCAACGGTAGAACCAACCGAGCGCCGGGCTGCGGTGGATGACCGCCGTCATCAGGTACGTGATGCGGCGCGGCGCCGCCGCGCCGAGCAGGATCGGATCGAGGAACGACGTGTGGTTCGCCGCCAGCACGTACGGCCCGTCCAGGCGCGGCGCGTCGTAGATCCGCATCCGCACGTACAGCCGCAGCAGCGGCCCGACCGTGCGCCGGAACAACTCGACCGAGGCGCGATTCCACCAGCCGTGCGTGTCGTCCGGCGGCGGCGGCTCCGGCGTGCTCGAGGCAGTGTCACCCGCCTCGGGCATCGGCTCTCACCGCTTGGCCCAGGAGGTCTCGGCGAAGTCGCGGCGCAGGATCGCGCGCATGCGACCCTGGATCAGCCGCGCGTCCGGACCGGCCCACTTCTCGGCGGCGGCCGCGGCGTAGAACGCACCCTCGGCACGCAGCTCGTCGGCAGCCTCCGGCACGTCGAGATACGCGCGCAGAAACAGCAGCAGTGCCTTGCGGAACGTCTCCTTGTCCTCCGCCCCGGCGCGCTTGAACTTGATCTGCCCCATGTCGATCCACATGCGGGCCTGGGAGTTCGGATCCAGACCGCGCGAGCCGGCGAGGTCGTCGTACAGCTTGCCGGCTTCGTCCAGCTTGTCCTGCAGCAGCAGCGTCCGCGCGATCTGCAGCTTGGCGCGGCGGGCGACGCCGGCCGCGACCCCTTCCGCCGAGTTCAGCACGTTGCGCAGCTTGCGCTCGAGCTCGGCCGGCTGCAGGCCGCCGCCCGCCGCTTCGGCCATGACCTCGTAGAGGCTCGCCTCGAGGCTGAACCCCTTCGGCCAGGCCTTGGTCGTCGCGGTCTCGCGGTACGTGTTCGCGGCGCTGGCGGCGTTCTTGGCGCCGTCTTTGCCCTGCGACAGGTAGTACTCGAGCTTGACGCGGAACAGCTCCGGCGCGTAGCCGCTGTCGGGGATCTGGTCGAACAGCTCCTGCAGCGCGTTGACCGCGTCGACGACCTGGCCGTTCTGCAGATAGAGCCGCGCCATCCGCTCGTAGCCGATCTGCGCGACCAGCGTGTCCTTCTTCGCCAGGCGCTTCTTCGCCTCGTTCAGGAACTCGCCGGGTGCCTCGCTGAGCGGCGCGCCGGTGGCGCGGCGGTACCACTCGTCCAGCTTCTCCCACTCGATGTGCGCCACCTGGTCGCTGCTGCGCGACTCGTTGTTGCCACGCGCCGTGAACTTGATCTCGAACACCGTGAACTGCGTGATCCGGCAGTTCTCGGTCGTGGTCCCGTCGGTCCACGTGATCTGGTCACCCTGGGCGGCGAGGGAAGCGGCGATCAGCAGCGGCGCGGCCGTCAGCCGCGCCATGAGCAAGGCTCGATTCATCGTTCGTCGGGGTCGCAGAGGCGGGCGGGGGGCGGGGGATCATGCCGCCGCAGCGCAGGGGGGGCAACCGCAGCGTCGGCGGGCCCGCCGTCGTTGCGCAACGGCAGTCCGGGGCGGCAGGTTCAGGTCCCGGCCGCCGTCGAGCGGGTCGGAGCCGAGGGCCGTCGCACACGCGACTCCCAGTCGGCGGCTGCATCACGTCCGGTGCGGCGCACCTGCACCAGCTCGCCGACGACGGCGACCGCGATCTCCTCGTGCGTGCGCGCGCCGATCTGCAGCCCGACCGGTGAGCGGACGGAGCCGAGGAACGACTCGGCGACTCCGGCCTCCCGCAGATGCCGGAACAGCACCGCACGCTTGGTCTTGCTGCCGATCATCCCAACGAAGCGCGGCGCGGCGCCGGCGGCCACGCGCTCGGCGAGCGCCTGCAACACGACGCCATCCTCCTTGTGGCCGCGCGTCACGACCACGACGAACGTGTTGGCGCGGATCGGCATCGCGGCGACCGTCTCGGCATACGGCGCCGCGACGACGGCCGCAGCATGCGGGAATCGCTGCGGTGCCGCATAGCCCGCGCGGTCGTCGGCGACCGTGACGCGGAACCCGGCCAAAGCCGCGACCTCCGCCAACGATCTGCTGACGTGGCCGGCGCCGAAGATCCACAGCGCCGGGGTCGTGATCGGCTCCACGAAGATCGTGACTTCGCCGCCGCAGAGCAGACCGGAATCCGGCGCTTCGAACTCCGTCAGCCGGAACTGCAGCGTGCGTGGTTGTTCGTCGCGCAGGACCAGCTTCGCCGTCTCGTAGACCTCCGCCTCGAGGCAGCCGCCGCCGACGGTGCCGAGGAACGTCCCGTCCTCCAGCACGAGCAGCCGCATCGTCTCCCGCCCGGGCGTCGACCCGCGCGTGCCGACGATCGTCGCGAGCGCGGCCGGGATCCCCTCGCGGCGCAGGCGCACGATCTCCTCGAACAGATCCGGTCGGGTCACCATCGGGCCGCGGAGTCTACGCGCTCGGATCGCGCGCGGGCGGTTCAGCGCCGATCGGCGGCGCCGGGACTCACGTAGCGCAGGGCCTCCTCCGGGGCCAGGCGCACGAGCGTGTCGTAGCCGTCCTGCGTCCCGGCGGCACGCAGCCGCAGCAGCTCGCCGCGCCCGCGGCAGCCGCCGCAGCGCAACCGGAGCGCGCGCCGCCGGATCCAGCGTGCGCCACAGCTCCGGCACAGATGCAGATACCAGTAGCGCTGCCGGCGCAATCCGTGCGTCGCGATCCGATGGCAGGCATCGGCGGGAAGTCCAGCCTGCTCCATCAGCGCCGCCCATTCCGGGCCATGCGGGCGCGCGCGGCGGCCATGCCGGGCCCAGGTGACCAGGTGGGCGACCTCATGGACCAGCACCTGCTCGATCTGCGCCGGCGCGCGCGCGAGCAGGTGTGGGTTCAGCAGGATCTTGCGCTGGCGCAGCTCGGCGCGGCCGGCCGTCGTGCGCAGCGTCGCCTGCCAGACGACATGCAGATCTGGCAGCTCGGCTTCGGCGGCCCAGGTCGCGAGCGCGGCGTGTGCGCGGGCGCGCAGTTGCTCTTCACTCGGCAGGTTCCACTGCATCCGCGGCGGAGTATGGCGGGCGTGCCCGCCCGGTTCACGCCTGGCGGCGCAGCTCGAGCTCGCGCATCGCGATCGGCAGCGTGATCATGCCGAGGCCGGCGAACAGCACGATGACTCCGGCTTCCTCGCCGTCGCGGGATCCGCTCAGCAGCAGGCCGAGGCCGGTGAACAGCGTCAGCCAGCCGAGCGTCAGGAACAGCGAGCGTGTGGCGCGGATCGGCGCCGCCGGCCGCGGCTGCAGATTGCGCTTGGCCTGCTCGGGTGCCAGTGCCGAGATGATCTGCTCGCGGAGTTGCGGATCGATCCGGTCGGCGCGCAGCGCCTGCTCGAGCAGCTTGAGCCGCTCCCGCCGCTCGGTCTCGCGGTTCTTCATCCACACCAGCCCGTAGATGAACGAGAAGATCAGCGCGAGCGGGACGATCGATTCCATCGGGTTACGGGCCGGCGGGACCTGCCCCGGACCGGCGAGCCAGCGGCAGCCGGCCATTGCGCGCGGCGCGGCGGTTATTCCGGATCGGGAGTCAGGAGACGCCGAGCCAGGACAGTAGCTGTTCCGGATCCCCCTGCCAGGTCAGGTCGGCCGGGAGCGGCGGGACAAACGGGTTGTGGCGCCAGACGAACCGGAGGTCGTTCGCACGCGCCGCCTCGAGATCGGAGGCGCGGTCGCCGACCATGGCCGCACGTGATGCGTCGGTGGCAGCGTCCGCGAGCGCGCGCGCGACCATGTCGGTCTTGTGGCGCACACCGGGCGTGTCGAGGCAGAACGCGGCATCGGTGAGGCGGGCGAGGCCCTGCCCTTCGAGCATCGCGGCGAGGTAGAGGTTGCGGCAATTCGAGGCGAGCGCCGTCCGCACGCCGGCGTCGCGCAAGCGGCCGAGCAGCGCGCGGGTCCCGGGGAACAGGAAGTCCTCGCCGCGCCGCAGTTCGTCCAGCTCGCGCGGCAGGACCAGCGCGCGGAACTCCGGCCAGAGCTCTTTGTGGGGTGCGGGCAGGAACGCGGCCCACAACGCAGCATCGGCGTTGCCGACGACGGCGTTCGCGCTCGCGTCGTCCGGCAGCACCGGCGCGAACCGTTGCGCCCGGCCGAAGTCGGCGAGGCCCTGACGCAGCACACGCGGCCACCAGCGCGCGAAATCGTGCAGCGTCCCGTCGATGTCGAAGACGACCAGCTGCGGCCGCGTCGCGCGGGTCATACGTCGCCCAGCTGGATCGAGCGGATCCCGGCGCGGCGCAGCTCTTCGACCACGCGGCCGACGAGCCCCCCGAGCTCCTCCTCGGTGGACGCTGACGTGACGGTCACCAACGGGAGCCGGTCCGGTTCCCCGCCGGCGGCGCGGACGCGCTCGCGCATCTCCAGCAGGAAGGCGTCGAGCGGGATGCGCGCCCCCTCGAACCGGACGAAATGAGGATCCAGCAGGACGACGGTGGTCGGCACGCCGGCCAGCGGTGGCGGCGGCTGTACTTCGGCGGCACTCTCACAGGCCCCCAGCAGGGCCGGCACCAGGGCGGATGCGATCAGGCGCATCGCGGGATCTTCGCAGGGTCGATGCGGCCGGAACATCCTGCGGCTCCGGGGGCGTCTAGCCGGATGCAGTCCGCGGGATACTCTTCTCCGCCCGCCCCTGCGCCTGCCCTCTCCCGCGACCCCCTGCAGCCCGAATGTCCGCACGTACCGCTCTCTTTGCAGCCGCGATTGCGCTCGCATCGCTGATTCCCGCCCAACAGCAGACGATCGCCGAACTACCGGTGACGTCGCTGTCGACCCAGACGACCGTGCAGCCGGGGGAGTCGATCCCGGATCAGTGGATCGTCATGTTCCGTGCCCGGTCGTTCGACCTCGAGGCATACCGTGAGGCGATCCTCGCGCGCCGTCCGGCGCACGAAGTCGACGCCATCGTCGGCGCGATGGAACAACAGGTGCAGCTGGACCAGGCGGCGTTCGTCGCTGCCGTCGAGCGGCTCGGTGGCCGCGTCACCGCGCAGTGGTGGTTGATCAACGGCGCCGCCGTGCAACTGCCCGCGGCGCAGCTGCCCGCGCTGCGCGCGCTCGACAACGTTGCTTCGGTGCACGCCGACCTCTGGCACGTGCCGACGCTGACCGATTCCACCAACAGCACGCACAGCAACTCCGACGCGGCCAACCTCAAGGACGCGAAGGGTGGCGGCAAGGTGATCGGCACCGGTCTGTCGGTGGCGATCCTCGACACCGGCTGTGACGCCAACATGGGGAGCACCGGACGTCCGCACCGCGCGTACTTCCGCGGCGGCAATCCGAGCAACACGTCCGGCGGCGGCATCGGTGGCAGCCTGCTGCTCGGCGCCCACGGCACCAGCGGCTACGGCAGCGAGGACGTGCACGGACACGGCACGTTCAGCGCCGGCTGCGCGCAGGCGAACAAGTGGTCCGCCGATTCGCGCATCGACAACGCGCCCGCGTTCGACTCGCGCGTCGTCAGCATCAAGATTTCGAACGACTCCGGCTCGGCGGCGAGCAGCTGGATCATCACCGGCTGGCAGCTGGTCGGCTCGCGGCGCGTGACCGACAACATCGCGGTCGCCAACAACTCGTTCTCCGGTTCGCCGAGCCTCGGCGATCCGACGCAGATCGCGATCGACACGCTGGCGTTCAACAGCGACGTGCTGGTGACCTGCTCGGCTGGCAACTCCGGCAGCAACACGCAGGCGAGCCAGGTCGTCAACAACGGGCTGTCGGTCGGCTCGATCAACAAGAACACGCTGGCGCGCTCCAGCTTCTCGGCGACCGGACCGCTGTTCGGGACGGCGCGGACGTATCCGGACATCGTCGCGGTCGGCAGTGGGGTCTATGCCACGCTGACCAACAGCGAGACCAGCATCTCGCAAGCGAGCGGTACTTCGTTCTCGTCGCCGACGGTCGCCGGCGGCGCCGTGCTCGTGCGTCACGCGGACACCCGGATCACCGCGCTGCAGTGCAAGGCCATCCTGCTCAACACGACGAACGCGCTGGTCAACAACCGCAATCAGGTCGGAGTCGGCCTGATGAAGTGCAACGTCGCCGTCGACGCTGCGCTCGCCGGCGATTACCAGACCGTCCGGCTGCAGCACCCGACCAAGGTGCGCAACCTGACGATGAACTGCACGCAGGGGATCCCGCGCAGCGTCACGATCACCTGGATGCGCAATGCGAGTGCGCTGCCGTACAAGCTGGATCTGCGTGTGTTCGATCCGTCGAACAGCCTCGTCGCGTCCGATCTGAACCCGGAGAACTCGTACGAGAAGGTCACGTTCACGCCGTCGACGACCGGGACGTACCGCGTCGAGATCACGTGGACCGACTCCACCAGCGGCAGCCAGTTCGTCGACATCGGCGTCAGCGGCACCGGTCCGGCGTGCAGTGGCACCCCGGTGCTCAGCTCGTCCAGCAAGACCACGATCAACAGCTACAACGGCGGCGCCGTGACGCTGACCGGGACCAACTTCGATGGTGCGACTGCCGTCGACTTCGGCGGCGCGCTGGTGACCAACCTGAGCAACGTCTCGCCGACTCAGGTCACGTTCACCGCGCCCAGCCCGGCAGCGATCGGGCCGGTCACCGTCAAGGTCGTCACCGCGTGCGGCACCAGCAACGGCCTCGGGCTCAGCGTCGTCGGTACGCACCCGGCGATCATCGACGGGCGCGCGATCGTCGTGCGCAGCGACACCACGACGTACGACTTCAAGATCTACGGCGACCGCAACTGGTCGAGCCTGATGCTGGCCTCGCTCAGCAACAAGCCGAGCGTGATCCCCGGGATCGTGAACCTCGGCATCGGCGACAACTTCGCCGCGATCTACTGGGACATCGGCTCGCGCGTGCACGACGCGCAGGGCGTCGGGACCTACTCGCTGCTGTTCCCGACGGTGCTGCCCGGGTCGATCACGATCTACTTCCAGGGGATCCACTACGACCCGAACAACCTGACGCTGCCGCTCGAGGTGAGCAACGTGTGGCAGACGGCGGTGTTTTAGCGGGACGCGTGACGCGCGCTTCGCGCGCGTCACTGGCGTCCCCCCCCCGCGCGGCGCCCCAGCCAGCCGCGCGCGGGGGGGGGGGGCGCCGGCGGATGCGGGGTCGGGGTCGGGTTCGGGTTCGGGAGCGGGTTCGGGAGCGGGCACGGGCGGCCGCGCGAAAGCGGTACGCGGAGTCTCTGAGATCTTCTCCGTCACTTCGCGCGTGAATTCACGCGCGAAGCGGTACGCGGGGTCTCAGAGACGGAACCCGTCAGTTCGCGTGCGGATGCGCACAGCGCGCTCGTACACCGCCGCGTAGGTGTCTGACACCTGGTGTACCGGTACACCGGGTGTCAGACACCTGCGCGGCGGGCTTCCATGTTTCTGCGTGCGTCGTGTGACGGGGGGCGCCGTTCGCGACGAATGGGATCGATGCGCGACCTTGCGGAGCTGTTCGAGCGATTCCGGACCCGAGGGGACCTGGGAGCTCTCGGTGAGGTGTTCGACCGCACGTCGCCGCGCTTGATCGGGCTCGCCCTGCACCTGTGCGGGAACGCGGCGGATGCGGAGGATCTGGTGCAGTCGACGTTCGTAGTCGCGATCTCGAAGGCAGCGACGTTCGAAGCGGGTCGCAGCGTGGAAGCGTGGCTGAGTGGGATTCTGGCCGGCGAAGCGAGGAATGCGGGCCGGCGCGCTGTCATGCGCCGGACGCAGGAGCTGCCCGATCTCGCCGGCGACGCCGGCGATCCACAGGCCAGCGCGCAGCGCGCGGAGTGCATCGCGCAGATCCGCCAGCACGTCGACACGCTGCCGGAGGAACAGCGTCAGGCGCTGCTGCTCAAGCTGCAGCACGGGCTCGCGACGGCGGAGATCGCGGAAGTGCTGGGTGTCGCTCCGGGTGCCGTGCGCATGCGGATCCACCGGGGGATCCAGGTGTTGCGCCGTCTCCTGCCGGCCAGCCTCGCCGCGCTCCCAGCACGCGGAACGAAGGAGATCCGCATGCGCGTGCTCGAGCACGCGCGTTCGCTGCTGCCGGCGCCGGCCGCAGGCGGCGCCATCGCCGCGCTGTGGACGATCAAGGCCGCCGCGGTCGCCGCCTGCGTTCTGCTGGGTGTCCTGATCTGGCGCAGCATCCTCGTGCCTGAGCAGGTAGTGGCCGACCGGGAGCCCGAACCGGCCTCGGCACGCGCAGTCGTGGCAGCTGCGGAGGGGGCGGACCGCGAGCTGCAACCAGGGGACGCGTTGGTGCCGCGACTCGAAGCGCAGCCCGCGAGAAGTGCGCTGCGCATCCGCGTCGTCGTACAGCGTCCGCCAGGATCTGCGCAGGCCACCGCTCCCATTGCCAATGCACTCGTGCAGCTCTGGCCAGGTGAGCGTGCGCATCCACCGCTCGACGCTTCGCTGCGTGAGCTGAGCACTGACGAAAACGGAGAGATCCAGCTCTCCGGGCTCGCGCCTGGCCCGTGGTCAGTCGCGTTCCTCGCGGACTGGGATGCGAATCCGCAACGTGTCCTCATCGCTCCAGGCGCCGAGGCCTTGGTCGAGTTCGTTCAAGCGCGCGGCAGGCTCGTGCGCGGGCGGGTCATCGACGAGCACGCGCTGCCGGTTGCGGATGCGGAGATCTGGGCGACGGAGCCGGGAGGCTTCAACGTGCTGGGCAAGCACTCCATCCCTCGCCCCTGGGACCCGTGCTTGCGACTTGCGGGGCATTCAGACGAGAGGGGCCGATTCGAAGTCGCACTGAGCACGAACGAGACAGCAATCGGTGCACGCAAGGTCGGTTTCAGTCCCTCACGGGGTTACGGAGCCATCCGCGCGAGCAGCGCCGAAGCCACACTGGTTCTCGGTTCCGAATGGGCTGCGATCTACGGCACGGTTCTCGACCAGTCCGCTGTTCCCGTCCTCAACGCAGCCGTGTGGGTGATCCCTGCGGGACAGGACGCACGCCGCGGGGCAGACGGCATCGTGCTCTGTCCCCGACTCCGCCAAGTAACGCGAACGGACGCGAACGGCCGATTCTGGTTCAACAGCCTGCCCGCGGGTGAACAGCGCCTCTGGGTGCAGGCGCCTCCCTATCTCGGTGGGATGCTCGACATCACGCTCCCTGCGTTCGGTATTGCGGAAACAGCCCTGCACGTGACCGCGGGGATCGAGATCGTGGGCTCCGTTCGGCATGCGGATGGAACGCCGGCAAGGGGGCTCGGCATCGCTGCTCGTTCTTCACGCGGCGCGAACGGGCATTTTGCGGCGGTCGAGCTCCGGGAGGATGGCAGCTTTCATCTCAAGCACCTGCCACATCGGTCTCTTGTGCTGACCGTAGATAGCCGGGGGAGCCATCCGCTCTTGGAGCAGGAGCTACCGTCGCCGGCAGCCGGCATCCTGCGGTGCGACCTTACGCTGCCAGAGCGGCCCGATCTCGTCGGAATAGTGTTCGATCCGGACGGTGCACCTCTGCAACGGTGGGACGTGATCGCAACGGCCATCGACATCGAACGGCACGTGCGCGTCGCGCGCACGGATCAGGCAGGCAGGTTCCGGATCGAAGACGTGCTCGGGACGCGGTTCCGGATCAGCACGCGCGATGCTGGCGGGGACCCCACGGACCCTGCCTGCGAGCTCGAAGACATCCCCGCCGGCGCATCCGACATCGAGCTGCGCGTTCCCGCGGATCGCATGCCTCTCGCCGTCATCGAAGGCGTGCTCGTGAACGAACGCGAAACCCCGTGGGCCGGCGCGGAGCTTGCGCTTTGTCGGCGCATCTCACCCAGCGACGGTCCACCGCTACGCCGCGTCACGACCGACGTCGACGGTTCGTTCCGGGTCGATCGCCTGACCGGTGGTCGTTACGCGCTGTGGCTGCTGCGCGAAGCAGGTCTGCCGCGGAGACTCATGGAGCTCGAGCTCCCGCGCGGCCAGACCCACACACTCGGTGTGGTCCGGGTCGCCCCGCTCGCCAGCCTTCGCATCGAAGCGCGTCATCTGAGCGGCGATCCCTGGCGTGGCGATCCGCCGTACTACCGGCTGCGTGATCCCATGGGGAACCCACCAGCTGGCTTCGTGGAGTTCCACGCCGACAGCTCGACGTTCCACGTCGAAGCAGGTGCGTACCGCGTAGAGCCACGAGGACCGGACCTGATCGCCGAACCAGCAGACGTCGTGCTCGAACCAGGCGAATCGCGCGTGCTGCAGATCCCCATCGCCGTCGGCCGCACGCGGACGCTCGTGTTCAACGGTGACGGATTGCACCGGCCCGAACACCGTCTGCCACTGCAGGTCGAAGTCCGACGTGCCGACGGCAGTCGCTGCGCAACCGCCGAAGTGGTCCAGATGCCCGACTTGCGGGGATTCCGCTACTGGTACCTCGAGCAGACGTACCCGTTCGGTCGCTACTCCGTCACGGCGACGACCTCGAGCGGCCTGCGCTATGCGACGAGCTTCGAAGTGCGAGAGGATCTGTCCGATCGGACGCGGATCGACGTCCCGCTGATGCATTGAGGACCGAGCGCGACGATCCTGCGGGCGGCAGCATTGAGACTCCCGCGTCCGTGAGCTGCTGAGTCGCGGTCCTCACCTCCGGATCACACCCAGGGCGCGCGAATCCGGGGTATGGTGGCGCGGCAGTTTCGCAGCGAAGGGACCCGAACCATGAGAATGCCTCTGCGCACGCAGATTCGATCCCGACAGCACATCGGATCTCTCGCGGCACTCGTGCTCGCAGCGGCGTTCGCACCGTGCAGCAGCACCGCGGGCCAGGTACAGCCCGACTGGATGCCTGCGCGGGTGCTCCCCGCGCGGTTGGGGCAACATGCAGTCGCCTACGACGTGGCGCGACAACGCGTCGTGCTGTTCGGGGACGTATACAAGAGCAACGCCCCGGTCACCTGGGAGTGGGATGGCGAGGAATGGATCCACCGTTCCCCGCCAACGAGCCCGAACACGCGCGGGACGCATGCGATGGCGTACGACCTGGCGCGTCAGCGCGTCGTGTTGTTCGGGGGCCTCGACCAACGCGGCTCTTACGCCGAAACCTGGGAATGGGATGGCGCCACTTGGGTGCAACGATCGACGCCGACGAGTCCGGCCGCGCGCTCGAGCCCCGCGATGGCCTACGACGTCGCGCGCCAGCGCACCGTGCTGTTCGGCGGCGTGGATTCGACCGGTCGGCTGCTCTCTGACACCTGGGAGTGGGACGGACAGCGTTGGGCGCAGCAAACGCCAGCGGTCAGCCCGAACCCACGCAACAGCCACGCGATGGCCTACGACGTCGCGCGCCAGCGCGTCTTGCTGTTCGGCGGCCGATCGGTCGGCGGCGACTTCTCCGACACGTGGGAGTGGGACGGCAGCAACTGGACCCGACGAGCGCCGGCGTTCATTCCGAACGCGCGCTACCTCCATGCCATGGCCTACGACGTCGCACGCCAACGCGTCGTGATGTTCGGGGGAACTGCCTGGAACGGTGGACCGCTCGCCGACACCTGGGAATGGCACGGAAGTGATTGGGTCCCCCGCGCGCCCATGACGAGTCCGGCTGTGCGCGGAGGCCATGCGATGGCCTACGACGTCGCACGACAACGCGTCGTGCTGTTGGGAGGAGAGCTCCGTTCCGACACTTGGGAATGGGACGGCAGCGACTGGACGCAAAGAGCACCTGCATTGAGCCCGAGCTCGCACGCGAATCATGCGCTGGTGTACGACCTGGCGCGCGAGCGCGTTGTGCTGTTCGGAGGCTCGAGCGAGTCGCACACCTGGGAGTGGGACGGTGCCGCATGGGTGCAGCGGTTGTCGCCTTCGAGTCCGAGCACACGCACGTCCCACGCGATGGCCTACGACGTTGCCCGCAAGCGCTTCACGCTGTTCGGAGGTTGGGGCACCAATGGAGCTCTCGGCGACACCTGGGAATGGGACGGCAACGACTGGGCGCAGCGAGGTCCGGCGACGAGCCCGAGTCCACGTCACGAACACGCGATGGCCTACGACCTCGTCAATCAGCGCACCGTGCTCTTCGGGGGTGGGGTCTATCCGTACTACCTCGGCGACACATGGCTGTGGGATGGCAGCAACTGGACCCAACGAGTTTCCTCGGTGAGCCCCAGCGGACGCAGCTACCACGCAATGACCTACGACCTGACGCAACGGCGCGTCGTGCTCTTCGGTGGTGTCGATGCCGTCGGTACTCTCTCCGACACGTGGGAGTGGGACGGCAACAGCTGGACGCAACGTGCGCCTGCCACGCGCCCGAGCGCCCGCTGGGACCATGCCATGACGTACGACGCGGCACGCCAGCGCGTCGTACTGTTCGGAGGGATCGACTCGGGCGGCCGAGCGCTCTCCGACACCTGGGAGTGGGACGGCACCAACTGGACGCAAAGAACACCGGCAGCGAGCCCGGTTGCGCGCGGCGCCCATGCGATGGCCTACGACGTCGCGCACCAGCGTGTCGTGCTGTTCGGCGGATGGAACCTCGTGTCGATGGTCTTGCCGGAGACCTGGCTGTTCGGCCCGCTCGCCAGAGCGCGGGCCCAGTCCATCGGCAGCCCGTGCGCGGGCAGCAGCGGTCCGACTGTCCTCACCAGCAGCGACCCGTATCTCGGCAACCCGGCATTCCGGCTCGAGCTGCTCGCCGGCGCGCCGTCATCGATCTGCATGTTCGGACTCTCCGCCGGCACGCGCACGCTGCCGATCGGACCGTGCACGCTGTACCTCGCCGACCCGATCGTGCCGCTGCTGGCGCCGACCAACTGGGCCGGGTTCGCCGAGACCGCGCCGTTCGCACTCCCGCTCGACGTCGCGCTGCGCGGCGTGACGCTGTACGCGCAGGCCTTCGTCGCGGATCCGCAGGGCCCGGTGCTCGGGTTGAGCTTCAGCCAGGGGCTCCGGCTCGTGCTCGGCGATTGACCGGTACTCGGCGTCTCAGAGACGCCGCCCCTCAGTTCACGCGTGAATTCACGCGCGAAGCGGTACACGGCGTCTCAGAGACGGAACACATCAGTTCGCGTGCGGAAGCGCACGCTACTGCGCAGCGATCCCCTGCACTTCGACCAGCGCCTGCGGGTCGAACAGCGACGCGACCATGAACATCGCCATCGCGGGATAGTGCCTGCCGCAGCGCGTGCGCCAGATGCGGCCGATCTCCTTGCGCGCGGTGGCGTAGTCGTCGCGCGAGCGGACGTAGAAGTTCAACTGCACGACGTCGTCGAAGCCCATCCCGGCCGCGGCGAGCACGCTGCCGACGTTCGCGAGCGCGCGGTCGAGCTGCGCTACGAGATCCCCCGGCTCGACGACGCGACCTTCCCGGTCGTAGCCACACTGTCCGGCCAGATACAGCGTGCGCGCAGACCCCTGCTCGACGAGCCACGCGTGCGCGAACCCGACCGGTGCCGCGAGCTCGGGCGGATTGATCGCACGCTTGCTCATCGGCGACTCACGCGCGCGGCTCCGGCAGCTCGCGCAGGATCGCGCGCACCGGCGACGAGTCGCCGCCGACGATCCGCAGCGGCAGCGCGATCAGCTCGTAGTCCCCGGCTGGCACACCGCTGAGGTCGAGATTCTCGAGCAGCATGATCCCGGCCGCGGCGAGCACGTGATGCGTCGCGAGCTCCTTGGCCGCGGCCGGATCCATGCTCGGCGTGTCGATCCCGACCAGCCGGACGCCGGCGGCAGCGAGTGCCCGCGCAGCCGGCACGCCGAGCGCCGTGAACGCGGGATCCCACGCGCGATGGTCGTGCGCCGCACGCGTGCGCAGCAGGATCCGTTCGACGCCACTGACGGGGCCGAGCGAGCCGGGATCGACGATCGGCGGCTCGCCACTCCCTCGCACGTCGATGACGCGGCAGCGTCCGATGTAGGCATCCAGAGGCACCTGCGTGATGTCGGCGCCGTCCAGCGCGAAGTGCGACGGCGCATCCGCATGCGTGCCAGCATGCGGCGACATCGTGATTGCCGACACGCTGCAGGAATCCCCGCGGTCCTGCCGCATGACCCAGCTCGCCGAGAACGGCGTGTCCCCCGGGAACACGGCGGTCGCCGGCTCGATCGGCTCGGAGATGTCCCAGATCCTCATGCGCTCCCCCGGCGGCTCATCGCGTCACCCTGGCTTCCGCGCCTGCGCGAGGAACCGCGCATACCCCCGCGTCCGCACGAGCTCCGCGATCCGCGCGACCGCCGCATCGCACTCGTCGTCACGCGTGTAGAAGTGCGGCGCGATCCGGATCCCGGCATTCGGCCGGTAGTCGACGAGGATCTCCTCGGCCAGCAACGCCTGCGTCAACGCGTATCCATCCGGCACGTCGATCGTGACGTGACCGGCACGCTGCGCCGGATCCTCCGGCGTCCGCACGCGCAGATCCGCCGCGCGCGCCGCGGCGACGATCCGCGCGGTCTGCCGCATGCTCTTGCGCCGGATCGCGTCATCCCCGATCTCGGCGACGATCCGCAGCCCGGCGCGCCCGGCATACAGCGCCGGCACGTTCGGCGTCCCGTTCAGGAACCGCCCCCCGTCGTCGCGCAGCACCTGCCCCTGGTTGGAGAACGCGAACGGCTCGCGATGCGCGGCCCAGCCGGTGAACGTCGGCATCAGCCGCGCGCGCTCACCCGGATCGACGTACAGAAAGCAGTTCCCCGGTCCACCGCAGCCGAACTTCAACGCGCCGCCGACCGCCGCGTGCACGCCCCAGTCGCGCAACCGCAGCGGATACGTCCCGAACGCCTGGAACACGTCCAGCACGACGAACGCGCCGACCTGGCGCGCGCGCTCGGTCACGGCGCGCGCGTCCTGCACGCACGAGTTGCGGAACAGCACATGGTTCAGCGGGACCAACAGCGTGCGTTCGTCGATCGCCTCCAGCAGCCGCTGCAGATCGATCCGGTCGCCGTCCGCCGGCACGCGCACGATCTCCGCCCCGCGTCGCGCCTGCGCCTCGTACAGGTACATCACCGACGGGAAATCCAGCTCCGTCGTCACGACCTTGCGCCGCGGACCGTCGAACGCGAAGCAGGACAGGATCGCCTGGCTCGCCATCGCGACGTTCTGATGCATCGAGACCGAGCCCGGATCCACGTGCAGGATCCGCTCCACCAGGCCGGCGACCTCGTCCTGCAGCACCCACCAGCCCTCGGCCCAGGCGCGCACGCCGCGCTGCTCCCACTCATCGGCGTAACGCTGCAGATCACCGCGCGCCGCGCGCGGCATCGCGCCGAGCGAGTTCGAGATCAGGTAGTTGCTGTGCTGGACGATTCCGAACTCGTCCCGCCAGACGAGCAGTGGATCGCCCGCTTCCGGGCGGCTCATCGCGCCGAAGCTAACCCTGCTCCGGATAGAAAGCACGCCGCACGGCACCGACCAGCGCCGGCGCCGAGCCGAGCCGCTCCGCCTCGGCGAGCGCAGCGAGCCCGGCGTCGCGTTCGCCAAGGTAGTGGCATGCCTGCGCATAGTGCAGCCGCGGTCCGCCCTCGCGCGGCAGCAGGCTGATCGCCTGCTGCAGGTGATGGCGCGCTTCTTCGTAGCGACCGCGCGCGACGAGCAGGATGCCGAGGCGGTCGTGCGCGTGGCCGAGCTCGGGTGAGATCCGCAGCGCGCGCTTGAACGCACGCTCGGCACGCCGCGGATGCGTCAGCCGATGGTGCGCCGTCCCGAGCGCGAGCCAGACTTCGGCCAGGTCGGAATGCCGGCGCGCCATCCGCCGCGCCAGCGCGAGCGCGGCCCCGGCGTCGCCATCGACGAGCAGCCGGTCGAGCTCACGCAGCGCGCCGAGCGCATCCGGCCGGGTCGCGAACGCCAGCAGCCGCTCGGCATCCTGGCGCACCGCCGCGCGCGGGGCACAGTCGAGACACCGCCTGAGCGCGAGCTCAGCCTCGGCGCCATCCTGCAGGTGCAGCAGGATCCGCCCTTTGTCGAACCAGAGCCCCGCGTCGCCGGGATGGCGTGCGAGCGCGCGCTCGAGCACCGCGAGCGCCTCGGGGCCGCGATCCTGTTCGAGCAGACCGTCGGCTGCGATCCGCGCGAGCTGCGGGGCCGCTTCGGTGCCGGCGGCGACGAGCCGCTCGGTCCAGACAACGCGCGCCGCCTTGCGGCCACGCATGTTCTCGACCGCGGCGAGCTGCGCGTAGACGAACGGATCGCGCGCCCCGGCCCGCTCCGCTTCCTCGAGCAGCGCGGCAGCGCGGTCGAGCTCGCCGGCGCGGACATACTCAGCCGCGACGCGCAGCGCCGACGCGGAACGCGACGGCTCGGCCGCCAACAACCGTCGGTGCGCGTCCAGCGCGCCGCGCGCGTCGCCGATCAGCTCGTGCAGCTCGGCCGCCCGGCGGTGGAACTCGGCGCGCGCCGGCGCCACGAGCTGCGTTGCTTCGGCCAGCCGGACCGCGAGCCGCTCCGGCGCCAGCACGCCATGCAGCCGCGCCAGCAGATCGAGCAGCAGCTCCTCGGCTTCGCCGTCGCCGGGCGCACCACGCAGCACGGCGACCGCGGCGGCCAACGCGCGCTCGCCATCGACGTCGAGCATGCTCGCCTCGAGCGCGAGCAGCGCGTCCTTGGCGAACAGGTACTCACCGCTGCCGATCCGCTGCAGCAGCTCCGGCAGGTGCCGCTGCAACCGCCACCCGAGCCAGCCGCTCAACTCGAACGCGACGTGCGCGATGCACTGCACCGGGTCGCTCGCGTCGAACGGCAGCAGCTTCTCCTGCAGCAGCTCGCCGTCGCGGTCGCCGTACAGCACCAGGCGCAGACCGTCGCGCTCGATGCGGCCATGCGCCGGCCGCGGACCGCCCGGTTGCCGGTGCAGCTTGTGCGCGACGTCCGGTGGCAGCAGCTCGCCGATCGTGAAGAACCGCCGCCGGCTGCCGTCGTGCCCCATCAGCGGGAAGAACCGCGCGCCGCGATCGCCGCCCTCGTTCAGCGCCTGCACGGCGACGCGCGGGATCTGCCGCGCCAGCACATCGAGCGGCAGCCCGCCGTCGGTCGGTGCGAGCCCGGCTTCGACGGCGAAGCCGAACAGGATCACGCCGTCGCTCACCGGCCGTCCCCGCGGCGGTCGAACCACAGCTGCAGCCAGGGATCGGCGTGCGCGAACTCCGGCGCATGCACCCAACCACGCGCCAGGAACCCGGCCCGCAGCAGGAACAACTCCTGCGCCGCCGGCACCGAAGTCAGCTCCGCGGCCAACACGTACGCACCGATCGACATCGCTCTGGTGGTGGTCAACGGATCCTGGTCGTCCGCGAGGATGTATCGACCCGGGTCACGCGCCGAGACGAACGTTTTGGGGCCCACCCCATCGACCCAGCCGGGACCGGCCATGGCATCGGCGATCTGCACCGCGGCGGCAGCACAGTCGAGGTCGCCGGTCGTGACGTGCAGCGCGTGCAGGCCGCGCACCAACAGCGAGAGTTGCCACGGCGCGTCGAACGGCACCTCCGTACCGAACACGCGCGCATGCCCCGGCTGCGGCAACACGGCCGCCGACGGCGCCCGCCCGAGCTGCGGCAGCAGCGCGTGCGCGTGGCGCAGCAACAGGTCGAACAGCGCCTCGTCGCCGGTCGCCTGCGCGATCTGCGCGCCGGCGCGCAGACAGAGCCCTTCGCCGCGCGCAGTGCGGAACGGCACGCCGGCCAGCAGCGCCGGCAGCCCGCTGCCGCAGCGCGCGAGCTCGTCCCGCGCGAGCGGATCGCCGGTCAACCAGAACCAGTCGTAGAGCAGATCGACCGCGAAATGCTCGTAGCCGAGTGCCACCCATCCGTGTGGGCGCTCGATCGCGTGCTCCGGCATCGCGGCGCGGAACGCAGCCGTGTCCGCCGGCAGCCGCGGCACACAGCCGGGCGTCGGCCGCAGCGGCTGCTGCAGCACCATCGCTTCGGCGATGCCGAGCAGCGACGGCGAGCGCGTGCGCAGCACGTTGTGCAGCGAGAACGGCGTTTCGCGCGCGCGGTCGGCGAGCAGCGGGTCTTCGGCGTCACCGAACCCGCCGAACGGCCCGAACCGCGCGGAGCTCTGCCACTGCCAGATCATGTCGGCGCTCGGGTCGAACCCGGGCGCCAGCGCCGGCGCCGGCCCCCCATGCACCGACCAGGCGCGAGTGTGCCGTGTCCAGTCCAGGTCGGCGAACGCGACCGGCGGCGCCCCCGCCAGCAGGTCGGCGCGCTCGCGTGCCGCGTCGTCCGCCTGCTCGTCCCAGAACAGATCGAACCGCCATGCCTTGCCGGTCCGATCGCCGAGATAGAGCTGGTCGCTGGGCCCGAGCAACTGCTGCCGCCAGCCGCCGTCCGGCGTGATCTGAGGCCGTTCCAGCAGGTTGGCGCCGATCCAGTGCGGCCGCGCGCGCAGCCGCCGGTCCGCCGCGATCAGCGCGAACGACCGGAACCGCACCGGCCCCACCGCCGGCGCGCTGCCGTGCGGGCTCGCGCCGTTGCCGAGCAGCAGCGTCAGCTCGGCGTGCCGTTCGCCAGCGAAGCGCGTCAGATACGCGACGACGTCGAGCAGGGCTGCCCCGGAGCCATCGCGCAGCGGGCCGAGCAGACGGCGGATCTCGACCAGTGGCGTCGCGACGACGAGACCGCCGGCGGCTGCGTGCGGATCCGGCTCGAGCGTCGTGTGCCACGCGCGGTCCCACGGATCGCGCAGCTCGCAGACGAGTGGCAGCGAAGCGGGGAACATCCACGCGCGCGCCGGCGGTGGAGGCAACGCCTGCGCCGCCAGTTCGACCGGCAACTCGGTCTCCTGCGCCGCCGGCAGCTCCGCTTCGAACTGCACCTGCACGACCTGCAGCGAGCCATCCGGCCAGCGCAGCAGCGGCACGGCGGCGGCCGGCGCACCGGCGACCCGGATCCGCGCCGGATCATGCAGCACACCGCGCGGCCATGGCACCGAGGCGCGCACGATCGTGCGCAACGCGACGACGTGCGGATTGCGCACGTGGATCGACGGCGACTGCGCCGGCGCGAGCGTCGCCAGCAGCGCAACGCTGCCGGCCAGCCGCGGCGAACTCCGGCGCAGACGCACGCCGCGAGCCTACGCGCGCATGCGCTACTTGCCAGGCGTCGCGCTGAAGCCCTTGAGGAACTGCGGCCGCTCGACCAGCTTCTCGCGCACCTTCCCGGTCAGCGGATCGCTGCTCAGCACCAGCACCTTGATCAGTCCCTCGCTCGTGCCGAGCTCGCGCCACAGCACTTCCCCGAGCTTCTGCGCCGTGCGATCCGGATCGATGTCCGGCGCCGGCGTGAACACCAGCAACGCTTCGCGCGCGCCGTGGCTGCCCTTCAGCTCGAGCTTGTTCAGCCGCGTGATCTGATCGCCGTGCAACGCCGTGATCCGGTTCAACACCGGGTGCAGGCCGCGCTCACGGTGCACCGAGAGCGCCTGTTTCATCATCATGCTCAGCAGCAGGCATGCGCCGATGCCGAGCGCCAGCAGGATGACGTGGGTCCGATTCACGTCGGCTTCTTCGGCTCGCCGGCGGAGTGGAATTCAGAGCCCCGCGGCGCTTTTGTTCCGACCCCTTCCGGCAGGCGTGGCTCCGTGCTATGCACTGCCGGCGCCGGCCGCACCCGGTCGCCCGTACCGCCCCTGGCAACGGCCGGCACCCCACGCCACCCATCACCCGCTGAGGCCAAGACCCCCATGGGGAAAATCGTCCGGTGCACCGAGTGCGGAAAGGTCTACCGCAACCTGGAAGAGCTCGAGGACCTGCGCGACAACGACAGCGTCTGCCTCGTCTGCAACGCACCGATCCCGGTCGCCGATTGGGATCGGATCCTGGCCTCCTACGAGGACGAAGACCTCGATGACGTAGAGGACGAGGACGAGGACTGGGACGAGGAGGAGGAAGACGAAGAGGAGGACGAGGAGCTCGGCGACGAGGAGGAGGAGGAGGAGTTCGAGGAGGAGGAAGAAGAGGAATTCGAAGAGGAGGAGGAGGAAGAAGAGGAGGAAGACGAGGACGAGGAGGACGAGGAAGAAGAAGACTGAAGCCCAGCCGGGGGCGCGCTCTGCCAACGTGGCAGCCGCCAGCGGTCACCAGCCTGACACCGTGGCATGCCGGCCCGCATCGGGGCCGCGCGAAGGGAACCTAAACCCGCCTGGATCGGAGGGTTAGCGAGGCACGCTCGCCGGCGGCACACCCCTTGCTCCGCGCGCGGCCGCAAGAACGCCCCGCGCCCTGCCGACAACCGATCCCGATGACCCGCCTGACCGTGCTGCTGGCCGAGGACGACGACCCGCTGCGGGACGTCCTGACCGAGCTGCTCCGCGGCTGGGGCTGGCAGGTGCACGGCGTCGGTCACGGGGTCGAGGCGGTCGAGCTCGCGAAGCGGTGCCACATCGACTTCTCGATCCTCGACATGCACCTCCCCGGGATGACCGGGTTGGACGTGCTGCGCAGCATCGCGCGGACCAGGCGTCCGCTCCCCTCGATCCTGATGTCCGGCGCGGCCGGTGCGGACGAGGTCCAGGCTGCGCTCGCGGCAGGCGCGTTCACGTTCTTGCGCAAGCCGCTCGACCTGCAGGTGCTGCGCACCAGCGTGGCCAGGCTCACGGAGCTGCACTTCGGATGCCCGCCGGCGCGACCGCCGGGGGACGATCCGTTGCGCGGGCCGTGGCCCGCCTGACCCTGCCGGACAGACCCTGACGGAACTTCCCCCTTCCCCTCAAGACTCAGACCCCCATCCAGACCCGACCCATGGCTGCAGCGAAGACCAAGACGACGATCGTTCCCCTCGGTGACCGCGTGCTCGTGAAGCGGCTCGCCGCCGACGAGAAGACCAAGGGCGGCATCATCCTGCCGGACACCGCGCAGGAGAAGCCGCGCGAAGGGACCGTGATCGCGGTCGGCACCGGCAAGCTGCTGAAGAACGGCGAGCGCAGCACGTTCACCGTCAAGCCGAAGGACCGCGTGCTGTTCAGCTCGTATTCCGGCTCGGAGATCAAGCTCGACGGCGAGGAGTACCTCGTGCTCGGCGAGGACGAGATCCTCGCGGTCATCGAGAGCTGAGCCGCACCCACCCCCCCCCCGCATTAATCCCCCAGAGGGGGGGAGATCCCCCTGGCCGGCAAGAAGATCATGGCGATTGACTGGCAGGTCGTCGGCGACGTTCTTGACGAGAACAACCGCACCCTGACCGGGTTGCTGGGGGACCGATGAACCGCGTGCACCGAACATCGATGGCAGCGCTGGCCCTGTTGCTGGGATTCGCGGGCACGGCCATGGCGCAGACCTCCGAGGGCACGCGCACGGACCCCTTTACGGAGAAGACGGACCGCGGATCGCGTACGGATCGCGGCTCCCGCACGGACCGCAACCAAACCGGCACGACTACCGATAATGGACGAACCAGCATCCGCACCCGCACGGAGACACGCGACCGTGTGGACCGCGAGCGCACGCGCGAGGACCGCAAGACGGCCGAAGAGAAGCCCGCCGGCGAGGCAGCGGCTGGCGGCGGTCGTTCCGCGCCCGCCACGGCGCCCAAAGGGGGCAAGTCCTCCAAGGGTGCCTCGAGAGGGAAGAGCCCCTCCGGCGGCGGCGGAAGCGCAGGCTTCAAGCTCGTCACCAATCCCGACGCTCCGATGCTACGCCTCACGCCGGAGTTCGATGAATCCACCCAGGAC
>CAZABP010000008.1:0-120487 GCA_964483245.1 uncultured candidatus Brocadiaceae bacterium | reverse complement strand
TCAGAGACCCTGTGTACCGCCGCGGAAGACCGGGTTGGTGCGGCGGGTCTCGCCGAGCGAAGCGCTGTCGCGCGGCGAGTAGCGGTGGCCGGGGTACAGGATCACGGAGTCCGGGATCTTGGCCAGGCGCTGCGAGAGGCTGAGCCACATCTGCTGCGGATCGCCGCCGGGCAGATCGGTGCGGCCGCAGCCATCCAGGAACAGGGTGTCGCCGGCGATCAGGCGGCCTTCGACGAGGAAGCACTGGCTGCCGGGCGTGTGGCCGGGCGTGTGGACGAGCTCGATCTCGATCTCGCCGACGCGGACCTTGTCGCTGCTGTGGTGCGGCACGAGCTCGCTGCGGCCGACGCCGGTGGCGCGTTCGACCCAGGGCAGCTCGTCGCGCTGGACATGGATCGGCACCGACCGCAGCTCGAGCAGTTCGCGGATGCCCTGCAGTTGATGCCCGAACAGATCGCCGCCGACGTGATCGGGGTGGTAGTGCGTGCCGAGCGCGCCGACGAGCTGCATGCCATCTGCCTCGACGAGGTCGACCAGCTCACGCACGTCGTAGGCCGGATCGATCAGCACCGCCTCCCCGGTTTCGCGGTCGCCGACCGCGTAGACGAAGTTGATCATCTGCGCGGCGATCGGGTCGTGCTGCGCGAAGTCACGTCCGCTCAGCAGCTGACGGAAGTAGAGCCGGTCGTTCACGCGTGATGCCTCGGTTCGCACGGCGCCGCCGGGTCGCGGCGCACGGACCTCAGTTGAGCCGCGGACAGGCGGCGCGCCAGGCGGCCAGCATTTCCTGTGCGCTCTTGAACCGCTTCTGACTCTGCAGATGCAATGCGCGGCGCAACACGCGCACGACGCCGATCCCGGCGCGCGCCTCGACGCGACGCGCGCCCGGCAGCGGCCACGCGAACGGCCACTTCGGCAGCTGCCCGGACAGCAGGCGCCAGATCACGAGCCCGGCCGAGAACACGTCCGACTTGCGGCTCGGCCGTCCGAACGCCTGCTCCGGCGCGAAGTAGCCGACGGTGCCGGATCCGGATCCGGATGCGATCGTGCGCGCCGCGATCTTGCTGATCCCGAAATCCCCGAGCCGCGCCTGCCCGTTGGCGAACAGCAGCACGTTCTCCGGCTTGACGTCGCAGTGGATGATCCCGCGCGCATGCGCGTGCGCGAGCCCGGCCAGCAGGTCTTCCGCGATCTGCAGCGCCTGCGGCGTGCCGACGCGCCGCGTCATCCGATCCGCCAGCGTCTCCTTGCCGAGCGGATACACCGCGACCAGCAGATCCTCGATGAACTCGGCGTTCTTCAGCGCCGCGATGTTCGGATGATCCAGCGACGCCGTGAGTCGCGTCTCACGTTGGAACCGCGCCATCTCCTTGCGCGACAACCGCCCGCGCTTGGGCACCTTCATCGCGACCGAGATCTGCTGGATCGTGTCGAACGCCTGCCACACCTCGGCGAACCCGCCGCGCCCGAGCCGGCGCACGAGCCGGTACTTCCCGAGCTTGCGCTTGGGTCGAAGTCTGTCCTCCAGGTCCAGTTCGAGGGTCCGCCGCATGGAGCCAGGATAAGGAAACCACAACTTCGACCAAGTGCTCAGCAACCGGCCTGGCACGCGCTGGAACGCGTCAGCGCAGCCCGAGCAGACGCACCGAGAACCGGCGGCTCGCGTCCGTCGGGTGCGACGCTTCGAGTCCGACGATCCCAGCCGACAGCTGCAGCGGCCGCCGCGGCTCCGCGCACAGCAACTTCCCGACCAGGGCCGGTGAATCGTTCGCCAACACCGTGATCGGCAGCTCCCACAGCGGGCCGCTGCCGCAGATCTGCTGTTCGACCCGCCGCGCCCGGTCCGTCTCCGCCCGGATGTTCAGCGTCACCCCGCCGGCGAACACGATCGCCAGCAGCGACGGCCGCTCGACGACCTCCCACAGGATCGGGCTCAGCGCGTCGCAGGTCTGGATCGCCTCGAACAGGCTCACGATCCCCCAGGCGGACTGGGCCATCTGCACGACTTGCGCATCCGACACCGCCGGCTTGGTCCCTTTCTCCTGCAACCGTGCCTGCTGCGCCTGGAACTCGCACAGCCGGACCGGCCCGGTCGCCAGGACCTCGTCGATCAGGGTCGCCTCGTCCCGCTGCGCCGCACGCCCGTCGGCATCGAACACCTCGACCGCGACCCGGACCGGGCGGAAGCTGAACTCCACGACCCGCTGGTTCAGCGTCGCCTGGGTGCTCCAGCGGGCGCCCAGCCCGTCCGGCGGCGCGAGCAGCGACAGCTCCAACAGCCATTGCTGCACCTCGCCGTCCGCCTCGAGGCGGAGGCCGAACCGAAGCGTGTCGCCCGGATGCCACAGCTCCCCCCCGGGCTCCGGCAGCTCGTTCCGCCAGGTCGGGTCCTGCGCAGCCCCCGCGAACGCCGCCCGCTCCGGCACCGTCAGTGTCATCACGTCGACCGGGGGGCCGCTGGCACAGCCGGCCGTCGCCGCGAGCAGGATCCAACCGGACGCGCGCATGCGGCCCAGGTGTACCCCGGGAATCAGCCGGCTGCCTGAGGTGCCGCAGGGGAAGCGGGCGGGTCCGGCGGTTCCGGCAACGCGGGCCGGCCTGGAGCTGCGGCGCGTCGTTGCCACCCGCTGCGCGGTCCACGGTAGTCCTCCTTCCGCAGGCCGAGCGCGCGCATCTTGGCGTACAGCGCCCGCGGACTGAGCCCGGCGGCGGACGCGCAGGCGCCGATCCGACCGCGCTGCTCGCGCAGCAGGCGGTCCAGGTAGGTCCGCTCGAACTCGGCCAGCAGGCTGCGGCCGGCTTCGGCCAGCGGCTGACTGAACAGCGCCGGCGGTGCAGCGAACCGTCCACCGGCCAGGGCGGTCCGCGCACCCGGCAGCGTCGGCGGCAGGTCGTCGAGCCCGAGCACGTCGTCGTCCCCGATCAGGACCGCCCGCTCGAGCACGTTGATCAGCTCGCGCACGTTGCCCGGCCAGTGGTGCTGGACGAGGGCTTCGAGCGCTTCCGGCGCGATCCGCGGCAGCGTCCGCGCCAGCCGCGCGCACAGGTTCTGCAGCTGGCTCTGCACGATCCCCGGCACGTCCTCCCGCCGGGCGCGCAGCGGCGGAATCGTCAGCGTCACGACGTTCAGCCGGAAGAACAGGTCCGCCCGGAACCGCCCGGCCGCGACCTCTGCCTGCAGGTCGCGGTTCGTGGCGGCGATCAGCCGCACGTCGACGCGGATCGTGCGCTCGGTGCCGACCGGCTGGATCGCGCGCTCCTGCAGGACGCGCAGCAGCTTCGGCTGCAGCGCCAGCGGCAGCTCGCCGATCTCGTCGAGGAACAGACTGCCGGTGTGCGCCATCTCGAACAGCCCACGCCGCGCGCGCATCGCGCCGGTGAAGGCCCCTTCGACGTGGCCGAACAGCTCGCTCTCGAACAGCCCTTCGACGACGGCGCCGCAGTTGACGGCGACGAACGGACCGCGGGCGCGCGGGCCTTCGGCATGCATCGCGCGCGCCAGACGCTCCTTGCCGGTCCCGGTCTCGCCGAGGATCAGCAGCGTCGCATCGCTCTCGCGCACGCGGCGCGCCACGCGCAGGAACTCGCGGATCGCCGGGCTCTCGGCCACGAAGTCGTCCAGGCTCGGCCGCGTTGCATCCGGCGGCGGCGGCAGGCGCTGCTGCAGCAGTTCCCGCACCCGCTGCAGCAGCGAGCGCAGCGTCTGGCCCACTTCCAGGTCGGTGAGCCCGGTGTAGACGACCGCGAGTGCGCCGGCCGCGATCAGCCGGGCGCGCAGCTGCGGGTCCTCGTCGCGCCACAGCACGATCGACTCCGGTCGTTCCGGCAGTGCGCGCAGCGAGGCGAGGAGCTCCGATGAGTTGGCGCCGAGCCGGTCGGCCGAGACGATCAGCAGGTCGAGTCCCTCACGCGCCGCGTGGACCAGCAACGGGTCGCGCGGCGCGACTGCGCTCGTGACGATCTCGTCCGGCGGCAGCAGGCGCGACAGGCGCCGCCGCATGCCTGCCGGAGCCGCGATTCCAACGCGAAGCAGCATGTTCGGAAGCCAGGAGCCGGTTTTTTCGGTAGTTCCATGCCGAAAGTCCAGTCCGGGCCCGGACCCGTACGGCACCCGTCCGCCCCGATCCCCTGCGCCGGCAATGGGTTCCGGCACGCGGGCCGTCCAGCGCCGGGATGGCCCGCGCGTTGCTCCAAGCCGCGTGTGCGCACTCCGGCGGGTGCCGGAGCCGCGCCAGCCAAGATCCAGGAGAACGATTCGATGAACGATCCGAAGAAGAGCACCGCCCCGCAGAAGCCCGCGACCACTTCCCCGGCTGGCAAGCCGGCGACGAGCCAGCCGGCCGGCAAGCCGGCCGCGGCCCCGTCGCAGGCGCCGAAGGGCAACCCGCAGCCGCCGAAGCGCTGAGCGGGTGGTCGCGCTGAGCAGCCGCGAGGCTGCTCGCCGGAAGCGACTCTTCCCGACCGGGGTGGGAGGCACGCGCCTTCCACCCCGGTTCCGTCTGGTGCGCAGTGCGCACGGCGTAGGCTGCCGCGCATGGACCTCGCCCGCGCCACCGCGCGTCTGCAGACGACCCTGCCGGAGCTGATCGCGCTGCGCCGCGACCTGCACGCGCACCCGGAGCTCGGCTTCGAAGAGCACCGCACGCAGCGGGTGATCCTCGACTTCCTGCGCGCGCGTGGCTTCGAGCCACGTGCCTGCGCCGGCACCGGCGTCGTCGCCGACGTCGACGTCGAGGGCGTCCGCGGGCCGCGGATCGCGTTGCGCGCCGACATCGACTGCCTGCCGATGCCGGAGCCGACGCCGTTGCCGTGGCGCTCGACCCATGCCGGCCGCGCGCACAAATGCGGGCACGACGGCCACACCGCGACGCTGCTCGGCTTCGCCGACGTGCTCGCCGAGCAGCGTGCGCAGCTGCGCTGCAACGTGCGGCTGCTGTTCCAGCCGGCGGAGGAAGGGGTCCGCGGCGGCGGGGCCCAGGTCATGATCGAGCAGGGCGTGTTGGACGGTGTCGACGCGATCTACGGCCAACACAACTGGCCGCCGTTCGCCTTCGGCATGGCCCATGTCGCCGCCGGCCCGGTCATGGCGGCGGTCGACCACCTCGAGCTGCGGATCGAAGGCGTGGGCGGACATGCCAGCGAACCGCAGCGCTGCCGCGATCCGATCGTCGCCGGCGCGCAGATCGTGACGGCGCTGCAGGCGGTCGTCGCGCGCGGCGTCGGGCTCGGCGGCGGCGCGGTGCTGTCGATCACGGCGTTCCACGCCGGCACGACGCACAACGTGATCCCGCGCGACGCACACCTGCTCGGCACGCTGCGCACACTCGATGCGCAGCTGCGCACCGACGTCCTCGCGCGCGCACAGGCCGTGGTGCGCGACGTCGCGCAGGGGCTCGGGCTGCAAGCGAAGCTCCTCGTGACGCCGGAGTACCCGGTCCTGGTCAACGACGCCGGCTGTGCCGCGCAGGTGCGGCGCGCCGCCGCGCAGGCGCTCGGCGCCGGCGCCTGCAGCGAGGCGGGGCTACCGCTGGGTGCTGCGGAGGACTTCGCGTTCTACACGCAGCGCGTGCCAGGGGCGTTCTTCTTCCTCGGCGCCGGCCGCGCGCCGGACACCCCCGGCTGCCACCATCCGGACTTCGACTTCGACGACGACCTGATCCCGCTCGGCGTGCGGATGTTCACCAGCCTCGTCGCGTTGAGCGCCCTGCGCTGACCTCAGCGCTGACTGACGAACACCTCGATCGGCGCGGTCATCCCGAGCGACGGGTCGAACAGTTCGTGGGCCGTCGTCGGCGCGCCGGAACCGCCGGCGAACCGCACCTCGAGGTCCCGCCCCCAATCGGTCATCACGAGGCTGCCGCGCGAGTCGATCGGATTGCCGTGAAACTCTGCTTCGCCGTGCACACGCAACGTGCCGTTGCGCGGCTCGGCGCGCGCCGTCGTGGTCCGGTCGCGGTCGCGCGGCACGGTGAACAGGTGCAGGCCCCCCGGCCGCAGCGTGCGCGCGATCTCGCGCGCCACGGCGAACGGATCCGGCACGTGCTCGAGCACGTCCTGCGTGATCACGAGGTCGAACGTCCCGTCGGCAAACGTCTGCGCGCCGAGGTCTTCGACGCGGAACGCGCCGATCCGCGTGCCACGGCCGGCGCGCTCGAACAGATGCGTCGCAACGTAGCCGGGGCACTCCGCGGCGAAGTACCGCCACGACGTCAGGCTCGGCGACGACTCGTGGATCCGGCTCGCCCGCCACTCCGGCGCGAGGGCCGCCAGCAGCAGGTGCAGCGCGCGCTGCCGCGGGATGCTGCCGCAGCGCAGGCACAGCACGTCCTCGCGCGCGTTGTCACCGAGGTAGACGTAGTCGGTGCTGGCATCGCACAGGTTGCAGTACCCCGCCTTGCGCGGGCGATCCGAGCCGAGCCGCGCGTAGCGCAGGCGCCGGCGCAGCCCCTTCCAGGCGGCACGCGCCTGCATAGCCGGTCGGGACCACTGCAGCGTGCGGATCAAGGCTTGCGGATGTAGCCGTAGATGTGTGCGGGGGACAGCCGGAACGCGGCGACTTCGCCGCCGGTCCATGCGCGCATCGACTGCACGCACTCGTCGTAGCGGAAGCGGTGCCCCATGTAGTAGTGCCCCTCGATCAGTGCGAGCTGCGCCGGCGTCGCCTGCTGCTCCATCTCGAGGATCTCGGTGACGACCGCCTGCTGCGTCTGCGGCGGACCGACCATCGTCGGATCGTCCGGATCGGCGAGGACCTGGAACCGGAACTGCCCGCCCGGCGCGAGCAGCGACCAGGCGTCCTGCACGAGCGCGCGCACGATCCGCTCGGGGCAGTGGATCAGGACCGCCACGGCGAGGATCAGGTCGTAGCTGCGGTCGCGCGCCGGCGCCGGGACGCCGGTGCCGTCGCTCTCGAAGCACCGCACGTTCGCGATCCCCTGCGCGCGGCGGCGGGCTTCGGCGACCATCGCCGGCGCGATGTCGATCCCGGTGTAGCCGGTGACGCGCGATGCGAGCGGCAGCGCGAGCCGGCCGACGCCGCAGCCGATCTCGAGCACCTGCTGCGCGCGCAACGCGTCCGGGTCGAGCTGCCACAGGAACGTCTGCAGGTCGGCCTCTGCCTGGCGCTCCCAGCGCGCCGGGTCGTTCCAACCGGCATGCGACGCGACGTAGAAGTCGCGGTCGGCAGAGCGGGCGCGCAGCTCCCAGTTCTGCTTCAGCAGCTCGGCATCCGGCTCGCGCGGCTCCATCTCAGTTCGCGCGCAGCTCCTGCAGCGGGATGTCGATCGACCAACCGAACTGCGCCAACGCCGCGCGCGCCGCGGCGCGCATGCGCGCCCAGGCTTCGTGATCCGGCATCGTGCTGCTGCCGGCGACCAACGTCGGAGCCGCGAGCTCGTGCAACCGCTCGCCGGCGGCGCGCAGCCCGGCGAGCTGCCGCGGCTCGAGCAGCTCCTGTTCAGTGACCTCGGCGAGGCGCTCGGTGTACGCATGCGCCAGCTCGCTGAGCCGCCGCTCGAGGTCGGGGAACAGCCGCGCCTGCGTCGGCGCCGGGGCCGACAGCGTCTGCAGGATGTGCTGCAGCCGGACCAGGGCCGGCGACGCCGCTGGTCTTCGCGCCGGTGCCGGCTCCTGCTGGGCGAGCCGCTCGGCACGCCGCGCGTGCCACAGCGCGCACGTGAACGGGATCCACCAGATCCCGTCGTTGACGAGCACGATCCAGCCGATCCCGGACGGCAGCTCGTTGCGCCAGACGCTGAGCAGGAATGCCAGCGGCGCGAGCAGTTTCGTCAGCAGGCCGACCAACACGATCGCCCAATGCCGCACCGGATCGCGCGCTGCGATCAGGAAACCGATCCCCTGCACGCCCGAGATCGCGCCGAGCCCCTGCCACAGCTCGACGTAGTACGGATCGCGTAGTCCCAGCCAGGCGAAGATCGCGAGCGGACTGGCCAACACGAACGCTGCGAACAGCAGGTTCCAGATCCCGGCCAGCGCCAGCGTCAGCGGCAGCCAGCGGGGCAACGGTGAGGTGGTCATCGGCTGACGGATCGAGCAGGCTTGTGCAGCAGCGCCCGGAGCGCCGGCTCGAGCTCCGGCTGGGCGAACGCGAAGCCTAGCGCTGGAAGCTGCGCCGAGCGCGCGCGCGTGCTGGCCAGCAGCAGCGCATCCGCCATCTCGCCGAGCGCGAGCCGCAGCATGAAAGCCGGCGCCGGCAGGAACGCCGGGCGGTGCAGGACCCGCGCAAGGGTCCTGGTGAACTCTCTGTTGGTGACCGGCTCCGGCGCGGCGGCGACCAGCGGGCCGGCGGCCCGCGCGTCGGCCGCGACGTGCCGGATCAGCCGCAGCACGTCCCCGAGCGCGATCCAGCTCCACCATTGGCGGCCGTTCCCGAGCCTGCCGGCCAGACCGAGCCGGAACACCGGCAGCATCTTGCCGAGGGCGCCGCCGTCCGGCGCCAGCACCATGCCCAAGCGCAGATGGACGACGCGGATCCCGGCCGCGCGCGCCGGATCGGCCGCCGCCTCCCAGGCCTGACAGACTTCGGGCAGGAAGCCCTTCCCTGGCGGTGACGCTTCGGCAAGCAGCTCGTCGCCCCGGTCGCCGTAGAAGCCGACCGCGGAAGCACAGACGAGCACGCCCGGCGGCGATGGCATCGCAGCCAGCGTCTGCGCGAGCAGGCGCGTGCCGTCGACGCGGCTGTCGCGGATCGCGCGGCGATAGCGATCGGTCCAACGGTGCCCGGCGATGTTGGCGCCGGCGAGGTGCACGACCGTCGCGGCCCCGTCGAACGCGCGGGCGTCGATCTGCCCGGCTGCCGGATCCCAGCGGTATCCGCTGCTGCGCCCGATCGGCCGGACTTCGTCACCGCCCGAGGTCAGGTCACGCGCGAGGGCCGAGCCGATCAGGCCGCTGGCGCCGGTGATGACCCAAGGGCCGGTGCTCATGCTTCACCCTGCATACCGCGCGACGTAGCCGCGCACGCGCAGCTTGCGCGCCGTGTTCGCGGAGCTCATCGGCCGGATCAACCCCAGGATCGGCCGCTCCGGTCCCCACGGGCGGTCGTAGCGGCCGAGCACCCAGAAGATCCCGGCGTACGAATTCGGATCCCGCCCGTCGAGCGCGTAGCGGTCGTTCAGCTCGAGCATCGTCGCCAGCGCCTGTTGCGGGGTCGCCGACCACTCGAGGATCTTCTTGCCCCACAGCATGCGCAGGTAGTTCGGGATCCGTCCCTCGCGCAGCAGTTGCCGCTGCGCCGCATTCCACAGCTCGTCGTGCGTCTGCGCGGCCGCGAACTGCGCGTGCGTGTACTGCGGATCACGGCGATCCCGCGCATGCGCCGCGAGCGTGCGCCGCGCCCACTCCGGCAGCGAGCCGTATTGCGTGTGGTCGTCGGGGCGGAACGCGCTGGTGTGGAACGCGAGCTCACGCCAGGTCACGAGCTGGTCGAGGAACGCTTCAGCGTGCTCGTCCATGCCCCACCAGCGACCGGCCGCGCCGCTCGCCGTGTCGTCGAGGTCGGCGGGGTCCCAACCCTGCACTTGCGCGATCGCGCGGAACACCTCGTGCGACCCGAGCTGGCCGAAGTGCAGCCATGGCGAGAGGCCGCTCGCGGCCTGCGCGTCCGGCTGGCTGCGGTCGGAGGCGTAGCGACCGAGGCCGCCGGTCAGGAACTCCGCCAGCCGTGCGTGCCCCGCGGTGCTGCCGCCGCGGCGGTCGGCGACCGGCGCGACCGTGTGATCGATCGGCAGCGCCGCGACGTCGCACCGCGCGAGCAGCGCTTCGCCGGCGGCGGGCCAGCGGCGGCGGATCGAGGCGGGCACCTCATAGGTCGGGCCGGGGAGGTCCTCGAGCGGATCGGACCGCGGCATGACGGCCAGGTGGTGCGGCAGCTCGCGCTGCAGGAACCGGCGGAACGAGAACGCGCGCAGATGCTCGCGCGTCGCCGCGCGGATCGGCAGCAGGCCGTTGCCGTCGACCGCTTCGCAGCGGACGTCGAGCTGCGCGGCACCGGCGGCCAGCATCCGCGGCAGGAAGAACCCGGGATGGTCGTCGGCGACGACGACGCAGGCGCGCGCCCCGAGTGCCGCGAGCAGACCCTTGCCGGCGCCCGGCTCCGGCTCGACGTACGCGTGGTACACGATCCCGCGCGCGGCACAGGCTCTGGCTTGATCCGCCATGCCTTCGAGCACGAACCGGTGGAACCGGTCACTGGCGTAGCGATAGCCGCAGCGCAGGGCCTCGAGGACGAGCAGCGGCCGTTGCAGTTCGCGCGACCACTCCGCTGCACGCTGCAGCGCGAAGTTTGACTGCGTCCGCCGCGCCGACGTCATCCAGTACAGCACGCAGTCGCGCTCCCGCGCGACCGGATGGTCGTTCAGCGACCGGATCCGGTCCGCCGGGGTCGTGCTCACGTCTGCTGCGCGAGCCATTCGTCGAACTGCACGAAGCTGCGCATCGGCAGGATGCCGTCGTACGGCCGCCGGATCTGGGCGCCGCCAGCGCCGCCGAGGACCAGCTTCGTGCGCGCGGGAAGCCGGCGGCGCAGCTCGCGCAGGTGCTGCTCGCAGTCGCGGCGGCCGCAGGCGATCGAGATCCCGAGCGCGACGATCTCGCAGCCCTCTTCGATCGCGGCGGCGGCGATCTCGATCAACGGCACGCTGGTCCCGAGCAGGACATGGTGCAGACCGCGCCGGGCGCAAAGGATCGCGGCCATCAGGATGCCGAGGCCGTGCAGCTCCTGCTGCGGCGTCGCCAGCAGCACCGAAGGGCGGCCGTTGCACGGTGGGTGGCGCGCGAGCCGCCGCCGCAGCAGCTCGGCGACCAGGTGCGAGACCTGTTTTTCGTGCCGGATCGCGAGGCTGCCATCGGCCCAACAGCGGCCGACCGCGTGCATCCAGGGCGCCAGAGTCTGGTCGAACCAGGTCGCCGGGCAGCGCCGGAGCTCGCTCGCCTCGAGGGCGGCTGCCAGCTCGGCGAACCGGCGCTCCTGCGCGAGCTGCAGCCACTGCTCGATCCGTGGATCGCCGCAGCCGCGGAGCGCCGAGGCGCGCAGCAGCTCTTCGAGTTCGTCGTCCGCCAGCGGCACGATCTCGGAGGCCCGGTGCCCGCAGGCGAGCGCCTCGGCACAGCGGCGCGCCCACCGCACGTCCGCCTCGCTGTAGCGGCGATGGCCGGATGGCAGCCGGATCGGGCAGGGCTTGCCGTAGCGCTGCTCCCAGACGCGCAGCGTGTCGGTCCCCAGCCCGCTGCGGTCCGCCAGCTCCCCGATCGAGAGCTGGCACTGCGGCTCCTCCAGATCCGCGGCCGGGGTGTGCGGTGCGGTTCTGTGTTGCGTGGGATCCATCCGCGGTTCGATGCTGGCTCGGATGACGGCGCCTGCCGTGACCCCGCCTGAGCCAAGTCGACCAGTCGGACCGGACGCTGTCGAGCCCGGCGCACGCAGTCGTGGGCTCTGGCTGCTCGCGGTCGTCGTGTTGCTCGCGATGTTGCCGGTGACGCTGCCGGTGGCCGGACTCCGGATCGTCGTGCAGCAGCGGTTCGACGTCGGGGATCTCGCGACGTCGTCGTTCATGGCGGTCAACATGCTCGGTGCGCTGGTCGGCGGACCATGGATCGGTGCGCTTGGCGATCGGCTCGGTGGTCGCCAGCGGATCGCAGTGATGGCGCTGCTCGCGGATGCGCTGCTGTTCGCCGCGCTGGCGCAGGTGGCGGGATTCGTGCCGTTCCTGCTGTTGCGTGCGCTCGAAGGGTTCGCACACCTCGCGGCGCTGTCGTCGCTGCTCGCGCTCGGCGCGGCGTCGGCGCATCCGGTACGGCGCGGGCGCACGATGGGCCTGCTCGGCGCCGCGCTGACGCTCGGCGTCGCGCTCGGCGCGCCGCTCGGTGGCAGGCTCGCGCAGGGGGGGATGGAGCTGCCGCTGTGGGTCGGCGCCGGATTGCTTGGCGTCGCCGCGCTGTTGGCAGCCGTGGTCCCGATCACGGCACATGACGCGCCACCGAAGCCGACCTGGGCGCAGATCCTGTCGCTGCCGCGCGCGCAGCCGGCGCTGCGCGTGCCGCTTGCATTCGCGTTCGTCGACCGGTTCACGGTCGGGTTCTTCACGACGACCTTCCCGCTTTGGCTGGCGGCCGAGCACGGCGCGCCGCCGGCGCGGATCGGCACGCTGCTCGCACTGTTCCTGGTGCCGTTCGCGCTGCTCTCGTATCCGTGCGGGCGGATCGCCGAGCGCGGTGGCTTCGCGCTGCTGGTAGGTGGGGGAAGTGCTGCCTATGGCGCCGCGGTGATTCTGCTCCCGTGGTTGCCCCAAGGATGGCTGGCACCATGGATGTTGGTGCTCGGGCTGACCTCCGCGGTCATGTTCGTCCCCTCCCTGCTGCTGGCCGTCGAGCTGGCGGGACCGGGACTGCGCGGCAGTGCGATCGGAGCGTTCCAGGCCGCCGGCTCGCTCGGGTTCTTCGTCGGGCCGCTCGTCGCGGGTGCGCTCGCGGGCATGGGCGGCGCGGAGCTGGCGTTCGGAGTTGCGGGTGGGGCGGAGTTGCTGTGCGCGTTGTGGGCATCGACCCGGCTGCTGCGCCTGCGTTGAGCCGACCAGGCGGGCACGGCGCCTGCAGTGCCTGCGTATCCTGCGCGCCATGGTGCTCGGCCCGAACTCGCTGTCCCGGCGGCGTGCCCATCTCGAAGCAGGCAACCTGCTGCGGTCGCTGACCGAGGTCATCGACAAGGTCCCCGGCGGGATCAATCTCGGCCAGGGCGTCTGCGATCTGGATCTGCCGGAGCCGCTCGCTGCCGGAGTGCGCGACGCCGTGTCCGGTGGCGACCGGCAGGTCTACACACCGTACGCCGGGCTGCCGGAGCTGCGGGAGCGGATCGCTGCGAAGCTGCGCGAGTTCAACGGCCTCGCGTTCCGCGCCGAGGATGTGGTCGTGACCGTCGGCTCGTCGGCTGCGTTCTATGCGAGCTGCGCGGCGCTGTTCGATCCGGGGGACGAGGTCGTGCTGTTCGAACCGTTCTACAGCTACCACCGCACGCAACTGTTGTTGCTCGGGCTCGTCCCGGTTGCTGTGGGCCTGCGCGGGCCGGAGCAAGCGATCGACCTGGACGAGCTGCGCGGCCGACTCGGTCCGCGTACGCGCGGCATCGTCGTCAACACGCCAGGGAATCCGTCCGGCAAGGTGTTCATGGCGCAGGAGCTCACGGCGCTCGGGGAGTTGCTGGACGGGCGCGACACCGTCGTGTTGACCGACGAGGTCTACGAATACCTGTGCTTCGATGGACGCGTCCACGTCTCGCCCGGTGCCGTCGAGAACCTGCGTGCGCGCACGGTCACGATCGGCGGATTCAGCAAGACGTTCTCGATCACCGGCTGGCGCATCGGCTACGTCGCCGCGCCGCCGCCGATCGCCGATGCGATCGGACGCGTCTGCGACCAGATCGCGGTCTGTGCGCCGCGGCCACTGCAGCGCGGTGTCGCCCGTGCGCTGGCGGAGCTGCCGCCGGCGTTCTATTCCGGCCTGCGCGAGGGCTACCGCGCCAAGCGCGACCAGCTGGTCGCAGCGCTGCGTGCGGCCGGGTTCGCCGTGCAGGCACCGCAGGGGGCCTACTACGTGCTGGCGGACTACCGCGACGTGCTCGGGGATCTCGAGCCGTACCCGGCAGTGCTGCAGCTGATCGAGCGCGCGCGGATCAACGCCGTGCCGGGGGATCTGTTCTACGCGACGCCGCGCGGCGTGCGGACGCTGCGGCTGCACTTCGCGGTGCAGCCGCAGGTGTTGGACGAAGTCTGCGCGCGGCTCGCCGCGCTGACGTGATCCGGCTCAGTGCGTGAAGCGCGTGATCAGGCCGTAGTTGCTGCCGAGCGTGCCGGTCGTCGCCGAGCTGGAGCTGCTGTTGTAGACCCGGCAGATGTTGATCGGACCCGGCGCGAACGGCGGGAGCGTGACCGCGGTGCCGTTGGTGAGGGCGACCGGGATGCCGGGCTGCCCCGAGTCCAGGGCCACGGTCTGCGCGTATACGACGAGTCCGGCCCAGTTCGGATCGTGCGTGGTGACCAGCGTCGGCATCGTGCCGGAGCCGGAGCTCGACAACGTGAAGCCGAACGTCCACACCGTCAGCGGGAACAGCTTCTCGCAGAGCCCCGGGATCGTCGCGTCCAGGTTGACGACGCCGACCATCGTGACCGCGCCGGTGCTGGCGGGCCCCCGCACGACCGAGCCGCCGAAGCTCAGGTTGTTGGTCGACGAGCTCGTCGTGACGTTCATCGTCTGCGTGAACGGCAGCGTGTTGCTGCCGACCCGGCAGCCGGTACCGAGCTGGCTCAGCCCGGCGTACATCGTCGTCGAATTCGAGTACGCGTCGGTCGGATAGCTCGAAGTCGCCGTGTTGCCGGTGACCAGGAATTCCCAGCAGAGGTCGCTGGTCGCGGCGTACGGGAACGGCGTCGTGTACGGGAAGTGTGCGGTCCACGGCTCCGGGATGTTGCCGGAGCTGCTGGTCCAATCCGGCAGATTCACCGTGCCGGTCGGGAACACGGTCGTCGGCGTGCCGGTGAAGTTGCTGGCGAACGTCGTCGACCGCGCGGCATAGCTGCTGTCACCGAGATTGATCGTCACGGTGATCGTGCGTGCGACGGCGGAGAACTGGGAGCGACGGAACGACATGCCCTGCAGGACCCGCGGGGTGCCCTGCAAGTCGCCGTGGATTTGCTGGTAGCGCGCGTTGCTCCACCAGAGCGGGAACGTGTTGTTCGACGTGCCGCGGTAGTCGGTGAATGCCGCCGGTGACACGACGTAGGACTGGGCCGCCAGACTGCTGACGAGCAGTACGGCCGCGAGATGGGTGATTCGCATGGTTGTCATGGTTGGTCAGGGGACAAGGGAAACCACACGAAGGTAGGCGTGTCGCCCCAGTTGTCAGCGCGCGGCAGATTGCCGAATGCGCATACGCGCACCTGACCGCCGCTGCCTCAGGGGTCCAGCGCGGGACGCGGCCCCGATGACGCTGCGGCTGCACGTTGCCGTGCAGCCGCAGGTGTTGGACGAAGTCTGCTCGCGCCTCACCGCGCTGAGCTGAACCGGGCTCAGTGCGTGAACCGCGTGATCAGGCCGTAGTTGCTGCCGAGCGTGCCGGTCGTCGCCGAGCTCGAGCTGCTGTTGTAGACCCGGCAGATGTTGATCGGACCCGGCGCGAATGGCGGGAGGTTGACGTCGGTGCCATTGCTGAGCGCGAACGGCAGGCCCGGCTGGTTGGTGTCGAGCGCGACGGTCTGCGCGAACACGTGCTGGCCGGCCCATGCCGGGTTGTGCGGCACGCTCAACGTCGGCATCGAGCCGGACCCGGATGACGAGAGGCTGATGTTGAATGACCAGACCTGGAACGGGTACAGCTTCTCGCAGAGGCCGGCCACCGACAGATTCAGGTTGACGATGCCGACCATCATGACGGCAGTCGTGCTAGCCGGGCCCCGTGCGATCGAACCGCCGAAGCTCAGGTTGTTGGTCGACGTGCTCGTCGTGACGTTCATCGTCTGCGTCATCGGTAGCGTGTTGCTGCCGACGATGCAGCCGGTGCCGAGTTGGGCGAGCCCGGCGTACATCGTCGTCGAGTTGGAGTACGCATCGGTCGGGTACGACGACGACGTGTTCGTATTGCCCGTGACCAGGAACTCCCAGCACAGGTCGCTGAGCCCGAGGTACACGAACGGCGTCGAGTACGGGAAGTGCGCGGTCCACGGCTCTGGAATGACGCCGGCGCTGTTGGTCCAGTCCGGCAGGTTGACCGGGCCGGTCGGGAAAACGTTCGTCGGGGTGGTCGTGAAGTTGCTCGCGAACGTCGTCGACCGCGCGGCGTAGCTGCTGTCACCCAGGTTGATGGCAACAGTGATCGTGCGGGCAGGCCGCGAGAACTGGGACCGGCGGAACGACATGCCCTTGAAGACCCTGGGCGTGCCCTGCATGTCGCCGTGGATCTGCTGGTAGCGGGCGTTGCTCCAGTACAGCGGGAACGTGTTGTTCGAAGTGCCGCGGTAGTCGGCGAACGCGGCCGGGGAGACGACGTACGACTGGGCGGCCAGGCTGCTGGCGAGCAGCAGCGCCGCGAGATTGCTCGTGCGCATGGAGGTTTGGGGACAGGAGGTTGTGGGTGGCAGATGAGGAGACCCCGGGATGGGGACTCCCCTGACGCAGTCACCCTGCCCCCATGTTCCGCCGACCTCGCGGCCGCGGCCGCGAGGTTTTTCGCGCACCGGCGCCGGCCGCGGCGAAGCCGCGGTCCGGCGGGCGCCTCGGGCGAGGCGGGCCAGCTACGGCAGCCTCAGTGCGTCCAGCGGACGATCAGGCCGTAGTTGCTGCCGACGGTCCCGGTCGTCGCCGAGCTCGAGGTGCCTTCGTAGATCCGGCAGACGTTCAGCGGTGCCGGGGCGAACGGCGGCAGCGTGATCTCGTTGCCGTTGCTGAGCGCGATCGGGATTCCGGTCTGGCTCGCGTCCAGTGCCGCGGTCTGCGCGTACAGCTTCTGCCCGACCCAGTTCAGGTCATGCGCCACCGAGACGGTCGTCATCGTCCCGGAGCCGGAGTTCGCGAGGTTGAAGTTGAACGCCCAGTGCTGGAACGGGAACAGCTTCTCACACAGCCCGGGGATCGTCAGGTCGAGATTCACGATCCCGACGATCATGACCGCAGCTGCTGCCGACGGGCCGCGGGCGATACCGCCGCCGAAGTTCAGGTTGCCGGTCGACGAGTTGGTCGTGACGTTCATCGTCTGCGTCATCGGCAGCGTGTTGGTGCCGGTGAGGCAGCCCTTGCCGAGCTGCACGAGGGCCGCGTACATGTTCGAGCCGCTGCCGTGCGCGTCGGTCGGATACGACGCCGTCGTCGAGTTGCCGTCGACGAGGAACTCCCAGCAGAGGTCGTTGACGCCGGTGTAGACGAACGGCGTCGTGAACACGATCGATGCGGTCCACGGCTCGGGCGTGTTGCCGGAGCTGGTGGTCCAGTCGGGGAAGCTGACCGGACCCTTCGGCAGGACCGTGGTCGGTGTGCCGATGAAGTTGCTGGCGAACGTCGTCGAGCGGGCGGCGTAGCTGCTGTTGCCCAGGTTGATCGTCAGCGTCATCGTCCGCGCCGCAGCCGAGAACTGCGACCGGCGGAAGGTCATGCCGGTCAGCACCTTGGGTGTGCCGGTCATGTCACCGTGGATCTGCTGGTACCGCGCGCCGGTCCACCAGAACGGGTACGTGTTGTTCGACGAGCCGCGCCAGTTCGTGAACTCGACCGGCGAAACGGTGTAGGACTGGGCAGCGAGGCTGCCCAACAGGAGGAGCGAGGTCAGTTGTGAGAGTCGCATGGCAGGGAACGGGTCAGGTGAGATGGGGCAGGCACTCGGGGAGCATCGCTCCCCGGCATCAGGCATGGCTGTCTGGCTACCCGATCAGTGCGTCCAGCGCACGGTCAGGCCGTAGTTGGAGGCGAGCGTGCCGGTGGTCCCGGAGCTCGAGCCGTTGAGGTAGATGCGGCAGATGTCGATCGGAGCCGGCGAGAACGGCGGCAGCGTCACGGCAGTGCCGTTGCTGAGAGCAACCGGGAGACCCGGCTGGTTCGCATCGAGCGCGGCGGTCTGCGAGAAGACCTGCGCGCCTGCCCACGCTGCGTTGTGCGGCGTCGCCAACGTCGTCATGCTGCCGGAGCCGGTCGTGCCGAGGTTGATGTTGAACGACCAGACCGTCAGCGGGAACAGCTTCTCGCACAGGCCAGCGATCGTCAGATCCAGGTTGACGACGCCGACCATCATGACCGCCGCGGCGCTCGCCGGGCCACGTGCGATCGAACCACCGAAGCTGAGATTCCCGGTGGTCGAGCTGGTCGTGACGTTCATCGTCTGCGTCATCGGCAGCGTGTTCGTGCCGACGATGCAGCCGGTGCCGAGCGGCGAGAGCGCGGCAAACATCGTCGTCGTGTTCGTGTAGGCGTCGGTCTGCCGCGACGCGGTCGTGGAGTTCCCATCGATCAGGAACTCCCAGCAGAAGTCATTGACGCCGGTGTAGGCGAACGGCGTCGTGAACGGGATCATCGCAGTCCAAGGCTCCGGCACGCTGCCGGACGACGTGGTCCAGTCGGGGAAGTTGACCGTCGACTGCGGCAGCACGGTCACCGGCGTGCCGGTGAAGTTGCTGGCGAACGTCGACGAGCGCGCGGCGTAGCTGCTGTCACCGAGGTTGATCGTCAGCACCATCGAGCGAGCGGCAGACGTGGATTGCGCACGACGGAAGGTCATCCCCTGCAGCAGCTTCGGCGAGCCCTTCAGGTCGCCATGGACCTGCTGGTAGCGCCCCGTGGGATAGCTGAACGGGAACGTGTTGCTGGAGTTGCCGCGGTAGTTGGTGAACTGCGCCGGCGAGACGGTGTACGACTGGGCGGCCAGACTGCTCGCCAGGAGCAGGGCCACGGAGCATGAGAGACGCATGCGAAGATCCTGTGGTGAGGTGGAACACGAAGCGCGCCGGCGAGTCGAGGCTCACCGGCGCGCGGGAGGGTTCAGGCGGCTCGGATCAGTGCGTCCAGCGCACGATCAGGCCGTAGTTCGAGCCGAGCGTTCCGGTGGTCGCCGAGCTCGAGCCACTGAAGTAGATGCGGCAGACGTCGATCGGCGCAGGGGCGAACGGCGGCAGCGTCACCGCGGTGCCGTTGCTGAGCGCAACCGGCAGGCCGGGCTGGTTCGCATCGAGCGCGGCGGTCTGCGAGAAGACCTGCGCGCCTGCCCACGCTGCGTTGTGCGGCGTCGCCAACGTCGTCATGCTGCCGGAGCCGGTCGTGCCGAGGTTGATGTTGAACGACCAGACCGTCAGCGGGAACAGCTTCTCGCACAGGCCAGCGATCGTCAGATCCAGGTTGACGACGCCGACCATCATGACCGCCGCGGCGCTCGCCGGGCCGCGCAGGATCGAACCGCCGAAGCTCAGGTTCGTGGTGGATGTGCTGGTCGTGACGTTCATCGTCTGCGTCATCGGCAGCGTGTTCGTACCGACGATGCAGCCCGTGCCGAGCGGCGCGAGCGCGGCGTACATCGTCGTCGTGTTGCTGTACGCGTCGGTCGGACGCGACGCTGTGGTCGAGTTCCCGTCGATCAGGAACTCCCAGCAGAAGTCGTTGACACCGGTGTAGGCGAACGGCGTCGTGAACGGGACCACGGCCGTGAACGGCTCGGGAATGAGGCCGGACGCGACCGACCAGTCGGGGAAGTTGACCGTCGACTGCGGCAGCACGGCCACCGGCGTGCCGGTGAAGTTGCTGGCGAATGTCGACGAGCGCGCGGCGTAGCTGCTGTCGCCGAGGTTGATGGTCAGAACCAACGAGCGTGCGACCGTGTTCGACTGCGCACGGCGGAACGTCATTCCCTGCAGCAGCTTCGGCGAGCCCTTCAGGTCGCCGTGGATCTGCTGGTAGCGCCCGGTGGCGTAGCTGAACGGGAACGTGTTGTTCGAGTTGCCGCGGTAGTTGGTGAACTCCGACGGAGAGACCGTGTAGGACTGAGCGGCGAGGCTGCTCACGAAGAGCAGGGCGGGGAGGAGCGTGATACGCATGGAAATGGAACGGACCGTGGGTGATGGGGCAGGCGCCGGGGAACCGAAGCTCCCCGGCCAGGAACAGATCGCGGGGGGCCGGATCAGTGCGTCCAGCGCACGATCAGGCCGTAGTTCGAGCCGAGCGAGCCGGAGGTCGCGGAGCTCGAACCGCTCGAGTAGATGCGGCAGACGTCGATCGGCGCCGGCGGGAACGGTGGCAACGTGACTGCGGTGCCGTTGCTGAGCGCGACCGGCAGGCCCGGCTGGTTGGCGTCGAGTGCGGCGGTCTGCGAGAAGACCTGCGCGCCGGCCCACGCTGCGTTGTGCGGCGTCGAGAGCGTCGTCATGCTGCCGGATCCGGACGTCGACAGGTTGATGTTGAACGACCAGACCGTGAACGGGAACAGCTTCTCGCACAGGCCCGGGATCGTGAGATCCAGGTTGACGATGCCGACCATCATGACCGCCGCGGCGCTGGCAGGACCCCGCGCGATCGAACCACCGAAGCTCAGGTTCGTCGTCGACGAGCTGACCGTGACGTTCATCGTCTGCGTCATCGGCAGCGTGTTGGTGCCGACGATGCAGCCCGTGCCGAGCGGCGCGAGTGCTGCGTACATCGTCGTCGAGCTGCCGTATGCGTCGGTCGGACGCGACGACGTGGTCGAGTTACCATCGACCAGGAACTCCCAGCACAGGTCGTTGACACCCGTGTACGGGAACGGCGTCGTGAACGGGATCAGCGTCGTCCACGGTTCGGGAACGAGGCCGCTCGACGTCGTCCAGTCGGGGAAGTTGACTGTCGTCTGCGGCAGCACGTTGACCGGTGTGCCAGTGAAGTTGCTGGCGAACGTCGCGGAACGTGCGGCGTAGCTGCTGTCACCGAGGTTGATCGTCAGCAGGATCGAGCGGGCCGGCGTCGAGAACTGCGAGCGCCGGAAGGTCATGGCCTGCAGGACCTTTGGCGAACCCTTCATGTCGCCATGGATCTGCTGATAACGCCCGGCGGCGTAGTTGAACGGGAACGTGTTGTTGGACGTGCCGCGGTAGTTGGTGAACTCGGTCGGCGACACGTAGTACGACTGAGCGGCCAGGCTGCTCGCCAGGAGCAGGGCCGAAAGGCAGGTGATTCGCATGGAAGTTGTGAGGTGGGGGAAAGGGAACAGGAAACGGCCGGAACCTAGGCCCGGCCGTGCTGCTGTCACCAAGACCCCTTGCCCTCACCCCAGGGCTCCCCCTGCCCCCCCTGCGACGCGCTCGAGCCGGCTCAGCGCTCCTTCTGTTTCGCCTCGAGTGCTCCCACACGCGATGCCAACTGGCCCAGGCGCTGCTCGACCGACTGGGCCCAGTCCGGGGCCGTCGCGTCGACGGCTCCCTCGGGCGGCGGCTGGTCGACGCGCGCGAGCATCTCGGCCGCCTGCGCGACCTGGTCGGCGAAGCCGGTGATCAGCAGGGCGCGAGCGTTTCCGGCGGTGCCGATCGTCAGCGGGGCCATCGGGTTGTTGCCACTCATGAAGAACGGACGCAGCGAGTTCGCCGCGTGCGTTGCATTCACGTGTGTCAGCGGCACCGTCACCGTCACCGGCACGCGGAGCTTCGCGTACTTCGCGAGCTCGTCCGGCCGCACGAAGATCGCGCGGTTCTGGACCTCGCCGCGGCGTGGTCCCTGCATGTTGATGCACTCCCACAGTCCGCGTTCCTGATCGATCGGGACGATCGCGAAGCCGCGCTGGTACGCGAACTGGCTCAGCACCTCGGCGCAGCCCTCGCGGTCGAGCCGGATCGGATTCTGCAGCGTGATCTGCGTGCCGCCCGCAGCCTGCATCTCTACGTCCGAGGTCATGTAGTTGCGGCCGAGGAAGCGCGCGGCGCGATCGATCAGCTCGCGCAGATCGTGCGTGCCGGCGTCGATCGCAAAGACGGGCTCCGGTTTCGGATCCTGCGGTGCGAGACCGAGGCATCCGAGCAACAGCAACGTGGTCGTCGTCGTGGTCTTCATGGCGGTGTCTCCGGCCGGCTCGGACGCGGAGCGGGTCGGTCTATTCCGGGGCGCGCGCGCCACGCCCGCAGTTTTCGATTCCTCGTCCCGCGCAGGCCCCGCATGATCCCGCCGTGCTCGGGATTCGACTTCGTCGGGCGGGCGGCGGACTCGCGGCGTTGCTGGTGCTCGGCGCCACGTCCTGCCAGTACCTGAAGGACCGCGCGCTCGATTTCACCGACCAATACCGGCTCGTGGTCGGCGCCGGCTCGGTCATCGGCGTGCGCGGGAGCAATCTCGGCCTGTGGGACACCGGGCTGATGATCGGCGTCAAACCGCGCGGTGCCGCGCTCGGCTGGCGCTACGGCGACCCGCTGTTCTTCAACACGCGTGATTTCCGCGCCGACGCCGACCAGGCCGAGATCGTCGTCACGTCGCACGTGACGGCGCTCGATTACCAGCGCGGTGCCTACTACAGCGGCCGCTGGTCGGTCGCGGTGCTGCCGGCGATCTTCTCGTGGGTCGACGCGACGCCGGTCGACTACGCGTGGAACGTGCCGGATACCGGCGAGGAGTTCGTCGACGAGCTGTGGATCTGGCGGCCGGATGCGATGCGCGAGCACCGCTACGAGCAGATCCACGTGTTCGACATCGGCGGCGAGATCGCGCTCGGCATCTACATCGACGTCGGTTACAGCCCGGGCGAGCTGCTCGACTTCCTGCTCGGACTGTTCACGCTCGACATCGCGGGAGACGACGGGCGATGGTGATGCAGCGATCCTGGTGCCGTGCGCTGCTGCTCGCCGCATGCAGTCTCTCCGGCTGCGTCGTCGACGACCTGCACCCGCGCTTCCAGCCGGCGTGGGAGAAGTTCGAGCTGAACGGCGACGGCTGGCAGCAGTCGAAGAAGATCCTGCTGATCTCCGACTGCCAGTTCCACAACCTGTACTCCGAGCCGCTGCCGGAGCGGAATCTGTCGACCAAGGCGCTGGTCGGCACTGCGATCCGGCCACCGCAGCTCGACCTGTTCGCTGCCGACGTCGTGCGGTGGATCCTGCGCGAAGGGAGCACCGGCACCGACGCGATCGTGCACCTGGGCGACGCGCTCGATCTCGCCTGCATCGGCGAGCTGGATGCGTTCCTCGACGTCATGCAGCAGACCGAGCGCCCGTGGGTCATGGCGCCGGGGAACCACGACTTCTTCTACTTCGGCGTCTACGACCCGGAGAGCCCGCAGAACTGGGACGACGCGTGCCACGGCGCGAGCGCGCCGCTGCGCAAGCACCAGTTCATCCGGCTCTACGTCGCGGCGCTGTTGGCGCAGCAGGACCCCGGCTTCGCGGCACTGGCGCAGGAGCTCGGACTGGCGGCACGGCGGCACGAGCCGCGCGCCACGTTGGCGGAGGCGCTGCCGGCAGAGTTCGAGTGGGAGATCCCCTCCGGTGCGCCCGGCTTCCTGCGTCGGATCGCGTGGGAGATCGACCTCGAGCGGCCGTGGCGCTCGTACCTGCTGCAGCAGGTCGACACGTCCGGGGACCAGGATCCGGCGACGCCCTCGTCGACGCTGATCCTGATGGACTCGTGCCAGTACCAGCGGCGGCCGATCCTGATGCCGAACGGCTGGCGCACGTTCCCGATCGCGCTGAACTGCGGCTCGCACGGGGAGATGCTGCCGAACCAGTTGCGCCAGCTGCGCGAGTGGATCGTGCGCGATCGGGCGGAGCAGCGCCTCGGCGCGATCAGCATCGCCTGCCACCATCCGTTCGATGCGTTCGCGCCGCGCACGCGCTCGAGCGTCGGCTGGCTGTGGCGCGAGTACAGGCTCGCGCTGCTGGTGACCGCGCACACGCACCACGGCTACTTTGCGCACCACGACCTCGGCACCGGGCGTGACGAACTGGAGCTGAACATCGGTTCGACGACCGACTGGCCGATGGAGTGGCGCACGCTGCAGGGTTTCGTGAACCGGCAACAGCAGCAGATCTTCATGCGCTCGGAGCGGTTCACGTTGGTCGACGAGCTGCGCAAGCGCGAGGGCTACTTCCTGCCCGGCTGGGAGGTGCCACTCGATGCGCCGGATGACTACCGCCAATACAAGCAGGGCGTCGAAGCGGGCGGTGTGTTCGTCGATTACGCGCTCGGGCACCACTTCATGCCGCACTGGTTGCCGCAGCCGGCGCTCGGCGTCGGCAGTGCGGCGCGCGATACCGAGCGGCAGGTCAAGGACACGCTGCTGTGGACGTATCTGCGGCTGCTGCAGATGTTCCCGACCGATCCGACGCGCGGCGCGGCGCAGCCGCCGGACGGATTGCACGGGGACCAGGCGATCGCCGAGCGGATCGTCGCGACGGCCGATCCGGAGGTCCCGCTCGAGCAGAAGGTCGCGCTGCTACAGCAACTGGAGCGGTTCGAGCGCACGCGCGTGAGCCGTGACGACGACGCGCGCATGCGGTTCAAGCTGTCACAGGCGGCGTGGGCGAGCCGGTTCGAGAACTCACGCGGCCGCCGGCTGTCGGTCGAAGACGAGCTGATCCGCGTCGAGTGGGAGAAGAGCTCGGTGCGGTGACGCGCAGCCGCGCCGCGCGCGCTCAGAGGCTGTTCCCAAATCCCCGCGTCGCGCCGAGGCCGAGCGAGGCGGTCGCCGGCAAGGAGCGCCGACGCAGGCCTATCCAGGAGATACGTCGAGGAGGCGCGACGCAGTCCGGCGGCCGCCGCAGCCGGCCGAACGCAGCGGGGATTTGGGAACAGCCTCTCAGTCCCCGATCACGGCGACCAGGTCCTCCGCCTGCACCTGCTCCTTCAGCCGTGGCAGCAGCTCGCGCAGCTTGCCGCCGCGCGGTGAACGCAGCACGGTCTCCATCTTCATCGCCTCCAGCGTCACCAGCGGATCGCCCTCGGCGACCGCGTCGCCGGTAGCGACATGGATCGCGATGACCGTCCCGGGCATCGGTGCTCCGACCTGGTCCGGATCGCCCGGATCCGCCTTGCGGCGCGCCGACTCCGGGGCGGCGAGTGCGCGGTCGCGCACGGCGACCTGACGACCCTGCCCGTTCAGCTCGAAGAACACGACGCGCGTGCCGTCCTCGCGCGGTTCGCCGACTGCGGTCAGCGAGATCACGAGCGTCTTGCCCGGCTCCAGATCGACCTGGATCTCCTGGCCGAGCTCCATGCCATAGAAGTAGCTCGGCGTGTCGAGGACCGACACGTCGCCGTGCCGCTCCTGGAACTGGAAGAACTCGTCGAGCACGCGCGGATACAGCGCCGCGCTGACGATCTCGTGCGGCTGGAACCGACGGCCGTGCTTCTGCTGCAGCTTGCGCCCGAGGGCGTCGAGATCGAGCGGCGGCAGCTCCCCGCCCGGCCGCCCGTGCAGCCTCGGCAGTCCCTTCAACACTGCAGCGCGCAGCTCCTCCGGGTAGCCGCCGGGCGGCGTGCCGAGATGTCCTTGGAAGTACGTGACGACCGATTCCGGGAAGTCGAGCCGCGGCGCGCGGGTCAGCAGCTTCTCCCGCGTCGCGGCGACGATCGCGGCGAAATCCTCGCCGCGGCCGAGCAGGTCGTTCTGCACCAGGAACAGCGAGAAGTCGCCGACCATCTTGCTGCTCGGCGTGACCTTCGGAATGTCGCCGACGAGCTGGTTGACGGTCGCGAACGCCGTCTTGACGTCGTTCCAGCGCTCGAGCAGGCCGAGCGACGCGACCTGCGGGCGCAGGTTGCTGTACTGCCCGCCCGGGATCTCGTGGAAGTAGACCTCCGACGTGTTGCTGTGCAGCCCGGACTCGAACGGCAGATAGAAGTCGCGCACCGTCTCCCAGTAGTCGCACAGCGGCTGCAACGGGCGGTTGCGCAGGCCGAGCTCGTACGGCGTCCCGTGCAGCGCCGCGACCAGCGCGTTCATGCTCGGCTGGCTGGTCAGGCCGGCCATCGGCGCCAGCGCGACGTCGACGATGTGGACGCCGGCCATGACCGCCTGCACCAGCGTTGCGACGCCGTTGCCGCTGGTGTCGTGCGTGTGCAGGTGGATCGGCACGCCGACCGTCGCGCGCAGCCGCTCGATCAGCAGCGTCGCCGCGGTCGGGCGCAGCAGGCCGGCCATGTCCTTGATGCACAGCACGTGCGTGCCCATGTCGACGGCGCGGCGCGCGAGGTCGGCGTAGTAGTCGAGGGAGTACTTCTTGCGGTCGGGGTTGGCGACGTCGCCGGTGTAGCAGATCGCGATCTCGAGCACCTTGCCGGTCGTACGCACGCGCTCGCAGGCGACGCGCATCCCGTCGAAGTCGTTCAGGCTGTCGAACACGCGGAACACGTCGACGCCGGCCAGCGCCGCCTCCTCGACGAACGCCTCGACGACGTTGTCCGGGTAGCTCGTGTAGCCGACCGCGTTCGCGCCGCGCAGCAGCATCTGCTGCAGCAGGTTCGGCATCCGGCGCTTGAGCGCGCGCAGCCGGTCCCACGGGTCCTCGTTCAAGAACCGGTACGCGACGTCGAACGTGGCACCGCCCCAGGTCTCGACGCTGAACAGGTTCGGCGCCAGGTGCGCCGTCGCGTGCGCGATCCGCAGCAGGTCATCGGTGCGCACGCGTGTCGCGAGCAGGCTCTGGTGCGCGTCACGCATCGTCGTGTCACACAGCAGCGGGCGCCCCTGCGCCAACACCCAACGTGCGAGCCCCTCCGGTCCCTCGCGGTCGAGCAGCTGCACGGTGCCGGAAGGTGGCGCGCTCTCGGGCACGACCGGGACGACCGCCTGCGGCAGCGATTGTGGCAGCAGCCGCTTGTCGCGCGTGATCGTTGGATGGCCGTTGACGATGACATCGGCGAGGTAGCGCAGCAGCTTGGTGGCGCGGTCACGGCGGCGGCGGAACTGCAGCAGCGCCGGTGTCTCGTCGATGAACCGCGTCCAGGTCTGGCCGGCCAGGAAGACCTCGTGCTGCAGCACGTTCTCGAGGAACTGCAGGTTCGTCTTGATCCCGCGGATCCGGAACTCACGCAGCGCGCGCAGCGCCTTGCGCGCCGCGCGCTCGAGCGTCGGCGCGTAGGCAGTGACCTTGGTCAGCAACGAGTCGTAGTGCGGCGTGATCTCGGCGCCGGCGTAGCCGTTGCCGGTGTCGAGCCGGATCCCGAAGCCGGCGGCCGAGCGGAACGCGAGGATCCGGCCGGTGTCCGGCAGGAAGCCGTTGGCCGGATCCTCGGTCGTGACGCGGCACTGGATCGCGCTGCCGCGCACGCGGATCGAATCCTGGCCGAAGATCCCGATCGGTTCGGACGCCAGCGCGTGGCCGGCGGCGATCAGGATCTGCGTCTGCACCAGGTCGATCGACGTCACCTGCTCGGTGACCGTGTGCTCGACCTGCAGCCGCGGGTTGACCTCGATGAAGTAGTGCTGGTCACCGTCGACGAGGAACTCGACCGTGCCGGCATTGGCGTAGCCGACGGCGCGGCCGATCTTCAACGCGTCCTGGTGCAGCCGCTCGCGCACGGCGTCCGGCAGGTTCGGGGCCGGCGCGACCTCGATGACCTTCTGGTAGCGGCGCTGCACCGAGCAGTCGCGTTCGTGCAGGTGCACCAGGTCGCCGCCGAGGTCGCCGAGGATCTGCACCTCGAGATGGCGCACGCGCTCGAGGTACTTCTCGAGGAACACGTCGCCATTGCCGAACGCGGCCAGCGCCTCCGAGCTCGCCTGCGCCAGCGCCTCGTCGAGCTCCTGCACACGCCGGACGACCCGCATGCCGCGGCCGCCGCCGCCATGCGCTGCCTTGACCAGGATCGGCGCGTGCTCGGCGACGAACGCGCGCGCGCGCTCGAGGTCGCGAGGCTCGCTCGGATCGAGCGTCATGCCGGGCACGACCGGGACCCCGGCGGTCTCGGCAACCGTGCGTGCCTTCACCTTGTCCCCGAGCTTGCGCACCGTTTCCGGGCTCGGCCCGATGAACACGATCTTGCGCCGCTGGCAGGCCTCGGCGAAGTCGGCGTTCTCCGACAGGAACCCGTACCCGGGATGGATCGCGTCGACGTGCGCGTGCTCGGCGACGTCGAGGATCTCTTCGATCCCCAGATACGCCTGGATCGGAGCGCGGCCGCGGCCGATCAGATACGCCTCGTCCGCCTTGTAGCGGTGCTGGTGCGTGCGGTCCTGTTCGCTGTAGATCGCGACCGTCTGCAGCCCGAGCTCGGTCGCCGCGCGGAACACCCGGATCGCGATTTCGCCGCGGTTGGCACAGAGCAGCTTGCGGAACTGCAGGGTTTCCATCGGCGGGCGCGACAGTAGGCGCCGCCCGCGGCGATGGAAGGCGGAGCTTCACGCGATCTCGACGCACCAACCCCCGGCGTCCTGCGGTTCCTGCGTCGCCGTGATCGTGACCGGCAGGAAGCGCATCACCAGATCGAGATTCGTCAGCAGGTGGGTCGTCGGTGCCAGCGTGCGGAAGCGTCCGCCGCCGGCCATCGCCAGCGGGATCAACAACTGGTCCGCGAGGTGCGGTCCGACCGGGACGCCGCTCGTGAGCAGCGCTTCGGCCTGCTCGCAGGCGATCGCAGCGACCCGCTCGGCCCGTTCGCCGCGCGTTCCAAACCCGACAGTCAGTTCGCAGAGCTCGGCCGAGGGGAGTTCGATCAGCACCGCGTTGCCCGGTCCGAGCGACTCCAGCTCGGAGATCGCCGTGCGTTCCGCCGGTATCTGCAGCCGGCCCATGATCACCGCGAGCTCGCGCTCGGCGATGCTGCGCTCGAGTTGCGCGAGCAGCACGCGTGCGCGCGGCGGCTCCGGGGCGATCCGCTGCAGCAGCTCGCACGGCTCGAGCCGCGGTGCCGGCAGGATGCGCGCGCGCAGCTCGCCGCCACCGGCGGGGTGGAAGCCGGCACGACCGAGCGTCAGCTCGACCGTCACGCCGAGCTTGCGCAGCACTGGCACGAACGCCTGCGCGAAGAAGTCGAACGGCGGTGCCGAAGGGTTGTGCGTGCCGCCACGCAGCGTCAGTTCGCTCGGCCGGTCGGCGCACAGCAGCGCCGGCAGGACCGCCTGCAACACGAGCAGCGTGCTGCCGGCGCCGCCGATCGCGAACTCGTAGCTGCCGGGCACGACGCGACCGGGCCGGAACTCCAGCTCGGTTGCGCCGATTCCCGCGCCATGCACGGTCGCATTGCCGATCGTGGCCGCCGCGTGCACCGCCGTCAGGTGCTGGCGCAGCAGGCCGGGCCTGGCGCGGCCGGCACGGATCCGGCGGATCCGGAACGGCTGCCCCGTCACCAGCGACAGGCCGAGCGCGCTGCGCAGGATCTGGCCGCCGCCTTCGCCGGCGGCGCCGTCGAGCTCGAGCAGGCGTGCCACGGTCAACCCTTCACGCAGACGACCTGACGCAACGTGTGCACGACGTCGACCAGGTCCGCCTGCGCGGCCATGACGGCGTCGATGTCCTTGTAGGCCATCGGCGTCTCGTCGATGACGTCGGCATCCTTGCGGCACTCGACGGTCGCGGTCGCCGCGGCGTGATCCTCGAGCGTGAAGCGGCGCTTCGCCTCGCCACGCGACATCGCGCGCCCGGCGCCGTGGCTGCAGGACATGAAGCTGTCCGGGTTGCCCTTGCCGCGCACGATGTAGCTGCGGGCGCCCATCGAGCCCGGGATGATCCCGAGCTCGCCGGCGCCGGCGCGCACCGCACCCTTGCGCGTGACGAACACGTCGGTGCCGAAGTGCGTCTCGCGCTGCACGTAGTTGTGGTGGCAGTTGACCGCGACGTCGCCGGCCGCGAACGGTGGCAGGTCGTCGCCGCTCGCGAGGGCTTCCAGCACGGCCTGCATCATCAGCACGCGGTTGAGCCGCGCGTAGCGCTGCGCCCAGTCGACGGCGTGCACGTAGGCATCGAACGACGGCGCGCCTTCGTCGAACCATGCCAGATCGCGGTCCGGCAGCTCGCCGAGGCGGTCTGCCATCTCGCGCTTTGCCTGCTCGATGAAGTGACGGCCGATCCGGTTGCCCACGCCGCGCGAGCCGGAGTGCAGCATGACCCACACGGTGTCGGCTTCGTCGACGCAGAGCTCGATGAAGTGGTTGCCGGTGCCGAGCGTGCCGAGGTGCTCCGCCGTCGCGCCGCGCTCGAGCTTGGGAAACTGCTCGACGATCTGCTGCCAGCCGGAGGCGAGCTCACCCCAGGCTGCCGTGGCCTCGGGCGGCGGCTCGTGCCAGGCGCCGCGGTCGCCGCGGCCGCCGTGGTGGGTCCGGCCGTGCGGGACCGCCTGTTCGATTCGGGTGCGGATCGCGCGCAGGCTGTCCGGCAGGTCGCCGGCCCGCAGCGACGTGCGGACCGCCATCATGCCGCAGCCGATGTCGACCCCGACCGCTGCCGGCACGATCGCGCGGTGGGTGGGGATCACACTGCCGACCGTCGCGCCGATGCCCCAGTGCACGTCCGGCATTGCGGCGACCCAGCGCCACACGAACGGCAGTCGGGCCACGTTGCGAAGCTGCGCGAGCGCCTCCGGCTCGACCGGAACGCCACGGACCCAGGCCTTGATCGGGACACCTGCGCTGTCGAACTGCTCGTGCTGGCTCATCGTGCGAGGAGACTAGGCAGAACTGGTGCCGCGCGGGGTGGTGAGGGGCTGTCTCGACACAAGTTGTTGCAGTGGAAATGTTTACGGAGCATCAACAGCCAATTGGAGCAGCCTCTCCAGGCTCCGGCTTCTATCTCCTGGGATCACCTGCTATCTGTCCAGATATGACCCCCGGCCTGACGGTCCTCGGCTGCCTGGGCACCCAACTCGACCGCGCGCGTGGCAGCGACCGTTGGAGCCACTGGCGACCGACCGTCTCGCTGTTCCAGCAGGAGGACCTGCTGGTGACCCGCTTCGTGCTGCTGACCGAGCGGCGCTTCGACGCGCTGACCGAGCAGATCGTCGCCGACATCGCTTCGGTCTCGCCGGAGACCGTCGTCGAGACGCACGAGCTGGCGCTGCGCGACCCGTGGGACTTCGAGGAGGTCTTCGCGGCGCTGTGGCGGTTCTGCGAACAGTTCCGCTTCGACCCGGAGCACGAGGACTACCTGGTGCACCTGACGACCGGCACGCATGTGCTGCAGATCTGTCTGTTCCTGCTGGCCGAGACCCGGCGCCTGCCGGCGCGGCTGCTGCAGACCTCGCCGCCGCAGCGCGACGCGCCGCACGGGCGCTACCAGATCATCGACCTGGACCTGTCGCGCTACGACCGGCTGGCGCAGCGCTTCGCCGAGGAGCAGGCGGTCGGCGCGGAGCTGCTGAAGTCCGGCATCGCGACACGCAGCGAGAGCTTCAACAGGCTGATCCAGCAGATCGAGCGGGTCGCGCTCGGCCCGGCGGCCCCGATCCTGCTCGTCGGTCCGACCGGCGCCGGCAAGTCGCAGCTCGCGCGCCGGATCCACGACCTGCGCAAGCACCGCCACCTGCTGGCCGGTCCGTTCGTCGAGGTCAACTGCGCGACGCTGCGCGGCGACGCGGCGCACTCGACGTTGTTCGGGCACGTCAAGGGCGCGTTCACGGGCGCCGCCGCGGACCGACCGGGGCTGCTACGCGCCGCCGACCGCGGCACGCTGTTCCTCGACGAGATCGGCGAGCTCGGGCTCGACGAACAGGCGATGTTGCTGCGCGCGCTCGAAGACAAGCGCTTCCTGCCGCTCGGCGCGGATGTCGAGACCGGCTCCGACTTCCAGCTCCTGGCCGGCACGAACCGCGATCTCGCGCGCGCCGTCGCCGAGGGACGGTTCCGCGAGGATCTGCTGGCGCGGATCAAGCTGTGGACGTTCCGTCTGCCGGGGCTGCGCGAGCGGCTCGAGGACCTCGAGCCGAACCTCGACTACGAGCTCGCGCGGCACCGCGACCGGACCGGGCAGAGCGCGCGGTTCAACGCGCAGGCGCGCGCGCAGTATCTCGAGTTCGCCCACTCTGCTGCGGCAGCCTGGCGCGCGAACTTCCGCGACCTGAGCGGCAGCATCACGCGGCTGTGCACGCTGGCGCGCGGCGGGCGGATCACGGTCGACGATGTCCAGGAGGAGACGGAGCGCCTGGTGGCCGACTGGAGCGCAAGTGCGGCTCCTGTCGACCGGCGCAGCGCCGACGATGCGCTGCTCGCGCGCGTGCTCGCGCCGTCAGCCCTGGCTGACCTGGACCGGTTCGAGCGCGTGCAGCTCGCCGAAGTCGTGCGCACGTGCCAGGCAGCGCCCTCGCTGTCGGCTGCCGGTCGCGAGCTGTTCGCGGCGTCGCTCGGCCGGCGCGCCAGCTCGAACGACGCGGACCGGCTGCGCAAGTACCTCGCGCGTCATGGGCTCGAGTTCGCGTCGCTGCGTGTGCCCGCAGCGCCGAACCTCCCCTCGTAGACGAACTCGTCGAGCGGACGCCGGTCGCTCGGCTGCTCGCGGGCGCGCAGCTTCTCCGGCAGCTCTGCCGGATCGCCGGGCCGGCCGACGACCGCCATCGCCAGCACGTCGTGATCGTCCGGCACAGCGAGCTCCGTGCGCGCGCGGTCGTAGTCGAACCCGGCCATCCCGTGCACGACGAGCCCCATCGCGCTCCCTTGCAGCGCCAGGTTCTCCCAGGCAGCGCCGACGTCGTACTGCGCCGTCCGGTTGGGCTTGCCGTTGCGCGTGAAGTCGCGCTTGCCGATGACGACCAGCAGCACGGCGCCACGCGCGCACCAGGTCTGGTTCGACTCGACCAGCAGCCCGAAGCACCGCTCCCAGTGCGCCGTGCCGCGGCGTGCGTACACGAACCGCCACGGCTGCTCGTTGAAACAGGACGGCGCCCAGCGCGCCGCCTCGAACAACCGGCGCAGCTCGGTCTCGGTGAGCTCCTCGCCGCTCATCGCGCGCGGCGACCAGCGGTGCAAGAGCAGGGATTCGATCTCGTGGGCGGCGACGCGAGGCGTGCTCATCGCGCCATGCTGGCGCCAGCGCGCGGTCCCCGCAAACCCGGCTGCGTTCCGCCGGCCGTCAGCCCACGCGCTTCGCGCCGGACGTCTTGATGACGCCGCCCCAGATCGAGTTGTTCGGGATCGTGACGTTCTCAGCCTCCGTCTTGATCGACGTCGACACGAGTGTCATCGACTGCACGTGCCCGGTGACGCCGGCGACGGTCACGGTGTCGCCGATGTCGTAGGGTCGATACAGCAGGATCATGATCCCGGCGGCGAAGTTCGACAGCGTGCCCTGCACTGCGAAGCCGACGATGAAGCCGAGCGCGCCGATCCCGGCGACCAGCGGTCCGATGTTGACCTCGAGCATCGACAGCGCGACGACGATGCCGATCAGGACCGTGATCTTGCGCACGACGTTGGCGAGGAAGTCGCGCAGCAGCTCGCTGGCGCCGCGGAACCTGGTCACGGCGCGGCGCGTGATCCCGCCGAGGACCCGGCCGAGGATCGCGAAGGCGAGCAGCGTCACCAGGAACCAGCCGACGTTGCGTGCGACGCGCAGGCCGCCTTCGTCGGACTTCGCCCAGCCGAGGATCGCGGCCCAGGCGCCGGAGGCGTCGTCGGCCTTCAGGCGCATGCCGGACGTCGCGGCGAGATAGGTCTCGTGCTCCTTCGCATCGCCACCCTTGACGATCCATTCGGTCAGCACGACCTGCGCGCGGTCGGCGAGCTTGGTGCGTTCGTCCCGCAGCGTCGCGACCGACTCGAGGAGTTGATCGCGTTCCTCACCCTGCAGCTTGCGCGCGGCGATCTCGGCCTGGCCGATCGCGCGCACCTTCTCGCGGACGAGTGACTGCCAGGCGTCTGCTTCGAGTTTCAGTTCCGCCTTCGTCAGCGGGCTGACGAGGTCTTGCAGGTCGGCGAGTGCGATCTGCGGATTCGCGATCGTCTCCGGCTTGGGCGCGTCCTGCGCCGTGAGCGGCAGCAGGCAGAACAGGAACGGGATGAAGAGCTTGGTGAGCTGCATGTGGGGGGGTCTCCGGGGAGCGGAATGCTGCCCAATGCAGTCGGGGGGCTCAACTTTCGTGGTTCACGATTCCGGTGCGGGCTCCCACGGCGGCGGCAGCAGGCGGCGCTTGCCGTCGTGGCTGCGCGGCACGGCCCCGCTCGGATCCGGCAGCCGGTCCCACAGCTGGCAGGTCACCTGCTTGTGGCGCTGGTCGAGGCCTTCGCAGTAGTTCGTGTAGATGCAGCGGCGGACTTCGGCGCCGCGGCCGAGCTCGACCTTGCGAAACCAGTCCGGATCGGCCAGTGACTGCCGCGCGGCGGCGACGAAGTCCGCCTCACCCCGCTGCAGGATCCCTTCGGCCAGGTCGAACGTCCCGATCCCCCCGGAGGTCACGACCGGGGTCGCGAGGCCTGCGGTGCGCAGCGTGCGCCGGATCGTCGCGGCGAGCGGGACGTTGCGGCCGAACGGACCGCGCTCGTCGCTGCGCACGGTCGGCATGCACTCGTGCCCGCTCGGGCCGGTGTACGGATACGCCGCTTCGCCGACGTGCGGCTGCTTCGCATCCTCGAACTTGCCCCCCTTGCTGATCGACAGGAAGTCGGCGCCGGCGCGCGCGAGCTCGAGTGCGTAGAAGCTGGTGTCCTCGATGCGGCTGCCGCCGTCGATGACCTCGTCGCCGAGCATGCGGATGCCGACGCAGTAGTCGTGGCCGGTGTGCGCGCGCACGGCGCGCAGGGCTTCGACCGGCAGACGCACGCGTCCCTGCGCGGTGGCGCCGTAGCCGTCCTGGCGCTCGTTACGCCGGGACAGGAATCCGGCCATCGTGTATGCGTGCGCGAAGTGCAGCTCGACGCCGTCGAACCCGACGCGGCGCGCGCGCGCGGCTGCTGTTGCGAACAGTGGCGGCAGCACGGCCGGCAGCTCCGCGATCCATGGCAGCTGCTCGTCGTCGACCGTCTCGCGGTAGCCGAACGCATAGTCGCGGAACTCCCGTGCGGTCAGGATCGCGCGGAGCGGGTCGTCGTCGAGCGACGCGAGGTGCGCGCGCAGTGCGTCATCGCTGAGCCCCGGCGCGGCGGCGCGGTGGCGGTCGGTCAGCGCGAGGAAGCGCTGGAAGAACTTCTGCTTCTCCGGGCGGCGTTTGATCGCCAGGAAGTCGAGGATCTGGATCAGCAGCCGCGTCTCCCCGGCCGAGGCATCGCGCACCGCGGCGACGAGCTCACGCAGGCCCGGCTCGAACCGCGCATGCCCGATCCGCAGCAACGGCCCGCTGGGGATGTCGCGGATCCCGGTTGCTTCGACGACCAGCACACCGGGACGGCCGGCCGCGAACCGGCGGTACCAGTCCAGCACGTCCGGCGTCACCGCCCCGTCCTCGGTCGCCCGCCAGGGCACCATCGCGGGAACCCAGGTGCGGCGGCGGACCGTCAGAGGCCCGAGCTGCGCCGGCTGGAACCACAGCGCTCGGGCGGCCTCCTCCCGTGTGGGCCATATGGCCGGCGGCAGGGGGTGCTTCACGATCTGGGACGGCACGGCGCAGACTCCCGATCTACCCTTCTGCGGGGTTTGTCAAGCCGATCGCGGCTCACGAAGATCCCTGCCGGTCCTGCCCTCCCTGTCGGACCCCTCCCGAGTCGTCATGAAATACCTCCTCGCCGCCGCGCTCCTGGGCGCGGCGCTCCCCGCCCAGACGTTGACCGCCAAGGTCAACGATCCAGACTCGCATGGCACGCTGGCTGACGGAAAGCTCTCGCTCGACGAAGCGATCCGGCTCGCCAACGACGACAAGTTCATCAACCAGCTGTCGGCCGCCGAGCGGGCGCAGATCACCGGTGCGGGGTCGCTGCTGGCGGTGATCCAGATCGATTCCATGGTGACGCCGGTCATCACGCTCAGCAAGCTGCTGACGCCGATCATCACGGTCACGCACAGCCACCAGGATCTCGACATCGAGGCGGTCGGCGGGCACACGCAGGCGATGCCGATCATCGACGGCAAGTCGTTCGACGTCGTGCTGACCGTGCGCACGAACCACGCGCACGTCGGGCACCTGGTGATCCGCGGCGGCAAGGTCGGAGTCGACTACGACACGACCGGCCACTATCACCCCGGGCATGGCGCGCACTTCCATGGCGTCGAGTTCCGGATGCAGACGCAGGCCGGGATGCTGCTGCGCGTGCCGGGCACGGTCCCCGGGCTGCAGGTGCCGGTCGAGATCGAGAGCTGCCATTTCCACGACCTGCCGGTCGGGATCCAGATCGAGGACGCCGGCAACTCGGCGACGCTGCAGGGGATCGTCGAGCACGTCTACATGCACGGTTGCGCGACCGGGATCCTGGCCAACGTGTCGAGCACCGGCTTCGGGTTCACGACGTTCGAGGTGTTCCGGTTTTCGATCGTCGGCGCGACCGACGCAGTGAAGATCACGCGCACGTCGACCAGCGACAGCCAGTTCTTCATGCGGCTCGTGCACGGCGAGCTGACCGCGTCGCACAACGCGCTCGAAGTCCAGGGCTCGACGAACGCCGACACGGTCGTGCACCACCACGAGCTGCTGATCCGCGGCGGGCCGGGGACGAGCGACTACGCGTTCTACACGCATCCGGCGACGGCGCGATTCGACATCCACGGCAGCGAGAACGAGTTCGACGGCAACGTGCTGATCCAGGCGAACCGCAACACGCGCCGGATCTGGCAGCAGAACAACCGCTACCGCAACGGCTCGTTCGTGATCGACAACGACGGCGTGCCGCCGGAGTTCGAGTGGAACCTGTACGAGTCGACGCCGGTCACGGTGCTGAGCGGCAACCAGACGCCGCTGAAGCTGAAGCAGTGCGAACTCGTGCGCAGTGCGGTCGCTGGCAACTCGACGCTCGGCGCGCTGACGCTCGAGGGTTGCTTCCTGGCATCCAGTCCGATCAGCGGCAGCGTGACCAACAACAACCCGGCACCGGGCCGTTGGCTCGGCAGCTCCGTCGTCTACCCGTCGAACCCACCGCTCGGTGGCTACGTCGACCTGACGATGGATCTGCAGCACGGTACGGCCGGCGTATGGCTGCTCGGGCTCGGCGATCCGCGGCCGAAGACGACGAACTATCCGTTCCGCTTCTATCTCGACCTCAACAACGTGCTGTTCCTGCCTGGTGTCTACATGCACCGATCGACGCTGCGCGTGCCGGTGCCGAGTGACGTGGCGTTCCGCGGTGTCGAGGTCTACGCACAGCCGGTCGTCGTGCCGACGATGGGGCAGCTCTGGATGCCGCCGATCATGATGCCGATCGGCGGGCGCATCGAGATCGGCGGCTGATGCGCGGCGAGCTCGCCGGCCGTGTCGCAATCGTCACGGCCGGCGGCTGGAACATCGGCCGCGCCGTGGCCGAACGCTTCGCGGCCGCAGGCGCGCGCGTCGTCGTCGCTTCGCGGCGCGCCGACCGGTTGGAGGAGACCGTTGCTGCGATCCGCGCGCAGGGCGGCGAGGCGTCGGCCTGCGTCGCCGACGTGACGGATCTCGCGCAGTGCGAGGCGCTCGCCGCCGAGACGCTGGCACGGCACGGCACGATCGACATCGTCGCCGCGCTGGCGGGAGGGATGGGTGGCTACGGACGGATCGATGAGGTCGACCCGGCCGCGTGGCGCGCGACCGTCGAAGCGAACCTGTTCGGCGCGTTCCACACCGTGCGTGCGACGTTGCCGGTGCTGCGCGCGAAGAATGCCGGCGAGGTGTTGCTGTGCACCGGCGGTGGCGGGTTCTTCCCGATGCTCGGCGAGACGATCACTGCCTATGCCTGCGCGAAGGCCGCGATCTGCCGGCTGACGGATCAGCTGACCGCCGAGCACTACGAGACCGGGATCCGCTTCCACTGCCTCGAGCCGGGGATGGTCTGGAGTCCCGAGACGTTGGCCGGCATCGAAGCCGAGGAACGTCGCACCGGCGTGCCGCACCCTGGCCGCGCGCACAACCATCCGCCCGAGGACGCTGCCGAGCTCGCGCTGTTCCTCGTGTCGGAGCGCAGTCGCCCGCTGCGCGGCCGCTGCGTCTCGGTCGACGATCCGTGGTGGCGCGATCCTGCCCAGGTCCAGCGCGTCGAGCAGACGCTCAGCCTGTACCGGCTGCACCGCGTCCGCGAATAGGAGGGTTGGAGTCTGACACCAACCGTCCCGTTTCAGGATACTTGGGGTCAGATTCCATCTCTCCCAGTTCGTGGAAGAACGCGGCGAAGTCCGTCGCGAAGCCCCGCTCGTCGGCCTGGAACGCGTCGACGGCGGCGGCGAGCGGGAGCGGCCGGCGCATCCGGCGCTGCATGCGGTGCAGCACGGCGCGGATCCCCTCGACCGTCGCGTAGCTGGAGAACCAGTCCTCGTGCGCGATCCGCGGCAGCAGCGCACGCAGCGCGGGTGTCAGGTGCGATGTGTGCTCAGCGATCCCGGCATACGCCGCGCGCGCGAACGGCTGCAACGGCTCGCCGGCCCAGCGTTCGAAATCCCGCGCGAGCAGGTGGTCGTACAGCACGTCGACGGCGACGCCGCGGCCCAGCCGCAGCACCTGCGCCAGCCGCGCGCGGCTGCGCTGGAAGCTCGGATGCGCGTCGGTGAACCGGTCGACGGCACGGTGATGCGCGACCCCGGCGCGGATCCCGGCCGGCAGCAGTGCCAGGTCGCCCCCCTCCAGGAAGTCCGCGAGCAGCGCACCGGCCATCCGCGCGCTGTCTCCGCGCGCCAGCCAGACATGCGCGAGCCAGTTCAACGCAGCAACGCTTCCGCGATCGCGGCGACGACCTGCTGCTGCTCGTCGGCACGCAGCTCCGGATAGATCGGCAGCGCCAGGTTCGTCTGCGCCGCGGCTTCGGCAACCGGGAACGCACCCTCGCGATACCCGAGCCCGCGCCAGCACGGCTGCAGGTGGAACGGCAACGGGTAGTAGACGGCGCAGCCGATGCTGCGCGAAGTCAGGTGCGCGCGTACGGCGTCGCGCCGGCCACCTTCGATGTGGATCACGAACTGGTGGTAGCTGTGCGCATCGCGGGTGCCGCTGCCGACGGGTTGCGGCAGCCGCACCAGGTCGCTGAGCCCGTTGGTGGCGAACAGGTCGCGGTAGCGCTGCGCGTTCGCGCGGCGCGCATCGTTCCAGGCCTCCAGGTGCGGCAGCTTGACGCGCAGGATCGCGGCCTGCAGCGCATCCATCCGGAAGTTCCCGCCGACCGTCTCGTGGCGGTACAGATCGCTCTGCCCGTGGTTGCGGAGCTGGCGGATCTTCGTGCCGAACTCCGCATCGTTCGTGGTCAGGAAACCGCCGTCGCCGGCGCCGCCGAGGTTCTTGGTCGGAAACGTCGAGAACGCGCCGCACAGGCCGAGCGTCCCGGCGACCTGCGAGCCGATGCGCGTGCCGATGGCCTGCGCCGCGTCCTCGACGATCGCGATGCTGCGCGGCGCGCAGGCAGTCTGCAGCGCCGCCATCGGCGCCGGGGCGCCGTACAGGTGCACCGGGATCACCGCCTTGATCTCCGGCTGCCGCTCGATCGCGCGCGCTGCCGCCTGCGGATCGATGCAGTTCCAGACCGGGTCGACATCCACGAAGACCGGCTTCGCGCCGAGCCGCGACACCACGCCGGCAGTCGCGAAGAACGAGTAGACCGGGACCAGCACTGCGTCCCCGGGTCCGACGCCGAGCGCCATCAGCGGCGCCAGCAGCGCATCCGTGCCGGAGGAGAGCGCGACGCAGGAGCCGGCGCCGGTGAAGTCGGCGAGCTCGCGTTCGAGCTCATCGACCTCTGGCCCGAGGATGAAGCGCCCGCTGCGCAGCACGCGCAGCGCGGCGGTCTCCAGCTCGGGACCGATCGTTGCGTGTTGGCGGGTCAGGTCGAGGATCGGGATCGCCATTGCGCCGGAGCATAGAGAGCGGCGCACCGGGGCGGGCGGCGGCGCTAACCTTGCGCGGTCGATCCAGGAGGTCCCATGCGCCCGTTCCGATCCGCCATCTGTCTGCTCGCGTTGTCCTGTTCCACCCCGCTCGCGGCGCAAGCTGCCGAGCCGGTCGATGAAGCCGCCGTCGCGATCCTGCGCAAGCACGGACTCGAGCAGAGCCAGGTCATGGAGCTGCTCAGTTGGATCACCGATGTCTACGGGCCACGGTTGACCGGTTCGCCGAACCTGCGCAACGCGCAGAAGTGGGCGCAGGCGAAGCTGACCGAATGGAACCTCGCGAACCCGCGCCTCGAGGCCTGGGGGCCGTTCGGCCGTGGCTGGAAGCTCGAGCACTGCAGCATGCACGTCGTCGGCGAGAACCCCTGGCCGGTGCTCGCCTGGCCCAAGGCCTGGTCGCCCGCGATCGACGGCCGCGTCGAGGCGGAGGTCATCGCCGTCGGCGACATGGATGCGCAGACGCTCGAGGCGACCGACCTGCGCGGCAAGATCGTGCTGCTCGAGTCCCCGCGCGAAGTCGGCGAGCCGTTCGACGCGACGGCCAGGCGCATCGATGCCGAAGGCCTGCTCGCGCTGGCCGACGGCCGCAGCGAGCGCCAGCCTGAGCTGCCGGGCCGGCGCTCCGCCGCGAGCGCGCGCGATCTGTCCGGGGCGTTCCGCCGCCGTGGCGAAGTGCTCAGCCGCGTCTGGGAGAAGGAGCCGCTCGCGATCCTCGACCGCGGCAGCAAAGGGGATTACGGCACCCTGTTCATCGCCGGTGCGACTGTTCCGGCGCCGCCGGGGGCCGGCCGCGGCCGCGGGCCGTCGCCGTACGACCCTGGCGTAGGTCACGTGATCCCGCAGTTCACGCTCGCGGTCGAGCACTACAACCGGCTGTGCCGGATCCTGCAGAAGGGCCTGCCGGTGCGGATCGCGCTCGAGCTGCGCGCGTCGTTCTTCGACGCCGACCCGATGGAATACAACGTGCTCGCCGACATCCCGGGCAGCGATCCGCAGCTGCGCGAAGAGATCGTCATGCTCGGCGCGCACTTCGACTCGTGGCACTCTGGCACCGGGACCACCGACAACGGCTGCGGCAGTGCCGTCATGCTCGAAGCGACGCGGTTGCTCACGCAGCTGATGCGCGAGACCGGGCGTGCGCCGCGGCGCACCATCCGCCTCGCGCTGTGGAGCGGCGAAGAGCAGGGGTTGCGCGGCTCGCGCGCCTACGTCGCCGAACACTTCGCGGTGGCGGGCGGGCGCGGCGAGCCGCCGGTTGAGCTGAAGCCGGACCACGCGCGGTTCGCCGGGTACTTCAATCTCGACAACGGCACCGGCCGGATCCGCGGCGTGTACCTGCAAGGCAATGAAGCCGTCGCGCCGATCTTCCGCGCCTGGCTGCGCCCGTTCCACGACCTCGACGCATCCACCCTGACGCTCGGCAACACCGGCGGCACCGACCACCTCGCGTTCGATGCCGTCGGTCTGCCCGGCTTCCAGTTCATCCAGGACCCGGTCGCCTACTCACCGCGCACGCACCACTCCAACATGGACCTGTGGGACCACGCGATCGAAGCCGACCTGAAGCAGGCCGCGACCATCATCGCATCGTTCGTCTGGCACACGGCGCAGCGCGACGAGAAGCTCCCGCGCAAGCCACCACCCACTCCCGCCGCGACCGACGCCGAGTCGCGCCGCTGATCCAAGCCGCCGCGTAGGTGTCTGATACCCGGTGTACCGGTAGCGGTACACCGGTACACCACATCTCTGAGATGCACTCCGTCAGTTCGCGTGCGCTTCCGCACGCGAACCGGTACGCGGGGTCTCAGAGACCCCATCCATCACTTGGCGGGAGAAAACACGCGCGAAGCGGTACGCGGAGTCTCAGAGACTGCGCGTACCGGTTGGCGCGTGAAATCACGCGCGAAGTGACGGATGGCATCTCAGAGACCGGGCGTACCGGTCAGCGCCACTGATCCGCGAGCGCGGCGATCGGCGACGTCAATACGTCGACGACCGGGATTGCGGCGAGGCGGGAATCGTCGAACGCCGGCTCGGTCTCGAGCACGGAGTCGACAAGAGCGCGGTAGCGGTCGCGGTAGCTCTCGAGGACGGTGCGCAGCACGGGCGCGGGCAGGCGGTCGTGGCAGCGGATGTGCAGCAGCGTGAGGCCGGTGGTGCGGCCGGCGGTCAGCTCCGGCACTAGGACGAACGTGCGCTGGTCGCTGCGCCCGGTCGCGACGAGCAGGCGCTGTTCACTGGCGACGAGGTGCTTGGTGCCGCGCAGCGCGGGCTGCGCTTCGGTCCGCGAGCGCAGCTTGGCACCGATACCGCCGCGACCGACGACGGCGATCGTGCGCGCGGGCTCTTCGCCGTCGATCCGGTACCGCGTGAATCCGGACACTTCGGCGACGGCGTCGTCGAGCGCGGCCAGCGCGCGCAGGTCGCGCCAGCCGATCGCCTCGCGCGCGGCTCCGGCCGCGAGGACGGCCTGCACGAGCGGCCGCGCGAGCCACTCTTCGTCGGACCGCGAGATCCCGACGGTGACGGTCTTCGCCTGATGCTTGATCGCGTCGATCGGCCGCGTGAGCTCGTCGACGGCGCGCGTCAGCGCGTCGGTCAGCTCCTGCACGAGCTCGGCCGGCGTCAGCGCGCGCCCGAACTCCCTTGCATACGCCTCGATCGGCACGGCGCCGGTCGCATACCGCAGCAACGCCGCCAGCCGCACGGCCGTCGAAGCCTCGAGCTGCCCGTCGTGGCGTCTGGCGCCGAGATCCTGCTGCCACTGCGCGACCGGCGCTGCGATCGCCGACGGCAACGCGGCCAGCAGCTCCGCCCCGGACAACCCACGCTCCGCCAGCGCCTCGACCGCCGCCCGCATCTCCCGCAGCGGCCGCGCCAGCGCGTCGATCGCGCGCGCCGCTTCGTAGCCGAACAGGTGCCCTGCCACCGTTGCCAACACGAATCCCAGCGCCGGCGGCGCCTGTGGCACGCGCAACACCGCGGCCGCCGCCGGGAACCGTGACGGCTCGAGGTCCGTGATCACGACCGGCAGCGCCTTGTGCGCGCGGAAGATCGCCACCTCCTTCTGCACGTCCTCCGCCTGTGCATGCGCGAGCCCGGCCGCACAGACCAACACCAAGGGTTCCGTCGACAGGTCGATGTGCTTCTTGTCCTCGGTCGCATCGCAGGCGATCGAGCGATAGCAGAGCTCCGACAGCTTGATCCGGATCTCCTCGGCGGCGACGCGGTTGCGTCCGTTGCCGACCAGCGCCCATGACCGCCGCGCCGTCGCCGCGGCCGCCGCCTGCGCGATCGCGCCGCGCGTCGCCAGCACGGCGCGCATCTGGTCCGGTAGCGCGCGCAGCGCCGCGAGCAGGTCGTGCGCCCCATCCGGCGGGCGCCCGAGCGCCGCCTCGGCCAGCGCGAGCCCGAGCAGCGCGCCGGCAGCGATCTGCGCATAGAACGCCTTCGTCGACGCGACGCTCATCTCGACGTCGCGCCCGTCGCTGGTGAACAGCACGCCATCCGCGCGGTCACAGAGATCGCTGCCGCGCCGGTTCACGATCGCCAGCACGCGCGCGCCGCGCCGGCGCACGAGATCCACGGTCCGGTTCGTATCGGTCGTCGTCCCGGACTGGCTGATCGCAACGACCAGCGTGTCCTGCATCTGCTCCTGCAGACCGAACCCGCTCAGCTCCGTCGCCGGGACTGCTTCGACCGCGATGCCGGCTGCAGCGAGCCACGGCCGCGCCAGCGCGGCGACGCCACGCCCGGCCACGGCCGCCGTCCCCTGTCCGATCCACAGCACGCGCCGCACGCTGCCGTCGCGCAACGCCGCGCGCACTTCCTGCGGCAGGCTCGACTCGCCCAGGCGCACGCGCAGCATGCCGTCGCTCTGCACGATCCTGCCGCGCAGCGTGCGCTGGAACGAGCGCGGTGCCTCGGTGATCTCCTTGAGCAGGTAGTGCGGCGCGTCGCCGCGGTCGACGTCGCGCGTCGTCAGCGTCGCCGTGCGCAGATCCGCCGGTCCGACCCGAAGCGGCGTGCCGTCGTAAGCGATCCGGTCGACGCCGCCCGGTTCTCCGGCTCGTGTGCCGTCCAGCACGACGACCTGGCCGCGGCTCTGCTCCGGCGCGCGCGGATCGGCCGGAGTCTCGCCGTCCAGCCGGACGTAGCGGTCGGTCGCCGCGACGAATCCGTACGGCTCGCTCGCGACCACGAACGCATCCTCGGCGAGCCCGATGTACAGCGCCTGTCCGCTGCCGCGTTGCGCCAGGAACAGCCGATGCGGCTCGCCGGCGACCGCCGCGCCGATCGCGATCGAACCGGTGAACGAGCTGACCAGCGCGCGGAACGCCGCGGTGCACTCCTCGCCGCTGTCGAGCCGCCGCGCGAGCAGGGTCGGGATCACCTTCGCATCGGTCGTGATCTCCGGCGCGACGCGCAGCCGCGCGGCGGTCGCGAGCTCGGCATGGTTGTCGACGTCGCCATTCAGCGCCGCGAAGGCGAGCCGGTTGGTGCGCTCGAGCTCGACGCTGTCGAGCGGGTGCGCATTCGCGAGGCTGATGATCCCGACACTCGCCCAGCGCGTGTGGCCGAGCACGAGCGCCTCCGCCTGCGCGCCCCGCAGCGCCTGGCGCAGCAGCATGTCGCCGGTGATCCGCGCCCGCAGCGCGCGCACGTTGTCGCCCAGCTCGCCGATCTCGGCGGCGCGCTTGTAGATGAACGCCAGCCGGTCCCGCTCGCGGCGGATCGCACCATCGGTCAGCAGCCGGTCGCCGAGCCTTGCCGCGAGCTCCGGCGACGCCGACAGCTCACCCGGCCGGTCGACCAACACCAGCAGTCCGGCCGAATCGCGCCCGCGCACTTCGAGCCGGTCGAGTGCCGCGAGCGCCAGCGCGATCGACGAGAACGCCTCGATCGCGGCCGTCCCCCGCTCACCGCCAGCCAGTGCTTCGACGTCGCGTGTGTGACGCAGGCGGTCTTCGCGGAGCTGCCAGATGCGATCCTTGATCTGCAGCAGCGCTGCCTGCGCCGCTTCGAGCGAGCCATCGTCGGCGCTGTCGTCCAGCGTCGCTTCGATCGCCGCGATCCGCTCCGCCATCGCACCAGCCGACTGCTCGAGCAGCGTCGCGACCGCCGGTTCGGCCAGCAGCGTCGTGATCCCGGGAGGTCCGGCGAGCGCTGCGACCAGCGCCCCGAGCGGCTCGGCCGCTGCGGCCAGCGCCGGTGCCACGGTCGAAGGCGCGCCTGGGTCCGGCAGCGCGACGCGCCCGAGCAGGTCGCGCAGCGCTGCTGCCGACGGCGGTGCACGCCGAGCGCGCCTCCGCAGCACCGCGACGATCCCGCACATGCTGTTGGTTTATCGGCTCGCGCCCGTGAACTGAGGCAATCTTTGCCGCAGCGCCGCCTGCAGCTCCGGCGCCTGCCACAGCGCGTCTTCCAGCTCCGCGAGCCAGTCGGTCAGCTCGGTCGGCAGCGCCCCGGGCGCCGCCTTCTGTCGGATGCCGGGGCCGCTGGCCTGCAGGAAGTCGCAGACGACGTTCCCGTGCGTCGCGATCGGTTTGCCCGGCAACCGTGTGAGCTCCTGCAGCAACAGCCGGGCATCCTCGGCGTCGAGCTGGACGCGCGCGCTCTCCCGGAGCCCCGCTGCCACGTGACCTGCCTCAGTCCAGCGCAGGAACAGATCGCCGTGCCGGCACGAGCGCAGCTCGAGCCCGCCGACCCAGCCGGCGGCACCACGCTCCGCCGCCGCCGGCTCCAGCTTCGGCAGCTCGCGGTCGGGGAACGCCTTCGCCAACGCCTTGCGCGCCGCCTGTGCCTCGCGCAGACCCCAGGCATCGCCGAGGAACTCGTCGCGCCACGTGAGCGCCTGTTCCAGCAACGGCACGCCACGCTCGTCCCCCTGCTCGAGCAGGTGCACGGCGACCGGCACCGGCACGCGCGGATCCGGATCGTCGAGCAACGCCAGCACGCGTTCGCGATCCGCGTTGCGCGCCAGGTTCCACAGCCCGCGGCCGCCCTGGATCCGCATCAGGTGCGATGGATCCTCGGTGGCGCGCACGAACCGCGCGTGCGAACTCTCGTCACGTCGCTCCACGAGGCCGCGCAGCGCGAGACTCCGCCAGTAGAACGACGGCTCGTCGGCCCACTGTGCGAGCAGCGTCCGCACTGCCGGACCGTCGGCGTCCGCGGTCGCCAGCGCATCGACGACCTGCATCGGGATCGCGTCGAGACCGTGCGCCTGCACATGTGCCTGCAGCACCGGGACCGCGGCGTCACCGGCCGCGGCGAGCTTGTGCGCCGCTGCCAGCCGCGCGCCATAACGGCTGTGCCCGATCGCATCGCGCAGCGTCTTGCCAAGGTCGTCCGGCGCCGGCGCCGTCGCCGGCTGCTGCGCCGGCGCTGCCGCCACCACAGCCAACGCCACCACAAGCGCGAGCGCGCCGCCGCGCGTCACGGCTCGATCTTCTTGACGTCGAGACCGTAGATCCCGATCACGACGCCATCCTCCTTCTCCTCGCCGACCCACAGCGTGCCGGTGATCTTGACCGAGCCGGGCAGGATCTCCGTCGTCTCGCCGTTGTCCATCGCGCAGAAGACGATCTCGTTCATCTGCGGGATGCCGGTGCAACCGCAGTTGTCGTCGATCAGCATGAACATCGTCGTAGACCCTTCGAGCCCGTCCTCGCGGCGCATGAAACCGGAGAGCGTGACCTCGAGGCCGTCGAGATCGCGCACCTCCTGCGGCAGCTCCATCCCCTCGACGTAGTCGAACCCGCTCAGCGTCGTGAAGCCGACCGGGGTCGGATCCGCGGCGGTGCCGAGCAGCAGGCAGCCGAGCAGGGCGAGCGCGAGCTTCATCGGGATTCCTCGAGCTTGATGACCTCGACCGGGCAATCACGCACTGCGTCGCGGATCTCCTCGTCCTTGCTGGCGAAGTGCGCCCCGGCCTCCGGCCGGATCACGCACGGTTCGCCACCGGTCACCTGGAACACGTCCGGTGCGTAGTCCGAGCAGAGGCTGCAGGAGATGCAGCCCTCTTCGATCCAGACCTTCTTGATCGGTGCCGTCAGCGCTGGTTCCAGGACCGGTTCCACGACCGGCGGCAGGTGTAGGTGAGACCCGGCCGGCTCGCAAGCCGGCCGGGCCGTCGCCCGGCGCGAACGCCTAGCCGCCGTCGCGCAACTTCTGCAGCCGCTGCCGCATCTGCTCGATCGCGCGGTCGATTCCCTTGCGGTCCTTGGTCAGCTCCTCGAAGCGGGCCAACGCCTTGGCGAACGTGTCCGCGTCGCGCGCCTGCTCGGCGGCCGCCATGACCTGGCTGAGGAAGCTGAGCGCATAGACGCCGCCCGGGACGCGCCCTTCGTTGAACATCGCGAGGACGCGCGCCTGCGACGATGCGCGCTGGCTCGCGTCGCGCATCGCGGTGATCAGTTCCTGGTACTCGAGCGTCGCGAGCTGCGGCAGGATCTTCGCTTCCTGCTCCTTGGTGACGTTGACGAGCTCGGCGTGACGTGCGGTCGCCTGCTCGAATGTCAACCTTCCGAGCGCGAGCTCGGCGAGGAACAGTTCGATCTTCGCCCTCGGATCCCCGTCGGCGACGCGCTCGGTCAGCGCAGGCAGATCCTTCAGCGCCCGTGCGCTGGCGAAGATCGCATCCACGCTCCGATCGCCCTGCTTGGCGAGGACTTCACCCTCGGCGTCCATGAACACGAGGTACGGGAATCCGCTGCCACCCTTCTCGCGCAGCAGTCCTTGGTGCGGGTCCCCTTCGACCCGCGTCGTCAGGTGCATCAACAGGACCGCGTGGTCGCCGAACTCGGCGAACCGGGCGTCCGAGAACGCATCGTCCTCGAGCGCCGTGCAGGGCCCTCAATGCGCGTACGAGCGGGAGAAGTAGACGAAGATCGGCTTGCCGGACTTCTTCGCCGCGGCGCGCGCGGCGTCGTAGTCGGTCAGCCACGGTGCCTTCTGCAGGAACGAAAGCTTCAGCTTCTCGTCGCGCTTGGCGATCAGCTCCTCCTGCGTCGGCGGTGCCGCGTTCCCTGCGCGCGGCGCCGGGCGGATCGTCGCCGGCTTCGGCGGGTCCTGCTGGGCCGTCGCGCCGAGCGCGAGCGAGCCGGCGAGCAGGGCCGCCAGGGATCTGTGGTTTCGGATCATGGGTCTCCTTGGAACAGGGCGGAGAAGTCTACGCGGCGGAGGTGCTGGACGTGATGGCACGCTGCGCGCGGCGGCAGCGGGGATTCGCTCCGCTTCGGTCGAACGGCACCCGAGTCGTTGCCTACCGCTGCTGCTGGGCTGGCGCGCGGCGCGCAGCCAGCACGACCGTGCCGAGCGCCGTCACGCCCGGTGGCACGTGGCAGTGGAGCTGCACCGTGGCTTCGCCGCACGGCCCGTCCGGTGCGAGCTCGCACGCAAGACCGACGCGCTCGAGGAGCCGATGGCGCAGCGCGTCGTGGATCCGGACGGTTGCCACGCCTTCGGGATCGCTGCGCTGGGTGAGCACCATCGCTCCCCCGTCGAAGTCGAGCGAGAGCTCGATCGCGCGGTTGCGCAGCGGGCGATGAGCTTCGTCGGTGGCGAGAAAGCGCAGCTCGTGCGGCGCGTACGCCGCATCCAGGATGCAGGTCACGGTCTGCCCCGGATGGATCGGCCCGCGGAACTTCTGCTGGATGCTGCGCCGGATGCTCAGGCTCGCGCGCCATTCCTGGCCGAGCGCCACGCGCGTGAACCGCGCCTCGCCGGCTGCGTCGAGCGCCTGTTGGTCGCGCGGCGCCGAGCGCCCGCGCTGCGCGAGCTCGAGCTCCACCTGTTCGCCGGCAGCGCGAACCCCGATGCGCTTCACCACGATTGCGCCGGTCGCCGGGATCGGGACGAGGATCTCGTCGGTCGGCCACGGCTCGAGCGACACGGTCACGCGCGGTGGATCTGCGAGGCCGAGGATCACGGGTGTGATCACCAGCGGCCGCGGCAGATCCAACCGTTCAGCCGGTTCGTAGAACATCGGTCGCTCGAACGGGACCTCGAGCGAGCCGTCGGCGCCCGTGCGGTGATCGCTTCCGTGTGGGACCCAGGGTTGGCGAGGGCGCGGCAGCGGGCTGATTGGCTGGGATCGCGCCCGCCGCTCGGAATCCGAGAGCGCGATCCGGATCGCCAGCTCGACTCCGGCGACCGGATTGCCGGCCGGATCGATTGCGCGTAGCCGCAGCACGCGCGCGGGATCGGCGAGGACGCGCTGCGGTGACTCGTCCGGATCTGCACCGCCCTGCTGCGCGGTTGCGAGCGCGGATGGCGGACGGTCGTGGGCTGATGATGCACCAGCGGTCGTAGCGCGCGCAGGAGGCGCGTTGGCAGGCGAGCTTGGTTGTGGCGCGTCAACCCGGGCCCTCCACGCGAGCCATGCGCCGAGCACCGCGAGCGCGGCGAACGCTGTGCACAGCAGCAGGATCGACTTGGTGCGGGTCATCACCACGGCACGCGGCGACTGTACCGGCGGCACTCTGGTTCGTCCCGGCGCGCGGTTACGGCCACGAGCCGCAGGACTAATCCGCCGGTCCGCCGTCTCGCACCCAGCAAGCCATGCTCGCCATGACCCACAGTCCCGGCTCGATCGTCCCCTGCAGCCGTTCCTCGCTGATCCTGCTGGGAACCCTGATCAGTACGGCCATGCCCGTCGCTGCCCAGGCGGTTTGGACCAAAGCGCGGCTCCCGATCCCCGCTACGACTGCCGCATACGACACGCAACGTGCACGAACGGTCGTGTTCGGCGGAACGACCTCAAGGTCAGCCGCAGAGACGTGGGAATGGGACGGTGGCGATTGGATTCGCTGTGCGCCGGTGACGAGTCCGCCACCCCGGCGCGAACACTCGCTCGTCTTCGACGTCGCGCGGGGTCGCACGCTGCTGTTCGGTGGGACGCAGACGACCTGGGGACCGCGCTTCGACGACACGTGGGAATGGGATGGACGTGAGTGGGTGCTCCGCGCGCCGGCGCAGAAGCCTCCGGGTCGCAGCGACCACGCCCTGGCGTACGACACGGCGCGCCAGCGGGTCGTGCTGTTCGGTGGACACGATCCGACGATCGCGGAATATGCGGATACCTGGGAATGGGATGGGGCAGGCTGGATGCAACGTGCCACCGCGTCAGGCCCGGCGCCTCGGCACGCACACGCGATGGCCTTCGATGCGGCGCGCGGGGAAACCGTGTTGTTCGGCGGAGTGTCTGTGCCGAGTGGATTCTTCGCGGATACGTGGCTGTGGAACGGTGTCCGTTGGCGCCAAGCAAATCCGGCGAACGCGCCGCCCGCCCGCATGTTTCATTCGCTGACCTATGACCCATTCCGCCAGCGCACACTGCTGTTCGGTGGCCGCACACTTACCGGTTACGCGGATGACACGTGGGAATGGGATGGGACGAACTGGACGCAGCTCGCACCATCGACGAGGCCGCCTGGACGTGCCGGGTACGCTGCTTCGTTCGACCTGGCTCGCCGCAGGCACTTCATGACCGGCGGCTACCCCGACCAGGGAGCTCACTACGACGCATGGGAATGGAACGGAGTCGATTGGAAGCGCGTAGCGGCCGCGAAGACGCCTCCTCGGCGGTACTCGACCGGGATGTGCTTCGACGGCTCGCGCGCTGTCGGTGTCTGGTACGGCTGCTACACCGGCCAGACGCCGGTGGGGGACCTGTGGGAGTGGGATGGCCGCCAATGGTTGGAACGGTTCCCGAGCACGAGTCCGACGCCACGCATCGGATTCGGCATGACATTCGACGCAGCCCGTAATCGCACCATCATGGTGGGCGGATGCGACTCATTGCAGCAGACGTGGTTCGCGGACACGTGGAGCTGGGACGGAACCAACTGGACACAACACGTGCCACCATCGTCGCCGCCGCCACGAGCGGGTCTCGCCCTGGGATATGACGCCGACAGGAAGGTCGTCGTGCTGTTTGGCGGTCTGGTCGGGACGTCCTGGTTGGCCGACACCTGGGAATGGGATGGCCGCCTCTGGACCCAGCGTTCGCCGACCAACTCGCCTCCGCCAAGAGCGCACACGCAGCTCGCGTACGACGCACGACGCAAGCGCATGGTGCTGTTCGGAGGTTCTCAGCAGTTCGGTTACCTCGGTGACACGTGGGAATGGGATGGCGTCTCCTGGCAGCAACGGTTCCCGGTCACGAGCCCGAGTTCGCGATGGGTGAGCATCCTCGAGTACGACACAGTCCGGCAGCGCGTGGTCCTGCACGGAGGGAACGCGGTATCCGACACGTGGGAGTGGGATGGGAACAACTGGCTGCTGGTGAGTCCCTCCGGGGGGCCGAACCCCGCGGTCGCACCGGCGGCGGCATACGACTCCAGACGGAGGCAGTTGGTAGCGCTGAGCGGCACCATGACTTGGACCTTTGGGTTCGCAGCTCCGGCGGGAGCGACATCTTTCGGGTCCGCCTGCGCTGGTAGTGCAGGGCTGCCTGCGTTGGGTTCGAACGAGCCGTACTTCGACAACCCGCGCTTCGTGTTGGATCTGCTCTCGGCGCGGCCCTCGTCAGCGTGCGCGTTCGCCCTCGCATCGAGCTCGCAGAGTCTCCCGATCGGCGGCGGGTGCACGCTGTACGTCAAGGACCCGATCCTGCCCGTGCTCGCTGCGACGAACGCGTTCGGCTTTGCGACGACGTCGTTCGCGGTACCCTGGGATCCCGCGCTGCGCGGTGTGGCTGTCTACGCGCAGGCGTTCGTCGCTGATCCGCGAGGTCCGGTGCTCGGTCTCGCGCTCAGCGCAGGCCGGCGGCTCCTGCTCGGGGATTGAGTCGAGCGCCGGTCATCCCGGTTCATCGAGTCACCGGGTAGCCTGCCCCGCCCGATGACTGCTCCCCGCCCGACCCTCGTCGACTACCGCACGCAAGGCCCGGTCGCCGTCCTGACGCTGAACGACCCGCCGGCGAACGCATACTCCCACGAGATGATGCTCGACCTCGACCGCGCGACCCTCGCGGCGCGGTTCGACAACAGCGTGCAGGTGCTGCTGCTGACCGGCCACGGCGACAAGTTCTTCTGCGCCGGCGCCAACATCGGGATGCTGCAGCGGGGGGAGCCGGACTGGAAATACTGGTTCTGCCTGCACGCGAACGAAACGCTCTCCAGGCTCGAGCAGACGCCGAAGCTGGTCATCGCGGCGTTGAACGGGCACACGGTCGGCGGCGGGCTCGAGGTGGCGCTCGCAGCCGATCTGCGTATCGCGCGGCGCGGCGCCGGCAAGGTCGGGCTGCCGGAGGTGGCACTCGGCGTGCTGCCCGGGACCGGCGGGACGCAGCGGCTCGCGCGGCTGGTCGGCAAGAGCCGCGCGATCGAGCTGATGTGCGAAGGGGAGAACTTCACGTTCGAGCGCGCGCAGGAGCTCGGGATCGTCAACAAGCTGCTCGACGGTGACGCGGCGGGGTTCCGCGAGCAGGCGCTCGCATACGCGCGCTCGTTCTGCACGCCGGGCAAGGCCGCGATGGCGGTCGGTCACATCAAGCGCGCCGTGCAGACCGGCGCCGAGCTGCCGCTCGAGGCGGGGCTGACGCTCGAGCGCGAGCTGCAGGCGAAGCTGTTCGCCAGCGCCGATGCACGTGAAGGGCTCGCGGCGTTCCTCGGCAAGCGCAAGCCGGAGTTCGGCGGCCGATGAGAGCCGTCGTCGTGCGCGAGCACGGCGGGCTCGAGCAGCTCCGCCTCGAAGAGGTCCCGACGCCGGAGCCGGGGCCGGGCGAGGTGCGCGTCGCGCTGCGTGCGATCGGGCTGAACCAGCTCGATCTGTGGGTGCGCCGCGGCGTGCCGGGTCACCGCTTCCCGCTGCCGCTGATCCCGAGCAGCGATGGCGCCGGCACGATCGATGCGCTCGGCGCCGGAGTGCGCGACATCGCGGTCGGCGGGGAAGTCGTGGTGCTGCCCGGAGTCTCGAGCGGCGTCAGCGCGGCCGACTTCCGCGGCGAGGACCAGCTCGCGCCGGACTTCGGGATCCTCGGTGAATCGCGCGATGGCTGCTGCGCGGAGTACGTCGTGGTCCCGCGCGCGAACGTCGCGCCGAAGCCGCCGAACCTGTCGTTCGCGGAGGCCGCCGCGATGCCGCTCGTGTTCCAGACCGCCTGGTCGATGCTGCGCAAGGCGCGGCTGCAGGCCGGCGAGACGGTGCTCGTGCACGCGGCCGGCTCCGGCGTCGGCAGCGCGGCCGTGCAGATCGCGAAGCTGCTCGGCGCGCGCGTGCTCGGCACGGCCGGGAACGCGGCGAAGTGCGAGCGCGCGCGCACGCTCGGCGCGGACCTGATGATCGACTACACGCAGCAGGACTTCGTCGCCGCGGTGCGCCGCGCGACCAACAACGAAGGGGTGCACGTCGTGTTCGAGCACGTCGGCCAGGCGACGTTCGCGGGCAGCCTGAAGTGCCTGCGCCGCGGTGGGCGTCTGGTGACCTGCGGCGCGACGACCGGCGCCGACGTGACGCTGAACCTGCGGGCGATCTTCTTCAAGAATCTCGAGATCCTCGGCAACACGATGGGCAGCAAGGGGGACCTGCTGCGCGTGCTCGAGCTCGCGGCGCAGGGGCGGCTGCGTCCGGTGTTGGACCGGACGCTGCCGCTCGCGCAGGTGGCGGAGGCGCACCGGTTGCTGGAGTCGCGCGCGCTGTTCGGCAAGATCGTGCTCGAACCATGACCAGCAACGAACGGGTGCTTCTCGAACGCCGCGGCGCCGTGGCGCTCGTCACGCTGAACGCGCCGGAGAAGCGCAACGCGATCGATCTCGCGATGGTGCAGGCGCTGCACGTCGTGTTCGACGAGCTGCGCGCCAACAGGGAACTCGCAGCGGTCGTGTTGACCGGCGCCGGCGACAAGGCATTCGCGGCCGGCGCGGACATCGGCGAGCTGCGCGAACGCCGCGCAGCGCAGGCGCTGGCGGCGATCAACTCCGCGCTGTTCGGCAAGATCGAGGAGTTCCCGCAGCCTGTCATCGCGGCGATCCGCGGCTACGCGCTCGGCGGTGGCTGCGAGCTGGCGATCGCCTGCGATCTGCGCGTCGCCGGCGAATCGGCGAAGCTCGGTCAACCGGAAGTCAGGCTCGGGATCATCCCTGCCGCCGGCGGCACGTACCGGCTGCCGCGGTTGATCGGGCTCGGGCGCGCGCGCGAGCTGATCTACACCGGGCGGATGGTCGACGCGCGCGAGGCGCTGGCGATCGGGCTGGTCAACACGGTCGTGCCGGATGCGGATGTCGTCGAGCGGGCCATCGCGCTCGCCGGCGAGATCGCGCAGAACGGACCGCTCGCCGTGCGGCTGGCGAAGTCGGCGTTGAACGCGCTCGGCCGGCCGGAGCAGGCGGTGGCCGGTGCATTCGAGAGTCTCGCGCAGGCGGTGTTGTTCGACAGCGACGACAAGCAGCAGCGCATGACCGCGTTCCTGGAACGCAGCAAGGGCAAGAGCTCATGACGCAGTCACAGTTCGAGACCGTCGCCGTCCTCGGTGCCGGCACGATGGGAGCCGGGATCGCGCAGGTCTGCGCGGCGGCCGGCAGCAGCGTGCGGCTGTTCGACGTGCAGGCGCAGTACCTGCAACGCGGGATGGATGGGATCCGCGCGTTCCTCGACAAGGGTGTCGCCAAGGGGAAGACGGCGCCGGCGGAGCGCGAGCGGGTCCTCGCCGCGATCACGCCGATGCGCGAGTTGCCGGCGGCCGCGCGCGGCGCCGACCTCGTGATCGAAGCGATCCCGGAGGATCTCGCGCTGAAGCAGCAGACATTCGCGGCGGTCGCGGCCGTCGTCGCGCCGGACTGCGTGCTCGCGACCAACACGTCGTCGCTGTCGTTGGCGCGGATCTTCGGCGCGGTCGTCGCGCCGGCACGCTGCTGTGGGATGCACTTCTTCAATCCGCCGCCGCTGATGCCGCTGCTCGAAGTCGTGCGCATGCACACGACCAGTGAGGCGACGATCGAGCGGGTCGTCGGCTATGCGCGCGCGCTCGGCAAGGAGCCGATCGTCGTGCGCGATTCGCCGGGATTCGCCTCGAGCCGGCTCGGCGTCGCACTCGGGCTGGAGGCGATCCGAATGCTCGAGGCGGGCGTCGCGTCGGCGGCCGACATCGACAAGGCGATGGAGCTCGGCTACCGGCATCCGATGGGTCCGCTGAAGTTGACCGACCTGGTCGGACTCGACGTGCGGCTGGCGATCGCGGATTACCTGCGGCGCGAGCTGGACAGCCCGGTGTTCGAAGCGCCGGCGCTGATGCGCAAGATGGTGGCCGACGGCAAGCTCGGCAAGAAGAGCGGGCGCGGCTTCTACGACTGGAGCGAGCCATGAGGGTGGTTCCGCACCGGTGGGTGTGTTGCGTGTTGGTGGCGCTGCTCGCCGCGGTGGCGCCGGCACAGTTGCCGGGGCCGCAGCAGGAGCTCGGCCACGAGGTCGGTGCCGACGGGAAGCTCGCCGACTACACGCAGCTGCGCGCGTGGTGGGATGCATTGGCCGCGGCTTCCGACCGGATCCGCGTCGAGCGGATCGGAACGACGTCGTACGGCCAGCCGATGGTCATGGCGACGATCAGTGCGCCGCAGAACCTGGCCCGGCTGGATCGCTTGCGTGAGATCGCGCGGATGCTGGCGCGCGGCGAGGCGGGCAGCGAATCCGCCGCGCAGGCGCTCGCCGCGGAAGGGCGCGCCGTCGTCTGGGTCGACGGCGGGCTGCACGCGACCGAGTCGATCGCCGGGCAGAACATCCTGGAGCTGGTGTGGCGCATGGTCTCGCGCGACGACGAGGAGACGCAGCGGATCCGCGAGCGCGTCGTGCTGCTGGTCTGTCCGGCGAACCCGGACGGCATGGAGATGGTTGCGCGCGGGTATCGCGCAATCGGCAGGGTCGGACAGCTGCCGGTGCTGTACCAGCGCTACATCGGGCACGACAACAACCGGGATCACTACCGCGTCGCGCAGCCGGAGACGGAAGCGATCGCGGAGCAGCTGTACCGGCGCTGGTATCCGCAGATCGTCTACAACCACCATCAGTCGGCGCCGCGCGGGACGGTGATCTTCACGCCGCCGTTCCGCGATCCGTTCCATTACCAGTTCGATCCGATCCTGGTGCGCGGGATCGATCTGGTCGCCGCGCACATGAACGCGCGGTTCGCATGGGAGGGGAAACCGGGCGTGATCTCGCGCGGGGGTGCGGCGTATTCGACGTGGTGGAACGGCGGGCTGCGCACGACGGCGTACTTCCACAACCAGATCGGGATCCTGACCGAGGTGTTCGGCAGTCCCGATCCGGTGCCGTTGCGGCAGACGCTGGACCGGCGGCTGCCGAGCGGGGATTACCCCACCCCGGTCGGCTCGCAGGTCTGGCGCGCGCGCGACACGGTGGAGTATCTGCAGACCGCGAACTTCGCGATCCTCGACCTGGCGTCGCGGTACGCGACGGAGCTGCAGTTCAATGCATGGCGCATGGCGCGCAATGCGATCGCGAAGGGGAGCGCGGATCACTGGACCGTGACGCCGCGGCTCGTCGCGGCGGCGCAGGAGGCGCGCAAGGCGCACAACGCGGCGGATGCCGGCGGCGCCGAGGCGGACGCGGAGTCTGGTGGTGGGGATGAGGCGGGTGCGGCGCGCGACCCGGAGCCGGAGGCGCCGCTCGAGGCGCCGGGTGACGAGGTGTTCCGTGATCCTGCGCGGCGTGATCCACGCGGATACGTGTTGACCGCGGCGCAGGAGCCGCGCGCGCTGGCGGCGTTCGTGGCGGCGTTGCAGAAGACTGGAATCGACGTGCTGCGGGCCGAGCGGGAGTTCGCAGCGGGCGGCCACCGGTATCCAGCTGGGTCGTTCGTAGTGCAGGCGGCGCAGGCGTTCCGGCCGCACCTGCTCGACATGTTCGAGCCGCAGTGGCACCCGGATGATCTCGGCAAGGACGGCCAGCCGGTGCCGCCGTACGACTCCGCCGGGTGGACGCTGGCGCTGCAGATGGGGGTGCAGTTCGACCGGATGCTGGATGCCTTCGAAGGGCCGTTCGCGCCGGTCACGGAGATCGTGCGCGTGCCACAGCCGGCGGCGCCGGTCGTGCCGGCCGGGCGGCGCGTCGGGTTGTTCGACGTCTACGGCGGCAACATGGCGGTCGGTTGGACCGAGTGGGTGCTGCGCGAGCATGGCGTGCCGGTGCAGCTGGTGTTCGGGCAGACGATCGAGCAGGGGGGGCTGCGCGAGCAGTTCGACACGCTGCTGTTCCATGCCGGGCTGCCGAACGTCGGCGGGCCGGGGCGGACAGCTCGCGCGCTCGAGCGCGCGAGCCGCAACCGGTTGACCGACGAGCAGGCGGCCGAGCTGGCGGAGGCGTTGCCACCTTTCGAGGACTGGTCGACGGTGGCGGCGCGGCGCGTGCGGATCTCGCGCGAGGCCGGCGTCGCGCACCTTCGCGAGTTCGTCGAGCAAGGGGGGACGCTGATCGCACTCGGCGATCAGGTGGACGCGGCCGTGCGGCTGTTCGAGCTTCCTGTGCGGACCGGCGTCTGGGTCGCCGACGGCGAGGGCGAGCCGCGCCGCGCGCGGCGCAGTGAGTTCTTCATCCCCGGCTCGCTCGTGCGGGTCCGCCTCGATCCTGCGCACGCGCTGTGTCGCGATCTGCCGCCCGACCTCGTCGCCGTCTGGCGCAGCAGCACGATGTTCACGCTCGATCCCGCGCGCGATCACGCCCACGTCCGCGTCGTCGCGCGCTACGCCGACAGCGACATCCTCGCCAGCGGCTGGGCCCTCGGCATCGACCACCTCGCCGGCAAACCGGCCATCCTCGAGATCCCGCTCGGCAAGGGCCGCATCCTGCTGTTCGGCCCCGACATCGTCTACCGCGGCCAACCCTGGGCCTCACACCGCCTGCTGCTCCGCGCGCTCTAGTTGGGGTCAGACTCCATCTCTCCCGAATCGGGATAGTTGGGGTCAGATTCCATCTCTCCCATCCGCACGTTTTTCTTATCCGCGCGCGGGTACCGCCGAGCGCTCCGGGGCACAGATCCGGTGGAATGCCCCGCAAACCCAGACGAAACGAGCGTGGTCAGACTCACCACGTGGGCAATCGCGGCCAGGCACACCGCCCGATCTTCGAGACACGGCGGGACGCCAGGCTCTTCCTTGCCTACGTCGCGCGAGCAGTCCGCCGGTACGGAATCGAGGTCCTGGCGTACACGATCCTCACCACGCACTTCCACCTCCTGCTGCGCTGCCCGAACGGCAACTTGAGTGCCGCGATGCGGTTTCTGAAGTCCTGCTTCACGCGGCGATTCAATCTGCGGCGTCAACGCGATGGAGCAGCGTTCTGCGGCCGGTTCTGGTCGCGGCCGGTCGTGGATCTGACGGACACGATCGGGACCTGCCGGTACATCGACCAGAATCCGGTGCGCGCCGGCATGGTGGCGCGCGCGTGGGACCACGAGTTCTCCAGCGCCGCGCGCTACCGGAAACCGAAGGGACCGCCCTGGCTCGCCCGCGGCTGGGTCGAGGAGCAGGTCAAGGCTGCCACCGGCTCGGGCGCCTACCTTCCGGAGGCTTACCCCCCGTGGCGGAGCGACCGTCCGGAGGACTGCGACTGGGTGATCGAGCGGAGGGAGCGGAGCAGCCGACCGGAGCGAGTCGGCTTCGACGAAGCCATTTGCTCGACGGACGAGGGGATGAAGCAGTGGTTCACCCGCAGCATCCAAATTGCCGACGGCTGTGTTCCGCGGTGGCCGCTCGTCGCGCCGAACGAAGTGTGCGATTGCGTCGCGCGGATGCGCGGCGAGGATCCAGTGTGGATCGTGCCGCACCGTGCTCGTAGGGTCTGCGGTTGGGATCTGATCGAGCTCGCGTTGCTCCGGGTGTGCTGTGGGCTGACGATCCTCGAGCTGACTCAGCGCCATCACTGCGGGCGGAACAAGATCAACGCGCAGCTCGCAACCAGCGTTGCTCTCGCTCAGGGCGATGTGAAGTTCATCGGCGCGCTGCGCGCCGCGATGCGCCGCTTGATGGAGCAGCGTTGCGCCTGAGCGGGAGAGATGGAATCTGACCCCAACTATCCCGCAACCAGCGTTGCTCTCGCTCAGGGCGATGTGAAGTTCATCGGCGCGCTGCGCGCCGCGATGCGCCGCTTGATGGAGCAGCGTTGCGCCTGAGCGGGAGAGATGGAATCTGACCCCAACTATCCCGATTCACCGAGCAGCTGCGAGAGGCGGCGCGCGAACGCGGCGGGGTCGCGCGGGAGAGAGCCTTCAGCGAGCAACGCCTGGTCGTACAGCAGATCCGTCAGCTCCTGGAACTGCTCGTCGCCGGCGCTCGCGAGCTTGCGCACGAACGGGTGGTCGGGGTTCAGCTCGAGGATGCGCTTGGGCTCGGGCACGTCCTGGCCGTTGGCGCGCAGGATGCGCGCGACGTGCGGGCTGAGTCCGTGCTGCTCGGTGACGAGGCAGGCCGGCGACTCGGTCAGGCGATCGGAGACGCGCACCTCCTGCGCGACGTCACCGAGCTGACGGGCGATGCGATCGCAGAGGTCTTTCGCCGCGGCGCTGCGCTGTTCGCGCGCCTTCTGCTCGCTCTCGCCGAGCGGCAGCTCGAGGTCCCCCTTGGCGACGGAGATCAGGCGCTTGCCCTGGAACTCGCGCAGGGCGTCGACGACCCACTCGTCGACCGGATCGGTCATCAGCAGCACTTCGTAGCCGCGCTTGCGCAGCGTCTCGAGCAGCGGGCTCTGTTGCGCAGCCGGCAGCGACGCAGCAGTCAGGTAGTAGATCCCGGGCTGCGACTCGAGCATCCGACCGACGTAATCCCCGAGCGACGTCAGCTTCTCGTCGAACGTGCTGTGGAACCGCAGCAGCGCCGCGATCCGCTCGCGCTGCTGGAACTCGTGATGCACGCCCTCCTTCAACACGCGGCCGAACAGGTTCCAGAACTCGACGTAGCGGTCGACCTTCCGCTCGCCGCCGTCCGCATCCTTGCGCGTCGCCTCACCCTCGCCGGCCAGCTCCTCGAGCAGGCTCAGCGTCTTGCCGACGATCTGCTTGCGGATCAACGCGGTGATCTGATCCTGCTGCAGCAGCTCGCGCGACACGTTCAGCGGCAGGTCCTGGCTGTCGACGACGCCGCGCACGAAGCGCAGCCACTCCGGCAGCAGCACTTCGCAGTCCTCCATGATGAACACGCGCTTGACGTACAACCGCACGCCGCGCGCCTTGCGTTCGAACAGGTCGAACGGCGCGTGCCCCGGCACGAACAACAATCCGGTCAGCTCCTGCGCCCCCTCGACCTTGAAGTGCGTCCACGCGAGCGGCGCCTCCCAGTCGTGGCTCAGGTGCTTGTAGAACTCGACGTACTGCTCGTCGCTGATCTCGCTCTTGGGCCGCGTCCACAGCGCGCTCGCCGAGTTGATCGTTTCGAAGCTCGTCGTCGCCGGCTGGTCCTTCTCCGCCGGCCGCGTGACCTGCAGCTTGATCGGCCAGCGGACGTAGTCGGAATACCGCCGCACCAGCTCGCGCAGCCGCCATTCGTCGAGGAACTCCTTGGCGTCCTCCTTCAATTGCAGCTCGAGCGAGCTGCCGCGTGGCGCGCCGGGCGCCGGCTCGAGCGTGAACTTCCCCTTCGCGTCGCTGGCCCAGACCCAGCCCTCGTCGCTGCCGGCCGCGCGGCTGGTCACCCGCACGCGGTCGGCGACGAGATACGCCGAGTAGAACCCGACGCCGAACTGCCCGATCAGGCTCAGCTCGCCGCGCTGCTCCGGCGCCAGCGCGCGCAACATCTCGCGCGAGCCGGATCGCGCGATCGTGCCGAGGTTCGCGATCAGCTCCGCCTTGGTCATCCCGATCCCGTTGTCGCGGATCACCAGCACGCCGCGATCGCGGTCCGGCACGAGCTCGATCCGCAGCTCCTTCTCGTCACCCAGCAGCGTGTGCTCGGTCAGCGCGCGGAACGACAGCTTGTCCAGCGCGTCGCTCGCATTGCTGACCAGCTCGCGCAGGAAGACCTCACGGTGGCTGTACAGCGAGTTGACGACCAGCGAGAGGACTTCATTGACCTCGGCCTGGAACTCGTGAGTTTCTGCGGCAGTCATCGCTTCGACCTGTGGACTCGGGGGGCGCCCAGGAAAGCGCGCGCCCGCCGCGTGTCAACGCCGCGCGGGGAGCGCGAACCGCAGCAGGTCCTCTGCCAACACGATCTCGCCGGCGAACCGCGCCCGCGCCTGCGCCAGCAGGTCGACGCCGTCGCACTCGGGATAGAAGTGCGTCAGGCACAGCGTCCGCACCCCGGCCGCCGCTGCCGCCTCGGCGGCCAACCGCGGCGTCAGGTGGCCTTGCGTGTAGGCCTCGTCCGGGAATGCGCTGTCGCAGACGAACAGATCCACGCCGCGCGCCACCTCGACCAGCCCCGGGCAGACGTCGGCGTCACCGCTGAACGCGGCGCAGGCGCCGCCGGGGGCCGTGATCCGATACGCGAGGCTCGCATCGGTGTGCAGGATCGGCACGGCAGTCACCTCGAGCCCACCGAGCCGATGCCCGCCCGGCGTGATCTCGCCGATCTGCAGCTCATAGCCACGCGGTTCGAGCCACGGCCACGCGCCGCACAGCCGTGCCACCAGCTCGCGCAGTCCGGGCGCCCCGAACAGCCGCAGCGGCGCGCGCCCGGCGTAGCGCGGATTGCGCAACGCGAACAGCAGCGCAGCCAGATCGGCACAGTGGTCGGTGTGGTAGTGCGTCAGCAGGACCGCAGTCAGCGCTTCGAGCTGTGCGCCGGTCTGCGCGAACCGCCGCAGCACGCCGGGCCCGAGGTCGACCAGCAGGTGTTGGTCCGCGGCGACGACCGAGTATCCCGCCGGAAAACGATCCGGCACCGGCACGGCGGTGCCGGAGCCGAGCACGGTCACCTGCATGCCGCCGTCCACGCGCGCGTTGTCGCGTGCCGCGGCGACCGGCGCAAGGTCACACCGGCGCGAGCGGGGCGGTGATTCCTACCGGCACGCGCAGCGTCGCGCTGGTGCCGGCACCGAGCTGCGACGACAGCAGCAGCCGGCCTCCGAGCTCGTGCGCGATCCTGGCGGCACGCGCCAAGCCTGCCGCCGGTTGCGCGTCGTCACCATCCGGCTGCAGCGCGTCGCGCATCTCTTCGCGCGACAACCCGCTGCCGGTGTCCTGCACGTGCAATACGAGCTGGCGCAGGTCGAGCTCGAGCGAGACGGCGATGTGCCCGCGGCGGGTCCGCGCGATGCTCTCGGCCAGCAACGCACGCACCGCCTCGCGCAGCAGCCGCGCATCCGTCTCCAACCGCTCCGGCACGTCCGGGGCGACCTGCTGCAACAGCAGCAGACCCTTCTGCTCGGCCGGTGCGCGCGCGCTGCTGAGCAGCGAAGCGAGCCAGGCCCGCGGATCGAAGTCCGTCACGTCCAGCACGAACGCCCGCTCGGTGTTGCGCGACGGCGCGGGTACCGCCGCCAGCGGCGGCGTCAGCAGCGCGAGCCCGAGCAAGCCGATCGCGATCACCAGCGCCATCAGCAGCTCACGCGCCCGCTCCGCCGGCGAAGCCTGCGACTCGAGTTCGGCGACCGCCGCCTGGGCGAGGTTCTGCACGGCCGCCGTCCCGCGTTCGAGGGCGAGCCGGCACTCGGCGAGGCAGTCGTCCAGCTCCTCGGCAGCGCGGGTTCGCGCCGCATCGTCGCCCCAGGCGGACTTCCGCGTGGCCACGGCGTCGAACGCCGCCCGCGCGTGCCGGCCGTGCGCGAGTAGCGCTTCGGCGAGCTGCTCGGCACTGCTCTGCAGCGCCGCCGAGCCGAGCGCGTCGACATGCGTCCGCAACGTCGCGAACTGCTGCGCGACCTCCTGCAGCCGCCGCTGGTACAGCGCCAGGTGCTCTTCGCGGATCGACGCCTTGGCCGCAGCTTCGATCGGGCTCTGCAGCCGCGGTTGCGCGAGCGCCAGCGACGTCGCCACCTGCACCGTGCGGTCCAGATGGTCGTCGCGGGTCGCACTGCGCGCGAGCATGTCCGACGTCGCGCAGCCGAGCACCATCGCCAGCGCCACGGCCGCGTGCCGCGCCAGCAGCGTGCGCGCGACGAACGCCTCGTGGATCAGGAACGACGCGGGGCCGAGCAGCAGCAGCCCCAGACTCACACTGCGTGCGACCGGCTCGTCCAACAGCCCGGCGAGGCCGGACCCGAGCACGCACCACAGCAGCTCCCGCGCCCGCCGGCTGCCGAGCGTGCCGAAGATTTCGCGCGACAGCCGCCGCGTGCGCAACCACGCGAAGCCGGCCGCCAACACTGCGAGCAGCTCGGTCGGTTGCCACGGCACGCCGAACTCGACCGTCGGTGGCGGCCCCACCTCCTTCGTCACCAGATGCAGCAGCACCGCAAACGCCGCCAGCGCCGTGGCCGGTGGCCAGCGATCACCCGGCTCCAGTCCGGTCGCTTCGTCCGCCGTCCCGACTGCGAAGCACCACAGCACCGCCGCGCTCAACAGCAGCGTCTCCGCGGGCCAGGTCCCATGCTCGACGATGGGCGCATTGGTCCACCCGGCCAGCAGCCCGCCGAACAGCAGCCCCAATCCGAACAGGAAATCCGGCCGCGAGTCGTTCTGCGCCGACGCCGTCAACAGCCGCAGGCCCGCGGTCAGCCAGACCGCACAGACCAGATGCGTCAGCAGCGACTCGGGATGGAACGACACCGGCGGTTCCATCGGCGACCACCGCGTCGCGACTGCAGTTTCAGACTGTCGGAAGATCCGACAGAGCGTCTATCCGCACCCTCACCCTCACCCTCACCCGGATTCCGCGCTCGCTCCCGGGCCCGGATTCCGCACCCGGTCCCGCTCACCCGCCCCCGGCCCACCGCAGCGCAGTCTCGTACGCCTCGGGCGTATCCACACTGAACAAGAACCGCCGCGACGCATCGAACGAGTCCACCTCCGCCTGCGTCACGATCCGCGCATTCACCCGCGGCACGATCTCCTTCGGCGCGTGCGCGCCGGCCGCACGCGCGGCGCGGACCATCGGCAGCAGCGTCGTCCGCCACAGGCTCGCCATGACCTGCAGCTCGCCCGCAACCTGCGGCACGACCAACTCGCAACCGTTCGTGAAGCTGGCGAGCCAGCTCACGACTTCGCTGCCGAGGAACGGCATGTCGCACGCCGTCACGAACACCCAGTCGCAGCGCCGCTGCAGCCGTTCGAGCCCGGTCTCGATCGCTGCGAGCGGCCCTTCGTCCTTCTCCCGGTCGTAGACGATTTCCAGCTCGACTGGCAACGGCGGCAGCTCCTGCTGCTCGTCGCGCGCGACGATGACGACCGGCCAGGTGGTGGCCTCGAGCACGCTCGCGGCATGGCCGAGCAGCGTGTCGTCACCGAAGCGCAGCGACTCCTTGGGGCGGCCCATGCGTTCGCTGCGGCCGCCGGTCAGCAGCAGGGACCCGATCAGCATCGCGGGGGTTGTAGCGTCCGCTCCCTGCCGGGCCATGCACGACAGGGATCCTCGCGCGTGGATCAGCGGATCCGCAACTGCACCGGATTCCCGACCGCCTGCCACGCCGACAGGTCCGGCGCGACGATGACGACCGCGAGGTGCGTGTCCAACTGCACCGGCACACCAGGTGATGGGAACCCGATCGATCCTTGCCCGACCCCGCGCGCATCCAGCACGCCGAAGCAGCCGCTGAACCACGGCGTCGACAGCAGCTCGAGGCCGAACGTCGTGCAGGCGTCCAGATTCAGCGGCAGCGTCAGCCCTGGCGCGAGCACCGTCCCGGGTGACGTCCCGGAGCAGCCCCACAGGATCAGGTAGCGCGACCCGGCGCGGCAGCGGGACGTGACGACCGGCATCACGCGGCTGCCGACGACCGTCGGCCGCAGCGTCGCCTGGTCGTGCGGGTAGTTCAGTGTGTCGCCGAACTCGAGCTGCGTCGCGCAGGTCGGTGCCGTCACGGTCAGCGTCGTCGTGCGCAGGTTGTTGGTCTCGTCCGACTCGCCGATCTGGCCCGGGCGGTCGACCCAGACCGCCAGGGTCCAGGTTCCAGGTGCCAGCCACGCCGGCAGCCGGATCGCGGTGCGCGGCAGCGGGAGGTTCGCGTTGGCGGCGAGACCCGGCACGTCGACGCCGCCGAGATAGACGTCATCGGCGCCGATCTGCGGATCCGGCGACAGCAGATGCTCGACGCGGAACGCACCGGCAGGCGCCGTGCCGCCGTTGCGCACCGTCGTCGCGAGGTCGAACGTGCCGCCGGCTAGGACCGAACTCGCCGACGGAGTCAGCGCCGTCGGCACGAGGTCGATCGTCGGCTCGGTCACGACCAGCAACCAGGCGTGTTGCTTGCGCAGCAGGTTGCTGCCGTCGATCCGCACCTGCGCCGTGCGGTCGTGCACCTCCGCGAGCACGCGGTGGGTGCCGGCGCCAAAGACCGCCGTGTCGGCGACGAACGTCGTCACGCCGGTCGCCTGCGTCACGTCGTTGACGCGCCACGTGATCGTCGGGTTGTTGCCGGCCGGGCTGATGTTGCGGATCGAGAACGTCTTCTTCTCGCCGCGCAGTGCGCCGACCGTCGTCGTCGCGGGCTGCGGATCCTGGATCGAGGTCGCGCGCTCGTGGATGCGCAGGATCTTCTTCTCGCCGCAGACCGCGCAGATCTTCTGGCCGAGGGCGCGCATCAGGCAGTTGCTGCGCGGACGAAACAGGCCGTAGCGGTAGTAGCCGGCGCCCTCGAACGCCGAGATCCCGTCGAACCCGTGCCAGTGCGACCACTTCGCGCCGGTCGACGACTTCGTGATGTTGACCGAGCCCGGCTCGCCGCCGGTGTAGGTGCCGTTCGGATAGTCGTACTCGTCGGCGACGGTGCCGATCGAATGGCCGACCTCGTGCACCTGCACCTCGACCATCGAGCTGCCGTTGTACGACACCGCGAACGTCGACGCGCAGCCGCCGTAGCGCGGATCGTTGACCATCACCAGCACGCGCCCTTCGTTCGCCGGCGCGAGCGCCGCGTCGCTGAGCGCGAGCGACGTGTTCTTGATGTACAGGCAGCGCGCCGTGCCGCCGGTGTTGTAGCTCGCGTCGTAGACCGTGTTCTTGACGATCGGCGGGTTGGCGTCCGGATGGTCGGCGCCCGACTCGGCGCTCGCGCGGAACACCGTGTGCACGTTGAAGTAGCCGGCGAACGTCTGGTACGGCTCCTTCCCGAACATGCCGGCGGTGAACGTCAGGCAGTCGCTGTCGAAGCGCGCCTGCTCGTGCGCCTGGTATCCGTCGCCGAGGATGACCATGTCGTACATCCCGGCGGTCGGTCCGTTGCTGACGATCGTCTTGACGGTCTGCGCCGGCGCGGTCGCCGCCAGCAGTGCGAGCAGCACGCCCGCTGCGGGTGAGGCGCGCTTCATCGGTGTCCCTCCACGACCATCCGCGCGAGCCTCGCCGGCTCGACCCGCCCGAGCACCTGCGCACCGCGCAGGATGCGCAGCTCGGCGGCAGCGACGAAGTCCGGCACGTTCGCCAGCGCCGCGACGCGCGTGTCCACGACGACGCAGCCATCGACGCGCAGGTCACGCCCGACGTGGGTCGGGTCCATGTCGAACCGATCCAGCTCGAGCGGATAGCTGCCGAGCAGGCGTCCGGTGGCGTCGCGCAGTTCGATCGCGAACTCCGACTGCACGCCGGCCAGATGACCGAACGGATCCGGCTTGACCGTGATCCGCGTCACGTCGAGTGCGTGCGCGTCCCCCTCGATCTGCAGGATCAGGTGACCGCGCACGTCAGGCGGTGTGTCCAGGGGGCGCTCGACGACGGCGATCGTGGCGGCGGCGGCGAGCACGCTGCCCGCGAGGAGGAATGGGAGGGAGGGCATTGCGGGGAGACCGTGCAGCAGGGAGGGCCGGCGCATTCTGGGCCGCCGACTCGTGCCGACAACCCCCGGGCGACGCGGCGCCGGCGATGCGTCGGCAGCACCGGCACCGGATTCCGCAAAGCTTCACTGCGGGTTCACTCCTGCCATCGCTCGGCGGCTCCGCTTGCGCGGGTTCAACACGAGAGCCGGGTCAACGCACCCGGCATCCCACCCCTCAACTGGAAACCCCGATGGTCGAACTCCTCCGTGACGAGCATCCCGATGGCTCGAACCGCTCCGGCAACCCGCACATCACCGACCTGATCGAACAACGGATGTCACGGCGCACCGTGCTCGCCGGTGCCGTCGGCGTCGCCGTCGCGCGCTTCCTCGCCGGCGGCGCGGTCGCTGCCGGGACCGCGAGCGCAGCGCGCGCCGCATCCGCGTCGGCCGGCAAGCTGCTCGGCTTCCAGGAGGTGGGCGCCAGCGACGCCGACGAGTTCATCGTGCCGAAGGGCTACGTCGCCGAAGTGCTGATCCCGTGGGGCACGCCGCTGTTCCGCAACGGCCCGGCGTTCCAGGAGGACGCCTCGAACACCAGCCAGGAGCAGGAGCAGCAGGTCGGGTTCAACCACGACGGCATGCACTTCTTCCCGTTCGGCCTCGGCTGGTGGAAGAGCAGCCAGCGCGGCCTGCTCGTCGTCAACCATGAGTACACCGACGCGAACCAGATCTACACGGCCGCCGACGGGAAGGTGATCACGCCGGATGCGGCGGGCCGGGAGAAGGTCGCCAAGGCGCTCGCCGGCCACGGTGTCTCGGTCGTCGAGGTCCGCCAACAGAAGGATGGCCGCTGGGCGCATGTCGAGGGCTCGTGGTTCAACCGCCGCGTCACCGGCACGACGCCGATGGCGTTCTCGGGACCGGTGTCGAAGAACCACCCGATGCTCGATTCCAAGATCACGCCGCAGCCCAAGGGGACGCTGAACAACTGCGCCAACGGTTTCACGCCGTGGGGGACCTACCTCGCCTGCGAGGAGAACTGGAACGGCTACTTCGGCACCGACGACACGACGTGGACTCCGACCGCGCTGGAAGCGCGCTACGGCGTCACGGCAGGTGGGTTCGGCTACGCGTGGCACAAGGCCGAACAGCGCTTCGACCTCGCCGTCAACCGCAACGAGCTGAACCACTTCGGCTGGGTCGTCGAGATCGACCCATGGGATCCGCGTTCGAAGCCGGTCAAGCGCACCGCACTCGGCCGCATCAAGCACGAGGGCGCGACGGTGACCGAGTCGCGTGGCCGCGTCGTCGTCTACACCGGCGACGACGAGAACGGGGACTACCTCTACAAGTTCGTCGGGGACCGTCCGTGGCGCATGCACCGCGCGCGTCGCGAGAGCCCGCTCGACCACGGCACGCTGTACGTCGCGAAGTTCGAAGCCGACGGTCGCGGGAGCTGGGTGCCGCTCGTGTACGGCAAGGGCCCGCTGACCAAGGCCAACGGCTGGCTCGACCAGGCCGACGTGTTGATCCGCACGCGCCAGGCCGCGGACGCGGTTGGTGCCACGCGCCTGCACCGGCCGGAGTGGGTCTCCGTCCATCCCAAGACGAACGACGTCTACGTCACGCTGACCAACGGCACCGGCAACAAGAGCCCGGTCAACAGCAACCGTGACCCGAATCCGTACGGCCACATCATCCGGTTCCGCGAAGCGCACCGGGACAACACGGCGCTGACGTTCACCTGGGACGTGTTCCTGCTCGCCGGCGACCCGGCCTACGACCCGATGGTCCCGTCGAACCAGACCGTGTTCGGTTCGCCGGACGGAATCTGGATCGATCCGGATGGACGGGTGTGGATCCAGACCGACATCTCGAACTCGTCGCAGAACCGGCCCGACCGCGGCTACGACAACATCAAGAACAACCAGATGCTGGCGGCCGATGCGCACACCGGCGAGGTGCGCCGGTTCCTGACCGGGCCGCGCGGCTGCGAGATCACCGGGGTCGTGACGACGCCGGACCAGCGCACGATGTTCGTCAACGTGCAGCACCCGGGCGAATCGACGACGTTCTGGAATGCGAAGTTCGGCGAGCCGAGCCCGGACCAGCCGTCGACCGTCAGCTCGTGGCCGTTCAAGCGCCGGCCGCGCTCGGCGACCGTCGTGATCCGCAAGCTCGACGGCGGCAAGATCGGCACTTGAGCTACGGGCGGCAGGCGCTGCTCGGATCGCTCGGCGTCGTCGTGCTGACAGCTTCGCTGTTGGCCGCGCTGACGCCGGGCGCGCCGGAGGACCCGCGCCCCCCGGTGTGCGACGAGCCACCGGAGGTGGGTGACGGCATGGTCTCGGACCCTTGCGTGTGGATGGCGGAGAGTCACGAAGCGGCCGGTCCGCTCGCCCGCCGGGTGCCGGTCGAGCCGGCGGCAGAGGCTGCCAGCGAGACGCGCGCGAATGCCGAGCCGCTGCTCGTGCGCGGGCGCGTGCTCGAAGCGCACCGGCGCAAGCCGGTCCTGCGGTTCCGCGCCACGCTGACGCCGTGCAGCGTCGTGACCGCCGCCTCGGCGGTCGTGCCCGAGCTCGAGCCGCCGGCACATGCGATCGTGTTCGCCACGTCGGATGGATGCTTCGAGCTGCCGGCGGAGCACCCGGGCTGGCAGTTGCTGCAGGTCTGGCCGGACTGCGCGCTGCCGGTTGCGACGAGGTTCCAGGTCACGCGGCGGAACGCTCCGCACGACCTCCGACTTTTGGTCGAGCCGGGCGTCGCAGGTCGGGGAATCGTCCTCGATCCGGACGGCGCGCCGGTCGCAGACGCGTGGGTCTCGCTGCAGCCGGCGACCTGCACGGACGCCATCGGTGTGGCGACCAGCGACGACGGCACGTTCCGCTGGCCGGCAGTCCTCCCCGGCGCGTACCGGATCCGCGTCGAGAGCCCGTGCCTTCCCGCGTGGGAGAGCGGCGAGCTGTTGCTCCGACTGTCGGAACGGGAGCCGACCTGGACGCTGCGACTGCGGCGCGGCGCCGCGGTCTGCGGCACGGTGCGGCCGTGGCACCGCGACCGCCAGGCGGACGTCGTGCTGACGCACGGGAGCGGCATCGCGCGCCGCGCCGCGGTCGATCCTGAGGGGCGCTACGAGCTGACCGGTCTGACGCCGGGTCCGTACCACGTGCACCTGGATGATGCTGGCACCTCCGTGCGCAACTACGTCGCCGAGCAGCTGCGCGATCCTGCGGAGCCGCCCGACCTGACGCTGACCGAGGGCCAGCGCGCTGCGTTCGACGTGCGGGACGTCGCGGCGATGCTGGGTCGGGTCCACGGTCGCGTGGTCGGACACCGGGCGCCGGGCACATTGACGGTCTCTGCGGATCGGGAGGATCCGCCGCTGCCGGACACACTCGCCGCTGTCCTGCGGACGTCGCCCGGACCGACGGGCGCGTTCCTGTTCGAGGGGCTCGCCCCTGGCCGGTGGCGGTTCGAGGTCCACGACGCCGAGCGCCGACTGCTGCAGCGGGCCGTGCAGACGATCGGTCCGTGCGCGGAGATCGCCGTGCAGCTCTCGCCGGGGCGCTGACCGGGGCGGGTCGGTCCCTCCCGGCACGGATCAGCCCTTCGCGGATTGCGCGCCGGTCGGTAAGGATCCACGCATGACCTGTCCGTGTGGCTCCGGCCGGAACTTCGACCAGTGCTGTGGCCCGATCCTCGCCGGCGAGCGGGCCCCGGCGACCGCGGAGGCGCTGATGCGCGCGCGCTACTCCGCCTACGTCCGGCAGCAGACCGACTTCATCCACGAGTCGACGCTGCCGCGGATGCGCGCCGAGCTCGATCCGGCGGCGACCGAAGCCTGGTCACGCCAGGCAGAGTGGCGCGGGCTCGAGATCCTGCACACCGAGGGCGGCGGCGCGCGCGATGAAGACGGCGTCGTCGAGTTCGTCGCGCGCTACTCGATGCAGGGGCAGGACGTCGACCATCACGAGATCGCGACGTTCGAGAGGCAGGACGGGAAGTGGTTCTTCGTGGACGGGCAGGAGCCGAAGCAGGTGCCGTTCCGCCGCGCCGAGCCGAAGGTCGGGCCGAACGATCCGTGCCCGTGCGGCAGCGGCAAGAAGTGGAAGAAGTGCTGCAAGGCGAGCGCGTGATCGCGTTCGCCGGCAAGCGGATCCTGGCACCGCTGACGAAGGGGGGGAATCTCCCGTTCCGCCGGCTGTGCGTCGCGTTCGGCGCCGAGATCACGCTGTCGGAGATGGCGTATGCGCGGCAGGTCGTGCGGCGCACGTCGAGCGAGCTGGCGTTGCTGCGGCGGCACGCGAGTGAGGAGTGCTTCGGTGTGCAGCTCGCGGCGAGCAACCCGGACGACGCCGTGCGTGCGGGTGCCGAGGCGGTCGAGCGCGGCGCGCGCTTCGTCGACATCAACGCCGGCTGTCCGATCCACGACGTCGTGCGGCGCGGGATGGGGGCGACGCTGCTGCTGCGGCCGCCTGCGCTGGCGCGGCTGATCGAGGGTCTGGTGCGCGCGCTGCCGGTGCCGATCACGCTCAAGATCCGCTCCGGCTGGAACGAAGCGGACATCAACGCCCCGGAGATCGCCCTGCTCGCGCAGGAGAGCGGCGCCAGTGCAGTGACGCTGCACGCGCGCACGCGCGAGCAGCGCTACACGAAGGCAGCGGACTGGGATCTCGTGGCGCGGATCGCCGGCGAGCTGCGGATCCCGGTCATCGGCAGCGGCGACGTGCTGACCTGGTACGAAGCGGAGGACAAACTCGCGCGCGGGCGCTGCGCCGCGGTCATGCTCGGGCGCGGCGCGTTGATCAAGCCGTGGCTGTTCCGCGAGATCGCGGAGCGGCGTGAGCTGGAGCTCGATGCGCGCGAGCGGCTCGCGATCTATCTGCAGTTCGCGGGGTACCTGAAGGAGCACTTCCGCGACGACGACAAGGGGCGGCGGCGGGCGCTGCAGTTCCTGCCGTGGCACCTCGGGTTCTTCGCGCGCTGGCGGCCGTGGCCGGAGGCGGAGTGGCGGGAGCGGAGCCGTGAGCATCCGCTGCTGCAGACCCGGCGGACGGAACGCGATGCCGAGCTGCCGCCGCTCGAGCGGCTGCTGCGCGATCCGCGCAGCGACGTGCACGAGCGGCTCGCGGCGGAGCTGTGGAGTGCGGCGGATCTCGAGGACCTGGGTGCGCGGTGTGAACGCCTCGCGGCGGAGCTTCCGCCGAGCGACGAAGAGGCGGCGGAGATCGCGACCGCGCACGGATGAGCTGCTCCGATTGCGGCGGGTGTCGGTAGCCTGCGCCGCGGAGAAACCATGATCCGGAACCTGTTGATCTGCATCGCCAGTGGCGCCGTCGTCGCGCTCGGCGCCTACCTGCTGATGGAGACGTTCGAGCTGCTGGACCTCGACCTCGGCGGCCGCGTCATCCTCAAGATCCCGGCCTTCGTCGTGATGCTGGCCGTCGTCTCGATCGGGTCGGCGCTGCTGGCGCTGGTGCTGCGCCGCGCGCTGGCGCGGGAGGATCAGCGGGCGCAATAGGCGCGCGACCGGGCGCGGCTGGGCCGCGCGGCGCGCCGGTGCGATGATCCGCGGCGATGAGTCGCCGCATGTTGGCGCTGGGTCTGGTGACCGTAGGAGTCGTTGTGCTCCTCATCATGCTCGGGCGGCACGCGACGCCGGAGCGGGTGGCTGGTGCGCCACCGGAGGTTCCAGCGCCGCCGGAGGCGATCGCCGCTGCCGCCAGTGGCGCGGTCGTCGAACCGGTCGATGCCGGCGCGCGCCAAATTGCGCCCTCGGGCGCGGAGACGCGCGTGCGCGTGCACGTGCGCGACGAGGACGGGATCGCGATCGAGGGGGCGGTCGTGACGCTGTGGCCGCGGGCCAAGGAGCTGCAATCGCGGGACGGGAAGCCGTACGCGCGCGGCGAAACAGATGTTGCGGGCGTAATCGCACTGGCAGCGGTCCCAGGTACGTGGATTATCGACGTGCAAGCGCCGGATTCGCGCGGCGCGGAGTTCGCCAGGGGTTGGTCCCAGCGCGACCTCCAAGTCGGCGAGCTCGATGCGTGGATTGTGATGGCGCGCCTGGATGCGTCGGTGTGCGTCCACGTGCACGACGACCTGGGGACACCGCTCGAAGGAATCGGTGTCGAAGCACGTTTCCTTGGGCTCCCCGAGCGCACCGTGAAGACGGATGCGCGAGGCAACGCCTGGTTCGAGCATGTTCCCGCGCGTACGAATCGTGTCCATGTGAACGAGAAGGACCTGGGTGCACTGGGCCGATTCGCGAAAGAGGATGAGCGGTCATTCTCGGTCAAGATGCATCGGCGCCGACTCACGACCGTAAACGTTGCCACCGTGCGTGGTGCCACGCTGGTGATCGAGGCGCCGCCGGCGCCGGACGGGCGCGTCCCGGATACGGGACTCGTTGTCAACGTCCGTGGCGAACATGTCTATCGCGACGATTCGCAAGGCGTGATCGTGCACCTCGGTCAACCACCGAAGGCCATGAGCCTCTTGCCGCCGGGTCGATATCGCGTTGATGTCACGGTTCCGCCCGAGGTCGATTTCGCAGAGGTGCCACTGCCGGACCTCCAACTCGTGCCTGGGGAGACGCGTCGCCTGAAGATCCCGATGCGGCCCGAACTTGGCCGGATCGCCGGAATCGTTCTTGGACCGAGGGGTGGCCCGGTGGAGGGAGTGTCCGTCTCCGCGACGGCGAAGGACGCAGCCGGGCAGCTCATGCCTGCATCCTGGAAGTCTGTGCGCAGTGGCCGCGATGGCAGGTTTCTGATCCGGGGCATGCCTGGGGGCGTGCTTGTGCTCGACGTGTCGGTCGAGAATCTCCGCGCCGCCCACTTCCGCTACGTCGATCGTGAGGACCACCACTACCCGCCCGGCGTGGACGACGTCGTCATCCAACTGCGCGTCGGCCATCGGATCCGAGGCAAGCTGTTGCTCGACGGCAAGCCATCGGATGAAGGAGACGTCGACATCCGTCCGGGAAGGTTCCGCACGCTGACCGACCGCGCGAGCATCGAGCAAGCCCAGTTCACGTTCGAGCACGTCCGCCCCGGCCGGCACCACCTCACCTGGCGCATCGGCGACCGCATAGTCTCCGAGCGCACCGTCGACGTCCCGGATCTCCCGGACAGCACTACGGTCGAGGTCGAGCTCAGCGCCGCGCGCTGATCCCGCTCACGCGCACCACGCGTGCGCCAGCAGCTCCCGGTCGTCGCGCGCGATCGCCTGCGCCAGCGCGTGGCTCAGCGCGATCCCTTCGCGCGTGAACCCCAGCGGCAGGACCGGGCCGTCGAAGTCGCGCCAATCGCCGGCCTCGGCGCTGCGCTCTTCGAGCTCGCTGCGCCAGCCCTGCGCGAGGTCGGGGCGCCCGTTCGCCGCGCACAGCACGACCAGGTTGCGCACGGCCGGCAGGTAGCTCGGCGACACGGTGCAGGCGCGCGCCAGCAGGTCGGCCGCGCGCTGCGCCTCGCCGAGGCCGGCCGTCTTCAGCCACGCCAGTGCGAGTGCGTTCAACGCACGCGGATCCTCCGGTGCCAGGTCCGCCGCCTCGACCAGTGCGCGCGCGGTGACCGGGCCCGGTGCCCAGGTCGCGAGCAACGCCGTGCCGCGGCCGAGTGCGCAATCCGCTGCCGTCGCCGGAGGACGCTCACGGCGCAGGCCTGCCAGCAGCGACGGCAGCGCCGCGAGCTTGCGCCCGAGCCGGTAGTCCTGCACGCGCGCATGCCCGGCTGCTGCGATCCGTTGCAGCCGCGGCGGATCGGCGAGCAGCCCCTGCACGACCGCCTCGAAGTCGTCGTCGCCGTACAGCACGCACTCCTCGCCCGGCACGAAGAAGTCACGCACCTCGAGGTTCTCCCGCTCGACCAGCAGCACGGCGCCGCACGCCGGCACCTCGAACGCGCGCAGGTTCATCTCGCCGCGGATCGCGCGGTTGAACCCGAGCCTGCTGCGCGACAGCAGCCGGCCGTAGGCCTCGCCGTGCACGCCGCTGGTGACCTCGACGCGTAGCCCGCGGTCGGCCAGCCGCCGCACGCGCTCGAGCCACGGCGCGCGCTCACTCTGCACGACCGGATTCAGGTTGCCGGCGAATGCGATGTCGAGCGTGCGCGGCTCGTCGGGGTAGATCCGATGGAACGGCGCCTTGAACGTGTACTGGCAGAACCAGCGCACGCCGGCGAACGACAGCCGCTCGAACAGCGGCACGCCGGCACGGTCGACGAGCCAGGCGTCGAAGAACGGCCACAGCCCGACGACGTACGGCAGCGTCAGGTTCCAGTCCGACATCGTGCCGACGACCGGGATCGGGCAGCGCTCGAGACCGCGCGGCAGCGGTTCCTGATCCGGCCACCAGAGCCACAGGAAGTCCGGGGTGAAGCCGCGCGGCAGGCGCGCGAGCAGCTCTTCGATCGTGCCGGTCGACGGATCGAACTCGACGTCGAACGGGTAGTGCGTGCCGTCGACCCACATCCGCTCGCGCGGGCCGTACGTGACGAGCTCGACGCCGAGCCGGTCGCGCGGCTCGAAGCACTCGAGCGGCAGGTTGCAGAGGATCTTCACGGCAGCGCCGCCAGGTTGCGCGCGGCGTCCGGATGCGCCGGCTCGAGCGCGAGCGCGCACTCGAAGGCGCGCCGTGCGCCGTCGGTGTCGCCACCGGCGAAACGGAACACGCCGAGGTCGTTGTGCAGCGCGGCATCGCCGCTGCCGCCGGCCGCGGCCCGCTCGAGCGCGCCGAGCGCGCCGCTGCGGTCGCCGGCACTCCAATGCATCGCCGCCAACAGCGACCACAGGCGCGGGTCCGCGGGCGCGAGCTCCAGCGCGGCGCGCAGATGCGAGCTGGCGCGATCGAGATCGCCGTGTGTCGCGAGTTGCTCGGCGCGCTCGCGCAGCGCCTGCACGAAGTCCGGCTCGGCCGGCGTCGCACAGGCGATCGTGCGGAACACCTGCTCGAGTGCGTCGACGTGTGCCTGCGTCGTGTAGCGCTGCGCCGTGCGCAGGCGGTTGGCGCGCAGCGCCGTCGCGACCTCGCCGGCCGACGCGACGATGATCCCCTCGGCCATCGCCGCCGGATCGCTCGGCGGCACGAACAGTGCGTAGCCGTCGCCGCCGTAGCCGCGGAAGCACGGGATGTCGGTCAACACGCAAGGAACGCCGCAGGCCATCGCTTCGACCGCCGGCAGGAAGAACCCCTCCTCCGGGCCGCACGAAGTCCCCAGGAACAGGTCGAGGCTGCGGTACAGCTCCCCCATCTGCGCGGGCGGCACCCGCTCGTGGCGCTCGACCGGGAACGGCAGGTCGCGCTCGGCCGCGTCGAACGCGGTGTTGGTGATCCGCACCAGCTCGAGGTCGAGGCCGGCTGCGTGCGCGAGGCGGCATGCGGCAAGCCCGGTCGCGATGTCCTTCCACCAGACCTGTGTCGGTCCGACCAGGCCGATGCGGAGTCGCCGCGGGCCGACCCGCTGTGCGCCGGGATGGAACGTCGCGTGGTCGATCATGTAGACGACCTCGTGCGCCGTGCGCCCGAACTGCGCGCGCATCGTCTGCGCCAGATGTTCCGAGATCGTGACGAGCTCGGTTGCGCTCGTCCGGTAGACCTGCTCGATCCGCGCGCGCACGGCGGGATCCTGCGCGCCAAACCCTTCGTAGCCCTGGCAGTAGTGCACGGCGCGTCCGCGGCGTGCGTTCACGGCGGCCGGGACCGTGGTCCAGAACGTCCCGACGACGAGGTCCGCGTCCGGGATCCGTGTTGGCGCGAAGTCCGGCACCTGCGCGAACCCGCAGCGCAGCGCCATCCAGTCCGGTGGCGGTGACTTCGCGAGCACCGTGACGGCGTGCCCGCGGTCGGTCAGCACGTTCGCCGCGACGAGGATCGACTTGACGCCGCCCCACAATCCGGCGGCGTCCTCGACCAGATAGACGATGCGCATCCGCTTGCCTCCAGCGGGGGAGCTATCGGCTCGATGGCAGGGGGAGGTTCAGTCGCGGGCAGGCGCATGCACGTCATGACGCTGCGAAAGACCCGGTACGCTCATTGCCAGAGCGCTCCCCATGCCCAGCCCGCATTCGTCACCGAGATCCCAGATCCGGTTCCTGAGCGCGCCGATGCTGCTCGCCGTAGCTGCCGCGGCGCAGGGGCAGCCGGATTGGCACGAGGCCCGTATCCAGGATGCGCACGCAGGGGCCGCCGCGGTCTACGACGTCGCGCGGGACCGGGTCGTGCTGTTCGGTGGGCGCGGTGCGGACCAGTACGCGCTGCACGGCGAGACGTGGGAATGGGACGGGTCGCGGTGGCTGCAGCGCGCGCCGCAGGTGAGCCCTCCGCCGCGCCGTGATCACGCGATGGCCTACGACGTGATGCGCCAGCGCACGGTGCTGTTTGGGGGGTTCGACTCGCAACAGCCGCTTGGCGACACCTGGGAGTGGGACGGCCGGAACTGGATCCAGCGCGCGCCAGCGACCAATCCGCTGCCGCGCTCAGGTCACGCGATGGTCTACGACATCGTGCGCCGACGCGTCGTGATGCTCGGCGGGAGCCCATCCGAAACCTGGGAGTGGGACGGCAGCAACTGGACGCTGCGCACGCCGCCGACGAGTCCAACGCCGCTTGCGGGTCATGCGATGGCCTACGACCTGGCGCGCCAGCGCACGGTGTTGTTCGGCGGGACCTCGGCCGAGACCTGGGAGTGGAATGGAACGCTGTGGGTGCAGCACTTTCCGCTGGTGAGCCCGCCGGGGAACCTGTGGCCCGCGATGTGCTACGACGTCGCGCGGGCGCGCGTCGTGTTGCACGGCGGCTGGGAGATGGCACCGCCGTTCGGAGCGACCTGGGAGTGGGACGGCAGCAACTGGCTGCAGCGGCCGGCTTCGCCCGGGCCAGGACAACGCGTCGAGCACGTCATGGCCTACGACGTGGCCCGGCGCCAGGCGATCCTGTTCGGCGACGATCCAGCGCAGATCGACACGTGGGCGTGGGATGGTTCGAACTGGACGCTGCTGGCCCCGGACAGCACGCCGACGGAACGCCGGGGTCATGCAATGGCATTCGATGAACTGCGCCATCGGGTGGTCCTGTTCGGCGGCTCGGACAGCGACGCCGACACCTGGGAATGGGACGGGGCGCGGTGGGCGCGGCACGTGATGGCTACCAAGCCGGCGGCGCGCGCAGGGCATGCGCTCGCCTACCAGCGTGCGCGCCAGCGCACCGTGATGTTTGGCGGCTACGACCCGCGTGGCCGTCTATTCGGCGACACCTGGGAGTGGGACGGGACCGCCTGGACGCTGGCAACACCGACTGTGAGCCCAACACCGAGATCGCTGCATTGCCTGGTGCACGATCCGCTCCGCCAGCGCACGACGATGTTCGGCGGGGTGGATGCTTCGAGTGCGCTCTCCGCGGACACCTGGGAGTGGAACGGCATCACCTGGGTGTTGCTCACGCCGGCCACGCGCCCCAGCGCGCGCGCGAATCACGCAGCTGCCTACGACGCCGCGCGCCAGCGCATCGTGCTGTTCGGTGGCGCGGATGGGATGACGCTGCTGCAAGACACCTGGGAGTGGGATGGCAGCAACTGGACCCGGATGGCACCGGCGGCCAGTCCACCGGCGCGCGTCGGGCATGCGATGGGCTTCGACAGCGTGCGCCAGCGCATCGTGCTGTTCGGCGGCCAGAATGGGCCGACGTACTACCAGGACACGTGGGAATGGGATGGGACGACTTGGACCCGGCGACCGACGCTGCACTCGCCGCCGAAGTCCAGCGGGTTCCTCGCCATGGCCTACGACGCGGCGCGCAGGCAGATGGTCTTGCACGGGTTCACGACGTGGCTGTACGGTCCGAGTGCGCCCGCAGGCGTGAGTGATATCGGCAGCGGGTGCATCCACGGCGGCACGCCGCCGGTCCTGACCAGCAGTGCGCCGTACCTCGGCCACCCGGCGTTCTCGCTCGAACTGCTGTCGGCGCGGCCGAATACCGCGTGTCTGTTCGGGGTCTCTGCCAGCACGCAGGCGCTGCCGATCGGCCCGTGCACGCTGTATCTGACCGATCCGATCTTCCCGCTGGCCGCCGTCAGCAACCATGCGGGATTCGCCGTCAGTCAGCCATTCGCGCTGCCGCTCGATCCGACGCTGCGTGGAGCGACGCTATACGCGCAGGCGTTCGTCGCGGATCCGCAGGGCCCGGTGCTCGGGATCGCGTTCAGCGCGGGGCGCCGGCTGGTGTTCGGCGATTGAGCGGGAGGGTTGGAATCTGACCCCAACCATCCCGAATCGGGAGAGATGGGGTCAGACCCCATCTCTACCACTGCAGCCGCGCGGCGTTGCTGAGCACGAGCTGCGTCCGTGACGGATCGAGCAGCGCGCCCTGCATGACCAACGCGATGCCGGGCGGGATAGGTGGCAGCACGGTCTGCAGGTTGATCGGCGGGATGCTGGCCGGCGTCGTGTATGGCATCAGCAACGCGAGATCGAGCAGGAGCGGGCCGACGCCGGTCAGCGGCACGACCGCCTCGTCGAGCGAAAAGAACAGCGCCCCCAACGTCGGCGTCGTGATCCCGGTCGTCAGCGTGATGGCGATCTGGCCGGTCGTCCGGTTGTAGCTGTAGGTCGCCTGCGCGAGCGAGCGCTCGTACGCGCCGACGTCCGGCAGCAGCGTGCCATTCCGGTCGAAGTCGACCGGAACCGGATTGCGGTCCGGATCGGCGGCCATCGGCACCTGCGGATCCCCACCGTCGATCAGAGGACTGCCCGGCTGCAGCCTGAAATCGCCACCGCCCTGGTTGACGAGCTGCGGATCGACCGCGGTGTTGGTCGGCGGTGGGGTCGTGATGCTGCCGGCGAAGGCGTTCGTGCACTGCCAGGCGTTGTTGTGCCGGAAGCTCGTCCCGACTGCCCCGACGCCGGCCGTGAAACCATCCCGCATGCCGACGACGAGGTTGTTGATCACGCGCACCGCGGGTGACTCGACGAGGATGCCGACGTAGTTCAGCCCGGTCGTGCGGCCGACGATCGTGTTGTGGTCGAGCAGGTTCGCGCCCTGCATCTCGAAGTCGTTGATCGCGTCGTTGCCCAGCGACGTGAACAGGTTGTGGTGCACGCGGCACCCGGTCACGTCCGGACTCCGCTCCCAGATCACGATGCCGCGGTTGACCTGATCGAACCGGCAGCGGTCGATCTTGACGTTGGTCGCGCCGGTTTCGAGCTCGATGACGCGCGTCCACCAGCCGGTTCTGTCGGAGTTCGAGAACGCGAACCCGGTCACGCGCGCGCCGGGCGCATTCCCGCCGATCCGCAGGCAGGTCGCCGTGCCGCCGCCCAGATCGATCAGGACCGGACCGAGCGCGCGCAGCAGCAGGTTCGCGTGCTGCAACGACATCCCGATCGAGATCGGCAGCACCTCACCGGTCTGCGACGGACCGTAGATCCCGGGATACACCGACACGGTGCTGCCGTTGGTCGCCAGCGCGATCCCGCGCGTGACCGAGCGGACCGGGAGCGCCGCGGTGCCGGGGTTGTTGTCGTTGCCGCGCGTCGCATCGACGAACACCTCCTGCGCCGACGTCGGAGCGCAGAGGGCGAACAGCACGGGCAACAGCGAGAGACGGCGCATCGGGACCTCCTGGGTGCGACGAGGGGAGCAACTGGCGGATCATCCCACGCCGCGCGGCGCTCGTGGCAAACAGCCGAACCGCTCGCCATGATCCGCGCCCCGTGCATCCGCTGATCCGGCTGATCCCGGCGCCGCTGGTCCGGTTCTTCGCCCGTCCGTACGTCGCCGGTGATTCGCTGGCGAAGGCGATGGACGTCGCGGCGGGGCTGTGGCGCGACCGCCGGCTGACGACGACGCTGGATCTGCTGGCCGAGGGGATCGACGACGAGGCGACCGTCGAGACGAACGTGCAGACCTATCTGCAGATGATCGACGCCGCCGCGGACGATCCACGGTTCGCCGGCGTCGACCCGCTCGACCGTCCGACCGTGTCCCTGAAGCTGTCGAGCTACACGACCGCTCCGCGTGAGCGCGGCGGGGACGCCGACGGCTCGCGCGCGGCGGCCGAGCGGATCTGCGCGCATGCCCGCACGCGCGGCGTCCGCGTGACGATCGACATGGAGAGCCGGCACTGGACCGACTTCACGCTAGACCTCGTGCGCGACCTGCGCGCGCGCGGCCACGACGAGGTCGGGGCCGTCCTGCAGACGCGCCTGGAGCGCACCCGCGACGACCTCGACCGGCTGCCGGCCGGCCTGCGGGTCCGGCTCGTGATCGGGATCTACAAGGAACCGGCCGAGGTGGCGCTGACCGACAAGCCGGCGATGAAGCAGCGCCTGCTCGAGCATGCGCGGCTGCTGCTCGAACGCGGACACTACGTCGAGTTCGCGACGCACGACGAGGCGTTCGTGCATCGCTTCGTCGACGAGGTGGTTCCGGCGACCGGCGCGACGCCGGACCGGTTCGAGGTCCAGATGCTGTACGGGGTTCCGCGCGACCGGCTGCTGGCCTCGCTGGTCCAGCGCGGGATCCGCTGCCGCCTGTACGTCCCGTTCTCGACCAGCTGGGCGATGGCGATCGCCTACCTGCGGCGCCGGCTGGATGAGTACCCCGCGATGATGTTCCTGGTGCTCCGGAATCTGCTACGGCGGCGCTGATATCGGGTCGAGCCGACTCAGTGAGGGGCCCCCGCGCATTGCGGCATCCCCGTTGCTATACTGCTCGCCCTCATGACTGATCCCCTTGGCACGATTGTCGAGCGACTCTGCGCCTGGAAGGATGTCAGCCGTTCCAAGGAGAACGGCAAGGACAGCTTCTTCGTCCGTGGCCAGATCTTCGCCTACCTGGGCAAGAAGGGCGTGGTGGTGAAGCTCGCCCCGCCGCAGGTCACGGAGGCCCTGAAGATCATCGGGGCCAAGCGCCAGCCGGACGATGGCGACCCGCACAGCCGGGAATTCGTCGAGATCCCGGTGACCGGGCCGCGCGAAGTGGAGCGGGCGATGATGTGGTTGCGCCGGGCCTGCCGGCTCGGCCGGACTGCCGCCGGGCCGGTCTGACCCCAGACCAACACCCCGCGGCACCCCGCTTCACCCAGGCTGCGCGCCGCCCGGCGTCCACGGGACGTCGGGCGTGCCGTGGCGGGCATTCGCAGCCCGGGCCAGCACGAACAGCAGGTCGGAGAGCCGGTTGAGGTAGACCCCGCCCTCGGGCGCGCCACCCTCCTTCCGCCACAGCTCCCAGAACCGCCGCTCTGCCCGCCGGCAGACAGTCCGGGCCGCGTGCAGCAGGGCCGCCTCGCGATGCCCTCCTGGCAGGATGAAGCTCCGTAGCTGCGGCAGCCCGCCGTCCAGCTCGTCCATCCAGCGCTCGAACCCGGTCGTCGCGGCAGCCAGCTGGGCGACCGCCGCAGTGCCCCCCGGCGTCGCCAGGTCCGCCCCGAGATCGAACAGCTCCGCCTGGATCCGCCCCAGCCGGGCATCCAGGTCCGCCGGCAGCGCCTCGGCGCGCAGCAGCCCCAACCAGGAGTTCAGCTCGTCGACGGTCCCGTAGACCTCGACGCGCAGGTCCTCCTTCCCGACGCGCCGGTTCCCGATCAGGCCGGTGTCACCATGGTCTCCGGTGCGGGTGTAGATGCGCATGGTGCGATCTTCCGGCGCCCAGTGCGGCGCCGCCAACGGGGAATGTGCCACGACCTGGATCCAGCTGTCCCCGCGCGGCCCGCTCGGGGCATACCATGGCCGGCCGGACATGCGCATGCGCCCGACCTCGTTCCTGTTCCCCGTCCTGCTGGCCACCGCCACTGCGGGCCTCGCCCAGACTTCGACGCTGAGCGTCGCCGGTGGCTCGTTCCCCGGCGCGATCACGTTCGAGTTCGGACCGCTGCCGATCGGCAAGGCGACCGCCGTGCTCTACAGCCTGAACGCCGGTCCGACGCCGCTCTCGCTGCTCGACCCCAACGACCCGCGGGTGCTGCACATCGGCCTCGACTACGTCTCGTCGCCGCTGCTCGGGTTCGCCGGGCTCGACGGCCGCTGGCACCTCGGCCCGGTCGGGATCGGCAACGACCCGGCGCTGCTCGACATGGCGCTGTTCTTCCACGGGTTCAGCTATCCCGGCACCACGCGCGCCGTCGACCAGGTCCCGGAGCACCGCGTGCTGCGGTTCGCGCCGGCGAACGCGTTCCGCGACCGGCGCACCGTGCTCACCTACCCGCGTGCGTTCTTCCCGGTGATCCGACTGCCGGATTTCCGCTGGATGGCGGCCGGCGGCGGCAGCGGTGGGCTGCTCGCGCAGATCGCGCTGAAGTCGACCGAGATCTACGACCCGCGGACCGACTCGTTCACCGGCGGCCCGGACATGACGACCGAGCGCTCGCTGCACAAGGCGACCCAGCTCCGTGACGGGCGCTGGTTGATCACTGCCGGCGTCGACAAGCTGAACGATCCGCAGGCGACCTGCGAGCTCTACGACCCGGCGCAGAACCAATTCACGGCGACCGCCTCGATGCGCGACAAGCGGATGGGGCACACCGCGACGCTGCTGCCGGACGGGCGGGTGTTGGTGACCGGCGGGCTCTCCGACATGAACGGCCCGAATCTCGATCCGATCCTGAGCGCGCTGAACTCGACCGAGATCTACGACCCGGCGACCGGCAAGTGGACCGTCGGACCGAACATGCGCTTCCCGCGCGCCGCGCATGAAGCCGTGCTGCTGCCGAGCGGCAAGGTCCTGCTCGCCGGTGGCATCGGCTGGACGACGATCATCATCAAGCTGCCGGCGATCTTCGCGCAGTGCGATCTGTACGACCCGGTCACGAACCAGATCACCTCAGCCGGCACGATGACGAAGGGGCGCGGCGTGTTCCCGATCGCGGATCTCGGTGGCGGCCGATTCCTGGCGAGCGGCGGGGTGTCCGACCTGCTGAACCTCGGCACGCCGACCGAGACGGCCGAGACCTACGACGCCGCCACGAACCAGTGGACCGCAGTCGGCAGCATGCAGACCAAGCGCGGCATGCATGCGATGGTGCCGCTCGCTGGTGCTCGCTTCCTCGCGATCGGCGGCGCCAACGGGCAGATCACGAACCCCAACGCGCTCGACTCGACCGAGATCTACGACGTCGCGGCGAAGACCTGGTCGGCCGGTCCGCTGATGAGCATGTCGCGTGCCGGCTACGGCTGGTTCGACACGCCGCCCGGCCAGGTGCACCTGCTCGGCGGCGGCTCCGGCACCGGCTCGCCGGTCAACAACTTCACGGACTGGTACTACCGGTGACGCAGGGCTGCGACGGGATCGAGCGATGCCGGCCGGCGCGTGCGGAGAATCCCGGTTGCCCCAGCCTCCGGTCGGACTACTGCTCCCTGTCCGGGCTACCCTTCCCTACCCCCGATCCGTCATGAAGCGACTCCCGCTCCTGATTCTCGCCGCACTCGCACCGGTCACCTGGGCCCAGACCAACAAGACCGTCCTGATCCCGACCCAGATCGGTTTCGTGCAGACGAACAACTACCCGTGGGCCGGTCCGGTCATGCGGTACCAGCAGTTCTACCGGGCCGCGGAGTGGATCGCCGCGGTCAAGAATCCGGTCCGCGTCAACACCGTTGAGTTCAAGGCCGGCTCGCCCGGTGGTCAGCCGGGTGCGAACGTCGACTTCGAGCTCTCGATCGCCAACGGGCCTGCGTTCATGAGCGCGCAGTTCGACCAGAACCTGGCCACCGGCAAGATCACGGTTCCGCGCCAGACGCTGCTGCTCGGCAGCGCCACCGGCTACCCGATGAAGGTCGTCCTGCCGGGCGACTTCATCTGGGACGGCAAGTCCGATGTCGTCGTCGAGGTCAAGATCTTCGGCAACGGTTTCCCCGGCGGGCAGAGCACCACCTACCAACTCGAGTCGACGGCGACCGAGTTCACGCGCGTCGCGCGTCTCTACACGATCGGGAACGCGAACGCGGTCACGGCGACGAACATCCAGAACGGCTTCGGGATCACCGCGCGATTCACGTACGCGGAAGGCGTCACGACGTCGTTCGGCTTCGGCTGCCCGGGGCTCGGCAACTTCGTGCCGGTCGCCGGCACCGTCGGCGGGCTGCCGCTCGCCGGCAACCAGAACTGGGGGCACAGCCTGTCGAACGCCGCGCCCGCGAAGAACGCAATCCTCGTGATCGGCACCAGCAACACCGCCTGGGGCCCGTTGCCGCTGCCGCTCGATCTCGCGCTGATCGGAGCCGCAGGCTGCACGCTGTTCACGGACCCGTGGATCCAGCTGTGGGGGATCACGACCGGCGGCGGCGCCGGCGGTGGTTCCTGCGTGATTCCGACTCCGCTGCCGCCGATCACCGACTACGTCGGGATGTCGCTCTACAGCCAGTTCCTGGTCCTCGACTTCGCGGCGCCGAACGGCGTGCTCGCAGGGTCGCAGGGGCTGTGGACGATCTTCGGGCGCTGACACGGGACGCTAGACGTCGCGCCCGAACGCGTCCGGCTCGCCGCCGCGTAACCGCGCCAGCACGGTCTGCGCGTACCGGCTGTGCGGGTTGCGCGCGAGCGCCTGCTCGAGCCGCGTGACCGCTTCGGCGCGGTTCCCTTCCAGCTCCGCGAGCAGCGCCAGGAACAGCAGCGGCCGCTCGTCGAGCGGCAGCGCGTTGGCACCTGCTTCCAAGTGCTGGCGCGCCCGCGCCAGGTCGCGGCCGAGGAGCGCCGGCGCGAACAGATACCGGCAGCCGAGCGCGACCTGGATCCGCGGATGTTGCGGATCCCGCTGCACCGCCTCGCGCAGCGCGGCTTCGATGCGGCCGTTCAACTGCAGCGCACTGGCGAACCCGGTGATGCGGTTGCCGAGCACCGCCGCTTCGATCCGATACGTCTCGGCACTGTCATCGCCCGCCTGCCGCGCGGCGCGTAACGCGTTCTCCGCTGCATCCAGATCCTGCGCGACTGCCGCTGGCAGCTCGGTGAACACCGGCTCGCCGGGCCGCATCCCCTTGTGCGACGCGTGCGCGAGGGCGCGCTCGAGCAACGCCTCCGCCAGCGTGCGCAACCCGGACGCGTCGGCGGGTGACGTGCGTTCCCGCTGCGTCCGGATCCAGTGGTCCAGCGCCTCGAGCGACGCGCTGCGACGGACGCGCGCGAGCTCCTCGCTGCCCGCACCGAGCGGCGTGCCGGCGGTGTGCGGCGCAGGGGCTTCGATCGCGCGCAGCCCGAACCAGTGCCAGCCGGCGAACAGCAGCCCTGCAGCGGCGGCGATGGCGAGCAGGTGCTTCTTCACCGTGCCTCCTCCGGCAACAGCAGCTCGACCGGATGCAGCACCGGGAGCTCGCGACCGCACGCGCGCAGATGCGCAGCGATCTGCAACATGCAGCCGGGATTGCCGGTCACCACGGCTTCGGCGCCCGACCCGATCAGCGCGCGCGCCTTCTTGCGGCCGATCTCCGCGGCGAGCTCCGGCTGCACCAGGTTGTAGATCCCGGCCGAACCGCAGCACTCGTCGCTGGAGGGATGCGCGACCAGCTCCAGACCCGGCACCTGGGCCAACAACGTGCGCGGCTCTTGCCGGATCCGCTGCGCGTGCGACAGATGGCACGGGTCGTCGTAAGCAACTCTTTGCGCGCGCGGCGCCGGCGCGGCGGCCAGACCTTCACGCGCGAGCCACTCCGTGACGTCGTGCACGCGCGTACTGAACAGCGTGCCCTGCGGCTCGCCGAGCAGGGCGCCGTAATCCTTCAGCGCGGCGCCGCAGCCGGCCGCGTTGACGACGATCGGCGTGCCCGCGGGAAACGCTGCGAGGTTCTGCCGCGCGAGCAGGCGCGCCATATCCGGATCCCCGTCGTGCAGCAGCAGCGCGCCACAACAGCGTTGTGACTCCGGCACGTCGACCGTGAACCCATTGTGGCGCAGCAAGGCGAGCGTCTTGCGGTTGACGTCGCCGAACATTCCTTCCATGACGCAGCCGGTGAACAGCGCCACGCGGCCGCGTTCGGGGCCGAGTGCCGGATACGTGCCGCGCAGCGGGCGGCGCGCGTGCGCGGGCGGGATCCGCGGCAGCAGTGCCGCAGCGCTGCCGGGCAGCAGCCGCAGCCGCTCGGCCAGCCAGCGCAGCCCGAGCAGTTCGGCAGCACGTGCCAGCGCGAACACCGCGCGCAGCCGGCGCGGCCGCGCCAGCACGGATCGCAGCAGCCGCCGGCGCAGCCGGGCGCGCCACCCGCGCACCGGCAGCGTCGCGCGCACATGCTCGAGGATCGCGCCGTACTGCACGCCGGACGGGCAGGCGGTCTCGCAGGCGCGGCAGCCCAGGCACTGGTCGAGATGCAGCCGCACTCCGGCCGGATCCTCGATCCGCTGCTCGGCCAGCGCACGCATCAGGTAGATCCGCCCGCGTGGCGAATCGCTCTCGAGGCCGAGCACGTCGTAGGTCGGACAGGCCGGCAGGCAGAGTCCGCAGTGCACGCAGCCGAGCGTCTGCGCATAGGCCTGGTCAGTCGTCGTCACTGCAGGATCCCGCGCGGATCGAGCTGCGCGCGCAGCGCTGCGGTCAGCCGTTGCGCGCCGGGATCTTCCGGCGTCGCGCGGCCTCTTCGCGACACGGGCGCCATCGCGAGCTCGCCGGCAGCTTCGAGCTCCGGAAGCTGCGCCAGCAGCGCGTCGATGGCGTGCGGGCGCAGTGCGACTTCGAACGCCCCGCTGCCGGTCACCAGCATGCGCGCATCCTGCGGCAGCCGCTCGAGCAGCGCCGGCAGCCGGCTCGGGCGGATGCAGCCGCGCAGCAGCTCCTCGCCCGCTGCCGGCGCGAGTTCGAAGGAACGCAGCTCCGTCTCGGTGCCGCAGTGCACGAGTCGCTCGCGCACATGCTCGGGCCGGCCCTCGAGCAGGCCGTGCACGCTGGCGGCAGCGCCGCCGACCGACAGCGCCAGCGCGGCCGGCGGTTCCGCGGCGCGCCGCAGCGCCGAGAACTGCGCGAGCGCCGCCATGCGATCCAGGCCATCGCAAGCGAACGCGATGCGCGCGCGCGGCTGCACGCGCAGCTTCAGATGCAGCGCCGTCGCCCCGAACAGCCGGCCGCGGCTGCCGGTGAACAGCTTGGTCAGGTCGTAGCCGGCGACGTTCTTGACCACGCGCGCGCCGGCCTTGAACTGCGTGCCGTCGGAGAGCACGCCGTGCAGACCGAGCAGCAGCGAACGCGGCGACGGCGCTCCTGGCGCGAGCGGGGGCGCGCCGCGGGCGAAGATCCCGCCGAGCGTTCCCTCCCCCCGGCACGCCAGCTCGAGCCGGTGGGGTGCGAGTGCCGCATCCAGCTCGCTGCGCATCAGGCCCGGCTCGGCCGTGCAGGTCAGATCCCCGGCGTCGAATCGCAGCAGCCGGGCCATCGGTGCGAGCGAGAGGATCTGCGCCGCTGCTTGCGGCGCCGGCAGCCGGTTCTGCGTCGATCCGCTGCCGGCGAGCCGCACCGGCCCCGGCGCGTCCCGCAGCCGCTCGGCGAGCTGCCCGGCCGAGCCGATCCGTTCCACACCGACCGTCGCGAAGTCGCAGTTCACGCCGTCCCCCCCTGCAGCACGCGCGCCGCGATCGCCGGCCAGCGCGCGACCTCGGCGCAAGCGCCACGCTCGGGCAGGACCTTGCCCGGATTGCACAGCCGGCGCGGATCGAACGCATCGCGCGCGCGCGCCATGACCGCCAGATCCGCCTCGTCGAACATCAGCCCGACGTGCGCGAGCTTCTCCGAACCGATCCCGTGTTCGCCGGTGATGCTGCCACCCATCTCGACGCACAACGCCAGAATCTCGTGCCCGGCAGCCTGCACGCGCGCGGTCTGCTCCGGGTCGCGGCCGTCGTAGCTGATGTTCGGATGCAGGTTCCCGTCGCCGGCGTGGAAGACGTTCGTCAACACGATCCGGTGCCGCCGCGCGATCTCGCCGATCCGCGTCAACGTCTCGACCAGGCGCGTGCGCGGCACGACGCCGTCGAGCACGTACAGATCGGTGTCGAGCCGGCCCATCGCGCCGAACGCCCCCTTGCGGCCCTGCCACAGGCGCTTGCGCTCGCTCGTGTCCGTGGCGCTCTCGATCCGCAACGCGCCGTTGCGCGTCAGGCAGGCATGGACCTCGGCGGCGTCTGCTGCGACCGTCGGCTCCGCTCCGTCCAGTTCGACCAGCAACACGGCGTCGGCATCCTGCGGGTAGCCGGCGCGGAACACCGACGCTTCGACCGCCGCGATCGTGGCGTGGTCGAGGATCTCCATCGCCGCCGGCACGAGCCCGGCGGTCACGATCTGCTCGACGCTGCGGCAGGCGGCGGTCATGCTCGCGAACGACGCGAGCAGCGTGCGGATCGCGGCGGGATTCGGCGTCAGCCGCACCGTGATCTCGGTCGCGATGCCGAACGTTCCCTCGCTGCCGGTGAACAGTCCGATCAGGTCGAGGCCGTGCGGCGCGCGCGGTCCCCACGGCGCGCCGAGCCGCGCGATCGCGCCATCCGGCAGCACCACCGTCGCGCCGAGCACGTGGTCGGTGGTCATGCCGTACTTGAAGCAATGCGGCCCGCCGCTGTTCTCGGCGAGGTTCCCGCCAATCGTGCAGACCATCTGGCTGCTCGGATCCGGCGCGTAGTGCAGCCCCAGCTTCGCGACCTGCCGGCTCAGCTCGAGATTCACGACGCCCGGCTGCACGATGGCCAGCAGGTCCTCCGGATCGACCGCGAGGATCTGCTTCATCCGCGCGGTCTCGATGACGACCGCCGGCTGCAACGGCGTCGGGCCGCCGGACAGGCAGGTCCCCGCGCCGCGCGGCAGGAACGGCACGCCCTCGCTGGCCAGCATCTGCACCAGCTGTTGCACTTCGAGCGTCGATTCCGGCAACACCACGGCGCGTGGCGGCTGCTTGTGGATCGTGAACCCGTCGCACTCCCAGGAACGCAGGGCGTCCCTGCCGACGATGGCGCGGGCAGTTCCGAACTGCGCCAACAACCGCCGCTCCAGGCTCATGGCGGGAGCATACGAACGGTGCCTGCGGCTCGGACCGGGACGCGCCGGCATCAAGCCGCCACCGGCGCGGGACCGATATCCCGAGGTAGCTTTCTTCGATGCGACCTCGATCTGCGGAGAGCCAGGCGGTCGGACACCTCTTGGATGCGACCAAGAGTGTGCTCGATCACATCGGCTGGCAACGCCTCGAAGGGATCCAGGCCGGAGTCCGCGCGACCGACCCGAAGATCCTGACCGACCTCTATGGCAGCGTGCGGCGGCTGCGCGACCTGCTGCAGAAGCTGCTGTCCGAGAGCGCGCGGCCGACCGTCGGCGACCTCGGGGAAGAGGACCGCAACCTGCTGTCCGCCTGCGCGCTGCACGAGATCGGCCGGATCGAGCTCGCCGTGCAGAACGGGCAGAGCATTCCTTCCGAAGAGCTCTCCGCCTGCGAGCAGAAGGTGCTGTCGCTGAAGCAGTCCGCGCTCGCGCTCGCGACCCGGCCGATCGAGCGGATTCCTTCGCCGGAGGCGAGTGCGCTGGCGACGTTCACCGTGCGCCAGCTCCTCGCCAAGATCCGCTCCGCGACCGTGCGCACCGTCGCGCGCTCGGGCGACAGCGGGCAGTTCGGGATTCCGAACAAGTACAACTCCCCGCCGCCCGCCGCGCCGCAGGCGGCTTCCGCCCCGACCGCCGGTTCCAAGTCCGCCTCCGGCACGATGCTGATGGGCGCGGGGCTGCGCCCGATGGCGCCACCGGCGGCCGGCAGCATCCCGGGCCGGAGTGCCGCCGACTGGATCGATCCGCAACAGGCGAAGGACCCGCGCCTGCGCGCGCTGCTCGCGATCGAGCTCAAGGCGTTCGATCGCGCCTACCATGCCAGCGACCATCGCATGGCGGTCGTCCATCTCGCCGCGATCGTCGAAGCGATCGTCATCGATTCCGCGCTGCCGCGTGCGCGCGAGCTCGGCCTGACCTCGGCGCCGGAGTCGTGGGATCTCGGCGACGTGTTCGATCGCGTGCTCGGCAAGCAGCTGAAGATGATGGACCGTGCGTTCCTCGTCCAGCTCGCCGCGGCGCGCAACATGCTCCGCCCGGTGACGCAGTTGCAGAACCCGATCGTCGTGACCGCCAACACGGTCTCCTCTGCGATCGACTTCGTGAATCGGATCGCGACGACGATCGGCTGGGAGACCAGCCTCTCTTCGCTGCCAGTCGTCCAGGAGTAGGAGTCGCTGCTGCCCGCGCGGCCAGCGCCGGCTGCCGGATCCGCCGCGCCGGCCCTACGCTTGGCCGCCGCATGATCCATCCGCCGCCGCTGGGCGCCGCTGACCTCGACGACCGGATCCTGGCGCGGCTGTACCGGCCCGACCAGCCGACCGTCACCCGCCTGCTAGGCGTCGAATACGAGCGCCTGCTGCTGCACCGCGAGACGCAGCAGAGTGCCCCGGTCGAGTTCGCGCGCGAGCTGCTGGCCGCGCTCGCCGCCAGTCTCGGGGCCGAGCCGGTCGACGAGAGCGGTGTCGTGCACCGGATCCGCGCCCCCGACTGGTCGATCTCGCTCGAGCCGGGCGGGCAGCTCGAGGTCGCGGTCGCGCCGCGCCGCAGCCTCGCGGACGTGGATGCGCTGCTCGCGCACGTGGATGGGGCCGTGATGGCCTGCCTGCAGGGGACCGCATGGCAGCCGGTCGCGCTCGGCCACGTGCCGGTCACGCCGGTCGAAGAGATCGACCTGCTGCCTCGCCGGCGCTACCAGATCATGGACGGCGAGATGCCGGCGCGCGGGGCGCTGAGCCGCAGCATGATGCGCGCCACCGCCGGGCTGCAGGTCGCGTTCGACGTCGGCGACCGCGCCGATGCGTCGGCGAAGCTCGCGCTGTTGTTCCGCCTGTCGCCGGTGCTGCTCGCGCTGTCGGCGAACTCGCGCCGTGCGGCCGGCGCCGACACCGGATTCGCCAGTTGGCGGCATCGGATCTGGTTGGACACCGACACGTCGCGCGGTGGCGTGCCGGATGGCTGCCTCGATCCGGAGCAGGCGATGACGGCCTACGTGCGCTTCGCACGGCGCGCGATCGTGCTGTTCGTGACGCGCAACGGCACGTTGCACCCCGCCCCGCGCGCATCGCTCGAAGAGCTGGTCGCGACCGGCAGCGTGCGGCTCACCGACGCCGACCTCGACCTGCACCTGTCGTCGCTGTTCCCGTTCGTGCGCCCGCGCGGGTACCTCGAGCTGCGCTGCTTCGATTCGCTGCCATGGCCGACCGCACGCGCGCTGGTCGCGCTGAGCGCGGGGCTGGTCTACTGCGCGACGGCGCGGGCCGGCGCGAGCGAGCTGTCGGCGCGCCTGGTGCCGGCGGAGGAACAGGGCTGGCGCCCGTTGCACGAAGCCGCTGCACGCGAAGGCCTCGCTGCGCGCGCGCCGGATGGAACTCCGTTCCGCGAGCTCGCAGCGGAGCTGATCCGGCTCGCCGCCGGCGCGCTCGGGCGTGCCGATTGCAGCTACGCGACCCCGGCCGATCTCGAGCCGCTGCGGGCGCGGCTGGCCGGGGGCTGATGCCTCGCGCCGGTCGCGCGCCGCGTCACGACCTCATCGACCGGAGCTTGCGCCAGATCGTATTGCGCGCGACGCCGAGCACGCGCGCGGCCTCGGATTGCGAACCGCCACACGCATCGAGCACGCGGCGGATGTGTTCCCGTTCGACCTCTGCCAACGTGCGATCCAGCGAACCCACCACGGCCTGCGTCGCCGGCCCGGCACCTGGCGCCGCTGCGGGCCGATCGAGCAGCAGCTCCTCGGGGAGATCCTCGGCATCCACGTCGGGGCCGGTGGCAAGTGCCGCGCCGTGTTTGATCGCATTCTGCAGTTCGCGGACGTTTCCCGGCCACGAGTACGCCGACAACCGTCTCGTGGCCGCCGGTGTGAACCCGCGCAGGTCCGGCCGTTCCTCCGCGAGGAGGCCGAGCGCGAGAGGCAGCACATCCTCGCGGCGCTCGCGCAGAGGCGGCACGCGGATCGTGAGGACCTTGAGCCGGTAGAAGAGGTCCTCGCGGAATGCCCCGGCCCGGACGCGCTCCGACAGGTCCCGATGCGTGGCGCACACCACGCGCACGTCGACCGCGAATGGTTGCGTCTCGCCGACGCGCCGGATCTCCCCGTCCTGCAGCGCGCGCAGCAGCTTGGCCTGCAGCGGCAGCGGCATCTCCCCGACCTCGTCCAGGAACAGCGTGCCCTGGTCAGCCGCTTCGAACAGCCCGTGGCGCGTCGCGACCGCGCCGGTGAACGCACCCTTGCCGTGGCCGAACAGCTCCGACTCGAGCAGCTCGGATGGGAGCGCAGCGACGTTCACCGGAACGAACGGATGCTTCGCGCGCGGCGAGTTGGCATGCAGCACGCGCGCGACGACCTCCTTGCCGGTTCCCGTTTCGCCGAGCACCGCGACCGGAGCCTCGCTCGAGGCGAAACGGGCCAGGCGCCGCAGCACCCCCTGCATGGCCGGGCTCTCGGCGACGAGCTCGGTTCCTCCGGTCCGCCGGGGCGCGACCGGCACGAGACCACAGATCCTGCAGACCTGCGAACCAGGCTGTTCCATGTGCTACAGATTGGAACAACTCGCGGAACGTCGCAAGGCCACGGCCACGGTTCGAGCGCGACCGGAGGCGCCCCTGCGTTCCGGCACGGTCTGTGCGAGGTCAGCCGACTCGAACCGCTATGCCCACTACCCGCCAGACCGTTGCCAGCGTCGTCATCGAACACCCGCAATGCGCGGACGTCTTCCGGCGTCACCGCATCGACTTCTGCTGCAGGGGCGAAGCGACCATCGAGGATGCCGCCGCCGAGCGGGGGCTGGACGCTGGCGCGTTGGTCGAGGAGTTGGAGCGGGTCATCGACGAGTGGCGCGACGACGGCCAGGTCGATCCCCGCGGGCTGACGACGGCAGCGCTGATCGACCGGATCGTCTCCCGGCACCATGCCTACCTCCGCAGCGCGCTGCCGCGGATCCGCGGGCTCGCCACGAAGGTCGCGAAGGTCCATGGGGATCACGAGCCCGCGCTGCGCGCACTCGACGAGACGGTCGAACTGCTCGCAAGCATGCTGCTGTCGCACATCGAGGACGAAGAGAGTGCGCTGTTTCCCGTGCTCGTTGCCGCGGACGTCGATCAGCTTGCCGCGGCAAGGTTGCTGGACGAGATGGCCGGCGAACACATCGCGGTCGCCGGGCTGCTCGAACGGATCCGGACGACCACTGGCGACTTCAGCCTCCCGGACTGGGCATGCGGCAGCTATCGCGTGCTGTTCTCCGAGCTCCGCCAGCTCGAGGCGGACATCTTCACGCACGTCCACCTCGAGAACCACGTGCTCAAGCCTCGCTTCGCGACCAGCCCTGCTGGCAGCCCGACCAACACGGCGTAGAAGTTCCCGATGCGTCGCGCGGGCAGACGAATCGCCCGGCGACCACTGCCATGAACGATCGACCGCCGGCAGAAGCCATCCATGAGCGTGCCATGGCCTCGCTGCGCGAGATCCTCGATCCCGAGCTCGGCCTCGACGTCGTGGCTCTCGGGCTGGTCTATGGCGTGGATGTGGATGGAACCGACCTCCGCGTGCGCCTGACGATGACCACTCCCGCCTGCCCGCTCGGAGAGCAGATCGTGCGCGATGCCGAGCATCGGCTTCGATCCATCGCTGGAGTCGGCGCAGTGCGCGTGGATCTCGTCTGGGAGCCGCCCTGGCATCCGTCGATGATGTCGCCTGCGGCGAAGGATCAGCTCGGTTGGAACCGGCGCTGACCGCAGTGGCCGACCTGCCGCCGCCCGCGCGCAGCCATCAGCTCGCGGCCCGACGTGGGCTGCTCTGGATCGCCGGGACCGCAGCGGCCGCAGGCGTTCTGGCCGGCGTCGCGCGGTTGGGGATCGCGCCGTCGTGGATGAACGTGCTCGCGCTCGAACATGGCCCCCTCCTCGTGCTCGGAGCGTTCGGCACGATCATCGGACTGGAACGCGCCGTCGCCCTTGGCAGCGGCTGGGCGCTGGTTGCCCCCGTGGCCGGCACTGCGTCGGCAGGCGCGATGCTGGCAGGGCTGGCTGCTGCACCCTGGCTGGGGGCAGCCGCGTCGGCAGCACTGATCGTCGTGAACGCCGCCATCGTGCGCAGACGATCCAGTGCGCCCACCTGGCTGATGCTCGTCGGAGCGGTCCTGCTGTTCCTCGGCACCCTGGCCTGGGCATCGGGTCGCGCCGTGTTCGAGGTCGCGCCGGCCTGGATCGCGTTCTTCGTGCTCACGATCGGCGCGGAGAGGCTCGAGCTGTCGCGGCTGACACCTGTTCCGCCGTGGGCAACGCCGGCTCTCGTGTTGCTGGCGACCGTGCTCGGCCTGAGCGCAGGCGTGCGGCTGGTCGCCGGCGGACTGCCGATCCGTCTGTTCGGGATCGCGGTGGCGCTGATCGGCGCCTGGCAGCTCCGCTTCGACGTGGCGCGCAAGACCGTGCGGCAGCGTGGTCTGCCCCGGTTCTCCGCGGCAGGGATCATGCTCGGCTCGGGTTGGCTGGTGTTTGCTGGAGTGGTCGTGACAGCGCAAGGGATTCCCCCGGCCGGTCCGTTCTATGACGCCGTGCTGCACGCCGTGTTCGTGGGCTATGTGCTGTCGATGGTCTTTGCGCACGCGCCGCTGATCCTTCCTGCCGTGGCGCGCACGCATCTGCCGTTTCATCCGTTCTTCTGGGTTGCGCTGGCAGTGCTCCACGCCGGGCTCGCCGTCCGGATCCTCGGAGATCTCACGTTCGATCTTTCGATGCGGAACGCCGGCGGCCTGACCAACGCGCTCGCCCTCGCGCTGTTCGCCACCGGGGTGGCCCTCGCGCGGAGGATGCGCTAGCTAGCGGCTGCGCGGACGCTGCGGGCTAGCGCGCGCGCACCTGCGGGCTGCGGTCGTCCGGCTCGGTAAGTCGCGGCGCTTCGGCCGCGAGCGACAGCGCCACCTGCTCCGCCAGGCGGAACACGCGCAGCAGGTTCGCCCCGAGCACCTTACGTACGGTCGCCTCGTCGAGGCCGGCGGCGAGCAACGCATACGTCAGGTTCGGCAGCTTGCTGACGTCGTCGATGCCGCGGGGCACGCACGGCACGCCGTCGAAGTCACTGCCGAGCCCGACGTGGTCCGCGCCGGCGACGTCGACCGCGTGGCGGATGTGCGCCACCAGCACGTCGAGCGGCGGCGGCTCGGCCGTTGGGAATTGCGCTCTCAGCTCGGCCAGCGCGCGATCCAGCTCGGGACCGCCGTCCGGCCACCTGGCATGGATCGCCTGTTCGCGGATCCGCATCGTCGCGCGGCGGGCGTCGACCTGCCTGGCGTAGTCGTCGCTGAGGAAGCCGCAGTTGAAGTTGATCATGATGACGCCGCCGTTGCGGCGGAGCGCGCGCAGCATCTCGTCGGTCACGTTGCGGCGGTGTCCGCACAGGGCACGGCAGCTCGAATGCGACAGGATCACCGGCGCGCGCGTGACCGCGAGCGCGTCGGCGAACGTCTGATCGGAGACGTGGCTCAGATCGACCAGCATCCCGAGCCGGTTCATCTCGAGCACGACCTTGACGCCGAGGCGGTTGAGTCCGCCCCACTTCGGCGCCGGCTCGCCGCTGCAGTCGGCGAAGTGGTTGTGGTTGTTGTGCGTCAGCGTCATGTAGCGCACGCCGAGCTGATGGAACACGCGCAACAGCGCGAGGTCCCCCTCGATCGCGTGCCCGCCTTCGATCCCCATCAACGCCGCGTGCCTGCCGGCACCAACCGCGCGCTCGATGTCGGCGACCGACGTGCAGAACGTGATCCGGTCCTCGTGCTGCGCGACCATGCGCAGGAAGCCGTCGATCATCGCCAAGGCGCGTGCGGCGCTGCCGTTCGGCTTGCTGGCGCGGATCGCGGCGTCGCTGCGGAAGTCCTCGTCGCCGAAGTACCGCGATGCGACGTAGATCGAATAGAACTGCACGTCGAGACCGCCTTCGGCGATGCGCGGCAGATCCATGTGTCCATCCTTCGCGCGCGGGCCGACGTCGAACCGCTCGTCCAGGATGCGGCTCGTCGTGTCGGAATGCGTGTCGACGACGACCGCGTCGAAGTGCAGTCGCAGCGCACGTGCCCAGAGCTCCGGATCGGCGCCGGCGGGCGGTGCCTGGGACTGCGCGACGATCGCAGTCGCGATCACGAAGGCCGGCGTGGCGAGCTTGAGCATGTTGCGATGCTCTCCTATCTATGCGCCTTTGCAACGCCGGCGCCCGACCCGATGCGAACCTTCGCGATCAGCGATCTGCACCTGAGCTTCGGCGTCGACAAGCCGATGGACATCTTCGGCGAGCAGTGGGTCGGCCACGCGGCGCGGATCCAGCAGGCCTGGGATGCGATGGTCGGGCCGGACGACTGGGTCCTGGTCGGCGGCGACACGTCATGGGGGCTGACGCTGCAGGAGGCGCTGCCGGACCTGCAGTGGCTCGGCGCGCGGCCGGGCACCAAGATCCTGATCAAAGGGAATCACTGCACCTGGTGGGACACGCGCAGGAAAGTCGAGGCGGTGCTGCATCCCTCGATCCGGCTGCTGCAGAACGACGCCGTCAGGATGCCGGACGGGACGGTCGTCGTCGGCACGCGGCTGTGGGATCCGCCGGACGCGCCGTGGGCCGACGCGCACGCGGCCAAGGTGTTCGCGCGGGAGATCGAGCGGCTCAAGCTGTCGATCGCGGCCGGCGCGAAACTGGACGGAAAACGCACCTGGGCGCTGATCCACTACCCGCCGCGCTACCGCGATGGACGTATCACCGCCGCCGTGCCGCTGCTCGAGGCGGCCGGCGTGTCGGTCTGCGTCTATGGCCACCTGCACGGCAAGGACATCGCCTACGGGTTCCAGGGCGTCGCTGGCGGCATCCGGTACCACTGCGCGTCGGTCGACGCGATCGACTTCCGGCCCATCGAGATCGGAACGCAAGCATGAAGATCCTGTCGAGCACGCTCGGAGCTCTCGTGTTGACGGTGCTGTCGCTCGGCGCGCAGACGCCGGGTCACGCGAGCGACGTGTTTCCATATGCGGCACACGAGTCCGACCTGCCCAATGGCATGCGCGTGATCGCGGTGCCGACGGATTTCCCGGATCTGGTGACGCTGTACCTGATCGTCGCGACCGGCTCGCGCAACGAGGTCGAGGAGGGGAAGTCGGGGTTTGCGCACTTCTTCGAGCACATGATGTTCCGCGGCACGAAGAACCACAGCGCGGCCGAGCAGGCGGCGTTCTTCAAGCGGATCGGTGCCGACCGCAATGCGTACACGACGAACGACTACACCGCCTACCACACGACATTCGGCAAGGAGGACCTCGCCGATGTGATCCGGATGGAGGCGGACCGGTTCCGCTGGCTCAGCTACGACGAGCGTGCGTTCCGCACCGAGGCGATGGCGGTGTTCGGGGAGTACAACAAGAACGCGCAGAACCCGACGCAGAAGCTCGACGAGGCGCTGCGGGAGAAGGCGTTCACGAAGCATCCGTATCAGCACACGACGATCGGCTTCCTGCGCGACATCGTCGCGATGCCCAGGCAGTACGAATACAGCCAGGAGTTCTTCCGGCGGTGGTATGCACCGCAGCACGTGACGATGCTGGTCGTCGGCGACGTCGATCCGACCAACGTGCGGACGCTGGCGATGCAGTACTTCGGTGATTGGCCGCGCGCCGAGGATCCCGGCGTCGAGATCCCGGCCGAACCGGCGCAGACGGGCCCCCGCACGGCGCACGTCGAATGGCCGACGGAGACGAGCCCATGGGTCGTCGTGGCGTGGAAGGGGCCGGCGTTCGCGGCGGGCGAAGGGGACATGCCGGCGCTCGATGTGATCTCGTCGCTCGCCTTCGGTCCCGGCTCAGCGCTGCACCAGAAGCTGTACGTCGACGAGCGCAAGGTGGATGCGCTGGTGCCGCGCTTTGCTGACTCCAAGGACCCGTATCTGCTCGGCGTCTGGGCGCGCGTGCGGGATCCGGCCGACGTGGCCTATGTGCGCGAAGCGATCCTCGCGACGGCTCGCGAGCTGCAGCAGGAGCCGCCGGACGCCGCCGACGTGGACCGGATCCGCCGGCAGCTCCGGTACTCGTTCGCCGGCGGTCTCGACAGCTCGGAAGCGATCGCCGGCGGGCTCGCCGGCTACCTCGCCCGCACGCGCACAGCCACGACGGTCGGGCAGGTGTACGCAGCGTACGAACGGGTGCAGCCGGCCGACATCGTCGCCGCGGCGCAGCGCTGGTTCCGCGACGAGACGCGCACGGTCGTGACGCTGGCGCACGGCGCGCTGCCCGAACCGGTGCCGCCGAAGCTGTTCGTGCACCCGACGCAGTCGCCGCTGGTCTCGTTCCGGATCGCGTTCGCGGCCGGTGCTGCGCACGAGCCGGAGGGGAAGCAGGGGATCGCGAGTCTGACCGCGCGGCTCTTGACGCACGGCGCGACGAGCCAGCGCAGCTACGAGCAGATCGTCGAGGATCTGCTGCCGCTCGCAGCCGGGGTGGACGCGCAGGTGGACCAGGAGCTGACGGTGTTCTCCGGCACGGTGCACCGCGACAACCTGCAGCAGTACTGGGACATCGTGCGCGAGATGCTGGCCGAGCCGGGGTTCGAGGCCAAGGACTTCGAACGCGTGCGCGCCGATGCGCTGACGGCGATCGAGCTCGATCTCTGCCAGAGCAACGACGAGGAGCTCGGCAAGGAGGTGCTGTGCGAGCAGCTGTTCGCCGGGACACCGTATGCGAGCCACCCCGGTGGACACCGTGCGGCGCTGCGGGCGCTGACGATCGAGGATCTGCGCGGCTGGTGGCGCGACCACCTGCGCGCGGCACGCGCGACGGTCGCACTGGCGGGGGGTGTGCCGGACGGATTCGGTGCGCGCGTGCAACAGGAGCTGGCGGCGGCGCTGGCGGGCGGTGTCGCGGCACCCGAGCTGGCCGTGCAACCGCGCGAGATCGAGCGCAACCGGCTCACGATCGTGCAGAAGGAGACGCGCGCGACCGGATTGCACCTCGGGTTCCCGATCGAGGTCGTGCGCGGACATCCGGACTGGCACGCGCTGTGGCTGGTGCGCTCGTGGCTCGGCGAGCATCGCAGCGAGAACTCGTATCTGTATCAGCGGCTGCGGGAGCTGCGCGGGCTGAACTACGGGGACTATGCGTACATCGAGCACTTCCCGCGCGGGATGTTCCAGTTCCATCCGGATCCGAATCTGGTGCGGCGCGCGCAAATCTTCCAGATCTGGATCCGTCCGGTGCCGCCGGAGAACGCTGCTTTCGCGCTGAAAGCGGCCTGGTTCGAGCTCGACAAGCTGGTGCGCGACGGGTTGACGCAGGCGCAGTTCGACGCGACGCGGGAGTACCTGACGAAGTTCGCGCCGCTGCTGGTCAAGACGCAGGATCGGCGGCTCGGTTACGCGCTCGACAGTGATTGGTACGGGACGCCGGAGTTCGTGCGTTACGTGCGCGACGGGCTCGCCCGGCTGTCGCTCGACGACGTCAACCGCGCGATCCGCCGGCACCTGCGCAGCGATCGGCTGCAGCTCGTCGCCGTGACGCAGGACGCGGCGGCGCTGCGCGACGCGCTGCTCGGCAGTGCGCCGACCGGGATCACGTACCAGAGCAAGCCGGGCCCGGATGTGCTGGCTGAGGACGATGTCATCGCGGCATTGCGGATCCCGCTGGCGCCGGCTGACGTGACGATCCTGCCGTTGGCGGACGCGTTCCGCTGACTGCGTGTCAGAATGGCGCGCCTGCGATGAACCGCCTGCTCCTGTTGCTGTTGTTGGCCGCCGCCGTGATCGGCAGCATCTTTCTGCTGAACCGCGACGGCAGCGAGCCGGCGCGGCCGCCCGAGGCAGCCGTGCCGTCGGGTGGCGGCGACGCAGAGACGGCGGCGCCCGATCCGATGCGCGCGAGTGGAGGCGTGGCGCCAGACGAGCCCCGGCCGCCCGCGGACGCAGCGACCAAAGAGCCGCAGCAGCCGGCTCCGGTCAGACCGGCGCCCAGCGAGGGACCGGCACCGTTCCGGCTGGATCCGCAGGTCGACAGCGCGTTCGTCGAGGAGACGACCGAGATCCTGCGCGAGCAGGCCTACGAGATCGACACCGAGCAGGGACGGCGCGCGCTGACCCCGGAGGAGATCGCCGTCGTCGGGCAGGAGCTCGAGCTCGCGCGCCGTTCGATCCGCTCGGCGCTCGACACCGGGGCGGACGTCGGCGAGCTCGCGCATCTGTTCGAGCAGCTCGGTGGCCTGATGCGGACCGAACGGCTGCTCGACCGCGTCGAGCTGCGCGAGCGCGGCGGCGCGAATCCCGGACTGATGCGCGTGCGCAGCGCGAGCGGCGGCGAAGACCGGATGCACAGGTTCATCGTCGAGACCGGCAAGGTCCGCATCGACCTCAAGGTCTCCCGCGATGCCGCGCACCACTGGAAGATCCCGATCAGCGGCGCCGCCCAGGACTGGCAGACGACGCTGCAGCGGTAGTGGTGTCAGAGTCCATCCCTCCCGTTTCGGGAGGGTTGGGCCGCAGGTGCCGCGGACCTTCGCGGCGCGCGACAACTCGCGTCACACGGTTTCGTCGCGGTGGCGCCGAAAGCGCCGCGGCCGAGCGGCACCGGAGGCCCCCAGGGACACCATCGCCGGCGGCCTCTTCTGGCCGAGCGAAGCGAGGCGCAGCCCTTGGCTGCCCGGCCGCCGGCTGCGATGGGGTCAGACTCCTTCGCTCCCATTTCGGGAGGGTTGGAATCTGACACCAATCAGAGCTTGACGACCTTCTCGGCGCGCGCGAGCTCGCGCAGGATCGAGTCCATGTCGGAGGTCTTGCCGATCACCGGCGTCAGGCCGAAGTGCTGCAGGCAGGTGCCGCACGGCATCAGCTCCACGCCGTGCTCGTGCAGGTATCCGAGCTCGGTCAGGACCGGTGAACCGGCGCAGACCAGCTTGACGCCGCTGTTGTAGAACGCGATCGCTTCGAGCTGCGGGAACGAGGCCTGCACCTTCCGCAGCAGCGTGGTCAGGATCTTCTGGCCGAGCTCCCGGTGGCCGTGCCCGAGCTGGTCCTGGTCGAGGATCAAGGCAGTCCGCATCCGGTCCGAGCGTAGCGGGCCTCGCCGGTCCTCGCGCCGCCGCTTAGGCTCTCCGCCCACCTGTCCCCTGACCTTGCACCCCATGTTCCGAGTTCCCGCGACTTTCCTTTCGTTGTCGGTGGCCCTGTGCGCGCAAGCGCCGGACACCTCGATCTCACCAGCCGAAGCGAAGCTGCATCCGTATCTGCGCCAGCAGCTGGCGCAGGCCGGCGCCAACGAGCAGCTGCCGGTCTACTTCGTGATCGGCGAAAAGCTGCGCCACGCCGACTTCTTCCCGCGCGTGCTGCAGATGGACAAGGAGACGCGCCGCGCCACCGTCGTGCGTGAGCTCGAGCAGCACATGGAGCGCACGCAGGCGCCGCTGTGGAACTTCCTGCAGCAGGAGATCGCCGCGGAGCGCGTCGAGCTGATCTCGCGCAACTTCCTCGGCAACTTCGTGCGCGTGCGCGCGACGCCGCAGGCGATCCTCGGCGGCGCCGCGATCCCGGCCGTCAGCGAGGTCTGGTACGACTACACGCCGCCGGAGGAAGCGGTCCTCGACATCGATCCCGCCGCGCCGACTGCCGACATGCCGGCCGCGGCCGGACCCGGCAACGGGCCGCTCGACACCAAGGCGAACCTGGTGTGGGCCAAGGGGATCACCGGCAAGGGCGTCGTCTGGATGAACTCCGACAGCGGTTGCCGCGTCAACAACCTCGTGCCGTCGAACATCCATCCCGGACTCGCCGGCAAGCTGTGGCAGAACCCTGGTGAGATCCCGGGTAACAGCGTCGACGAAGACGGCAACGGCAAGATCGACGACTACCACGGTTGGGGCTTCGGCAACAACAGCGTCTCCGTCGAGGACAACGGCGGCCATGGCACCAACTGCACCGGCGTGTTCGTCGGAACCGACCACAACAACGGCGACACGCTCGGCAACTGCCCGGACGCGCGGATCATGATCGGCATGCTCGGGGGTGAATCGTCGCAGTGGGATGCGATCCAGTACGCGGTCAAGGAAGGCGCGCACGGGCAGACCAGCTCGCACAGCTACAAGAACAACTTCAATCCGCCGCCGAACTACAAGATGCACCGCGACGTCGGTGAGACCACGCTGGCGGCCGGCCTGATCCGGACCAACTCCACGTCGAACAACGGCACCGCTGCGAACGGCACATCGACCGTGCGGCGGCCGTACAACATCGCGGCTCCGGGCTGCCTGCCGGCGCCGTGGTTGCACCCCGACCAGACGCTGGTCGGACGCACCGGCGGCGTGCTCGGGATCGGCGCGCACAACGTCGGGCTCATGACGCAGCCGAACTACACGCCATGGGGCCCGTTCGCGTGGCACCTGACCGACGTCCAGGCTGTGCTGCCGAGCTACCCGGTCGCGAACTGGGACAGCGTCAACGACAACGACTATCCGTGGTCGAGCGGCACCAAGCAGGGGCTGCTGAAGCCGGAGCTGACCGGCCCGACCGGCACACGCACGACCAGCAGCTCGTCCGGCTACACGGCGTTCAGCGGCACGTCGAACGCGACCCCGAGCGTGTCGAGCTGCCTCGCCCTCGCGCTGTCGGCCAACATGTCGCTGACGCCCGAGGACATGGCGATGGCCGTCATGACCACCGCCATCGACTACAACGCGCCCGGCATGGACCCGACCTCCGGTGCCGGCAAGCTGGATGCGTGGGAGCTGACCAAGATGTGCCGCGCGATCCATCGCGTGAATGGCGATGTCGCGCACACCGTGCCGGTCAAGATCAACGGCAACCTGACGCTCGCGTTCGACAGCATTCCGGGCACGTTCTGCGGCTGGGTCATCGGCAACGGCGCCGCAAACACCAAGATCGGTGAGCTGACCGTCCGCGTCGCCAATCCGGCGCTCGTGTTCACGGCGCCGACCGACGCGCAGGGCAATTACTCCCTCTCGTTCGGGGTCGATCCCTCACTGCTCGGCCTCAAGGTCTGGTCGCAGTTCGTCGTCGCGGACGCCGACTTCGGCGGCACCGGCGGCATCACCGGCTCGAACGCCGTCCAGATCCAGTTCGTCAACTGACGAACCGGTACACCCGGTCTCTGAGACCGACTCCGTCAGTTCGCGCGAAAAAACCCGCGCGAACCGACGGCGCGGGTGTCTGAGACCGCGTGTACCGCTTCGCGCGAAAAAACCCGCGCTAAGTGACGGAGTGGGTCTCAGAGACCCGGTGTACCGCATGTGACTCAGCGGCCGATCACGAGCTCGAGGCCGTTGCTGAAGGCGAGCAGGCCCAGCCAGGCGCCATGCGGATCGAGCACGAGTGCTTGCGCGTGCAGCAGCAGGCCGACGAGTCGCGGATCCGGCGGGACCTGCAGCGGCACGCGCGCTTCACCGAGCGGATCGGTGATCACGGTGCGCAGGTCGGCCGGCAATGGCTGCAGGTAGAACGAGCAGCCGCCGGCGAAGAACGACGGCTCCGGCCCGCGGCCGATCAGCAGCACTGCAGGTGCGAGCGGGCGGGCGTGCGTGATCACGCCCTCGAATCGCAACCCGAGCCGCGGCAGACCGAGCGCGTGCAGCCGTGGGATGCCGCTGCCGCCTGCGCACCCCGTGCCGAACTCCGCCGCGACCGCAGCTCCGGCGTCGCGCAGGTCGAGTGCGTGCAGCTCGCGGCCGGACCGGCCGGTCCACGCGGCCAACAGCAGCGCATTCCCGGCGCGCCCGATCGCGGCCGGGCGCGAACCCTCCGGGCCCGGCTCGAGATCGGCGAGCAGCCGCGTGCCGGCCGCCGTGCCGTCGGTCAGCCATGCTTCTTCGCCGTGCAGTGATGTCCACGCGAGTAGCAGGGCGTGCCCCGAGTCCCCGACCGCGGCGATCGGAGGCGACATCGCCGGATCCGGCCCCATGCTGCTCGCTCGCCCTGGCTCGAGGTCCCGTAGGAACCGCGTGCCCCCGGAGGTGCCATCGGTGAGCCAAGGCTCGAAGCCGTGCACGCCGTCGTCCGCGACGAACAGAACCTGGTCGCCGGCGCGCGTGAAACCGTGCGGCTCGCTCGACGCGGCGCCCGGTGCGAGATCCGCGAGCAGCCGCGTGCCGGCGAACGAACCGTCGCTGAACCAAGGCTCACGGCCATGCAGCAGGTCACGCATGACGAACAAGAACCCATCCGCAACGCGCATGGTGTTCGTCCTGCCGGGCACGCCGAACGCGGAGGCGCTGCCCGCCAGTCGGGTCGTCCCGGGCAATGTCCCGTCCGTGAACCACAGCTCGAACGCCGTGCCGACCGCGATCTGCAGGCAGACTCCCGACCCGACCGCTTCGCACCAGGAGCGTCCCGGCTCCATCGAGCTGCCCGGCCCGGCGACGAGATCGCGCAGGATCCTCGTCCCGCTCGCCGTCCCGTCGGTGATCCACGGTTCCCAACCCGTCTGCACCGTATGCGCCGCGAACAACATCCACGGCGTCCGGCCCCCGACGACCGCGAACTGATTCCACAGCACCGGGAATGCGCTTGCTGCGCCCGGTTCGATGTCGGCGAGCAGCGTCGTCCCCGCCGCCGTCCCGTCGCTCGCCCACAGCTCGCGCCCGTGGATCCCATCGTCAGCCGTGAACACGAGCTGCGTGCCGACCTCGGCGGCCAACAGCGGGGCTCCTTCGCCAGGGCGGCTGCCCTGCAGCAATCCGCGGTGGATGTCGGCGACGAGTTCGAAGTCGCCGGGCGTACCGCCGGCGCTCCAGAGCTCCTCGCCGCGCTGGCCGTCCGACGCGCGATACAGCATGCGTCCCCCGGCCGCGCCGAGCGGCACTGCGAGGGACGTCCCGCCCGGATTCACATCCGCGATGCGCGCCGTTCCCGCCGGCGTGCCATCCGTGACCCACGGTTCAGACCCGTGCACGCCATCGTCGTGGGCGAAGAACAGCCGATCGCGCGCTTCCAGGACCCGCGCCGCGTCCAACCTGCTCGGCGCACTGCCCGGCGTCAGATCCCCGAGCATCTGCGTGCCGGCGGTCGCGCCGTTGCTGACCCAGAGCTCGCGCCCGTGCACGCCGTCGTCCGCGAGGAACACCACGCGATCCCGCAGGCGCGCGAATGGTTCCGGCCAGCTGCCGTTGCGCCGGCGGGCCAGATCCTGCAGCAGCACGGTGCCGTCAGACGTGCCGTCGGTAGTCCAGAGTTCGATGCCATGCGCACCGTCGTCGGCGAGGAACAGCAGCCGGTTGCCTGCCGAGATCGCGTGCTGGTGCAGCCCATCGACGCTCCACTCTCCGCCGGCCCGGATGTCCCGAAGCTGCGCGAATGGGGTCGTGCGCCCGCCGGACCACGGCTCGTGTCCCGCAGCGTCCGTCAAGGGGAACAGCAGCAGCCCTTCTCCGAGTACGTGCAACGTCGGCGTCCGTTGCGCGCCGTACATGCGCACGCGGAAGTCGTGCCGGCGATGGGTGCCGGCGTGCGTCCCATCCGTCGTCCAGACCTGATTCGTCTCGATGTCGGTGCAGGCGGTGAACCATGCATGGCCGTTCGGCGTGCCGATCGCGGCGGACGGCCGCACGAGGCCGGATGCAGGTCCTGGCGCGAGCTCGAGCAGCAGCTTCGTGCCGCCGCTGGTCCCGTCACTCACCCATGGCTCACGCCCGTGTGCGGGCGTGTGCGGATCCATCAACACGCACCGTCCAAACGGCGTGAGGTACGTGATCGCGCTGCCGCCGGTGCCGGGATGGACGTCTTGCAGCAGGAACGTCCCCGCGGGCGTGCCGTCGGTGATCCACGGCTCGCTGCCGTGCGCTGCCGACGTCGCGAGGAACCACACGCGCCCGCTCGCCGCCGACCGCGCCGGCCTCGGCGTGAGCTGCAATCCGCCCACAGCACCTGGCGCAGTGTCGGCGAGCATCTGCGTGCCTTGCGCTGTGCCGTCGGTGCCCCACGGTTCGACGCCATGCATTCCGTCATCGCCGGCGAACAGGATCCGCGCACCGAGCGGTTGGAACCATCGCTGCGCCGGATCGCCCGGCAGCACCAGACGGCTCGCCGCCAGCAGACGTCGCGTGCCGCCGCTCGTGCCGTCCGAATACCAGAGCTCGCGCCGCGCGCCCGCGTCGAGCGCCGTGAACAGGAAGCCGCTGCCCAGGGCGTGGATGTCGCCCGGGAACGCCGAAGCCAGGGCCTGGCAACACGTCTGCGAGCAGGCGCGTTCCCGCCACGGAGCCATCCGTGTGCCACAGTTCGCAGCCATGCGCTGCATCGATGCCGGCGAACACCACGTGTGTGCCCGCACGCGTCAGTGTCGCCGGCAGCACGCCGTTCGCCGTGCCCGGCAGCAGATCGAGCAGCAGTTTCGTGCCGGCCGTCGTGCCATCGCTCAGCCAGAGTTCCTCGCCGAACTCCGCGTGCATCGCCGACAGCAGCGTCGATCCGCCGATCGGCGCGACCGCAGTGATCCCGCTCAGGCGCTGGAAGATCCGCTGCGTTCCCGCCGGCGTTCCGTCGGTCGTGACCACGAGCGGCTCGTTGGAATCCATGCGCCCCGACAGCCACAGCCGCCCCGCATGCTCGCCGATCAGGTTCAACTGGACGCCAGACGTCGCGTCCCAGCCACTCGCACCCCGCGCGATGTCTGCGACCAGCCGCTGCGCCATCACCGGCGCCGACAGCAGCGCCACGCCAACAAACGCCCTCAGCAACCCGCTGCGTAGGTGCCTGACACCCGGTGTACCGGTACACCCGGTCTCAGACACCGGCGCGGCGGACTGAGGCATGGACCAGCATCGGTGCATGGGGTCGGAGGCTCCGGCCGCCGGATAGTCGCGCCTCGCGTTCCCGTAACCGGTACGCCTGGTCTCTGAGACCCACTCCGTCACTTCGCGCGAAAAAACCCGCGCGAACTGAGGGCGTGGGTCTCTGAGACCGCGTGTACCGCTTCGCGCGAAAGAACCCGCGCTAAGTGAGGGAGTGGGTCTCAGAGACCCGGTGTGCCGCTTGTGCGTCAGCGGCCGATCACGAGCTCGAGACCGTTGCTGAATGCGAGGAGTCCCAGCCACGCGCCATGCGGATCGAGCACGAGTGCTTGCGCGTGCAGCAGCAGCCCGACGAGCTGCGGATCCTGCGGCACCTGCAGCGGCACGCGCGCTTCACCGAGCGGGTCGGTGATCACGGTGCGCAGGTCGGCCGGCAATGGCTGCAGGTAGAACGAGCAGCCGCCGGCGAAGAACGACGGCTCCGGTCCGCGGCCGATCAACAGCACTGCAGGTGCGAGTGGGCGGGCGTGGCGGAGCTCGGCCGTGAAGTCCGTCGTGCCGAGCACCGGCGCGCCGCGCGCACCCAGCAGCGGCGCGCGCGCGCCGCTGCCATCGCACCCTGCGCCGAACGGCCGCGCGATCGCCGCGCCGACGTCGCGCAGGTCGACGGCGAACAGCTCGCGCCCGACGGCCGGTGACTCGGCGACGAACAACCATTGCTCGCCGACGCGCACGAACGGCTTCGGATCCGAACTCAGGACACCGGGGCACAGATCGCCGACGAGCCGCGTGCCGGCAGCGGTGCCGTCGCTGACCCAGATCTCCTCGCCATGCGCGCGGTCGCGCGCATTGAAGAACACGCGCCCGTTGTCACCGGCGGCGACGATCCAGGGTTCAGCTGGCGCCGTGCCGAGCGAGCCCGGCTCGAGGTCGAGCACGAGCCGCGTCCCAGCCGTCGTGCCGTCGGTGACCCACAGTTCGCTGCCGTGCGTGGCGTCGGTGGCGCGGAAGCACGCGAGACGCCCGCTGGTGACGAATGCGGCGTCCACCTTCACGTCCTGCTGCGAGAACGAGAACACGAGTTTGCGTTGCGCCGACGCGTCGAGCGACCAAAGCGCGCCTAGGCCGAACACGAGCACCTGGTCCGGCAGCGCGGCCGACGCGATGCCGAATCCACCCGCGAGCTCGATCGTTCCGCCCGCTGTTCCGTCACTCAGCCAGGACCGCTGTGAAAGCAGCTCCGTGGCGAGGAACCGGCCCGGCAGCGATGAGCCGCAGGACTCCAGCCGATGGAAGGCGAGCTGCGACGTGCGCATGGCCGGCGAGACGAGTCGCGTTCCTGCGGCGGTCCCATCGGTGATCCATACTCCCGGTCCGACGCTGTCTTGCGCACTGAACACGACCGACCCGTCCGACAGCAGAGCTGTCTGCACGTCGTAGGTCGATCCCGCCCCGCCAGGGCGCAGGTCCAGGAGCAGCTTTGTCCCTTCCGGAGTGCCATCGGTGATCCATGGCTCGGCCCCATGGATCCGGTCGTCGGCGACGAACAGGATCTGCGCCGGCGAACCGACGAGCGACAACGGGCGCACTCCGGAACTGGCTGCGCCCGGTGCGATGTCTTTCAACATCCTCGTACCCTCCTCGGTTCCGTCCGTGATCCACGGCTCCTGCCCGCGCACGTCGTTGCTTGCCAGGAACAGGAGTCGAGGCCCCGCAACCAGCGTAGGAAGCGGCTCGCTCCCCACCGTTCCTGGACGGATGTCCATCAACAGCCGCGTTCCATTGCTCGTCCCGTCGCTGGTCCAGAGTTCCATTCCCGTCGCGGGCTCGAACGCGCTGAAGACGAGCCGATCGTTGACCTCGGCGCCGAAGCTGCGCGCCGGGACGAGGGGGTACAGCCCAGGCCAGAGTTCCTTCAGCATCCGCGTGCCGCGCGTACTGCCGTCCGTGATCCAAGGCTCCACGCCGTGCGCCTCCGTGAACGCGTGGAACAGGGCCCGATCGCGCAGCGTCGCGACCCATTGCGGATGCGAGCTCGGCGGGCGCGTCGGCACTGCGTCGGCGAGCAGGCGCGTGCGTTCGCGCGTGCCGTTGGTGATCCACGGCTCGTTGCCGTGGGTCATTTCGATGGCGCTGAACACGATCTCGCCCCGGAACGAGCCGGATGCGAAGTACCTCGCGTCGATCCCGCCCCCCTCGCCCGGCCAGATGTCGGCCAGCATCGTCGCCCCGAGTGCCGTGCGATCCGTCGCCCACGGCTCGGGGCCATGTTCCCGGTCATCCAGGAAGAACACGTAGCGGTCGCCGGTGGCGTAGACGATCGTTTCGAACGCCCTGGAAGAGACCGGCCCGGGTGTGGCATCGAACACGAGCCTCGTGCCGTCGATCGTTCCGTCGGTGCTCCACAACTCCCTGCCATGCGGCACGTCGGCCGCGACGAAGAACGCGCGCGACGATTGCTTCACCCCGACGAGTGTCATCATGAACGCTGGGTAGAACCGTTCCCCATGGCTCCGCTGCAGGGAGCGCACGTCGCCGCGCTTCCCCTCGGACACCCACAGCTCGTTTGCGGCCATGAACACGACGTGCGAGCCGGCGACCTGGAATCCTCCCGCGTGTGAGGAGCCGAGACCCGGTAGCAGGTCGGCCAGCAGGAATGTCCCCGCGGTCGATCCATCCGAAACCCACGGTTCGATCCCTTCGGTGGCGGAATCCGCGGTGAAGAACAGCTTCCCCGAGGCGACCAGCGGCCGGTACGTGGACCACGCCACCCCGGACGCGCTGCCGCGATGCGTGTCCGCGAGCAGGAATGTGCCGGCCGCCGTGCCGTCCGTGACACACGGCTCGATCCCGTACGGATCGACGCGCGCGCTGAAGAATGCGCGATCCTCCGCCGCGAAGAACCGTGTTTCGTCCGGCACGATCGAATCGGCGATGCCGGGGTTCAGGTCGCGCACGAGCCGCGTGCCTGCCGGCGTACCGTCCGTCGACCACAGCTCGAGTCCGGCTGCAGCATCGAGTCCCGGCAGGAACAAGTTGCCGCGCAACGACCCGAGCACATGCGCATAGGGTTCCGCCGGCTGGGGCCCCGGCAGACTGTCGCGAAGCAGGCGCGTGCCCGCCGCCGTGCCGTCGGTGATCCACGGTTCCCAACCGTGCTCCGCCGTGAAGCCATGGAAGTAGACGCGGTTCCCGACGCGCGCGCGGTAGCGGTGCGTGCTGGTATCGCGCGCATACTCGATCGTCGCGACGCGTTGCGTGCCCCCGAGCGTTCCATCGCTGACCCAGATCCCTTCGCCGAACAGGATCACGCGCCTGTCGTCGAGGTTCTCGATCGCGACCAGCTGAGTCGTGCCGAGCCCCGGCACGATCCGCGTTCCCGCCTCCGTCCCGTCACTGATGAACGGTTGCCAGCCGAGGCTTCGCGCATGGCCGACGAACCAGAGCCGATCCCCGACCTGGACGTACTCCGTTGGACTCGAACCGAAGTTGTCCACCACGCGCGGCGCCCGCGGATCCGGCGGATTCACATCGGCGACCAGCCGCTGCGCCGTGACTGGCGTTGCCAGCAGCGCCAGACCGACCAGCGCCGCGTTCAGTCCGCTGCGTAGGTGTCTCCTTAGAAACTGGTCATACGCCCCGTCGGCGAACGTCGCCGCCGCAGCGGCGCCAGATCCGCCGGTTTCGCGGCGTCGTGGTCGCCGCGTCGCGGCGGTGAGAAAACTGACACCCGGTGTACCGGTACACCCGGTGTCAGACACGCGCGCGGCCGGCTTGCGTGCGGTCGGGGCGCTCGCGTGTCGTTCGTTCATCGGCCGATGACGAGCTCGAGGCCGTTGCTGAATGAGAGGAGTCCCAGCCACGCGCCATGCGGATCGAGCACGAGGGCTTGCGCGTGCAGCAGCAGCCCGACCAGATGCGGATCCTGCGGCACCTGCAGCGGCACGCGCGCTTCCCCGAGTGCATCGGTGATCACCGTGCGTAGATCCGCCGGCAGCGGCTGCAGATAGAACGAACACCCGCCGGCGAGGAACGACGGCTCCGGCCCGCGGGCGAGCAGGAGCACTGCAGGCGAGAGTGGGCGGGCGTGCTGCAGCTCCGCCGCGAAACCGGTCGCGCCGATCACCGGCGCACCGCGCGCACCCAGCAGCGGCGCGCGAGCGCCGGTTCCCGCGCACCCGGCGCCGAACGGCCGCGCGATCGCCGCGCCGACGTCGCGGAGGTCGACGGCGAACAGCTCGCGTCCGACGTCCGGCGATTGGGCGACGAACAACCACTGCTCCCCGACGCGCGCGAACGGCTTCGGATCCGAACTCAGGACGCCGGGATACAGATCACCGACGAGCCGCGTGCCGGCAGCGGTGCCGTCACTGACCCAGATCTCGTCGCCGTGCGCGCGGTCGCGCGCGTTGAAGAACACGCGCCCGTTGTCGCCGGCGGCGACGATCCAGGGTTCAGCTGGCGCCGTGCCGAGCCAGCCCGGCTCGAGGTCGAGCACGAGCCGCGTTCCGGCCGTCGTGCCATCGGTGACCCACAGTTCACTTCCGTGCGCACTGTCGGTGCCACGGAAGAACGCGCGCGAGCCACTGGCAACGGGTTTCCCGATCACGACCTCACCGCCACTCCCGAACACGAGCCGCGTGCCCGCGACGGTGCCGTCCGTCACCCAGATCGTGCGCGGGCTGTTCCAGCGGCGGGCCAACAACACCTTGTCGTTCAGCACGACGACGTCGCCGCCATCCTCGGTGAGTTGCACGGTGCCCTGCGTCGTCCCGTCCGTGATCCAGATGCCGAGGCCGCTGATGAAGACCTTGCCGGGAATCGCGGGGCCTGCGTCCTGAAACTCGAGCAAGTCGAGATTCGGAATGAGTGGCTGCGTGCCGTTCTCGGTTCCGTCAGTCACCCAGATCCCCATCCAGTCCGCGCTCTGGGCCGTGAACAGGATCCGACCGTCGCCGACGCGCGCGAACCGCTGTGGATACGGCGAGTTGTTGATCGCACTGTCACGCCACCCGGCATAGACATCGCGCAGCATCCGTGTCCCTGCCGCGGTGCCGTCGCTGATCCACGGCTCGATGCCGTGCACCCAGTCCTGCGCGAAGAACACGATCCGTCCATCCGGCAGTGTGCCCGCCACCTGCTCGAAACCAGGATCGCAACCTGGCAGCCCCGGGACGACGTCCTTCACGAGTCGCGTTCCGGCGACGGTCCCATCGGTCAGCCACAGCTCGCGCCCGTGGTCCTCGTCGTGCGCAAAGAAGAAGCAGCGCCGGCCGACCGTCGCGAGCAGCCGCGGCTCGCTTCCCAGCGGTCCTGGCCGCCGATCGCCGAGCGAAGACGTGCCAGCGGCCGTTCCGTCCGTCACCCACAGCTCGCGTCCCGTCGCGGCCTGCCCGGTGACGAACACGAAGCGGTCGTTCACCTCCTGGCCCCAGGCACCCGACGGCGTCATCGGATTGTTGCCGGGCTGCACATCGCGCAGCAGTTCGGTTCCCCGCTCGCTCCCGTCGGTCGCCCACGGTTCGAATCCGTGGACCCGATCGAACGCGAACAGCACTGCGCGGTCGCGCAAGCTCCCCAGCAACCGCGGATCGGAACCCGGCGGCAGCTCCGGCATCGCATCGACGAACAGCCGCGTTCCTTCTGGCGTGCCGTCGGTGAACCATGGCTCGCGGCCGTCGTCGGCATCTTGAGCCGTGAACACCAGACCCGAGGCGAACGGCGCGACCTCCACGTAGTTCAGATGTCGACTCGATTCCGCGCCCGGCCAGATGTCGCGTAACAACCGCGTTCCTCGCGGCGTGCCGTCGGTGAACCACGGCTCGAGCCCGTGCGCAGCGTCGCGGTGGAAGAACAGGTATCCGCCCGCGACGGCGTGCATCTCCGGGAACCACGTGGAGCTGTCGGGGCCCGGATTGCCGTCGAACACGAGCGACGTTCCTGCAACGGTCCCGTCCGTCACATGCAGCTCGAGCCCGTAGGCCGGGTCATGGCCGAAGTAGAACGCGCGTCGTTGCGTCGTATCGCCGCGCAGCAGGAGCGGTGGTCCGGCCGGACCAGGCACCTGCAGGAAGCCTCCGCGCGCACCATCGACGGTGAACAGCTCCATCGCGGGCGTCCAGGCGACGAACACGGCGCGGCTGCCGAGCACCCGAAACGAAGTGGGGCCGCTCCCGATCCAGCCGGGACGCAGGTCCGCGATCTCGAACGTGCCTTCTGGAGTGCCGTCCGATACCCATGGTTCGGCACCGTTCGCGGCCGTCTCGCCGAGGAAGAACAACCTCCCACCTGCGACGACGCCGTCTTCGGCCCAACGTGGGGCTGTCTGGCCCTTCGTCAGAACGAACGTGCCGGCGGCGGTCCCATCCGTCACGCATGGGCCGATTCCGACTCCCTGGATGTTGGCGGGAAAGAAGGCGCGCGCGCCGTCGACGAGGAAGCGCGACCAAGTCCCCAGCGAACTCTGCAACCCCGGATTCAGGTCGCACAGCATGCGCGTCCCCTCCGGAGTTCCGTCGGTGGACCAGGGTTCGACGCCGAAGTCGACGTGCATGCCAGCGATGTAGAGGCGCCCGTTCAGGCTCCCCAGAACATGCCAGTACGGCGTCATTGGCTCCGGTCCCGGGATGCTCTCGCGCAGCATGCGCGTCCCCTGCGGTGTTCCATCCGTCACCCAGGGCTCGTAGCCGCGCTCCTTCGTGAGGCCTTGGAAGTAGACGCGGTCGCCGACGCGCGCGCGGTAGCGCGCCGGGTACGCGTCCGGCGCATGGCCGACCGCGGCGATCCGGGCCGTGCCTGGCAGCGTGCCGTCACTGACCCAGATCCCGTCCCCGAGGATGATCGCGCGTCGATCGTCCAGCGGTTCGATCGCGCGCGGCAGCAGTGCGGGCAAGATCGTCGTGCCGCCCTGCGTCCCGTCGGTGACGAAGACCCTGGTGCCGAGGGAGCCGGCGTCGCCGAGGAACCACAGCTGCTTGCCAATTGCCACGTATCCGCGTGGGGAGGAGCTGCGCGTGGCCTCGGGCGCCCGCGGATCCGCCGGATGGATGTCCGCGACCAGCCGCTGCGCCACCACCGGCGCCGACAGCAGCACCAGACCAAGCAGCGCCGCGATCAGTCCGCTGCGTAGGTGTCTGACACCCGGTGTACCGGTACACCCGGTGTCAGACACGCGCGCGGCGGACTGTGGCGGGGACCGGGACCAGGATCGGCGCATGGGGGTCGGAGAGGCTCCGGGGGCCGGATAGCCGCAGCTCGCGGCTGCGTAACGGATCGCGCGAAGCCCCCGATCCCTGCCCTAGGATCCCGGCATGGACGGCGGCCTGCGCGCGCCCCTGTATGCCGACCGCGACGAGGCGGGCGCGAAGCTCGCCGACGCGCTGCGCGGCCATGCAGGCCCGAGCACGCTGGTCCTGGGGATTCCGCGCGGCGGCGTGCCGGTGGCAGCAGCCGTCGCGCGCGCGCTCGGCGCCGAGCTCGACATCGTCGTCGCGCGCAAGCTCGGCGCGCCGGGCCAGCCGGAGCTGGCGATCGGCGCCGTGACGGCGGATGGCGGGACGTTCCTGAACGACGAGATCCTGGCGCTGCTCGGGGTTCCGCAGAGCTATCTGGATCTCGAGCTCGCGCACCAACGCGTCGAAGCGCAGCGCCGCGAGCACTCCCTCCGTGGCACCCGTCCCGCTGCGCGGATCGCAGGCCGCACCGTGATCCTGATCGATGACGGTCTCGCGACCGGCGCGACGATGCACGCGGCGGCGCGCTGCATCCGTGCGCATGAGCCGGCGCGCCTGATCGCGGCCGTGCCGGTCGGCGCGCGCGATTCCTGCCTCGCTCTCGCGCGCGACGTCGACGAACTGATCTGCCTCGCGCAGCCAGAGCCGTTCCACGCGGTCGGCCTCGCGTACCTCGAGTTCGACCAGGTCGACGACGCCGAGGTCCGCCGCCTGCTCAACCGGTACACCCGGTCTCAGAGATGAACTCCGTCACTTCGCGCGAAAAAACCCGCGCCAACTGACGGCCGGCATCTCAGAGACCGCGCGTACCGAGAAACTCACTGAACAGGCCGAGCGAGCGCACCAGACGCACGTCGCGCGCGCCGGCTTCGCGCATCGAAGCGAGGATCCGATCCGGCGGCACGCACGCTTCGACGGTTGCCCAGAAGTAGTCCATCATCTGGATGGACGCGCGGCGCGGCGTGAACAGGCGCGCGAGCAGCGGCGTGAACCAGCCGAGATACGCGCGCGCGAGGAACCCGCCGGCGCGGCTGCGCGGGCGGCTGATCTCGAGCAGCAACAATCGTCCCCCCGGCCGCAACACGCGCAGATACTCCCGGATCGCCCGCACGAGGTCCGGCACGTGCCGCAGCGCATACCCCATGACGACGAAGTCGAACGAGGCATCGGCGAACGGCAGCTCCTCCCCGACGCCGCGCGCGAGCGGGTGATTCCCGCGCCGGCGGTGCATCGCGAGCATCCCGGCACTGGGATCGACCCCGACGACATCCCGCGCGGACAGGCCGAGACGGACCGCGGCGCGGCTGACGAGGCCGGTTCCGGTCGCGACGTCCAGCACGCGCATGCCGGGTGCGAGGCCGGCGCGGCGCAACGCGTTCTTGCGATACCACGCACCGGTGCCGAACGACATCAGGTTGCAGATCCGCTCGTAGTCCCGCGCGCCTTCGTCGAACAGCTCGTCGACGAACGCCTGCCGCCGCGCCGGCTCGGGATAGAACTCCGGCAGCGGGGCGTGCGGAGCGATTGCGGGCTCGCCCATCAGCGATCCTTCTTGCCGCCCGGCTGCTTCGCAGGCGCACCAGCGCCCGAACCCGAACCCGAACCCGCAGCCGAACCCGATCCCGAACCCGTCTCCTTGGGCTTCGGCGCCGGGTGCTCGAGCACGCGCGTGCCCGGCTCCGCCCGCAGCTCGAACGCATCCTCGCGCAGCTCCGGATCCCGCACGATCTCGCGCAACTGCAGCTCGACCTCGTCCCCCTGCGCATCGGTGTAGGCGATCGCCCGCAACGTCGCATCCCGCGGATCGACTTCGATCGACAGCGAGCTCAGCACGTCCTGCAGCGCGTCGTCGGTCGGCGCGAACCGGATCCGCAGCCACGACTGCTCCGGCCCGGTCCGTGCGACGCCACGGATCTGCATCCGCTGTTCGATCTGCGTGAGGTCCGGCGCGAATGCATGCAACAGCGCGCGCGGCAGCTCCGGCCCGGCGAAGGCGAACCGCTCGAGCTGCTTGCGCTCCGGCCGTAGCACTTCGTAGCGCCGTTCGTCGAGCCGCAGCCGCGCCACGCTGGGCTCCTTCACCTCGAACATCAGGCACGCCGGCTCGCGCCGCCAGCGCAGCTTCCCGGCCGAGCGCAACGGCTCGACGAGCAGCGCCGAGCTCCGCAGTTGCTCGTAGTCGCACGCGAGCGTCTGCAGTTCGCGATGCCGCTCGCCCAATGCGCGGATCGCCGCGCGCGCCTGCGCCAGCTCCGCCGGCGGCAGCGCGGATTCCTGCCCCTGCGCCCGCGCCGGCTCCTGCTGTTTTGGTTGCTCCGGCTCACGCGCCGGCTCCGGCTGCTGCGCGAGCAGCAGTCCACCGAGCCACAGCACACCACCCGGGAGCAGGTTCATCGGAGCCGCAGCAGGATCGGCAGCGTCAACAGCGTGGTCAACAGGCACGTGCCGACCCCCAGCAACACGAGCAGGCCGAGTTCGGCCAGACCGGGGCTCGCGGCGAAGCACAGCGTCCCGAACGCCAGCATCGTGGTGACAGACGTCCGCCAGATCGCGACTCCGGTCGGCCCGGACAGTCCTTCCCCGGCGCGTGCACGCGCCACGAGGTGCACGCCGTCGTCGATCCCGATGCCCAGCAGCAGCGGCAGCGCGATGAAGTTGACCGGGGTCAGCGGCACGCCGGTCGCCGCGAGCGCGCCGAGCGTCACGAGCAGGCCGCAGACCGCCGGCAACATCGCGAGCAGCGCACCGGTCACGCTGCGCAGCAAGAACATCAACACGATCAAGCTCGCCGCACCCGCGAGCCACAACGCCTGGCGCAGATCCGCCCGCAGCACATCGCGCAGTTCCGCCATCGCCGCAATCGGCGCGAGCAGCTCGGTGCCGGCCCCGAGCTCGTGCCGAACGGCACCGCGGAACTCCTCCCAGGCCGCGAGATCGTGGAATGAGTGCGGCACGAACAGCCGCAGTTGCCGCCAGCGCGTGTCCCCGTGCGTCACCCAGACCGGCTGCGACGGCACCGGATCGGCCGCCAGCGCGGTCGCGAGTTCGTCGAGCGCCTCGGCGAACGGCTCCGGGTTCAGCCGCAGCTCCGCCAACACGCGATCGGCCCGTGGGCGCCACCCGGCGATCTCCTCGCGCAGCGCAGCGACACGGGCGCGGCGCGTTGCGTGTTGGCGCGGCCCCGGGCCACCCTGGGCGAACTGCACGACTGCGCGCCGCTGCAACGCATCGATCCCCTCTGCCAGCTCCGCTTCCGCCACGTCCGCCGGCACCAGCGCGATGACCCCGAGCGGCGAGATCCCGAGCTCCGCTTCGATCGCACTGCGTTGTGCAGTCTCCGCCGCCGGGCGCAGCCGATCCGGATCGGTCGACAACTCGACGCCGCGCGCCGCCACCGCGATCGCGCCAGCAACAGCGAAGATCAGCACGGCCGCCATGCACGCCGGCCCAGCCCGCCCGCGCGCGAGCGCCGCGGCCGCGTCGACGACGTGGCTGCGCGGCGCGCGCACGTCGCCCCGCAACGGCCGCAGCAGGAATGGCAGCACGAGCAGGGTCGCGACGAACGCCGCCACCAGGCCGATCGCCAGCAGCAGCGCGAACCCACGCAACCCGGCGAGCTCACCGGCGGCCAGCGCGCCGAACGCCGCCAGCGTCGTCGCCATGCCGCCGAGCAGCGGCCGCATCGTGTCCCGATGGGCACCCGCCACGGCCTCCGCGTGCGGCACGCGTGCGCGCGCCGTTGCGTAGTGCGCCGCATAGTGCAACCCGAAATCGATCCCGAGTCCCATCAACACGGCCGCCGCGCTGATCGCGATCGGCGACAGCGGCCCGAGCAGCGCGCCACCCAACGGCAGCGCCCACAGCACGGCCAGCGCCACCGTCGCCACGAGCGCCCCGGGCAACCAGATCCGCCGCATCGAGACGACGAGGAACAGCGTGATCCACAGCATCGATCCGAGCGCCGACCCCCGCAGATCGGCGCGGCTGCGCGAGGCCTCGGCGCGCGCGATCGCATAGCCGCCGAACCACTCGGGCGCCGCGTCGCCGACCCGCGTCTCCAGGTCCGCGAGCAGCCGCTGCGAGTAATCGACGTCGTACGGCGGCTGCGTCCCTTCGACGCGCAGCAGCGCGATCGGCCGATCCGCGAGCAGCACGTATGGGCTGCCGGCCCGCAGCGCAGGCATGCCTGCGGGCGTCCCCTCTTGCAGCAGGAACCGCAGCTCGAGCGGGTCCGCGACGAACGTCGCGCGCCCGGCCAGCGGGTCCGCTGCCAGGCGTTCGCGGCCCGCCTCCAGCACCGGGGCGAGTCCGCTCGTCAGCCGCTCCGCCAGCGCAGCGAGCGTCGCTTCCGGCAGATACCACAGCGGCGCTTCGCGCGCGGCGCGCCACGTCGGGCCGAAGAACTCCTCGCGCGTCACCGCAACCGACGCGAGCAGCGGTGAGCCGCGCAGCGCTTCCGCCACACGCGGCACGCGCGTCTCCAGATCCTCACCGCGCAGGATCACGAACATCTGCCGGCCGTGATCGGACCCCGGCTCGAGCGCGCGCTGCAGCTGCACGAGCCGGCTCTGCTGCGGCAGCATCCGCGACACGTCCGGGTCGACGCGGAAGCCGGGCAGCAGCACCAGCGCCAGCCCTGTCACGACGAGCACCAGTGCGCCGGCAACGCGCGGATGTCGCAGCGTTCCGCGCGCCAACGACGTCGCGAACCGTTCCATCAACGCAGGTCGGGGCGGAACAGCTCGTCCGGTGGGGGCTTGGTCGGCTGGCCGCGCGTCTGGATCCGCCACGATCCCTCCGGGCTCTCGATGCGCCAGTCGCCGGCTGCCTCGCGCACGATGCTCCAGTGGAGCCCGCGCCAGCTCAGCTCCCGGCGCACGATCCCGCCCGCGCGCAGCACGTGGACGACCGCACAGCCGGAGTCACCGTCATGCGTGCGCAGCTGCAGCTCGTCACCCTCGCGGCGCATGCCTTCGATCCGCGCTGCCACCAGCGGCGTGAACTCCGCGCGCAGCGTCAACGCCACGAACGTCAGCAGGTCCGTCCGCGCGAGCGCCGGGATCGGTTGCGTCACCTGTACGCCGGCATGCGGGATCACGCCGCGCACGGTCGCGCGATCGACCGCGAGATCGAGCACCTTGCCGCCGAGATCCGGGAACAGCTGCAGCCGCACGAGCGGTGGGTCTTCGCAGCGCGCGACCAGGCGGGCGGTGAACAAGCCCTGCAAGCCAGGCGTCGCGATTTCGACCGTGCCGTCGTGCGCGACAGCCGCCGGCAAGGTGGGCAGCGCCGCAGCCGCATGCTCGTCGAGCGGCGCCCAGGTCTGGCAAGCGGCCGCGCACCCCGCGAGTGCGACCCACAACGCGCGTCGTCTCACCGGCTCATCGCTGCGCCGGCAGCTCGGCAGCCGTCAGGCGCGCGCGGTCGACCTTGCCGCGCGCGGTGCGCGGGATCGCGGCCAGCACGACGATCGAAGCGGGGCGCATGTGCGGCGCGAGCCGTTGCTGGCAGAACATCTGCACGGTGCTCACGTCGGCGCCGCACCGGCTGGCGACGAACGCCCGCCACCGCGCGCCCCGCGACGAATCCGGTTCGGCCAACACGACGGCGTCTTCGACGCCGGGACACTCGAGCAGCGCTAGCTCGATCTCACGCGGGTGCACCTTCCGTCCCGCCACCTGCACGACTTCGCTGGCGCGGCCGAGCAGGCGCAGCTCGCTTCCGGCGAAGCTCCCGAGATCTCCAGCCAGGAACCTCCCGTCCGCGAGCTCCGGCTCGGCGACCGGCCAGTACGTCGTCGCCACGGCAGCGGAGCGGACCGCGATGCGGCCGCCGCGCTCGATCCTCACGTCGACGCCGTCGACCGGCGTGCCGACCGTGCCACGCTCGGCGGCGCCACCGTCGCGGTCGAACGTGATCCCGCCACACTCGCTGGCGCCATAGAACACCTGCACCGCGCGGCCGAAGCGCGTGCGGAACTGCGCCGCATGCTCCGGCGCCAGCGCCGCGCCGGCGCTGACGACGGTCCGGACCGACGCCGGCAGCCGCAGCGTCGCGTGGGCCAGCATCCCCTGCAGGAACCGCGGGGTCGTCGGCAGGAACGTCGCCTGCGCCCGTTCGCCCGCGATCAACAGGTTGAACGGACTGCCCGCGCGCGGCACGACCAGCGGCGTGCCGAGTACGAGCGCCGGTGCCGCGAGACTCGACAGTCCGTACGAGAACGACATCGGAACCCCAGCCAACAACCGGTCGGCCGGCTTGAGCCGCATCGTCGTCGCGAGCCGCAGGCAGTCGTCGACGATCGCGCGCGCCGGCGTCAACACGCCACGCGGCTGTCCGGTCGAGCCGGACGTCAGCTTCAACACGCTGCCGGCTGGCAGGCGC
>CAZABP010000007.1:0-124189 GCA_964483245.1 uncultured candidatus Brocadiaceae bacterium | reverse complement strand
TCGAGCGCGCCGAGAAGCTGGCCGGCGTCGACAGCTTCTACAGCGACCCGCAGCACATGGACTGGCCGCACCACATCGAGCAGGCCCTGCGCGCGCACCACATCTACGAGCGGGACAAGGACTACGTCGTCGCGCGCAACCAGCAGAGCGGGGAGACCGAGGTCATCATCGTCGACGAGTTCACCGGCCGCCTGATGGTCGGCCGCCGTTGGAGCGACGGCCTGCACCAGGCGGTCGAGGCGAAGGAAGGCATCACGCCGCGCGAGGAGTCGCAGACGCTGGCGACGATCACGCTGCAGAACTACTTCCGCATGTTCGAGAAGCTGGCCGGGATGACCGGCACGGCGATGACCGAGGCGGCGGAGTTCGGGCGGATCTACAAGCTCGACGTCGTCTCGATCCCGACCAACCGCCCGATGATCCGCAAGGACATCGACGACCAGATCTACCTCGACGCGCAGAGCAAGTACGAGGCGATCGTCGAGGAGATCCAGGAGGCGCACGGGCAGGGCCGGCCGGTGCTGGTCGGCACGACTTCGATCGCGAAATCGGAGGAGCTGTCCAAGCGGCTGCAGAACGCCGGCATCCCGCACAACGTGCTGAACGCCAAGCACCACGAACGCGAGGCGGAGATCATCGCGCAGGCCGGCCGCCAGGGCTCGGTCACGGTGGCGACGAACATGGCCGGGCGTGGCACCGACATCGTGCTCGGCGGCAATCCGGACCTGCTGCTGAAGCAGGAGATGCACCGGCGCGGGGCCGACCCGACCGGGCCGGAGGCGCAGGCGCTGCTCACCGAGCTGCGCGAGCAGCAGCGCACCGAGCGGGCCAGGATCCTCGAACTCGGCGGGTTGTTCGTGGTCGGTACCGAACGGCACGAGGCGCGCCGGATCGACAACCAGCTGCGCGGACGTTGCGCGCGGCAGGGGGATCCGGGGCAGACGAAGTTCTTCCTGTGCTTCGACGACGACCTGATGCGGATCTTCGCGCGTGACTGGGTGCGCACGATGATGGAGCGCCTGGGGCTGAAGTCCGGCGAGCGGATCGAGAGCCCGATGGTCACGCGCGGCATCGCGCGCGCGCAGAAGAAGGTCGAGGCGCGCAACTTCGACATCCGCAAGAACCTCATCGAATACGACGAGGTCATGGACAAGCAGCGCAAGTTCATCTATGCGCAGCGGCAGGAGGTGCTCGAAGGGGTCGACTACGACGGGAAGATCTTCGGCATGTTCGAGCAGGTGCTCGAGCCGATCATCGACAGCCACGCCGGGGATCGCGAGAAGCCGATCGACTTCGAGGGGCTGCGCAAATGGCTGGTGCACAAGTGCGGCCAGGAGATCGAGCTGGAGGGGTTCGAGCAGGTCGCGCGCGAGCGGCTGTTCGACTGGATCATCGAGCGTGTGCGCGCCGTCGGCGGCAAGCGGCAGTCGCACTACGGGGAGGCGGACTGGAAGCAGGTGCAGCGGTTCATCCTGCTCGACACGATGGACCAGAAGTGGAAGGACCACCTGCACGCGATGGAGGTCCTGCGCGCCGGGATCGGGCTGCGCAGCTATGCGCAGATCGATCCGAAGAACGAGTACAAGAAAGAGGGCTACGAGAAGTTCGAGCTGCTGAAGAACGCGATCGCCGAGCAGGTGACCGATCTGATCTTCAAGGTAGAGCTGCGTCCGCCGGAGGCGCCGGCACGGCGTGCGGCGCCGCCGCCGCCAGCCGATCCGGTCACGGCGCAGGCGATGGTGGAGGCGCTGATCGCAGCCGGCCAGGCACCCAAGGAGGTGATGGACGCGGTCGCCGCCGGGGCGCAGGTGCGGATCTCGCAGGGGCCGCCCGGGGCCCAACGACCGCAGGCCCCGCCGCCGGCGCCGCCGCGGCGACCGGTCGCAGCCCCGCAGCCGGCGGCGCCGGCCGCCGCGGCCGAAGCGCCGAAGCAGGCCAAGGTCGGCCGCAACGATCCGTGCCCGTGCGGTTCGGGGCTCAAGTACAAGAAATGCTGCGCGCCGGCGTTCGGCTGAGCGCGCGCGACCGACCCGCGTGCGCAGACCGCTGTGGTATTCGGCGCTGACGATCGCGATCTATCACGTCGTCTTCGCCATCGGCTTGCTGGTGATCTATCTGCCGGCGCAGCTGTGGCGCATGGTCGTCGACCGGCGTTCGTTGCCCGGCATCGCCGAGCGCCTCGGCAGCGTGCCTCGCTCGGCGCCTGGGGCACCGGTCGTCTGGATCCACGGCGTCTCGGTCGGCGAGGTCAAGGCGGCCGGCACGCTGATCCGCGCGCTGCGGGAGCGGCATCCGGACTGGCAGCTCGTGCTGTCGTCGACGACGCCGGCCGGCAATGCGCTGGCGCGGCAGCGGCACCCGGATCTGCGCGTCGTGTTCTACCCGCTCGACTTCGGGCCGTTCCCGGGGCGCGCGCTCGACCGGATCCGGCCGGCCTGCGTGCTGCTGGTCGAGCTCGAGGTCTGGCCGATGTTCCTCGAAGCCGCCGCGGCGCGCCGGATCCCGGTCGCGGTGATCAACGGGCGGATCTCGGAGCGGAGCTTCCGCGGCTATCGCTGGGTGCGCGGGCTGCTGCCGCAGTTCGACCGGATCACGCTGTACTGCGTGCAGGACGAGGCCTACCGCCGGCGCCTGCAGGAGCTCGGCGTCGCGCCCGGACGCATCCACGTCACCGGGAACATGAAGTACGACGGCGTACGGCGGCGCGAGCCGACGGCCGAGGCGCGGGCACTGCGCGACTGGCTCGCACCGGACCGGCGCGCAATCGTCGTCGCCGGGTCGACGCATGCCGGCGAGGAGCTCGAGCTGGCGCACGCGACGGCCGCGATCGCGGCGGAGCGCGGGGCGCCGATCCGGCTCGTCCTGGCGCCGCGGCATCCTGAGCGCGCGGCCGGCGTGCGCGAGCAGCTCGCGGCGGCAGGCTTCGGCTGCGTCGCCTGGAGCGCTGCCGGCGCCGAGCGGCGGCCGCTGCCGGACGCCGCGATCCTGCTCGTCGACCGGATCGGCCTGCTCGAGGACTTCTATGCCGCCGGTGACGTCGCGTTCGTCGGCGGGAGCCTGGTCCCGCATGGCGGGCAGAACATGTTGGAGCCGGCGGCCTACGGCAAGGCGGTCGTCGTCGGCCCGCACACCGGGAACTTCCGCACCGACGTCGCCCTGCTGCTCGAGGGGCAGGCGCTGGTGCAGGTCGCGGACCCGGCCGGCCTGCGCCGCGAGCTGGCGGCGCTGCTCGCGGATCCGCAGCGCGCGGCCGCGATCGGGATGCGCGCGCAGGAGCTGATCGAGCGCAACCACGGCGCCACGGAACGGACGCTCGCGCTGCTCGAGACGAGCGTGCTGCCGGCGACGCCGGCGCGCGGCGTCGCGGTCGCCGCCGCAGCCGGCGCTCGCGCCGCCGAAGGGCCGGGCTAGACTTCTCGCCCCGCGCTGCCGCTGCAGCGCGGCCCATGCACCCAGAGCCACGATCGATGAGCAAAGAGCTGCGCCTGTTCACCAGCGAGTCCGTCAGCGAAGGACACCCCGACAAGGTCTGCGACCAGATCTCGGACGGGATCCTGGACGCGATCCTGGCCGAGGATCCGGACGCCCGTGTCGCCTGCGAGACGTTGACGTCGCGCGGACTCGTCGTCGTGACCGGCGAGATCACGGCGAAGGCCCGCATCGACTACCAGCAGGTCGCGCGCGACGTCGTCGCCGAGATCGGCTACCACGACCCATCGATCGGGTTCGATGCGAACTCGTGCGCCGTGTTGACGGCGATCGGGACGCAGTCGCCCGACATCGCGCTCGGCGTCGACGCGCACACGTCGCAGAGCAAGGAGCAGGGGGCGGGGGACCAGGGGATGATGTTCGGCTACGCCTGCCGCGAGACGCCGGAGCTGATGCCGTTCCCGATCTACTGGTCGCACCGGATCCTCGAGGCGCTCGCGGCCGAGCGGAAGAGCGGCAAGCTGCCGTTCCTGCGCCCGGATGCGAAGTCGCAGCTGACCGTCGAGTACGACGCGCAGCACCAGCCGCGCCGGATCCACACGGTCGTGATCTCGCATCAACATGCGCCGGACATCGCCGATGCGAAGTTGAAGCAGGCGCTGCGCAGCGTCGCCGAGTCGGTGCTGCCGCGGGAGATGCTCGATGCGCAGACGCGCTGGTTCCTGAACCCGACCGGCCGGTTCGTCGAAGGTGGCCCCAAGGCGGATGCGGGACTGACCGGGCGCAAGATCATCGTCGACACGTACGGCGGCATGGGTCGCCACGGTGGGGGAGCGTTCTCCGGCAAGGATCCGAGCAAGGTGGATCGCTCGGCGGCGTATGCCGCCCGCTGGGTCGCGAAGAACGTCGTCGCCGCCGGGCTCGCCGACCGCTGCGAGGTGCAGGTCGCGTATGCGATCGGTGTCGCCGAGCCGGTCAGCATCCGCTGCGACACGTTCGGCACCGGCAACATCGACGAGACCGCGTTGACCAGCATCGTGCGCAAGGTGTTCGACCTGCGGCCGGCAGCGATCATCAAGGGCCTGCGGCTGAAGCGACCGATCTACCGCGAGACGGCGCGCTACGGCCACTTCGGCCGGCGCGGTGACGGGTTCACGTGGGAACAGACCGACCGCGTCGAGCAGCTCAAGGAAGCGGCGGCGACGGCCGCGCGCGTCTGAGCGGCGCGGTCCGGCCGGCGACCACCGCGCCGTGCCATCGGCGCGGCTGCGGGGCGGCGGCCGGCGGCAGCACCGGCAGGAAAAGTCGGGGCCTGCGGTTTCACCGCCGCGGCGCGAGACTATGAACTTCCGGACCGCCGGGTGGCGGCGCCGGAACTCTGCCGATGCAACCCGAAGTCGAGCTGTTCTTCTGCGATCTCTGCAACTCCTCGGTGCCGGAAGCGGACCTCGCCCAAGGGCGGGCGCGGCGCGCCGGCGAGCGGCTGGTCGGTGCCTGCTGCCTGACGCAGCTGGCACCCCCGGCTGTGCTGGCGCCGGCGGATCCGGGTGGGGCGCAGCCGGCGTCCGGCGCGCGCGCCGGTAGCGGTGCGCTGGTCGGCGCCGGCCTCGCGCTGCTGGCCGCGATCGCGGCCGGGACGATGTTCCTCGACTGGCGCATGACCGAGGAGCGCGGCTGGTTCGAAGACCGGTTGCACTCGGTCGAGACAGTCGCCGGCACGCAGGCGGAGCGGCTCGCGGCGATCGAGCTGGCGGTCGGCGGCCTCGCGACGCAGACGGATCTGCGCAAGCTGGAGTCGCAGCAGGGAGCGGTCACCGAGCGGATCGCCGGCATCGCCGACGGGCTGAGCAGCTCCGGCAGCGCGCTCGACCAGCGCACGACGCAGATCGGCGAGCGGATCGAACGGCTCCTCGCGACGGCGCAGGAGCAGGCGCTGCGCCTGGGCACGATCGAAGGTGAGCTCGCACGGCTCGCCGGCGAAGTCGCAGCGGTCAAGGCGCTGCCGCGCGCCGCGCCATCCGGGTTCGAGGGGGACGCCGAGCCAGCTCCGATGCAGCCGACCGCGCCGGAAGCAGCACCCGCGGCGGCCCCGGCAGCGCCCGCGATCCCGCCGGCGCTCGCGCACGAGATCTCGCGGTTGTCCGACACCGATCCGGGCGTGCGCTTCGACGCCGTCGACAAGCTGCTGCAGTCCAAGGACCTGAACGTGCTGCCGGCGCTGGTCGGCGCGCTGCGCGATCCGGATCTGTTCGTGCGCCGCTACGTCGCCGACGGGCTCGCGGCATTCCGTCACGTCGATGCGGTGGATGCGCTGATCGAGGCGCTCGCGGATCCGGAGTCGATCGTGCGGGATACTGCATACAGCTCGCTGAAGACGCTGACCGGGCAGAAGATCCCGTTCGAGTCGGACGGCACCAAGGCGCAGCTCGCCGCCGCGCAGCGCCGCTGGCAGGACTGGTGGAAGGGCGCGCGCGCGACGTTCTGAGCGATCGTTCTGTCCGAACGCGGCGGACGGCCGAATCGCCGCGCATCTGTTGAGCCGCCGCGCGAACCGGGCATGATGCGCGCGCTCCGCCGCGCGCTGCGCATGTTGCTCCACCCTCGCACGAAGATCGTGGCCACGCTCGGCCCGGCCACGATGGATTCCCGTTCCATCACCGGACTGCTGCGCGCCGGGGCGGACGTGTTCCGGCTGAATGCCGCGCACACCGACCATGCGACGATGGCGAAGACCGTCCGCCTCGTGCGCAAGCTCGCGCGCGAGATGGATCGGAGCGTCGGCGTGCTGGTCGATCTGCAGGGGCCGAAGATCCGGATCGGACCGCTGGCCGACGCGGAGCCGATCTGGGTGCAGCGCGGTCAGCCGCTCGTGATCACGACGGAGCCGGGCGTCGTCGGCCGGGTGCCGGAGCCGGGCGAGGTGCTGCGGATCGGCTGCGGCTACAGCGGCCTCGCCGACGACGTGGAGGCGGGCCAGAGCATCCTGCTCGACGACGGCAACATCGAGCTGAAGGTCGGCAAGGTGCATGATGGCGAGATCACGACGCGGGTCGTGACCGGCGGGCTGCTGAAGCAGTTCAAGGGCGTCAACCTGCCCGGCACCGAGGTGTCGGCCAGCAGCCTGTCACCGAAGGACGTCGAGGACCTGCGCTGCGCGTTGCGCTGCGGCGCCGACTTCATCGCGCAGTCGTTCGTGCGCACGCCGGACGACGTCGCGCGGCTGCGCAAGCTGATCCACGGTGCCGACGGCGACGCGCTGGTCGTCGCGAAGATCGAGCGTCCGGAGGCGGTGCGCGACTTCGCGGCGATCCTGGCGGTCAGCGACGCCGTCATGGTGGCGCGCGGGGACATGGGGGTCGAGCTCGGCCCGGAGGTCGTGCCATCGATCCAGAAGCGGATCATCCGGATGTGCATCGAGGCCGCGAAGCCGGTGATCACGGCGACGCAGATGCTCGAATCCATGGTGACCAATCCGCGGCCGACGCGCGCCGAAGCGTCCGACGTCGCGAATGCGATCTACGACGGGACCTCCGCCGTCATGCTGTCGGCCGAGACCGCGTCCGGGCGGCATCCGATCCGCGCCGTGCGCACGATGAACCAGATCATCCGCCACGCCGAGGAGGATCAGTTCAGCCACTTCGAGTACCTGCGGCGCCGGCGCGCCCGCCGCGCCGACCGCGTCGTCAGCACGACCAGCGTGTCGCAGGCGACCGTGCGCGCCGCGGCGTACGCCGCGATCGAATCCGGTGCGCGACTGATCGCCGTGTTGACCGAGAGCGGCTCGACCGCCGGCATGATCGCGGCCGAACGCACGCCGACGCGGCTGGTCGCGTTCACCCCCTCCCAGCGCACCGTGCAGCGGCTCGCGCTGACCTGGGGCGTGGTCGCGCACAAGCTGAGCCGCGTGCGCACGTCGCACGAGATGTCGCTCGAGGCGGAGGAGCTCCTGAAGCAGCGCGGCTACCTGCGGCCGAAGGATCGCTACGTGTTCGTCAGCGGGACGACGCGGACGCAGGGGCTGACCAACACGGTGCAGGTGCGGACGGTGGATTGAGCGCGTGCGGCGGCGGTCACACGTCGGCGAGGCCGTCGTCCAGTCTCGGCTGCCGCGCCGTCTCGATCGGATCCCCGAGGCTTTCGAGCGCTGCCAACCAGAACCACGGATGCCCCGTCGGGACGCGGAACAGGAGGTTGCGCACCCGGGCTCGCAGCGCGCCAGCCGCTGTGCTCGTGCCACCCATCAGGGTGTAGAGCGCGCGCCAGTCCTCCAGGCTGCCGCGGTCGAGGATCTGCGCGAGCGCCTCGTCGTTGCCGAGATCGAAACGCGCGAAGTTCCACAGCGCGCGCGACTGTGACAACGTGGTCAGCGGATCCGTCATGCCCCAAGGCTCCAGCCGGCGAGGCGTCCCGCCCACCCGATCCCGTGGGCGGCGACGACGGACCAGTCGTTCCATGGCGCGCGGATGCCCTTGTAGTCCGCGAGGTCGATCCGCGCGTAGTCTTGCGGTGCGCCTGCACGCAGGCGCTCGATCAGTTGGATCGAGGCGGGTGAACCGCCCGGTCCTGTGCCATACAACGAGTCGAAGCCAGTGAGCGCTTGCCTGACGCGGTCCTGGCCGAGCGCCTCGAAGATCGCAACGACGTCCACGTAGTCACGCGTGGTGTTCCGATCCACCAGCATCCAGCTCTTGATCCGCGCCAGTTCCTCGAGCGTCGGGACGCGCAGCCCTTCGCGCACCTCGGTGTCGAGGGGTCGCGATCTTCGAAGCTGACGCAGGCCGGTCATTGCGCGGTCGAACGATCCGAGGATCAACACCGGTCGCTGCAGGCGCTCCGTTCGCCATGCCGGGTTGGCGTCGAGCGTCGCCAGAACCTGGTCGAATCGGTCACGGAGGTCGGCGAGCACATGATCGCCGTCGAGGCTCAGGCGGTGGCGCAGATGCAACGCGACCGCAGTACCGCCGACGAGAACGGCACCGGGGACCATCGCCTGGATCCGGCGCTCTGCGTCGAGCAGGTGTTGCCAGTCTTCGAGGTCGCCCATGCAGCGGGATTCTAGATAGCAGCAGGCTTGCAAACTTGCAGGTCGAGCGCGTGCCCACGGCTGCGCAGTCGTTCCGCTGACGCCGCCCGCATTTCCTGCCCGGATCGGGCCGCGTCATTCCATGGGCTACGATGCCCCATGATGGCCCGCAGCCCCGAAGTCCTGCCGCGCAGGCGGTTCGATATCGACGACGTCGAGCGGATGACGCGCGCCGGGATCTTCCCGCACGACGAGCGGATCGAACTGATCGACGGTGAGGTCGTCGAGGTGCCGGTTCCTGGCCCGAGACACAGCGGCAACGTCGATCGGCTGAATCATCTGCTGGGTCAGCGCTGCTCGAGCGCCTGCATCGTCCGCGTGCAGAACCCGCTGCTGCTCGATCGCTTCAACTGCTTCCTGCCGGACCTGACGCTGCTGCGCCCGGATCCCGACTACTACCGCTCCCGCCATCCCACTCCCGCCGACACGCTGCTGGCGATCGAGATCGCCGACACCTCGCTGCGGCGCGACCGCGACGCGAAGCTGCCGATCTACGCGCGGCTGGGCGTGCCGGAGCTGTGGATCCTGGAGCTGCGCCGGCAGCGGATCCACGCGTTCGCCGAACCGGCCGGGGAGCGGTATGCGCAGGTCCGGGTCTGCACGGGAGCCGACGTGCTCCGGCTACCGGGCGGCGATGGGATCACGGCTGCCGAGCTGCTGGGTTGAGCTTCACGGGCGCCGCCGCCCTTGACTCGACCTGCGGCCCCGCTACCTTCCCGGCCCCCGAATCCCGGCCCGCCCGGCAGGCGGCCGGTCCGGCGAACGACCGATGACCAGGACCACATTCGCGACGCAGCAGGACCACGACCGTGCCATGACCGATTGGTACGTCGTCGACGCGTCGAAGCACGTGCTCGGCCGGATGGCGACGACGATCGCGACGGTCTTGATGGGCAAACACCGCCCCGACTACACGCCGCACATGCTGGTCGGCGGTGGCGTCATCGTGACCAACGCCAGCAAGGCGGTCATCGCACCGGCGAAGCTGGACCGCGAGGTCCACACCCGCTGGAGCGGATTCCCGGGCGGCCTGAAGGAGGAGACGACCGGCGAGCTGATGGCGCGCAATCCGGAGCAGTTCGTCAAGAACGTCGTGCGCCGGATGTTGCCGAAGAACCGGATCGGCCGCGCGATGCTGGCGCGCCTGAAGGTCTACGCCGGCGCCGAGCACCCGCACACGGCGCAGCAGCCGAAGCCGCTCGAGGATCTGATCAGGTAACGAGGGAAACGACTCCGTGGTAGCCAACAACGATCCCTGGGTCTGGGGCACCGGCCGGCGCAAGACTTCGGTCGCCCGGGTCCGCATCAAGAGCGGCAGCGGCCAGTTCGTCGTCAACGGCAAGCCGTTCGAGCAGTTCTTCACGTCCGAGGACACGCGCCGCCAGGCGGCGCGTCCGCTGAAGGCGGTCGAGGGTGCCGGCAACTACGACATCCACGCCAACGTCGAAGGTGGCGGGATCATGGGGCAGGCCGGCGCGGTCAGCCTCGGGATCGCCCGCGCACTGAAGCTGGACAACCCGGTCAGCGAGCCGGTGCTGCGCGAGAACGGGCTGCTGACGCGCGATCCGCGCAAGGTCGAGCGCAAGAAGTACGGCCATCGCAAGGCCCGCCGCTCGACGCAGTACTCCAAGCGCTGATCGCGGCTGCCGGCCCCGCGCGCGCGAGCGCGTGGAAGTCCGGTACCCTGGCGAACGAGATGGCAGGCCATTCCCACTCGGCGAACATCAAGTTCCGCAAGGCGCGCGTCGACGCGCAGCGCTCGAAGCTGTTCTCCAAGCTGGCCCGCATGATCACGGTCGCCGCCAAGCTCGGCGGCGCCGATCCGGACGCAAACCCGCGCCTGCGGCTCGCGATCGAGAAGGCGCGCGTCGTCAGCATGCCGAAGGACAACATCGAGCGCGCGATCAAGAAGGGAACCGGCGATCTCGAGGGGAGCAGCTACGAGGAGATCCTGTACGAGGGCTACGGCCCTGGCGGCGTCGCGGTCATGCTCGAGGTGCTGACCGACAACCGGCACCGCACGGCGCCGGAGGTGCGCAAGATCTTCGAACGGGTCGGCGGCAACCTCGGCGCGAGCGGCGCGGTCGCCTGGATGTTCGAGCGCAAGGCGCTGTTCGTCGTCTCTGCCGACGGTGTCGACGAGGACCGGCTGCTCGAGGCGGTGCTCGATGCCGGCGCCGAGGACATGACGCGCAGCGGGGACCTGTTCGAGGTCAAGGGGGAGCCCGGGTCGTTCCTGCCGATCAAGGCGGGTCTCGAGGCCGCCGGCTGCAAGATCGAGGACGCGTCGGTCGGCTACACGCCGACCACGAAGAGCGAGGTCGCCGATGTGGAAGTCGCGCGCAAGATCCTGAAGCTGATGGAGGCGCTCGACGAGCACGACGACGTGCAGAACACGTTTGCGAACTACGACCTGACCGACGACGTCGCGGCGCAACTCGCGGCGCAGCCGTGACCGGTCCGGCGGCACGGGTCTATCTGCATGCGGGCTCCGAGCGGCTCGCCGCGGCGGTGGCGGAGTTCGTCGGTCATCCGATCACACGTGGCGTGCCCGCCGCGGCGAAGCCCGGCGATCTGGTGATCCTGGCCGCCGATGCCCCGGCCGAGCAGTTGCCGGGCGGCAATGCGTTCTCCGCCTGCCGCGCGCTCAAGGAGGATCCGCGCGTCCGCGTCCTGCTGGCGCTCCGCGCTGACGATCCGTACGGCCCGGAGCTGGCGCGTAGTTGTCTCGCCGATGGCTGTCTGCTCGTGGAGGCCGACGGCATGGTGCGGCTCGACGAGCAGGCACAGGCGCGCATCCATCCGCCGTTCCGCCGTCCGCCGGTCGACGCGGTGCTGCAGCGGCTCGAAGCCGAGCTCGCCTCCGACGCCGGGCGCCAGCGCTCGGTGCTGCAGCGGATGCTGTCGCGCAGCACGCACTCGTGGTTCCTGCAGCACCTGGCAGATCCGGAGACCGGACTGCTCGGTGCCGAGTACGCCGCGTTCAAGCTGGACGAGGAGTGCAAACGCGCGCAGCGGATGCACCAACCGCTGTCGATCGCGCTGCTGTCGATCGGCGGGGACGACGTGCTGTCGTCGGACCCGGAGGCGCGGAGTCAGCTGCTGGTCGAGCTGTCCGGCGTGCTGCTGAACGAGTGCCGCGACGTGGATCACGTCGCCAGGTTCACGCCGACCTGTTTCCTGCTGATGCTGCCTGGCACGGGTGCGGATGGGGCCCGGATCCTGCTGCAACGCCTGCTGGCCGAGCTCGGGCAGCCGCGCCCGGATGCCGCCCTCGACCCGCGCGCCGGCCTCGCGACGATCCCCGCCGTCGGAATCCAGAACCGGCGCCAGCTGCTGGCCCGGGCAGAGGCCTGCCTCTGCCTCGCGCAGTCTGCCGGCGACGCCGACCGGCTCTGCAGCGTGGACTGAGCCGCACGGAGGCGGCTGGCGTCGCCGCCCGAATCGGAGTACTCGGACCCCGGCGCCGCATGGGCGCACGCCGGTCATGTTCGATCGCTTCCTGAGGTTCGCCGAAGCCAGGCGCGAGCTCGCGCGCGGACAGTTCGAAGCCGCGCTCCGGCTGATCGACGACCCGTTGGTGCGCGAGCACCGTCGCTCACGCGAGCTCGAGGAGAAGGTGCTGCACGGGCTGCGCGGGCGCGCGCGGGCACGGATCGAGCGCCTGGACTGGAGCGCTGCGCTGGGGGACCTCGACCTCGTGCTGCGCCGCGCACCCGAGGACGAGCAGGCCCGCCGGCTGCGCGAGGATGCGCTCGAAGCGATGGCACGCCAGCAGCGCGAGAACGGCACCGCGCAGCTGCAGGTCCAGGAGGCGCGCCGCCTCGTGCTGGCCGGCCAGCTCGAGGCGGCCCGCGAGCTGCTCGCCCGCGCCGGGAACGCAGCCGGGGAGCAGCCGGCGCTGCACGCGCTGATCGAGAACCGCCGCACGCTCGCCGCCGCCCGCCGCGCCGAGGCGGAGGCCGCGCTCGGGGACGGGCAGGCCAGGGAGGCGATCCGGTTGTTGATCGAGGCGCAGGCGCTCGACCGCGACTCGCCCGGCGCAGCGGCGGACATGCGCCGGCTGGTCACCCCGCTCGGCGGCGCCGTCGCACGGTCCGCCCGCCTGCTCGCGCAGGCGGACGATCTCGCGGCGATGCGTGGTCTGCTGGTGACGGCCCATCAGGCGGCGCCGGACCTGGCAACCCAGAAGGAGTTCCGTGCCGCCGCGCTCGCCTGCCACGGTGAGCTGCAGCGGCGCGTGCGCGCCGAGCTGGTGGCCGGCGAGTTCGCTGCTGCGACCGAGCTCGACCGTGCACTGACGCTGGATGCGATCCCCGGCATCGTCGACATGGCCTGGATCGAGACGATCGAAGCCGCGCGCGCCACCGGCAGCCTGCTCGAAGCCGGCGACCTGCAGGGTGCGGCGGCCGCAGCACAGAAGCTCGGCGAGCGCGAGCAACTGGCCGACCTGCGCCGGCGCGCCGAGGCGCTGGCCGAGGACGCCCGCTGGTGCGAGCAGATGCAGACCCGCGCGCGCGAGCTGGCGGCGCAAGGGGACCTCCTCGGTGCGCGCGAACGGCTGCTCGATCTGTTGGGCCGCTTTCCCGCACATGCGACCGCGCGAGCCGAGATCGCGCTGCTCGACCGTGGCGCCGAGACCCGTGCCCGCCGCCTCGCCGAAGTGCGCGCAGCGATCGGCCGCGGCGAGCTGCACGCCGCGCAAGCTGCGCTGCTGAGCCTCGTCGTGGCGGGTCCCGAGGGGGACGAGCCGCGGCTGCTGCTGCGCGATGTGCAGGCGCGGATCGCGGTCGTGGCGGCCGGAATCGACCAGGTGCGCCGCTGGATGCACGGGCGTGACTCCGGCTCGCGCGAAGGGCTGCGCCACTGCGCCGGCCGCCTCGAGCAGCTCGCGGGCATGCAGAGCGACCACGCCGAGTTGGATGCGCTGAAAGCCGCGATCGATGCCGAGATCGAGGGGCACGAGCAGCTCGGCGAGCTGCAGCAGGCGCATGCAGCCGCGGATCCGGGCCGGTTCGCCGAGGTCGCGGCGGCGCTGCGCGCGCTGTCGCCGCGCCTGCTCGCGCCGGACCGGCTGACGTCGCGCTGTGAGCAGCTGCTCGACCAGGTGCTGGGGCAGACGCAGCGATCGCTGGCTGCTGGCGGCCTGCGCACGGCGCGGCGCTGGCTCGATGCCGTGGCGCTGCTGGTCGAAGGCTCGCCGGCGCTTCGCGAGCGGCACGCCGAGCTGTCGGCCGATCTGGCACGGCGCATCGGGCGCTGCGAAGCGCATGCGGCGGCAGGGATCGCCGCCGTCGAGGCACGGGACTTCGATCGGGCCCGGCAGTGTCTCGACGAAGCCCGGGCCTGCGGGGATCTCGGCGGTGATGCGCTCGAACGCCTGGCCCGCGAAGTGGCCCGGACCGAGCGGCAGGCGCGCGAGCTGGTCGAGGTCGAGCGGCTGGCGAAGGAGGACACCGATGCGGCCGGGCGCCGCATGCAGCGCCTGGATCCAGCCACACCGATGTTGCGCACGCGGATCTTCGACCTGAAACAGGGCCTCGCCCGCATGCAAGGTCTCGAACACGGCTTCCTGCTCCGCGTCGACGAGTGTGGTGAGTATCTCGTGCTCCGTGGGGACGCGGTCTCGATCGGCAATCTGCGCGAGGGGACCGCGGACCTGCCGATCCTCGCCAACATCGCCGGGCGGCATGCGCGGCTGGTGCGCTCGATGTCGTTCCACGGCGGGATGCAGGACCGGATCGAGGCGGACCGCGGCGCGGTCGCGGTCAATGGCACGGCAACCGGTTCGCAGCGGCTCGCGCACGGCGACCGGGTCCGGCTCGGGCCGACGCTGGAGTTCCGCTACGAGGTGCCGAGCCCACGCTCGCTGAGCGCGGCCCTGACGTTGGCACGCGGGTTCCAGTGCTGCGGCACGGACAAGATCCTGCTGCTGAAGGACCGCGGTCAGGACGGACGGCTGCTGCTCGGGCCCGCCGCCGATGCGCACGTCCGGCACGCGCGGGCGACCGAGGAAGTGGAGCTGTTCGCCAGCCGCGACGGGCAGGTGCGCGTCGCCTGCCGCAGCGGCGGCAAGATCGACGGCAAGCCGTTCCGCGGCGAGCACCCGGTCCTGCCCGGCGCCTTCATCGAGGCCGGCGGCCTCGGGTTCGTCGTCCTGCCGCGGCCCCGCGCGTGACGTTCGCGAATAATCGCGAGGTCCGCGGGAAATGCAGGCCCGGAGGTCGCTAGCCGTGCAAGCCCTGAGCATCCCCCTCGCCCTGACCCTGAGCCTCGGTATCACCGCCCAGGATCCACGGTGGTCGGAGCCGTGGGCGCGTGCGGGCGGCGCGACGGAGCATCCGGGGGCGATCGTCGTGACCGGAACGCCGGAGCTCGGCCGGGACGAGGCGCTGCTGACGGCCGTGGCGCGCGCAGAGTCGCTCGAGCAGCAGCGGCTGCAGGAGTCGGTGGAGCTGTGGTTCCGCGAGCACGCACCGGTCTGGCTGCCGCAGTTCCTGGTCGACCGCGCCGCGCGCAACACGCGGCATCGGCTCGCGTCGCGCACACCTCGCGTGTTGGCGCAGGACTTCCTGACGCGGGACTTCGGCTACGGCCCGATCCATCAGACAGCGCTGCTGGTCGAGCCGGCGCGGATCGCGTCGGACCAGCTCCGCCGCACGGCGGATCGCCAGCTCGACTGGGAGCTGACCCTGCTCGGCTACAAGAGCCTCGGCATCCTCGGGTTCTGGGGATTGCTGGCGTTGTGCGGCGTCTGGCTCGACCGCCTGACGCGCGGTTACATGACCTGGCGGCTGCGTGCGATCGGCCTGCTGCTGGGCGGAACGGTCCCGGTCGTGACCCTGCTGCTGTGATCCCGGCGATGGAACTCCCTCAGCGAGACCCCGCCCAGCGCGGCCCGAGCATCGACTGGGAGTCGTTCTATGCGAACTACCGCAAGCCGGGCTACGTGACCGGCTTCGAGATCGTCAACAAGCTCGGCGGCGGCGTGTTCGGGCTCGTGTTCAAGGCGCGCAAGGAGTCGATCGGCAAGGACTACGCGATCAAGTTCCTCAAGGTCGACGACGAGGTCGTGCGCGACGCGGTCGTGCGCGAGATCGACGCGGTCAAGTACTTCGCGCAGATCGACCACCCCAACCTCGTCTCCATCGAGGACAAGGGCGAGGTCGACGGCATCCCGTACATCGTCATGAGCTACGCCGGCGAGGGGACGCTGCGCAAGCTGCTGGATGCGGGCGCGCTGCCGCGTGAGCAGGCGCTGCGGCTGTTCGTGCAGGCGGCGCGCGGCGTGCAGGCGCTGCACGAGCATTCGTTGGTCCACTTCGATCTGAAGCCGGCCAACATCTTCCTGAAGGGGGACGTCGCGCGCGTCGGCGACTACGGGCTGTCGAAGCTCGTGACCGAGTCGCGCAACTCGTTGTCGTTCGGCCGCGGCACGCCGTACTACATGGCGCCGGAGATGCTGAAGCGGCGCGGTGACCTGCGCAGCGACATCTATTCGCTGGGCGTGATCCTGTTCGAGTGCCTGACCGGCGACGTCCCGTTCCGCGGCGAATCGGAATGGGAGGTGCTGCACAAGCACGAGACCGCGGCCGTGACGATCCCGGCCGGCGTCACCGAGCCGGCGCGCAGCGTCATCGAGCGCTGCCTGCGCAAGCAACCCGACGATCGCTACCAGTCGGTCACCGAATTGCTGCGCGACCTGCAGCCGGCCGCAGCGGCCGCCGACAGCATCCTGCTCGGCGCGCAGCCGCCGGCGCCTGCCGCAGCCAATGGCCCGGTGGCGGAAGGCTCTCCGTACGGGCTGCCCTGGCAGCGGCCGGAGGCGGAGCCGCCGCACGGTCCGATCGGCCACGCGGTGCACGTGGTGCTCCGGATCATCGAGGTCCTGGTCGTCGGCCTGATCGCACCGATCCGCGTCCTCGGCGAAGGGCTCGGGCGTTTCCTCGTGTTCCTGGTCCAGATCCCGTTCCGGATCCTCGGTGCCACGGCGACGCTGGTCGCCTACGCGGTGATCGGGGTGGTGCTGTTCCTGATCGTCTATACGCTGCTGACGGTCGTCACGCGGGTGTTCTGACGTGACGTGCCGGATGCGCCGAGTATGGAGACGCACGATGTCGGCCGACTGCAGGCCATGGAGGAGTCCGCCTGGACGCGGCTGCAGGATGACTATTCGCGGCGGATCTACTTCTTCGTCAAGCGCTACGTCGCCGACCATCAGACGGCGGAAGACCTGACGCAGGAGGTGTTCCTCGGCGCGCTGCGCGGGATCGCGCGGTTCAAGCCGGAGTACACGCTCGACCAGTACCTGTTCGGGATCGCGCGCAACCGCGTCGTCGATCACTTCCGCCGTCACCGTCCGCTGAGCGTCCCGGCCAAGGGGAACGACGAGTCCGAACGCAGCCGCCTGTGGCTGGAGAACATGCCGTCGGACGAAGCGGAACCGCCGTCGCGGGACGCCGTGAGCCGCGAGGATGCCGGCCGGCGGCGCGAGGTCCTGGCGCGCATCCTGCGGGAGCTGGTCGCCGAGCTGTGGGCGGCCGGCGAATTCAAGAAACTGCAGGTGCTCGAGTTCCTGTTCCTGCACGGCGGCCGCAACAAGGATGCGGCCAGACGGTTCGGGATCGCCGATGAGAAGGCGGTCGCGGGGATCAAGTTCCGCGCGGTCGAGCGGCTGCGCGGACTCGCGCGGCAGAACGATCCGAATCACACGCTGTTCAAGGCGCTGTGGGAGCCGGGGGCGCGATGAGCGGGCGAGGCAGCGAGCCGCAGGACCCGGACGAGGCGCTGATGTTCAGCGTGGCGTCGGTATGGCGCGAAGCGCGCGTCTCCTGTCCGCACCCCGACCTGCTGCGCGCCTGGCGCGGCGGTTCGCTGGCGGCGGAGGCGGCGGAGTTCCTGCGCTTCCACGTCGAGGAGAGCCTTTGCCCGTATTGCGGGGCGGTGCTCGAGGAGATGGGGGCGCGCGACGCCGATGCCCGCGCCGGGCAGCAGCTCGAGTCGATGCACGAACGGTTGCTGCGCTCGACGGTCGCCGCGCTGCGCGAGTCGCGGGCACGGCCGAAATAGTCCCGGGCACGCTCCGCATGGGGGGCCGCGGCGCATCGAACGCGCCGCTGCAACGACCGCAACGGAGATTGCCCTATGGTTTTTCGACTCATCAAGTGGACCGCGATCGGGGTTCTCGCCACCGGTGCGATCGGTTTCCTGGTCTTCGGCGAGAACGCATTCAGCTACGTCCGGACGATGGCCGGCTCGGTCCGCGACTCGGTGCGCAACCAGGTCCCGGTCGAGTTCGAGCTGAAGCGTGCCGAGCAGTTGATCCGGGACATCGATCCGCAGATCCAGACCTGCAAGCGTGAGCTCGCGCAGGCCGAGGTCGGGCTCGAGAACCTGATCGACGACGTCGAGCGCCTCGAGCACGAGAACGCCCGCGCCGAGCAGAAGCTGAAGAGCGGGGTCGCCGTCCTGAGCGGCGCGAACGGGAACGGGAGCTACCGGCTGGCTGGCGGCCCGCCGACCCGCGAGCGGATCGAGTGCGACCTCGACCGCACGTTCCAGTTGTTCAAGAACAACCAGGAGCTGCTGCGCGGCAAGAAGGCGCTGATCCAGCACCAGTCGCGTGCCGTCGGTGCGGCGCGGGAGCGGCTCGACGCCGTGCGCGCCGAGAAGTCCCGGCTCGAAGACACGATCGCGACGCTGAAGACGCAGAAGGTCCAGCTCGACGCGCTGGCCGCCAGCTCCAAGCGCTTCGATCTCGACGACAGCGCGCTGAGCCGCGCCAAGGAAGTGCTCGCCGAGGTCAAGAACCGCCTCGACGTCGCGCAGAAGATGATCGAGGACGACATGTTCTTCGGCGCGCCGCCGATCGACGCCGAGCAGGATGACCGCGACGTCGCCGCCGAGATCCGCAAGTACTTCGAGACGGCGCAGGTGCCGGTGCAGCCGCAGCAGCCGGCGGCGCCGGATGCTTCGGTGCTGGTCGAAGTGCGCGGCGCGCGCTGAGCCGCTCTGCCGCTGAGCCGGATCCGTCCGGCCGGCTACTCGCTCTTCGGTACGACCTCCGCCCCGTCTTCGACGCGGCGGAGGTCGTCGACTTTCCACTGGTGCATGGCGGTGACCGAGGTCAGGTCGGTGGCCGTGATCCCCGGCGGCAGCAGCAGATCCGCGATCGTCAGCTGGACCTGGGCCGCGAACTCGTCGGTCTCGAGCAGGCGGAGGTGCGGCGCCAACGACGCGACATAACGCGCGGCCGGCTCATCGGGCGTGCCCGGCGGTTCCGGCACGCGATAGCGCACCTCGACGAGGTGCTGCCGGACCAGCCGGACGGCGATCTGCGTGGATCCGTAGGTCAGCACGTAACGGACGTGGCGGGCGTCGAGCCGTTCCGGTTCCGAAACCTCGGCTTCGCCGAGCAGATGGATCCCCGGCACCTCGTCGCGCAGCCGTTCCCAGAGGATCGTCAGGCTGATCTGGCTGAGGTCGTGCTGCCGTTTGTAGTCCTCGCTCAGGCAGCTGTACAGCGTGTCGAGGTGGTCGCGCCGCAGGGCTTCGCGCAGCGTCGCGATCGTCTCCGCCGGGGAGCGGAACGAGACGGAGATCCATTCGGAGCGGTCAGGGCCGCACAGCAGGCCGGCAAGCGCGCAGCAACCGGACAGCAGCGGGCTGCAGGCGACGAGGAGGGACGCGCGAAGCCAACGCCGCATCGGCGGCCGGTTTTAGGGGGTCTCGTCCGGGAGGCTATACTCCTCCGCTCCGTCGTGCGGCCCGCGCGGCATCCTGGCCCGGATCCGGGTCTGGAGTCCGCCGACGCCGCACCCCTCTCGCATCCGATGATGAGCCGTATCCCGCTGCTGGCATTCGTTTCCATCGCCCTGACAGGCCTAGGCCTGACTGCACAACAAGATCCGCCTGCTGGCGGTGAACCGGTCCCGGGCAGCCAGCCGATCCCTGGCAGCCAGCCCGTGCCCGGCAGCCAACCGATCCCCGGCAGCCAGCCGGGTGACGGCTCTGCCGAGGTCCAGACCGTGGTGGCGCCTCCGGCGCCGGCCCACTTCGAGACCGGCCAGGGCAACCGCTGGTTCGAAGCGACGCGGATCGATCTCGGGACCTTCGTGCAGGAGGAGGAGGCGGTCGGGAAGTTCAAGTTCAAGAACCCCGGCACCGACACGCACAAGTTCAGCAACCTGATCCAGAGCTGCACCTGCAACCGCACGGTGGTCCGCGTCGGCGATCGTGTCTACGAGCTGCTGAACGAGCCGGTCGCGAACTCGCTGTGGCGGGTCACGCGCGCTGACGATGGCGCCGAGGGGCGCGAGCGCGTCACGTTCATCACGGTCGAGCCGGGTGAGAGCGGCGAGGTCGAGGTGCACATGGCGATGTCCGGTCAGATCGGCCCGAAGGATGCGCAGATCGACCTGCAGATCGACGACGCGCAGCTGCCGGCCGTCAAGCTGGCGTGGCGCGCGACCGGGGCGACGTTCTTCATCGTCGAGCCGCCGGAGTGGAACCTCGGCGAGATGACCTGGAAGGACAAGAAGGACTTCCGCTTCGAGATCACGTCGCCGATGCAGCCGGACTTCAACCTGCTGCGCCACGACTCGCTCGTGAAGACGATGCAGGTCGAGTACCAGAAGGAGATGCGCGGCGACAAGGCGGTCTGGGTCGTGACCGGGACCTACGGTCCGGGCGTCGACGAGCGCGACGGTGGGGGGCCGATCACGTTCCATACCGACGTCAAGGGCAGGACCGTCACGGCGCGCGCTGTCGCGATGATCAAAGGCCCGCTCGAGATGAATCCAGGCGGCTTCCTGAGCCTCGGCGTGATCCGCGCCGGCAAGGGAGGCAAGGCGGAGGTCCGCATCAAGCCGACCGACGACTTCGACCTCCAGGTCAGCAAGCTCGAGAGCGAGAACCTCAGCGTCGGCGACCAGGTCGCGTTCAGCTCGCACAAGGAGGGGAACGAGGTCGTCGTCGAGATCGCGGTCGCGCCGGACGTCGAGAAGGGCAAGATCGTGCGCGGGGTGGTCCGCGTGCACCTGAACCATCCGTCCGCGCCGCTGAAGGAGATTCAGTTCAACGGCTTCGTCCGTTGACCGCACGGGCGTCGCTCGGCGAGCTGCTGCTCGCCAAGGCAGGACTATCGCGCGAGAAGCTCGAGCAGGCGGAGACGGTCGCGCGCACGCGCGGCCAGCCGCTCGAGCGCGCCGTCGTCGCGCTGAACCTCGCGGACGAGGGGGCGGTCTGGCGCTGTCTGGCGGAAGCCAGCGGGATGCCGTTCGCCGATCCGGCGAAGGCGAAGATCGGCCCGGAGCTGCTCGGCCGGATCCCGCGCGAGCAGATCGAAGAGCATGGTGCGCTGCCGGTCCTGCAGAAGGATGGCCGGCTCTTCGTCGCGATCGACGATCCGCTGAAGTCGTGGGTCGGCGACAACCTGGCGTTCCTCGCCGGTTGCGAGGTGCGTTGCGTGTTGGCGCCGCCGAATGCGCTGCGCGAAGCGATCCGGCGCACGCTCGGCGGGATGGCGCCCGAGCGCGGCAGCAAGGGCGCCGGTCCCGCCGACGGCGCGGCCGACCGTGACGATCCGGACGCGCCGATCATCCGGCTCGTGCATCGCACGATCGAGGAGGCGGTCGATGCGCGCGCCAGCGACATCCACATCGAGCCGTTCGAGCAGCGGATGCGCGTGCGCCTGCGGATCGACGGGGTGCTGCGCGAGACCGCGTCGCTCGAGCGCGAGCTGCATGGCGCACTCACGTCGCGGCTCAAGATCATGGCCGGGCTCGACATCGCCGAGAAGCGCAAGCCGCAGGACGGCCGCATCGACTTCCGCACATCGCAGCGGCGCGCGATCGACATCCGCACCTCGGTGTTGCCGGGCAACCACGGGGAGACGATCGTCATGCGTCTGCTCGACAAGGAGCGCAACCTGCTGTCGCTCGAGGCGCTCGGCTTCGGCTGCGGCGAGCGGGCCCGGTTCGACCGGCTGCTGAAGCGCCCGAACGGGATCATCCTGGTGACCGGGCCGACCGGCTCCGGCAAGACGACGACGCTGTACGCGGCGCTGCGCGATCTGAACCGCAGCGACGTCAAGATCATCACGGCCGAGGACCCGGTCGAGTTCAACATCGCCGGGATCAACCAATGCCAGGTCCGCACGCGGATCGGGCTCGGCTTCGCCCGCATCCTGCGCGCGATGCTGCGCCAGGCGCCGAACGTGATCCTGGTCGGCGAGATCCGCGACCGCGAGACGGCCGAGATCGCGGTGCAGGCTGCGCTGACCGGGCACCTCGTGTTCTCGACCCTCCACACGAACGACGCCCCGAGCGCGGTGACGCGGTTGACCGACATGGGAGTCAAGCCGTTCCTGGTGGCAGCCGGCGTGCAGGCGATCCTGGCGCAGCGGCTCGTGCGCGTGCTGTGCGAAGCGTGCAAACAGCCGTATGCCCCGACCCCCAGTGAGCTACGGACGCTCGGGCTGGAAGCGACCGACACCGAGACGAAGCTGTTCCGGGCCGTCGGCTGCGATGCCTGCGACCAGACCGGCTACCGCGGCCGGCTCGGGATCTTCGAACTGCTGGAGATGGACACGACGATCCGCGAGATGACGTTCCGCGGGGAGCCGCTCGAGCACCTGCGGGCCCAGGCACGCGCGGCCGGCATGACGAACCTGTACGAGGACGGCGTGCGCAAGGTCGTCGGCGGCAGGACCACGCTGGACGAGCTGCTGCGGGTCACCGCGTCCGGCTGAGGTTCGTTGCGATCGGCGGCGGCGCCGCTAGAGAGAGACCGCATGCGCGACATCGTTCCCCTGCTCGACACCTGTCTGGCGCGAGGTGCCTCCGACCTGCACCTGTCGGTCGGCCGCCCCCCGGTCCTCCGGCTGCGCGGCCATCTGATCGAGCTGGAGGGGGAGGTGTTGAAGCCGGACGACACCGAAGCGATGGCGCTGCAGATCATGCCGGACCGCAACGCGCGCGAGCTGGCCGAGGGGGGCACGACCGACTTCGGCTACGCGCACGGCGACAAGTGCCGGTTCCGGGTCAGCGTGCTGACCGAGAAGGGCCACCGTTCGCTGGTCATGCGACTGATCCCGCACCAGCTGCTGTCATTCGGCCAGATCGGGCTGCCCGAGAGCGTGCAGAACCTGCTGAACATGCATCGCGGGCTCGTGCTCGTGACCGGCCCGACCGGGTCCGGCAAGACCACGACGCTGGCGACGATGCTGGACTGGATCAATCGCAACCGCGACGTCCACATCGTCACGATCGAGGATCCGATCGAGTTCTACCACCAGCACGGCAAGGCGCACGTGACGCAGCGCGAGGTCGGCAGCGACGTGCCGACGTTCGCCGAGGCGATGCGGCGCGTGTTGCGCCAGGATCCGGACGTGATCCTGCTCGGTGAGATGCGCGATCTCGAGACGACGTCGGCCGCGATCACCGCAGCCGAGACCGGTCACCTGGTGTTCGGCACGCTGCACACCACCGGTGCCGCGCGCACGATCGACCGGATCATCGACCAGTACCCGACTGCGCAGCAGGAGCAGATCCGCTCGCAGCTCGCGGTGTCGCTGGTCGCCGTGATCTCGCAGATCCTGCTGCCGACGGCGGACGGCAAGGGTCGCGTCGCCGCGTTCGAGATCCTGATCAGCAACGCTGCGATCGAGAACCACATCCGCAAGGGGGAGACGTTCAAGATCCCGTCCGTGATCCAGACCAGCCGGCGCGCCGGCATGCAGCTGATGGACGATTCGCTGCTGGATCTCTACCGCGCGGGGCGGATCTCGCTCGAGATCGCGCGCGAGCATGCGTTCGATCGCAAGGCGCTCGATCAGCGGCTCGGCGGCAGCGGGAGCTGAGATGGCGGCGCGGCGTCTCCTCGGCCAGGTCCTCAAGCAGCAGGGAGCCATCCACGAAGGGATGGTGCAGGAGGCGCTCGCGGTGCAGCGCGACAAGGGCGGGCGGATCGGCGAGATCCTCCTCGAGCTCGGTCACATCACGCGGCCGGATCTGCTGCGTGCCCTGGCGGACCAGGCCGGCCTCGAGTTCCTGGACCTGCAGACGCGACCACCGAGCCCGGATGCGCTCGCGAAGATCGACGCCGGGACTGCGCGCGCATTCGGGATCCTGCCGTTCTCGTTGTCCGGGGCCGAGCTGCTGGTCGCGATTGCCGATCCGTTGAACCTGAGCGCGCTCGAGGATCTGTCGTTCACGACCGGGCTGAAGCTGAAGGCCGGGCTCGCCGACGAGCAGCAGATCGCGCAGGCGCTCGACAAGCACTACCGCGAGGACAGTGCCGCCGCCAAGGCGCGGATGCAGGAGCTCGTCGCCGAGCTCGGCCAACAGGGGTCGAAGTTCGACCTCGAGGACAAGGCCGCGATGGCCAAGGCCGCGCCGGTGGTCAAGCTGCTGAACTACGTCCTGTATCAGGCGATCCGCGACAAGGCGTCGGACATCCACCTCGAGCCGTTCGAGACGGACTTCAAGATCCGTTACCGCGTCGACGGCCTGCTGTACGAGCTCGAGGCGCCGCCGCCGCACCTGGCCGTCAGCCTGATCTCGCGCGTCAAGGTCCTCGCCGATCTCGACATCGCCGAGACCCGCCTGCCGCAGGACGGGCGCATCGAGCTCAGCGTCGGCGGGCGGCCGGTCGATCTGCGCGTGTCGACGTTGCCGACGATGTTCGGTGAGTCCTGCGTGTTGCGTGTGCTCGACCGCAGCGTCGTGGCGCTGAACCTGCAGAATCTCGGTTTCGGCGACGAGCAGCTCGAGGCGATCCGGCGCCTGCTCGCGTTGCCGCACGGGATCGTGCTGCTGACCGGCCCGACCGGTTCCGGCAAGACGACGACGCTGTACGCGATGTTGAACGAGGCCAACACCGTCGACGTCAAGATCATCACGGTCGAGGACCCGGTCGAATACGACCTCGAGGGCATCGTGCAGATCCCGGTCAACGACGACATCGGGGTCAACTACTCCGCCGTCTTGCGCACGATCCTGCGCCAGGACCCGGACGTCATCCTGGTCGGTGAGATCCGTGACCGCGAGACCGCGCAGACCGCGATCGAAGCCTCGCTGACCGGCCACCTCGTGTTCTCGACGCTGCACACCAACGACGCGCCGAGCGCGATCACCCGGCTGGTCGACATCGGCGTCGAGCCGTTCCTGATCACGGCCACGCTGCAGGGGGTCCTCGCGCAGCGCCTCGTCCGCCGGATCTGCGCCCAGTGTCGGGTCGAATACGAACCGTCGGACGAGCTGCTGCGCGAGCTCCAGGTCACGCGCGCCGAAGTCGGCGAGCAGAAGTTCGCGCGTGGCCGCGGCTGCGAGGCCTGCAACTTCTCCGGCTACCGCGGCCGCATGGCGCTCGGCGAGCTGATGGTCGTCGACGAACGCCTGCGCCAGCTCGTCATCGACGGTGCCAGCTCCGAAGACCTCGCCCGGGCCGCCCGCGAAGGCGGCATGTCCACGCTGCGCGACGCCGGCCTGCGCGCCGTCTTCAGCCGCCAGACCTCGGTCGAAGAGGTCCTGCGCGAGACGATGCTGCGCTGAGCCGGGCCCGGCGCCGCGCTCCGCGACCGGCGACCCAGGCCCGCCGCGTGCCTTGACCCACCCCAACCCCGTCGCTACCGTCCCCGCCCCTTCACCCCGCACCGCCCATGAAGCTCAACGTCCGCCGCTCCAAGCTCAAGCGACTGAAGAGGGTCGGCTTCCGCACCCGCTCCAAGACCGCCGGCGGCCGCAAGATCATCAAGCGCAAGCGGAAGCGCTCGAAGGGCTACTTCCGCGTCGGCTGAAAGACCGCTGCGTGGGGGGCCTGACGCCCCCGTCTCCGGTACAGCCGGGCCCAGACAGCGGAGCCGCCCAGGCCGACAGGCTGATGGCGGGATCGGGGGGCGATTCTGAACCGCATCCAGCGCCTCGGACGAGTTGGATTCCATGTCCGATGCTCCCCAATCGTCGATCGAAGCTCTGCTGGCGGAGACCGCCTGGCTGCGGCGGCTCGCGGCCGGGTTGGCGCAGGATCCTGCGGATGCCGACGACCTGACACAGGAGACGCTGCTGGCTGCGCTGCACAGAGAGCCGGCAGCAGGAGCTTCGTTGCGTCCATGGCTGAAGACCGTGCTTCGCCGGCTGTGGAGCGACCGGCTTCGCGCACGCCGTCGAACACCCATCGTGCGGCAATCGACTCCGGAGCCGTCCGTGTCGGACACCGTTGCCCGGTTCTCGCTGCACACGCAGGTCGCGAGCTCCGTCGCCGCGCTGCCGGAGCCGTATCGCAGCGCGATCCTGCTGCGCTTCTACGAAGATCTTCCGCCCCGCGAGGTTGCGCGACGCCTGGACGTTCCAGTCGAGACCGCGCGGACGCGGATCCGTCGCGGCCTCGCGTTGATCCGTGAGCGTCTCGACCGTGAGAGCGGTAGCCGCGCAGCATGGCTGTTGCCGCTGTTGCAGTTCCCACTCTCGGGAATGACCGCGGGAGCCACCGTGGGTGGGAAGGGCGTGGCCATCTGCGTTGCGATCGCGGTTCTGGCGCTCCCGGCCTGGTGGGTCGTCAGTCATGCGCAGCCACGCGAACGCGATGTGGACGAACCCCCTCGCAGCCTCGGCACCGCGACGGGCGACCCACACGCAGTCGAGGAACCGACCGTCGCGACGCATGCGAGTTCCGCCCGCAGGACCATGTCGGACCCAGGGGCCCGGACCGCAATCTCCGTCGATCCGATCTGGGAGCGGTACCCACGCTCCTCGGCTGCGCTGCCGTACCAGCTACTGAGCGGTGCACTCGACCAGCCGGAGCACCTGTTCCGCCATCGCCAGCTCAATCCGGACGATCGCTACATTCTGCCGGACTGGCGCCTCACGCTCGATCCGTTGCTGGAGCGATATCGCATGCCGTTGAAGGAGGTTGCGGACCTCTTGGCCCGCACGGCCTCCCGCGAGTTCCATGCGCTCGTCGTCGGTGGCCGCGCCCGAAGCCACGGGCGTGACGAGATCGAAGCGCGGGCATCCCCCGCGCAGCGTGCGGCGATGCGCGAGGCGCGCGCCGTCCACAATGCCTACCGGGAGGCGCGGGGCCTTGCGCCGGAGCCCGACGTGTTCTCATTCGCGCCTGACCAAGCGCCGTTCGCGCATGCGCCGTTCATGCTCGAGTCGAATGGCAAGGACCGTGTCTTCCTTGCCGACCTGCACGAGCTCCCCGAATCAGCCGTCATCCACGCGGCCCGCATCCCGATCTACCTCGACGCCACGACAGCGCTGCTGAGCTGGTTCGTTGCCGCGGGCGCGCTCGACACGCCGGAGGCAGCGGTCCTCTACGCCAGCTTCCGTGACCACTTGCGCCAACCGCAGTACCAGTAGACCGCCGCGTGGGTGCCTGACACCGGGTGTACCGGGACAGCCGGTGCCAGAGATCCGAGCGCCGCTTGCCGCGCACCGCGTGAAATCTCGCGCGAAGTGACGGACGGAGTCTCAGAGACACCGCGTACCGCATCCGCAGATCCGCGTGAGCCCCCGCCCCTTCCCGTTCCCCTTCCTCGCCCTACCCGAGCCCAAGCCAGGGCCCGGGCCCGTTCCGTTCCCGTTTCCCCCTGCCCCCTCCGAGCTCCTTCCCTACCCCGGTATCTGCCTTTTCAAAAAGCTCATGTCACTCGCGAACTGCGCGAGCGCTTCACGGTCGTGGTCGGGGATCGAGGTGTAGTTCGCAGTGACCTTGACCTCGTCGTCCCCGCTCTCGACGACTTCCGCGACCTTGGCGGCGACTTCGAAGAAGCCCTTCTTGAACAGCTTGACCTGGAACTTGAGGTCGAGCTGCCCGCCCTTGAAGAACAGCTGCTTGGCCTGATCCCGGCTGATCCCGTAACCGGCCCCGGACCAGGTGAACTGCAGCCGCTCGCCGTCGACGTTGCTCATCTTGCCAACCACGGAGTTGCGGCCGCCGAGCTGCTTGCTGCGGGTCTCGTCCGGGAACGACACGAGCACGGCCTCCTCGTCGACCGGTGCGTCGGCGGTCAGCAGGCGCGCGTTCAGCGCCTTGATGACGTGCCGGGTCGCAGCCTCTTCGTCGTCGAACATCGGCACCAGCGAGTCGATGCCGAGCTTCTTGACGATGTCCTTGACGAACGGCGACGGCCGGCTGATCACGAGGTCGCCACCTTCCGCCTTGCAACGCTTGTGTGCCTTGATGACGGCACCGAGCGCAGTGGAGTTGATGAACTTGACGAGCCGCATGTTGAGGATCAGCAGGTTCACCCCGCGACCCACCATCTCCTCGACCTCCTCCTGGAAGCGCGGGCAGTAGAACGTGTCGAACTCCCCTTTGAGGTTCAGGATCGTGTAGCCGTCGAACGTGGTGGTGTCGATTTTCATCGCGGTCTGGGAAGGCAGTGGCGGGGGGGCCGTCGGAGGGCGGGATTCTTGCCCTTGGCGGATGCTGCCGCAATCCTGTAGACGGACGAGCGCGCGATGACCCGGCTGACCTTCTGGCGGCGTTGGCTGCGGCCGACGCAGGACGGCGCCCCTGCCGTAGCCGATGAGCACGCAGGTGGGCCCCCGTCAGAGATCCGCGCGGCGTTCACCGGTGATGCGCTGGCGGACGCGAACTCCCTGCAGGTCCTGCTCGAGAGCATCGCCGAGGTCACGTCGACGATGGACCTCGGCGCGGTGCTCGGCAACATCGTCGACAAGTCGCTGAAGATCAGCCAGGCGGAGCGCGCGATCCTGCTGCTCGGCAGTGACGCGGACTCGCTGCAGGTCGGCGTGGCGCGCGACCGCGATGGGCAGGACCTGGGCACGGACCTGGTCTACAGCCGCACGATCGTCCGGCGCGTCATGAGCGAGGCGGCGCCGCTGCGCACGATCGTGCAGACGGATCGCGAGGCGTTGGAGCTGGGGCAGTCGGTGTTCGATCTGAAGCTCCGCGCGGTCATGTGCGCGCCGCTGATCGCGCGCGAGCGCCGCGTCGGCGTGATCTATGTCGATTCGCGCGCGGCCCGGCGGGAGTTCAGCCCGCGCGACCTGACCCTGTTCGGCGCGTTGAGCGCGCAGCTCGCGATTGCGATCGTCAACGCGCAGCTCTACGCGGATTCGATCGCGAAGACGCGGCTGGAGAAGGAGGTCGAGCTGGTCCGCCGGATCCAGCACCATCTGCTGGCTCCAGTCCCGGAGCAGGCCGCCCGCCCGGGGATCGACCTCGGACTCCGCTCGGTCGCCTGCGAGCACGCGACCGGCGACAGCTACGACTTCGTGCCGCTCGCGGGCGGCCGCCTCGCGATCGTGCTCGGGGATGCGACCGGGCACGGCATCGGCCCGGCGCTGCTGGCCCACGCAGTGCAGGCTGCGCTGCGCAGCTACCTCGAGCTGCTGGACGATGCGGCCGACATCGTCGGCCGCGTCAACAACCGGCTCGTGCACGGCGTCGAGAGCGGGAACTTCCTGTCGCTGTTCCTGGGGATCGTCGACCCGGCGGCGCGGACCCTGCTGTACGTCAACGCCGGACACCTGCCACCGCTGCTGGTCCGCCCCGATGGCAGCGTCGACACGCTGGAGAAGACCGGCATGGTGCTCGGCGTCGTCGAAGGAGCGCCGTACACGGTCCGCGGCCCGCTGCCGTTCGATCCCGGCAGTCTGCTGTTGATCCGCACCGATGGTGTGGACGAGACGCGCAACGCGGCGCGCGACGTGTTCGGCGAGGATCGGCTGCGCGAGCTGCTGGTGCGCAGCCGCAGCGCCACGGCCGAAGCGATCCTCGGCGGCATCGAAGCGGAGCTGGCGCGGTTCCGCGGCCCGCTGCCGCCGGAGGACGACATGTCGATGATCCTGGTCCGGTTGCAGCAGCGCTGATGCCGCGCAACCTCGTGCTCGGCATCGTCGCCGCCGTGGTCTGCATCGGCGGCGGCATCGGCTTCGTCGTCTGGCAGAACGCTGCTGCGCGCGCGGAGCAGGTGGCGACGATCCGCACCTCGGTCGAGATCGCGCTCGCGCGCGAGCCGCGCAACACCGCCGACCTGCAGGCGGAACTGCGTCAGATCGACCAGGCCCTGCGCGACGGCGACAGCGTCGAGCTGCGGTTGCTGAGGGGCCGCATCCAGCTCGAGCTCGGCCGCTTGCAGGATGCCTGGGACACGGTCGCGGACCTCGCGCTCGCGCCGGCCGGTGCGCCGGCCGCGCACGAGCTCGGGGCGCGGATCATGCAGGCGTGGCACGCGCAGTCCGGCGAGCGCCAGCACGCCGCGCAGGCGTTCGCGCTTGCCGAGCGCCACGCGCTCGAAACCGGCTCGATCGAGTCCGGCTTCCGCGCCTGGCAGGGGGCGGTCCGCTCCGATCGCAGCGAAGACGCCACGCGGCTGCGCGACTGGCTGCAGGCGCAGGATCCGCAGCATCCGCTGGTCCGCCTCGTCGCGCTGCTGGACGGCTTCGACCCCACCGAGGATGCGAGCGCCGCGGCGCAGCTCGATGCGCTCGAGCGCGAGCTCACGGACGTGCCGCCGGAGCTGACGATTGCACAGGCCCTGCTGGTCTACGCGGCCGGCGAGCAGGACGCGCTGCCAGCCACGATCCGCGAGCTCGAGGCGGTGGCGCTCCGGACGCCGGCCCTGTTGAACCTGCGCTTCGCGTTGATGCTCGGCTACCACCTGAGCGGGGATCGGAGCCGCCGCGATCCACACCTGCGCTGGCTGCTCGAGAACGCGCCGGAGCAGGACGCGCGTCGCGCGACCTGGGAGAAGCTGCTGCACGGCGGGTGACGCCGCGCGCAAGGAAAAGGGTGCCGGGTCCGCTGCTGTCCGGTCGCCTCTCTCGCGTGTCTCCACCGATGGAAACACCCGTGCGGACCCGGCATCGGTCGTTCAGGTCAAAGGGCGTGCCATGCGCGAATCCGGCCCCGATCCGTGATCCTGGGGCTGCGCCGTTTCGGATCGGTAACGATTGCGTCCGACGCGGTTGACCGGACCGGGTCGGATGCGTCCATTCGTCGCCCGGAGCAGGCGCGCCGCCGGCCCGGAACCGAGAGAAGCGCGATGGAGCAGGAGTCCGTGTTCGAGGTCACGACGACCAACTTCCAGGCTGCGGTACTGGAGCGGTCGCGCACGACGCCGATCCTGCTCGACTTCTGGGCATCCTGGTGCGCGCCGTGCCGCACGCTGACCCCCGTGCTCGAGAAGCTCGCGCGCGACTTCGGCGGCTCGTTCCTGCTCGGCAAGGTCAACACCGAAGCCGAGGAGGAGCTGGCCTACGCGTTCGACGTCCGCAGCATTCCGTTTGTCGTGCTGTTCGTCCAAGGCCGGCCGGTCGACGCGTTCACCGGGGCCCTGCCGGAGGCGGAGGTCGTCAAGTTCCTCGAGCGTCGCGGGGTCCGGCCGGCCGGGCCGGCGCAAGCGCCGCCGGAGCCGGACAGCCCGACCGCCAGGATCGCGACCGCCCGGCGTGCGATCCTCGCCCGCGACCTCGCGGCGGCGCGTGCGGCGCTCGACCAGATCCCGGATGACGACGAGCTGGCCGAGACGCGCGATCGGTTGCGGGCCGGCGTCGAGTGGCTCGCCTCGCCGCCAGACCAGACCGGGACAGAGGCCGCGCGCGAACTCGAGCAGGCCCGCACGGCGCTCGGCGGCGGCAACCTCGACCGCGCAGTCGAGCACGTGCTGGCCTCGGTCTCGGCCGATCGCAACCACCGGGACGGGCTCGCCCGCCAGGTCATGCTGTTCTGCACGGCGCTGATGCCGGACCAGGACGAGCGCCGCGACGAAGCGCTGCGCCAGCTCGCGACGTTGCTGTACTGACCGTCCCAAGCCCGCCCCGCGCTGCGAACAAACCCGCAGCTGCCCTTTACAACGGCGGTGCATCTTCGCGACCGCGGCGGGCAATGCGCGAGCAACTGCTCGCTAGACTCCCGCGCGCTGCTGCTGGTCACTTCGGCCGGTGGGGCACCGAGACACAGGCAACGCCAGCGTCCATGCAAGACCCAGGCATGACCCTCCTTTCCCCGGCGCGGCAAGGGTCCGCCGCCGGGAACCGGCCGCAGGCCGCCGATCCCAAGGCGGACCTCGCGCCCTACGTCCCGACCCAGAGTGATCCGTGGGATGCGCGCAAGGCGACCCACCTGCTGCGCCGCGCCGGTTTCGGCGCCAAGCCGGAGGACGTCGATGCGATGCTGCTGCTCGGCGTCGATCGCACGATCGACGTCCTGCTGACGCCGTCCACCGACGGCCTGCAGGAGTTCGGTGGCCGCGTGCTCCCGCACGGCGAGTACCTCGACCTGACCAACAACCTGAATGCGCAGGTCGCGCAGTGGTTGTACGAGATGGCGAACGGCCGCTTCCCACTGAAGGAGAAGATGGTGCTGTTCTGGCACGATCACTTCTCGGTCGGCGTCGAAGCGGTCAACGCGACGCCGCTGATGATCGCGCACACGAACATCTTCCGGCGGCACGGCTTGGGCAGTTTCCGCCAGATGCTGATCGAGGTCACCAAGGACCCGGCGATGCAGCTCTGGCTCGACAACTACCTGAACGGGCGCCTTGTCGGCGGCGTGCCGCGCATCAACGAGAACTACGGGCGCGAGCTGCTCGAGCTCTACACGATGGGCGTCACCGGCGGCTACACGCAGCAGGACGTCATCGAGATCTCCAAGGTGCTCAGCGGCTGGGCGCTCTCGGGGCGCAATGAGTTCGTCTACAACCCGAGCTGGCACGTCACCGGGACCAAGACCCTGCTCGGCAAGACGATCCCGGGGCTCGGCGAGCCGGAGCTGGCCTACGCACTCGACAACGTGATCCTGCCGTGGCCGGCGACCGCCGAGTTCATCGTCGGCAAGATCTGGGCGTACTTCGTCTCCGAGGAGCCGTATCCGGCGCTGATCACCGAGCTGGCGAACCGCTTCCGCGCCGACGGGTTCAACATCCGTGCGCTGATGTCGACGATCCTGCGCAGCAAGTACTTCTTCAGCGATGCCGCGATCGGCGCGCTGATCAAGAACCCGGTCGAGTACGTCGTCGGCGCGATCCGCAACACGAACACGCCGGTGCTGAACTACATCGCGCTCAACAACCAGTTGATCGCGATGGGCTATCCGCTGCTGCGCTACGGCAATCCGGCCGGGCTCGACGACGGCAAGGCCTGGATCGACTCCGCGACGCTGATCTCGCGCGCCAATTTCGCCAACACGATGACGCAGGTGTCGGCGAACAACGCGATCCGCGCCCAGTTCAACCCCGGCCGCGAGATCCTGCTGCACGGCCTGAAGTCGCCCGAGCAGATCGTGGATCACTACCTGAAGATCCTCGTCGACGGACGCGTCGAGCCGAGCGTGCGCGATTCGCTCGTGCGCTTCATGAACTACAACGACAGCGGTTACGTGCCGTTCACGCTCACGACGGGCACGGTGAACGTCAAGGTGCGCGGCCTCGTGCACCTGATCCTCGCCCTTCCGGAATACCAGGTGAACTGAGCGGTCGATCCATGACACACACTCGACGTGATTTCGTGATGGGTGGCCTCGCGGCTGGCGCCGCGCTGCCGGCCGTTGCCGGCAAGCTCGCGCCGTCGTGGCTGCAGGCTGCCAGCAACCTGGTCGCGGGACGCAAGCTGATCGTCCTGCAGGTCCATGGCGGCTGGGACTACTTCAACCAGATCGTGCCGGTCAACATGCCGGTCTACTACTCGGCGCGACCGACGACCTCGATCGGCATCGCCGACAACGACGGCGTCTCGACGCTGCCGATCCAGGCCGGCGTGCCGCAGAAGTTCGCGATCGCGATGCAGTCGTTCAAGGCGCTGTACGACGCCGGGCAGCTCGCGATCATCAACAACGTCGGTTATCCGAATCCGAACCTGTCGCACTTCACCTCCGAGATGATCTGGGAGGAGGCGAACCCGAATACGACGCTGCGGACGCAGGGCTGGCTCTCGCGCTACCTGACCAAGGGTTACACCGGTGGCTACCAGATCCCGGCACTGGACATCGAGGCCCGTCTGAACGGCGCGTTCCTCGGCAGCCGCGTCCCGGTCATGCGCACGCCGACGACGTTCGCATTCCAGTTCGACGCCTCGACCGCGGTCGACAACAACCTGCAGGCGCAGCTGCTGATGGAGCACGCGCTGTTCGTGCGCCCGACCGCGAGCCCGAACCTGAGCTACCTGTCGCGCGGCCTCGCCGGCTCGGTCGGGGACAGCGCGACGCTGCTGTCGACCGGCGCCAGCTATGCGCCGAAGGTGACGTATCCGAACAACGCGCTCGCCCGCGACCTGCAGCTCGCGGCGCGCTACATCACTGGCGGGCTGCCGACGCAGATCTTCTATCTCGGCACCGGCGGCTACGACAACCACGCGAACCTCGCCATCGCCGGCACCGGCCACACCGGCACGCTGGCCAACCTGCTGGTCGGCCTGACCGGCGCGGTCAAGGCGTTCCTCGACGACATGGCGGCCTGGGGCGTCGCGAACGACGTCGTCGTCATGATCTTCTCCGAGTTCTCGCGCCGCTTCGGCGTCAACGGCTCGGTCGGCGTCGACCACGGCCACGGCGGCGTCGCCTACCTCGCCGGTGCGCCGGTCAAGGGCGGGTTCTTCGGGACCTACCCCGATCTCACGAAGGCGACCACGCCGTACAACAACTACTACCCACGGTTCGACACCACCTCGACCGACTTCCGCTCGCTGTATGCGACGGTGCTCGAGAAGTGGCTGGGCGTGCAGAGCTCGCCGATCCTGGGTGCGCAGTTCCCGTTGATCGCGGCGTTGTAGCGAGAGCGGGATCGGGACCGGGTCCGGGCCCGGCTGCGCTCGGCGCGTGGGGTACGCGCCGAGCGCAGCTTCACCTCGGGGTGATGCGCAACGAGTCGAAGCGGGTGGAAGCGTCTGCCTTGGTCCACAGGCCGACGGCGCCGGCCTCGGTGTAGGTGGAGTCCTCGACCTCCATGACGATCTTGCCGTCGAAGCGGATCACGATGCGGGACCCGATCATCGTGACGTGGAGCTCGTGCCACTTGGTCGCGTCGGCGTCGATCTCGACGCTCTGGATCGGCGTCGAGCGCTTGCCATCCTTGCAGGTGTAGAGCCGCAGGTTCGCCTCGAGCGGATTCCAACGCGCGATGTAGTAGTCGGCATCGTTCTGGGCGCGCCAGACCAGGCCGCCGCCTTGGTCCTCTTCGCCCTTCCAGGCCTGCAAGCGGACGGAGACGGAGAGGTTCGGTCCGACGCGGCCGCGCCGCATCAGCATGTTGTAGGTGAAGCGCTTGTTGACCGACTCGACGACAACCGCGCGCTTGCCGTCAGGGGCGTCCTCCGTGCGTTCGGTGCGCCAGCTCGCCGGCGTACCGGTGCCGGCGTTCTCCTTCGGCTGGAAGCCGAACGGCAGCTCCTCCCTCTCGAAGTCGAACCGCATCTCGCCGTGCCGCTCGGCGCGCGAGGTGGACTGCGGCTCGGCAGCGACGATGCTGCCGTCGGCCGCATCGACCTGGACCTCGTAGTAGCCGTCGGCCGCCAGAACCTCGATTTCGTAGCGCGGGACGAGCTTCTCGTCGACGCGCACGCGCTCGAAGCTCGCGCGCAGCGCGACCCCTGGTACGCGTTCGAGTGCGCGCGCGACGGCATCGGTCAGCTTGATCGAAGCGGCCGCCGCAGACTCGCGCAGCGCCGCCTGATCGGTTGTCACCGGACGGTCCGGCACGGTGCGCTGTGCCGCGGCGCCGGTGACGAGTGCGAGCGTGCACGCGACAGCGAGCAGGCACGGGTGCATGCACAGGGCGCCAGTGGTGGTCTGCATCGGGCTCAGCTCCGTCACAGGATCCGGACGACGACCGAGTTCGTCAGGTACGGGTTCGGCGGACTGAGCAACGCGCTCTGGAAGTGCAGATCGAGCCCGCTGAGGCCGGGTGAAACCGGGACCTGCAGCGTCAATCCGTAGATTCCGTTTGGCGGCAGGATCGGGGTTGCGAGCACGACCAGCGTCAGCGGATCGAGCAGCAGCGTCCCGAGGCCTGGGATCGGAATCGAGGCCGGTGCCGGTGCCGCGAGCAGCAGTCCGAGCGCATCGGGCGTTCCAGCGACGTCGATGCGCATGCGCGCACCCTGCGACGCGGCACGCCAGTACTCCGGGTAGTCATGGCTGGTGGAGGTTTCGCCGATCCCGGAGTACGCGTGCACCGAGGTGCCGTCGTCGACGTAAGCAGATTGGACCTGCGCGCTGGAGCGGACCACCGGGCCGGCGAGCGGCACCGATGACCAGCGGTCGCTCCAACTGCTGAACCCGTAGGCCCGGCTGCCGTCGCTCAGGATCAGTGCCGTGTTGTTCCCCTGGAACATGGTCGCCGGGGCCGAGGTTGTCGTTGCTCGCCACGCCTGCGTGCGCGAGTTGAACGCCCAGAGCTGGTTGCCGGACTTGGCAACCACTGTCATCTCCAGCAGCGGGCGGCTGGTCCCGAGGAACACCGTGTCGATGATCGGAGTCGCTTGATGGATCCACTGGTTGCCGCGCAGCGACAGGCCGTAGATGCCGCCGTTCGGATCGACCAGCACGACCGAAGCTGCCGTCTGGTGCAGGGCGGCGCTGGCGAGCGACGGCGTTGGGATCCAGGCGTTGCGGTACTGCGAATAGACCAGCGTCGGAATCGGTGCGCTCGGGGGGTGCAGCACGGCCATCTCGGCCTTCGTCGTGACGTCGGCCAGCGCGCCGGGGACGGCCGCCGCGAAGCTGCCCGTCGTCGCACTGAATGCATGCAGACTCGCTCCGTCGTCGGCGACCATGAAGAACTGCTGCTGCGCGATCGCCGGCGTGCTCGGCATCGGCAGAGTCGCCTGCTTGCCGAGCAGGCCGGAGTAGCCGTGCAAGAACGGCCTGTCGTCGATGAGCGCGACGGCCCGATCCAGCGTCACGGTCGGCGATGCCGAGAGCGTCGCGATCCGCTGGAACGTACCGGTGTGGCCGCTGAAGAACGTGTACGCCCCTGGCTCCTCGACCAGCGCGAACGCTGCCTGCTGGTGCCCCGCGCGCACCCCGAGGACGGACGCTGCGGTCGTCGTCGTCCACTGGTTGCGGTAGGCGCTGAACCCGTGCACCTCCCCGGGGGTCGTCACGATCGCGCAGTTGCCGAATGCGCCCTGCACGACGGCGGGTCCGCTACCTGCCTCGAGCCGGACCGGCGTGCCATAGAACGCGCTGACGGCGTAGACGTCGTTGCCGTCCACGATCACGGCGCACTTGGTCGCCATCGTCACCTGCGGCGGCCCCGACAACACGTACGTGGTCCACACGCCATCGAGCGCCTGGAACACGTGGACCGTGTTCCCGTCGGTGACGAGCGCGAACCATGTCTGCGGCGACACGGGTCTCACGACGGTCGCGTTCGGCGACCAGGTCAACTGCGGCGCGAAGCTCCCGGTGCGCGGCGAGTACCCATGCACGAGGTGTCCCTCCTGCACGATGAACGCGTCGTTCAGGATCGTCACCACGGGTGCGCCCTGGTGCAGCAGCTTCGACCACTTCCGGTTGATGCAGGAGAACGCCGTGATGCTCGTCGCATCCTGCACGAAGGCCCAGCTCTGCTCGAGCCGGACCGTTGCGCTTGCAGGCGAGGGCACCGACGCCCAGTCGGGCAACTGCGCGGCGATGGATGCATGGAGACAGACAGCGAGAGGAAGCAGTCGAACGGCGTGCACTGCGGACTCCTGGTTGGGAGGTGTGGGGTAGTCGGCCCCAGGCAATCCGTGTGCCTCACATCACCTGCACGCTGCAACTCGCAACCGCATCGACAACTGCGCACGTCCGCGGACTCTTCCACACATCACGTTGCTCGATCATGTCGTTTCCTTCTCGTAGTGGCCCGTCCCAACGCTGCGACGCACGACTGTGCTACGCTCAGCGCGCCGAAGGCGCAGCTCGCCGGGTCCCGGGCCCGGGTTCGCGATGGGGTTCGGGTTCGGTCGGGATCGGGCCCGGGTGCGGCTCACGCGGACGCCGGACGGTGCCATCCTGCACGGCTGCCGTTGCGGGCGGAGATAAGCGGCAGGCACGATCTCTCTCGGAACCGGGAGCATTGCCCCGCGCCCGGCTCCGTTCGCCTTCACGTCCGAAGCTGAGCAAGACCGTGCCTGCCGCTGGATGGAGCGGCGTGATCAAGCAAGCAGCATGCCTACACGCGTGGCTGCCCTGCGCTCGCGATGCGATCGGTGTTGCCGCGCGTCAGCTTCGTGTTTGCGCGTTCCCCATCGTTCCCTCATCGCAACGCAGCGTCACGCCCGTGCGACTGCCCGCGCGCTGAGCACGGGTCCCCGAACCCAAACCCGAACCCGATTCAGCGCAATACCAACCGCGGCGCGCTAATCGAGCTCCCCTCTCTCCTTCACCACCCGATCCACCAGCCCGTACTTCTTCGCCTCCTCCGCGTTCAACCAGAAGTCCCGCTTCGCATCCTCGAGCACCCGCTCCATCGGCTGGCCCGTCGCCTCGCTGATGATCCGGTTGTATCGCTCGCGCAGCTTCAGGATCTCGCGCGCGGTGATGTCGAGGTCCGACGCGGTTCCGCGGCCGGTGGTCGACGGCTGGTGGATCAAGAACCGGCTGCCGGGCAGCGTGAAACGTGCGCCCTTGTCCGCTGCGAGCAGGATCAGGATCGCCGCCGAAGCACAGATGCCGTTGACGACCGTGCGGACGGGCGGGCGCACGTAGCGGATCGAGTCATAGATCGCGAATCCGGAGTCGGCGCTGCCGCCGGGCGAGTTCAGGATCAGCGTGACCGGGCGGTCGCGGTCCATCTCCTCGAGCACGAGCAGCCGCGTGATGCAGTCGGTCGCCATCCGGTCGGTGACCGGACCGCTCAAGATCAGCGTGCGCGCTTCGAGCAGGCGCCGCTCGAGGTGCTGGCCCATGCGGCCGCGCGGGGCCTCCTGCCGGTCCTCGTCCTCATCGTCCAGGCGGGAGGAGAAGGGGGGATCGTTCCGTTCCATGGTCATCGGTCCTTCGGCTGGGAACTTCGGGCGGCGCAGGGCTCCGAGTTGAGCCCGCGGAGCAATGGCTGCGGCTCCACCGGCGCGTTGGTGTGGTCGTTTGCGGATCGCCGGTGCGTGGTCGCACGGGTCTGCTAGCGCATGCCTCGGATCGAAGCAAGCGGACGAAAATCGCGCGCCCGGGCTTGCGGGTCGCGCGGGCACGGGCTACGTTCCCGCGCCGTCGAAGGCAGGCTTCGAAGCCGCCTTCCAGAACCGGGCCCAGGGGTGCAGCTCGGGAGCGCGCGTTGGATTCGCGTCGCCGCGAGCTGACCCACACGGTGGTCGCCTGCCGCATTCGTGTCCGGTTCGCTCGGGCGCTGCCTGCTGCTTCGACATCTCCCTGACTCCGAACGCCGAACGCGTTCCGAGCAGGGTCGGCTCGCCATCCCGTCGGACCGGAGTTCCGGCGGACATGGCGGACCCACGAACCACGATCTGGACCTCGAAGACGTCCATTGACCTTGCCTCCGATCAGCATCCGTGCGCGGTTCGCGGCGAACATCCGCCGCTCCGGCACCAGCGTCCCGGCCGCGGAGTTTCGCGACCGGCAGCGCGTTTCCGCCCGGCGCACGTCGCACCGGGCTCCCCTGACGGCCGCGCTCACCCTGCGGGGTCCGGCGGCCGCAGTCTCCCAGCCTTGATGCCAGGGCCCGATTCCATGAGCGATAGCGAACACAGTGTCCCCGACTCCGGCAGCGGTACGAGGACCCAGCAGGGGCAGAAGCGGTGGCACGGGAAGCGCCGGCGCCGGCGCGGCGGCCGCGGTGGCGGCGGCGGTGGGGGTGGCGGCGGCGGTGGTGGTGGCGGCGGGGGCGGGGGCGGCGGCAAGCTGCCGCCGGACTGGATCCCCGAGATCGAGGGTGCGACCGAGACCGCGCAGGGCGTGCTCGAGTTCAGCCGCGATGGCGGCGGCTGGCTGCGCCAGGTGCGCAATCAGTACCTCGCCGACGAGGGGAACGGTGACGTGTTCGTGCCCCCCGGGATCGTGCGGCTCTACCGGCTGCAGGAGGGAAGCGAGCTGCTGGGTCAGGCCGGCATGCCGAGCAAAGGGCCGTCGCGGATGACGCTCGCCAGCGTGGAGTCGATCGACGGTGTGGACCCGGAGCGCTCGATGCAGCGCACGCCGTTCCGCGAGCTGACGGTCGTCGATCCGGAGCCGATGTTCGTACTCGAGCCCGGCGACGGCGACGTCAGCCTGCGCATCGTGGACCTGCTGTGCCCGATCGGCCGCGGCCAGCGCGGGCTGATCGTCGCGCCACCGCGCTCGGGCAAGACGGTGCTGATGCAGAAGATCTGCCACGCGATCGCCGAGCGGCATCCGGACGTCTACATGATGGTGCTGCTGATCGACGAACGGCCGGAGGAGGCGACCGGCTGGCGCCGCAGCGTCGCCGGCAAGAACCGCGAGGTCCTGGTCTCGACGCTCGACGAGGGTCCCAAGCACCACGTGCGCGTCGGCGAGATGTGCCTCAAGCGCGCGATGCGGCTGGTCGAGACCGGCAAGCACGTCGTGATCCTGCTCGACTCGATCACGCGGCTGACGCGCGCCTACAACTCCGACATGGGCCGCAGCGGCGGCGCCACGATGTCGGGCGGCATCGGGGCGAAGGTGCTCGAGCAGCCGAAGAAGTTCTTCGGCTCGGCGCGCAACTGCGAGGGGGGCGGCTCGCTGACGATCCTGGCGACGACGCTGGTCGACACCGGCTCGCGGATGGACCAGGTCATCTTCGAGGAGTTCAAAGGGACCGGGAACATGGAGCTCGTCCTGAACCGCCAGCTCGCCGAGCGCCGGATCTTCCCGGCGATCGACCTCGAGCTGTCCGGCACGCGCAAGGAAGAGCTGCTGCTCGGCCCGGAGATCACCAAACAGGTCTACACCCTGCGTCGGGTCCTCAGCCGCATGAACAGCCTGGACGCGATGCCGCTGCTGATCGACAAGCTGATGAAGACCGACAGCAATGGCGAGTTCCTGGCCAAGTTCCGTGTCGACGACTGAGCGGACCGGCCGGATCCAATCCCTTCTCCAGAGTCCTTGATCATCCAGCAATGATTCGAGTCGACGAACTCACGAAGACCTACGGCTTCACGCACGCGTTGCGCGGCATCTCGTTCGGCGTCGAGCGCGGCGAAGTGATCGGCTTCCTCGGGCCGAACGGCGCCGGGAAGTCGACCACGATGAAGATCCTGACCGGGTTCCTGCTGCCGACCTCCGGCACGGCGACCGTGGACGGGCTCGACGTCGTGGCGCAGTCGCTGGCCGTGCGACGCAAGATCGGCTACCTGCCGGAATCGACGCCGCTCTACACCGAGATGCGCGTCGACGACTACCTGCGCTTCGCCGCCGAGATCCGCGGCGTGCCCGGGCGCAACCTGCGCCATGCGGTCGCGCGCGTGGTCGACCTGTGCAACCTCGACAAGGTGCTCGGCAAGAACATCATCGAGCTGTCCAAGGGGTACAAGCAGCGCGTCGGTCTGGCGCAGGCGATGGTCCACGATCCGGACGTGCTGGTGCTCGACGAGCCGACGTCCGGCCTCGATCCGAACCAGATCGTCGACGTGCGCGAGCTGATCAAACGGCTCGCCGAGCGGCACACGATCATCCTGTCGACGCACTACCTGCAGGAGGTCGAAGCCTCCTGCACGCGCGTGATCATCGTCAGCCAGGGTCGCATCGTCGCCGACGACACCAACGAGTCGCTGTGCGGCCGGCTGCCGGGTGGCGCCGTGCGCTTGCGCGTCAAGGGCGCGGCGCCCGACGCGGTGCAGCGCCAGCTGACCGAGCTGCTGCACGGCGTGCGCGTGGTCGCGCAGGGGCAGGAGGACGGCGTGACCGCGTGGCGCATCGAAGGGGTGCCGCCGCGCGATGGCGTCATGGAGACCAGCATCGCCGACATCGTGGTCAAGAACGGCTGGGGCCTGATCGAGCTGCAACGCGAGCGCGCGACGCTCGAGGACGTGTTCCGGACGCTGACGCTCGAGGAGAGCCGGGAGGCGGGCGATGCATGAGACTGCCGTGATCCTGCGCCGCGAGCTGCGCAGCTACTTCCTGTCTCCGATCGCGTACGTGTTCGGGATCCTGTTCCTGCTGATCCTGCTCTACGCGGCGGCGAGCGCGACGCTGGTGCAGAGCCAGGCCGCGCGCATGGACGCGTTCTTCCGCCTGCTGCCGTGGTTGTTCGTGATCTTCACGCCCGCGTTGACGATGCGGCTGTGGGCCGAAGAGCGGAAACTGGGCACGCTCGAACTGCTGCTGACGTTCCCGGTCACGACGACCCAGCTGATCCTCGGCAAGTTCTTCGCGGCACTGCTGTATCTGGCGCTGCTGCTGCTGCTGACGATCGGCCTGCCGTTCACGCTGGACATGTTCGGCGAGCTGCAGTGGGGCCCGGTCATCGCGGCCTACCTTGCGGCGTTGCTGATGGCGAGCGCGTACCTGTCGGTGGGGATGTTCTTCTCCAGCATCACGCGCGATCAGATCATCGCGCTGGTGCTGTCGCTGGTGTTCCTGTTGCTGCTGTTCGTGCTCGGCTGGCCGCAGTTCCTGCTGGTCGTCGGCAATGTGCTGCCGGCGCCGGTCGTGGCATTCCTCGGCGCGATCAGCCCCTACCGTTACTTCGAGAGCATCGCGCGCGGCGTCATCGACACGCGCGACATCGTCTATTACGTGGCGTTCTGCGCCTTCTTCCTGCACCTGAACGCGCTGGTCCTGCACGGCCGGCGCACGAATGGGTGATCCCGATGAACCGAACGTTGCCGAACCGTGACGCTCGTGGCTATGCCGCGCACGCGCTGTTGCGCGCCGTCCTGCTGGCTGCCGTGCTGGGTCAGATCGTCTACCTCGCCGGCCGGCCGGAGGCTCGTGTGCGCGCCGACCTGACCGAAGAGAAGCTCTACACGCTCAGCGAATCGACCCGGAACGTGTTGCGCGGGTTGGAGAGCACGGTGTTCGTCGAGGCCTACTTCAGCTCGGCCGAGCTGCTGCCGAGCGTGCTCGGCGAATACCGCACCGGGCTGGAGAACCTGCTCGACGAGTACGCCCAGATCAGTAACGGCCGGGTCAGGGTGCAGTACTTCGATCCGCACGACGACGTCGAGATCGAGAAGAAGGCGGAGCGCCTGGGCATCCGCCCGCAGTCGGTGCAGGACGCCGACGCGCGGACGTACTCGCTGAGCGAGATCTACCAGGGCTTCCGGCTGCTGTACGGCGCCGACAAGCAGAAGGTGATCCCGTTCCTCGGGTTCACCAATGAGCTGTGGCAGTACGAGAGCGTGCTGACGCCGATCATCAAGGAGCTCGCCGTTCTCGAGAAGCCGAAGATCGGCGTGCTCGCGTCGCAGACCGAGGCGGGCGGGGGCAACCCGATGTTCGGCCAGCAGCGCACGCAGCCGCAGGGCTACCACCGCTTCCGGGAGGTCGGCAAGGAACGCTACGACCTGCAGAACGTCGACCTCAGCGACGGGAAGCTCGTCCCCGAGGACCTGGTCGGTCTGCTCGTGATCCGCCCCAAGAACCTGACCGACCGGCAGAAATACGCGATCGATCAGTATCTGATGCGCGGCGGCAAGCTGGTCGTGTTCGCCGACACCGCGGAATACATGCCGGGCGCGGACCGCTCGTTCCAGGCGACCGAGGTGTCGTTCGACGATCCGGCCAGCAAGCACAAGTTCGTCGACCTGCTCGGGCACTACGGCGTCGACGTCCAGCCGGACAAGGTCGTCGCCGACTTCCTGCAGGACGCCTGGGTGCCGCTCGCGATCCCGGTGCAGCAGTACTGGGGCCAGAGCGCGATGCAGCTGTTCTATCCGTACTGGTTGCGCGCGCTCGACGTCGAGTGGGCCAAGCCGGAGATCGTGTCGGTCGTCGCGAAGCAGACGCTGAGCAACCCGCAGCTCTCCAACGGCAGCAACCAGAAGGAGCTGGAGGAGCAGCTCACGGCGATGCTGAAGCCGGGCATGGAGAAGGAGAACAACCTGCTGAAGGGGTTCCGGCAGGCGCCGGGCTTCTTCTGGCCATGCCAGCTGGCGATCGCCGATCCGCTGCCCGCCAACGTCAAGGGTGGGTTCCTGCTGCGCACGTCGCCGTTCGGCTACGCCGAGCCGGCGCCACCGGCACTGGATCCGTTCATGAGCGCACGGAGCGCGCAGGACCGGATGCAGAACCACCAGGTGTTCGCGCAGCAGCTGCAGCAGAAGTTCGCGTCGCACGAGCGCCGCCAGTTCGGCCTGCTGGCACATCTCGAAGGCGAGTTCGCGTCGTTCTTCGAGGGCAAGGAGATCCCGCCGGCGAAGCCGCCGGTCGCCGAAGAGGAGAAGCCCAAGGACCCGCTGTCCGGCGACGTCCAGGAGACTCCGATCGAGACCGAGAAGGGCGAGAAGGTGGAGCCGACGGACCCGCCCGCCGAGACGGAGCAGCCGGAGCTCGCTGGCCCGCCGGCGCCGGACGCACCGGAGCCGGAGGCGAAGAAGGACGACGAGCCGGCGCCGATCTTCAAGAGCAAGCCAGCGCAGCTGCTGGTCGTCGCGGACGCCGATTTCCTGCGTGACGACGTGATCGGCGGCGAGCACGCGCAGGCGGGCGGCCCGGCGGATCCTGCACCTGCCTACCAGTTCGCGATGGCGCTGCTCGATTGGATCGGCGAGGAGAGCGACCTGATCGCGCTCCGCAATCGCACGCCGGTCGACCGCCGGCTGAACTTCGGCGACATGGCGATGACCGCGCGCGAGAGCGTCGGCAAGATGGGCCAGGAGATCAAACGCACCGAGACGACGGCGAAGGTGTTCAACATCGCGCTGCCGCCGTTGCTGCTGGCACTGGTCTGGATCATCGTGGCCGCCCGCCGGATCCACCAGAAACAGGTCTTCCTGACCAAGACGGGCGCATGACCGATCACGCGCGAACGGAGTACTGACCATGAAGACGAACTTGATCCTCGCGATCCTGGCCGCCTTGCTGGCGATTCCGACCACGCTGTCGCTGCTCAGCGAGCGGACGATCTACCAGCGTCCGAACGACGAGCCACGGCTGTTCGAGGGTTTCACCAAGGACGCGATCGCGATCGTCCGGGTCGCCCGGCAGCAACGCGACGGCGAGCAGCCGAAGGTCGACGAGCAGGGGCAGCCGGTCTTCGACGCGGCGGTGTTCCAGCTCGCCGACGGCAAGTGGATCGTCCGCGAGGGTGACCTCGCCGGCGTCCCGGTCATCGCCGGCAAGGTCGACAGCGATCTGCTCGACCACCTGCGGCGGATCCGGGTCGACCGGGAACGGATCATCGTGCCGAATGCGAACGACGAGCAGCTGGCCGAGCGGGACCTGACGGAAGACAAGGCGCTGCTGATCGAGGCCTACGACCGCGAAGGCAAGCAGCTCGCGAAGCTGCTGGTCGGCAAGGACACGAGCGGCGGCCGCTACACCGAGGACGCCGTCCCCGGCTTCTACGTCCGGCGCGGCGACAGCCAGGACATCGTCCACTACGACCACGAGCAGGCGCAGTTCTGGAACCCGTCGGTCAAGGCCGAGGACTGGATCGAGAAGCGGGTGCACAACTTCGAGACCAAGCAGGTCAAGGAGCTGACGCTGCGCAACGACAAGGGGAGCATCACGTTCACGCGTGAGCGCGCCGGGAAGGAATCGACCGATGCCGACAAGTGGGTCGCCAAGGACGCACCCGAAGGCATGGGGGCCGTCCGCCAGCAGGAGGTGCAGAACCTGCTCGCGCGGTTCTCGAACTTCTATGCGCAGCGCTATCTGAAGCCGCTCGTCCGCGTCAAGGCCGACGAGAAGCAGCAGTTCGGTGTCGGCGAGAAGTCGGACCTCCAGGTCACCGCAGTGCTCGACGACGAGACGTCGCACTCGGTCTCGTTCGGCAAGAAGATCCCGGACAAGCAGGACTACTACGCGGTCGCGACCGGATCGGAGTTCCTGCTCGCAGTCGGCGAGTGGGACGTGACGCCGTATCAGCGGGATCCGAAGGAGTTCTTCGACCCGGCGCCGGGCAGCGAGCAGCCCAAGGACGGCGACAAGGAGCCGCCGAACGAGCAGGCGCCCGGCGAAGGGGACAAGAGCCCCCCCGCGGAGAAGGGCGCTGGGCAACCGGCGGAGCAGCCGGCGGAGAAGCCACCCGAGAAGTCCGGCGAGAAGTCCGGTGAAGGCGCCCCTCCGGCCGAGGGCGGGAAGCAGAACGAGCCACCGCCGCCGCCCGCGGAGCAGCCGCCGAACAACGAAGCAGGGACTCCGCCGCCTACGAAGGAACCGCCCGGCGGCAAGTCCGGAACCGGCAAGGGTGACGGCTGAGTGACGGCGGACGCCGTCCCTTCCGGAATCCGGACAGCTCCGGCCGCGGCAGTCGCTGCCGTGCCAGCGGAGCTTCCAGTGCTGGCGTCCGGCTGCCGCGCCCAGCAGGATCAAGCCGCGCGCCGGCACAGTCGAAAAAGCCCGCATCTCCTCCTTCTGAGGGGGTCGGGCGCTCCGGGCGTTCCGGGGTTCCCGGCCCCTTTTTTTTCGCCCGCTCTGCGGCTCCCCCTGCTGCGGAATGCAACAGCGGCGCTGCTCGCGTTCCTCACCGCCTGCGCGACTCCGCGCCCGGACCTGCCGACACCGCTGACCGGTGTTCCCGGCACGCAGCCGGGTGACGAGTGGGTGGCCGCCGCGCGCGGCATGGCGGAGCGCGAGCAAGACCGGGAGAGCCTCGCCGAGTTGGAACGGATCCTCGCGCGCTGGCCGGACCAGGTCGACGCGCACCGGCTGCGCCAGGACCTGCTGCGCGAGCGCGGACGGATCGCGCTGCTGCGCACCGAAGCGGAGCAGCGGCTGGACGGCGATGGCGGGTCCGCGCCGGCGCTGTACCTCGCCGGTCGGATCGCGCCGCGCACCGGCGAGAAGCTGCAGTGGTTCGAGCGCGCGCTCGCCGCCGACCGCAGCTGCTTCTGGGCCTGGCTCGGACTCGCGCACACGCTGCGCAGCACCGACAGCGAGCGTGCGCTCGCGGTCTACGCGGAGCTGGATACCGCCAGCGGGCAGCACCCGCTGGTCGGCATCGCCCGGGCCGCCGCGTTGCGCGCCGCGCTGCAGGTGGCGGAAGCCGCCGCGATCTACGAGCGGCTGCGGGGCGATCGGCGCGTGCCCGGGATCGGCGATCTCGGTCTCGCCGAGTTGCATGCGCACGGTGAGCGGCAGGATCTCGGCTGGGCGGCGTTGATGAGTTCCCTGCGCGTGCGGCCGTACGACGCCGGAGTCCGCCAGCTCGTGCGCGATGCGCTCGCGCGTGGCGTGACCGAGGATCGCGTGCACCAGATCCTGGATCTGCTGCGGGTGGATCCGCGCCGGTTCGCCGAGCTCGTCGCGGTCGATGCCCCGCTGCTGGCGCATCTGCATCTGCGGCTCGGCGATGCGTTTGCGGCGCGCGCGGAGCTCGAGCGCAGCGGTGGGCCGCCTGGCACACCGGCCGAGCGGCGGCTGTGGCGCGAGGTCGTGCTGCGTTGCGGCGACCTGCGGGCGTACCTCGATGAGCTCGCGGCTTCGCTGCCGCGCGACGTCATCGACGATCCGCGCAACCAGGTCCGCAGCGCCTGGCGCACGTTGCTGGATGGACCGTGGATGTCCGGCGAGGAGCCGCTGGCGCGGCCGGAGGATGCCGTCGCGCTGATCGAAGCGCTCGAGCACGTCGGGCTGATCGAACCGGCGGCGCGCGTGCTGGCGTTGGCGCGGCTGCGCACCAGTGACGCCCCGACGCGGGCGCGGCTCGGTGCGATCGAAGAGCGGATCGGCCGGCGGCTCTCGTTCGAGCGGGCGCTGCGTCGCGTCGTCTATCAGGGCTACCTGGCGGGTTCGGAGCCACGGTCGCTCGACTCGGTCCTCGACGAACTGCGGCGGATCGGGCGCGAGATCTTCGGCGAAGACGTCGTCGGCGAGCCGCGCCGGTTCCAGATCCCGTTCGTCGGCGAGATGGTGGATCCGTTCAGCCCAGGGATCGGCACGTTCGTCAGCGGCTGGAACCGCCATCTCGTGCTCGGGCAGCGCGACGGGCGTCCGGTGGAGGCGATGCTGCTGACCCGGTTGTCGCTGGCCGACGTCGCCGAGCATGCGGACCTGCCGCTGCCGGCGCGCACGCGCGAAGTGGTCGCCGAGGACCGGCGCGTGCGTTCACTCGGCTCGGTCTACGGCGGCGACCTCGCCGGCGTCGCGCTGTTCAACCACTACATCGTCGACTACGACGCCGTGCGCGAGTGGGCCTGGGCGATCCGCGAGCGACGCCGCGTCGCGCGTGAGGATGGTGAGGTCGTGCTGCGCGATCCGCTGCCGCAACGCATCGGCGAGCTGGAGACGTTGGGTGTGGACTGGCGGCTGTCGCTGACTTCACCGGTCGCGGACCCGCAGCTCGAGTCCGCCGTGCTCGACATGATCCGCTGGCACGAGCATGCGCATCTGGTCGACGCGTTCCACTACCTGCCGCCGGAGGAGAACCTGCTGCGCATCCTCGGGCTGTTGTTCTCGTTCGGTTTCGACGCACTGGCGATCGAGAGCGAGTTCGAGGCACGCGCCGAGACCGCGGCGCTCGCGCTGAGTCCACACACCGAGCTGGTGCTTGCGCACATTGCCGGGTTCCTGGATGGCGAGCCGGGTGACTCGCCGCACGCGCGCGGATTCCGCAATCTCGCGCTGCAGATCGCACGCCGTGCGGAAGCGCGCGGACTGCCGGGCGCGCACCCATCGCAGTGGCATCGGTTGGACCCGGCGGCGGCGCGCGCGATCGGCCGGGAGCTGCTCGGGGAGCTCTGGTAGGAGGTGGGCGTCGGACTAGCCGCGTTCCCGGGCTATCCTGGAACGCCGTTTGATGGGGGATCCTGGGATCCCTCCCAATGTCCTCGGAGGCCGACATGAAAGCACTGCTCCGTTCCGTTCGCCCGTTGGCTGCGTCGTTCGCCGCAGCTTCGCTCGGGATGCTCCTGACCGCTCAGGAGCCTGCACCTGCCGCCGCCAGCAAGCCTGACCCCGCCGTCGCCGACGCGATCAAGGAGTACAAGGCGCTGCTCGGCGACAAGAAGATGGAGAAGGATGCCGAGGCGATCCAGGTGCTCGACGTGAAGCTGCTGAAGCCGTACGCGACGATGCACGAGAAGGACCAGAAGGACGTCGTCAAGGTCGTCGGCGACACCTTCAAGATCCGCACGCGCGATCCGGAAGCGAAGGGGATCTACGTCGCCGCCGCGGCCGCGCTGAGTCAGATGAAAGCCGACGGCGCGAAGGCGCTGGTCGCCGCCTACAACGACAACCGGTTCCGCAAGAACGACTGGGTTGCGCTGCGCGCTGAGATCCTGAAGAACATCGGCCGCACCAAGGAGAAGGCGCACATCGACTTCCTGCTCGACCGCGCGCTGAAGGACCCGGAGGACACGATCCTCGCCGCGGCTGCACAGGCGCTCGGCAACTTCGACGATCTGGCGGGCAAGGAGCGCAAGGAGATCTTCGAGAAGCTGCTGAAGAAGTACGGCGAGGTCGAGGGGAACGCGAAGGCGACGTTGGATCTGAACGACACGGATGCCGAGACGTCACGCCGCCGGCTGCAGATCATCACCGAGGACTTCAACTCGACGATGGCGAAGATGAGCCGCCAGAACTTCCGCACCGCGGAGGAGTGGAACACCTGGTGGAACAAGAACAAGAACGCGGATTGGGACAAACCGTAGCTCGGTCGATGCGCGACCTCTGCTGCGAGCGGCGCGGCATCGCGCACCGCTGGTAGCTCGGTCGACGCGCGACCTCTGCTGCGTGCGGCGCCGCATCGCGCCCCGCTCGCCGTGACGCGGGGCCACCGCCGCCGCCACGGCGAGCTTGGCATCGTCAGCAGACCTCGGGCTCCCTGCGGCGGGGCTTAGGCCCCGCCTCGGTCGCCCTCGGCCCGCTTCCTCGCCCTGCGCGCGCTGCGACCGCTCTCGCGACGAGGTCGCGCCTCTCCCGAGCTACTGGGGGAGTACCGGGTTGCTCGGCGCTGAAGGCTTGCAATAGGCCCGGCGGCTGCTCGTCTCAGCGCCCGATGTTGCGCGGACTGGTGCTGGTGGCTGCGGTGGTGGCGGTTGGGGCGGGCGCGACTTGGGGGGTGAGTGAGGTGCGGCGGGCGTGGGCGGCGGAGCGGGTGGCGCGGGGTGAGGTGGAGCGGATGCGCGGGGAGACGGCGCGGATGCACGGGGATGTGGAGCAGATGCGGGGAGAGGTGGTGGAGCGGGAGGCGGAGTTGGGGCGGGAGCGGGAGGCGAAGGAGAGGTTGGAGAGGGAGCTGGCGGCGGCGATCGAGAGCAGGGGGAAGTTGGATGGGATGTTGGAGGAGCAGGCGGAGCGGATGGCGGTGTTGGCGAAGGATCGGGTAGAGATGTTGCGGGAGGGGATGGCGCCGATGACGGAGCAGACGCGCGCGGTGGTGCGGACGCTGCAGCGGTGTCTGGTGGAGGATGGGCACGCGGGGTTGCGGGTGCTGCGCGCGCAGGGGGTGGGGGAGCGGGAGTTGTTGGGGGTGGAGATGTTGGAGAGGGTGGAGATGCGGACGGTGCTGTACTTGGCGCAGCGGGTGACGGTGACGTTGGATCGCGGGAAGGGCGTGGTGACGTTGCGGTGTTTTGGCGGGACGGTGTTGGAGGATGGGGAGCGGCGGGAGCTGCCGGAGGAGGGATTGGCGGTGGAGTTGGCGGGAGTGTTCGGCGAGATGTGGGAGGCGGAGCTGCCGGCGCTGGTGCGGGTGGAGGGGAGCTATCCGGTGGCGGAGCCGCGGGAGCCGCGGCGGGTGGCGCCGGCGGAGTTGGCCATTTGGCGGGAGCGGTTGGATGTGTTGTTGGCGGCGTCGGAGCAGGGGAGGAACTGGCGGGTGTCGCGGTTGGGAGGGGTGACGGAGCACGGCTTCGCGGATGTGTTGTTGCTGTCCTATGAGGGGAAGCTGCTGACGGGTGCGGTGGAGGCGGCGAAGCTGCGCGTGGTGGTGGATGCGGCGACGGATGGTGTGGCCCTGGAGCTGAAGGAAGGGGTGGTGTTCCATTCCGGCGGATCGACGCCGATTGCGGCGCAGGGTTGGCGGTTGGCGCTGCCCGGTGTGACGGTCGGAGATGCGACGGAACGGATGCTGGGATTCGTGCAGCAGGCAGCTCGATGACGGACTCGCCGCTGGCGGCGTTCACGCAGCAGTGGCTGCCGCGGATCGAGGCGGAGCTTGAGCGCTGGTTGCCACCGGAGGAGGAGATGCCGGCGGAGCTGCACCGCGCGATGCGGTACGTGATGTTTCCGGGCGGCAAGCGGCTGCGGCCGGTGTTGGTGTTGCTGGGTGCGGTGGCGACGGGTGGCGAGCCGGCGCGCGCGCTGGGGTGTGCGGCGGCGGTGGAACTGCTGCACACGTACAGTCTGGTGCACGATGACCTGCCATTCATGGACGACGACGACCTGCGGCGCGGGCGCCCGACCTGCCACAAGGTGTTCGGCGAGGCGGTCGCGGTGTTGGCGGGGGACGCGCTGTTGACGCTGGCGTTCGCGGCGGCGGCAAGTGGTGGCGCCGACGCGGTGCGGGTGTTGGCGACGGCGGCCGGCAGCCTCGGGATGGTCGGCGGGCAGGTGCTGGACCTGGCGGCGGAACGGCGCAGCGGTCTGGCCCTCAGCGAGCTGCAGCAGATCCACGATCGCAAGACGGGGGCGCTGATCACGGCGTCGCTCGAGATCGGGGCGCTTTCGGGCGGGGGCTCGCGCGAGGTCCTGGGAGACCTGCGTGCGTACGGCGCGGCGCTCGGGCGGGCGTTCCAGATCGCCGACGACTGCCTCGACGTGACCGGCGATGCGGCGGCGCTGGGCAAGAACACGGGCCAGGACGCCGCGGCCGGCAAGGCGACGTATCCGGGGCTGCTGGGGCTGGACGCCAGCCTGGCGGCGGCGAGGCAGGAAGCGGAGCGCGCAATTGCCTTGGCGCCAACGGTTTGCCGCGCGCTGCCGGCGGGCCCTGGGCTGGATTCGACCGTCGGGCTGCTGCAAGATGCCGCGCTCCGTTCCGCGCACCGCCGGAACTGATCGCTGCCCACGAAACCGCAGGTGAACGCACCCGATTCCTCCCCGGCGCCGACGCCGCTGTTCGACACGATCCAGATCCCGGACGACCTGAAGCGGCTGCGCCGGGATCAGCTCCCCGAACTGTGCAAGGAGCTGCGCCAGGTGATCCTCGACACGGTCCAGGTGACCGGCGGGCACCTGGGCTCGAGCATGGGGGTCGTCGAGCTGACGGTGGCGCTGCACTACCTGTTCGACTTCGCCGACGACCGGCTGGTGTTCGACGTCGGGCACCAGAGCTACCCGCACAAGCTGCTGACCGGACGCAAGGAACGCTTCGGCACGCTGCGGCAGAAGGACGGGCTGTCCGGGTTCACGAACCGGTTCGAGTCGCCATACGACGTCTACACGTACGGCCACGCCGGGACGGCGACCTCCTGTGCGCTCGGCATCAGCGTCGGTGACCGGCTGCTCGGCCGGCGCCGGCACTCGGTCGCGGTGGTCGGGGACGCGGCGATGGGTTGCGGAGTGGCGTTCGAGGCGCTGAACCACGGCGGCTCGCTGGAGCGCGACCGGCTGCTGGTGATCCTGAACGACAACCGCTGGTCGATCGCGAAGACGGTGGGTGCGCTGTCGCGCTACCTGAACCGGATCCGGACCGGCAACCTCTACAACCAGGCGAAGCGCACGCTGCACAACCTGATCCAGTCGATCCCGGTCATCGGCAAGGATCTGGACGACAGCCTCGAGCAGGGGCTGACGGTGCTGCGGCAGACGATCGCGCCGACGCAGATCTTCGAGGAGCTGGGGTTCCAGTACTTCGGCCCGATCGACGGGCACGACCTCCCGGAGCTGCTGTCGGTCATCGAGCGGGTCAAGAACCGCGACGGGGTCGTGATGCTGCACGTCACGACCGAGAAGGGGCACGGCGTGCCCGGCTCGGAGGAGCGCTACGACCGCGCGCACGCGGCGAAGCCGAAGCCGAAGGCGGTCCCGGTCGAGCCGCCGGTGCTGCTGCCGGCGCAGGCGCCGCAGCGCGGCCGCTCGTGGACCGACTGGTTCGCCCAAGGGGTCGAACAGCTCGCCGAGCAGGATCCGCGGATCGTCGCGATCACGGCGGCGATGCCGGATGGGACCGGGCTGATGAAGTTCCGCGACCGTTTCCCGGATCGCTTCGTCGACGCCGGGATCGCCGAGCAGCATGCGGTCGCATTCGCGTCCGGCCTCGCGACGGCCGGCATGCGGCCGGTGGCCGCGATCTACTCGACGTTCCTGCAGCGCGGCTACGACCAGGTGTTCCAGGAGGTGGCGCTGCAGAACGTGCCGGTGCTGTTCGCGCTCGACCGCGCCGGGCTGGTCGGCGAGGACGGACCGACGCACAACGGTCTGTTCGACATCGCGTATCTGCGCACGCTGCCGAACCTCGTGTTGATGGCGCCGCGCGACGGTGAAGAGCTGCTCGCGATGCTGCAGTTCGGCGCGCGGCTCGACGGCCCCGCCGCGATCCGCTACCCGCGTGGCGAGGCGCAGGCGTCGCTGGCGCTGCCGGCGACCGTGCGGCGCACGCCGATCGAGCTCGGCCGCGCCGAGGTGCTGCGTCCCGGCCGCGACGCCGCGATCCTCGCCTATGGCCACATGGTCGAGATCGCCCTCGCCGCCGCCGAGCTGCTGTCGGCCGGCGGGCTCGAGCTCGAGGTCGTCAATGCGCGGTTCGCCAAGCCGCTGGATGCCGAAACGATCCTCGCGCTGGCCGATCGACACGACTACGTGCTGACGCTCGAAGACCATCAGGTCATGGGCGGGTTCGGTTCAGCCGTGCTGGAGCTGCTGGCGGCACAGGGCCCGGTGCGCGCGCGCGTCGAGCTGCTCGGCGTCCCGGATCGGTTCATCGAGCATGCGGCGCGCAGCGAGCAGCTCGCCGAACTCGGGCTCGATGCGCGCGGGATCGCGGCGCGCGTGGTGGCCCGGCAGTCGGCCCGGGTCTAGGCACCCGGCAGGTGCCCAGGCAACGGCGGCGATGGTCCACGTCCTGATCGTCGGCGACGAGCGCAAGGGTGGCGCGCGCGCCGAGATCGAGCGCTTCGAAGCCTGGCTGCGCCCGCAGGTGACATCGGTCCGCGTGCAGCTCGACCGCGAGGCGCCGCTCGACACCGAGCGCGCCGACCTCGTGATCGTGTTCGGCGGCGACGGGTCGATCCTCGCGACCGCGCGCCGGATGGGTCCGCACCAGAAGCCGACGCTCGGCGTCAACCTCGGCCGGCTCGGGTTCCTCGCGGCATACCGGCCGGATCAGGCGCAGCACGCATTCCGCGCCTGGGAGCAGGGTGCGTTGTCCCCCGAGGCGCGGCTGATGCTCGGGTTCACGGTCGCGCGCGCCGACGGCAGCGCGAGCGAGACGATCTGGTCGCTCAACGACGGCGTGCTGAGCCGCGGCGCCAACGCTGGAATCGTCGCGATCCGCGCGTTCCGCCCGGACCGTGAGCTGGCGACGTACTGGGGCGACGGCGTCATCGTTGCGTCGCCGACCGGATCCACGGCGTACTCGATGGCGGCCGGGGGGCCGGTGCTGTCGCCGCGCCTCGACGCGCTCGTGTTGACGCCGCTCGCGTCCCACACGCTGACGCTGCGTCCGTTGGTCGTGCCGATCGGGCAGGGGATCGACCTGATGGTGACCGACAGTGGCGGCGAAGAGGTCACACCGCTGATCGTGGATGGGCAGATCCGACTCGACGTGCGCACCGGCGACCGCGTGCAGGTGCGCCGCGCGCCGTTCGAGTTCCAGCTGCTGACCGAAGGGCCCGGGAGCTTCTTCCAGGTGCTGCGCGACAAGTTCGGCTGGGCGCAGCCGATGCGCGCGGATCCGCCGGTGCGGTGAGGGCGCGCGGCGCGGCGGGCGCGCTTTCCGCGCGCGACGGATTGCCGATGCCTACGCAGCTTTGCCTTAGGGTCCGGGTCGCGCGCAGACACCGCGACATCTGCCAGGGCGGCGGGAACGACTCGCGAAGAACTTTTCCCGAGCCGGTTGCCAGCGGGGGAATCGGGGCTAGGGTGGGCAACCCTCAGAAGGAGGCTTCCATGAGCGGCTGCGTCCTGCGTCCTGCGTCCTGCGTCCTGCGTCCTGCGTCCTGCGTCCTGCGTCCTGCGTCCTGCGCAGGCGGTAGCGTTCATCCTCGCGTGCGTCGCCGGCGCGCACGCTGACCTCGCCGCACAAGGGGCAACGCCACCGCCGAAGCGAGTGCTGCACCTCTGGGTGGATCCCAAATTCGGCGACGACACCCAGGCAGCGATCCAGAACCCCGCGCCGAGCGGTGCGCTCCCATGTTGTCCCTGGGAGACTGCGCCGAACGGCGTGCAGAACCCATCGCTCGGACATGCGACGCTGCTGCACGCGTCGTGGCCGTTCCGGACGGTCACCGGTGCCGTCAACTACATCTACGCGGTGACACAGCAGCAGCCCCCGCTGCCGTACTCGCATCCGTACACCGGCGGCACGTGCGCGAGCGGTAACGACCAGGACGACGCGCCGACCTGGGAGTACGCGATCATCCACTGCTTGCCGGGGATCTACGCGAGGTGGAGCGGCACGCATTCGGACAATGGCCTGAAGGGGAACGGGGAGTCCTTCCCCATCCATCTCCCTCCGCGCGTCAGCGTCCAGGGAACGAGCGCGCTGAACACCGTTTTCGATCTTGTCGCATTCCCGGATGGCGAGGGTGGCGGATCCGGCCCCGCGTTCGAGTTCGGGGTCATGGCAGGATCGACGCCGATCACTGGAGAGGGGACATTCATCGACTCCGTCACGATCATGGGGGCGACTGCGGTCCAGACGATTCAAACGGCACACCAACTCGCCGCGATCACCGTCAACAACGTTCTCGAAGCGGCACCGACGATCTCGAACTGCTTCCTGGTCAGGAACTACGTCGGCGTGCTCGTCGCAGGATCCTGGAACCTGCCTGACACGCACCTGCCCGGAACCGTCGTGCACGCCGGCGTGAAGCTGTTCAACAACACGATTGCGTTCAATCGGATCGGCGTCTGGAACGGCCTTCTGCCAAGACTTCCGGGACCACCCTACAACGACCCTGTCGCGACGGGCTTCTCGCGCCTGATCCTCGTCAACAACATCATCGACGGGGGCGAGCCGAACGCCGTGAACGGAGCTTGGTGCCGCTATCCCTCGCACTGGCAGTTCGGTGGCTGGTTCGGCAACGGAGCGAGCGGGATGCAAGGGATGGCGGGCGAGGACCTTCGGATCACATCACCTTTGACGCCACCTCCGGGCGACTACAACGCGTACGAACTGCAACGATACAACTTCCCGAATGCGCCGATCATTGCTCCGCTCCCGGCGACGCAGCCGCGCTCGGGCACGACTGCGCCGGCGCCGCAAGCCAACCTGAACATCGCTCCGTACACAGGCTACATCCATCAGAGTCCTCCGATCCGCCGTGGCGTCTTGTACGTGCGCGATCTGATCTGCAACTGCCGTGCGGCTGGTGCACTCGGCACGCCGGGAACTCTCGCGGAGTTCGACGATTCGCCGCACGACTTCCGGCTGGCGCCTGCAGCGACCCTTGCCTCAGACGATCCGATCTACGACCCGGGAGGTGCAGGTGGTTTGCTGAATCGGCTGGTTGACTCGGGTTGGGACGGCTCGTTCCCGCTGACGATGGCAAACGGGCTAGTGGTCAACTATCCGCCAGGCTACCTCCCGCTGGGTACCTCGCAGAACACGTGGGCCTTCGACCACTGGACTCTCGGCTTCGACGCGGAGGGGTTCGGCAACCGCCGGATCGAAGACCACCCAATCTACTCCGGACCAAATCACGGGCGGGAGATTGACGTCGGCGCGGATGAGCTCGGCGACTCAATCATTGCGGGGATGCGTTTCGCCACGACTTCATTCCTGCGCTATCCAGTGGAGGAACCCATTCAGCGAAGGCCCGTGATGCGGAACGAGTTCTATTGGTTCCTTGGACCGCCGAAGACGAAGGTCGGGAGCAGTGTCCCGTATCCACCCAGACCGTTGCATCGCGGCGTGAGTCACCTCGGCAACCCGCCGACCCCTATTCCCACCGCGTACAACTACTCGGTACCGAGCGGCAGGCTGCCGCCCTGGTTCGACGCTTGGGGCTTCGACGACGCCGCTCGCTCGTACTACAACCCATACCTCGTCGAGATCATGCCGCATCTCTTGCCGGATGGGCATCCGTGGTGGCACCAACAACTCGGCGCGACTTGGCCGTCGAACCCAGTGTGGCAGTACTGCTACCCATCGATCTACAACGGCCTGCTGTACTTCGACCCGACGCAACCGGTCGTGCATCCACCGGGCGCAGACGTAGGACTGCCGAACCAGTTCATCTGGTTAGACGCGACCTACGGCACTCCCTCGTTCACGGTCTTCGACCAACATGGGCAGCAGGCGGCATTCCCGATCATCGCGGAGTTCGACGGTTGGTCCCGCGGGACCATACCGAGCCCAACCCCGCCGACCTATGACTGGTTCCCCGCGACGTCACCGAGTGTGGACACTCTTCAGGCGCTGCGGTACTCGGTCGAGAAGAAAGACAGAGGGTTCTGGACGCCCGATCTCAGCCGTAACAACCTGCAATCGTTTCTGGTCATGGTGGTCGAATGAGCAGCTCTGCTTCGGGTGGACGTGCGGCCCTCGAGGCGCTTCCGCACATTGCCTTGCTTGCGCTGGTGCTGTCGAGCACTGGGATCCGCGCGCAGGGACCGATGCAGGTGGAACTGCCCTGGCGGCCGGTCCCGCACCTCGACGCGATCCGTGACTTCGCGCTGGCCACGAATCCGGATCGCAACTCTGTGGTCCGCTACGGCGGATTTCGGTTCACCCGGAAGCTCCCTCACATGATCAGCGAGGTCTGGGAATGGAACGGAACGCGATGGCTGCACCGTCCAGCGACCGTCAAGCCGCCGCCCCGTTCGAACTGCGCAATGGCGTTCGACCCGGTACGGCGGCGTGTCGTGATGTTCGGCGGTACTCAGAACCAGGGGCTCACCGATGCGACCAACTTCGTGCTGGGCGACTTCTGGGAATGGGATGGCCGCACGTGGCGCGAGATCCGCACAACGATCAAACCGTCGCCGCGCTGGGGGGCTGCGATGATCACCGATCCGGTCCGCAAGAAGGTCGTGATGTTCGGCGGCGGCGCCGGCTTCGATCTCCTAGGCTTCCCGATCCCGAACGACGAGACCTGGGAGTGGGATGGCGTGCAATGGCGGCAGATCCAGACGGCAACGCGACCATGGGCACGCGCATTCCCCAACATGGCCTATCACCCGCCGACGGGGAAGATCGTGATGATGGGCAACGACTTCTTGGAGAACGAAACCTGGTTCTACGATGGCGTGAATTGGTTCGCGCAGGTGCTAGATCCGCGGCCGTACACGTGGGGGGACAGCGGGATGGCGTACGACGCGAGCACGGGAAAGCTCGTGTTTCACGGCTATCAGTGGATCCAGGGGAACGCAACCTCCAAGACCTGGCTCTGGGATGGAGTCGGCTGGAAGGATGCCACGCCAGCGAACCCGCCGCCGATCTCGTACGGCATGCACCGGCTTACCGACGATCCGCACTCAGGCGGCGTGCTGTACGTTTATGCCACCAGCTACCCGCAGCAGGCGATCCCGCCTTCTTGGCGCAATGGACATGAGACATGGCGGTGGCGCGGCGCGGAGGCGCCTGCGTGGAAGCTGGTCGATGCCCAGGAGTGCTTCGCGGGCGAGTATTCGACTAGCCAGGGTATCTTCCAGGCGGTCCACGATCCGATCCGCGACGAGTTCGTCGTCGTGAGCCGTGTGGACTATCCGAAAGAGGCGACCCGTACCGTTACGTGGAGCGACGCTGTCGGGCCCCTGACGCAGAACGTCGACACCACGTTCCCGGTGCGTCCAGGGTATGTGCGTGCAGCACATCCTGGAATCCAACGCGTCATGGCGATCGAAACGAACGGTGGTCCCGCAATAGCGACGAGGCTCTGGAACGGAACAACCTGGGAGCGCTGGAATGGCGGCCCCACGCCGCCTGACGCGAACATGGGGCGCAGCGTCTACGACAGCCGGCGTAAGACGATCGTGACGATCCACACGGATGGACGTGTGCTGGAATGGGACCCGAGTACCGGCTGGCACGACCGGACCTCGGACCCAAGGCCACCCAAGCGCGGTTCCATGGGCTCCCTGGCGTACGACGCGGCGCGTGGGCGCGTCGTCATGTTCGGTGGCTACGAGGGCAACGCTCAGAAGTACCTCGATGACACCTGGGAATGGGACGGGTCGCGGTGGCATCAGGCGAACCCGTCGGTCCGTCCGAGCCCGCGCACGAAGCACGTGATGGCGTACGCGTCGTGGTTGGGCGGCGTCGTACTGGTGGCTGGAGAGTTCGCCGCGCCGCCGAAGTGGATCAAGAATTACTACACCGACATGTGGCTGTGGGACGGCACGCAATGGGCTCGCCTCGGCTCAGGCGGGTTCCCGTTCGTCAGCCGGTCGTATCCGGAGTACTACCTCGCATCTGGAGCGGTACCGACGGACTTGGTCGCAGACATCGGACGCGAGCGATTGCGATTGTTCTTCGGGAACAGTGCTGGGTGGGATTCGCTCGCCTGGGATCTCGAGCCCAGACCGCTCTCGACGGACTTGGTGCTTCCCCGCCCCGGCGAGCAGGTGCGGTTCGACATCGCGCTCCCGCACGATCCCTCGCGTCCATTCGCGATGCTGCTGTCCGGCGCCGCCGGGCCCGGAATCCCACTGTTCGACACCGGAGGCCTCGGGCCGCGCCGGCTGCCGCTTGGCTGGGATCCACTGCTCGCAGCATCTCTGCAGCTCGGGCTCGTGCAGACGCTCGATGCCCAAGGCCGCGGCGCATGGACGCTGCCGATCCCGCAGGACCTCGGTCTGGTCGGCACGCGGATCCACGCTGCTGGCTTGACCTTGGCACCGGGGCCGGCGTTCGGCTCGATCACCAACAGGGTCCAGCTCGACATCGTGCGCTGAGCGCATGCCGCGCTCGAGGTTGCTGCTGATCGGGGGAGCCCTGCTGCTCGCGGCAGGTCTCGCCATCTGGTTTCGCGGTGATGCGGAGTCGGGCGCGCGCCGCGAGGTGGACGAGCCGTCGGGCGTCGCTCCGAGCCATGCCGCGGACACCGCTGCGCCGCCGCGCCCCGAAGATCGGATGCCGGTCGCGGCTGCGGTACAGATCCTCGAGCTCGACGTACGTGATGCGAGCGGCGCGCCGGCGCGTTGCGAGCTGGCGTATCGCGTCTCCCCGCAGGCCCCGCGTACCTCCGACATGCTCCTGCGCGGCGAGACTGGCAGCTCGAGCGCCGAGCTGCACACGCGCAGCTCCACCGGCACCGAACGGATCGAGCTGCAGCCAGGGAGCTGGCTCGCGCTCCGCGTGACGCAGCGTGAGGGCGCCGGCCTCACGGCGTTCCGTCTGTTCCCACCGTTCACCGGAACGACGCACCATCGACTCAACTTCGCGCCGGATCGCCGCACAGTGACCGCATGGCTGCTCCAGAGCGACATGGCGGCACCCCTCGCGAATGCAGAGGTCCGGCTGTTCGAAACGAAGCTCGACAGCGCCCCCATGCCGGCGGAGCTGCAGCGCGGCCGCACCGATGAGCACGGCATCTGTCGGTTCGAAAACCTGCCGCCGAGCGGCTACTTCGTCTGCGCGCCCGACGCGCAACCCGGAGACTCGCCGCCGCACGTGCACCGGCTGATCCATGCTGAGCAGCAGCCCGTGCTGGACGTCTGGTGCACGCTCGTTGCTCCTGAGCCGCAGCACGAGGTCGCGCTCGAAGTGGAGGTGGAGCCGGGCACGGCGCTCGACCACGGCTCGCGGCTGTTCCTGTACCGGGAGGAGCCGCCGGACGGCCGGCTGTTTCCGCTGCCTGGCCCGATCGCGGCGGGCACGTTCTCGACGCGGCTCCCTGCGGGCGCATACCGGTTGGGAAGCCTGCCGCTGACCGACTTCGCGACGCTGCCGGAGCTGGTGCGCGTCGAGGTGCCGAATCCCGGCACGACGCCTCGCGTCCGTCTCCGACGACCGCGCGACCGGGTGACCGTCCGCGTGACGGGAAGCGTGGACCGGCCTCTCAACGTCCAGGCCCGGATCGTTGGCGTCCCGCTCGCCGGGACCGCAGAGTTGCTGTACCTCGGCCCGCACCAGTGGGTGTCCGACACGATCGAGGTCGGCAGCAGCCAGCAGCCGCTCGTCATCACCGCGGCATCACGACGTGGAGTCTGGATCGCACACGCCGATGTCCGTCTCGTACCACCGGAACAGACGATCGAGCTCTCACCGGCGACGCGGTTGGAGCTCCAGTGGTGCGGGAACGACGCGATGCGAGCCCACGACGTCTCGTACGAGGTGACTCACGGTGGACGGACGGAGCTGGTCATACCGAGCCGGACGCTGCTCAGGAGCCATGGACCGGAAGAGCCTGCATGGCGGGCCAGCTTGATCGTGGCGAGAGGGCCGGTGCGCGTCGTCGCTCGCGCGGCCGATGTCGCGGAGCCGGCTTGGGTGCAGGAGGTCGAGTGTCAGGCAGCCACAGCGCTGGTCCGGTTCAGCGCCCCGCGACGCGAATGAGGCTGGGCAACACGGCGAACGCCCTACTGCTTCTCCGCCTCCCGCAGCAGCGCCGCGAGATCCAACTCGTGCACGCGCTCGGCAGCGAGCCACTCCTGCTTCTCCTGCGGCTGGCGGCGGAATGCGATCCGTAGGCGCAGCGACGCGAGGTCGATGACGGCGCTGTGGATCGTGTCCTCCTTGATCCCCGCACGGATCACCGGCTCGAGATCCGCTGGCGTGAGTCCGTCACCGAGCTTGCCGCCGGCGGCCAGGATCCGCGCGTAGCGGCCGCAGTCATCCGGCTCGGCGCGCGTGCGGTGGTGGTTCGTGCACAGCAGCAGGCCGTCCTCCGGCAGCCGGATCGATACGCCCTCCTCGGCCTCGCGGTTGGTGTCGAACTCGAGCACGGCGGCGCCGGCCGCGCGCTCGCCGTCGGCGCGCCAGGCCAGCATCGCGTTGCCGCCGTAGCCGAACTGCAGCTTGCGCAGGAGCTCGGCGCCCGCGTTCGCGACGTCGTCGCCGGCCGGCAGCCGCTCGACGAGCTGGCGGAGCGCGATCATCCGCGGCGTCACGCGCTGGCGCGTGCGCGCCTTGGCCTCGACGTCGTGGATCGCGACCGAGACACCGGCGTCGGAGATCGCGGTCACGATGCCGAGCATGCCGGGCCATCCGATCGACACGAAGCCGTGCCGCTCGCCGTTGCGCGCGTGCACGATCAGCATCGTGCCGGCCAGCATTTCGGGGGGGACGGCGTAGTCGAGGTTGCGCCCGACCAGCGGGCCGCCGCCGTCGACCTGCTCGCCGCTGACGACGACCGACGAGCAGCCGAAGCCGGCGAAGTCGATCAGCAGGCTCCCGGCCAGCAGGTCGTCGGCGGTCAGCTCGCGGCCGAGCTCCTCGACCTGCAGCAGCGCGGGATCGCGCGCGCGCATGCCGGCGATGATCCCTTCGGCCTGCGTGCGCAGCTCCGGCGGGAACTCCGCCCGCGCGCGCGCGAATGGCAGCAGCATCCGGTCCCACAGCGAAGGATCCGGCAGCCGCTGCCGTGACAGCGCGAAGGCGCGGAACACGCTGCGGATCTCGGGCGCCATCAGCTGCCCTTCGGCGAACCCGCGCTCGTGGTCGTCGCCGGCGAGCAGCAGTACCTCGACGCCGCCGACCTGCGTGCGCGCGCCGCGGAGCTTCGGTGCCTTGGTCGGGGTGAGGTTCGGTTCCTGCGCCGCGAGCAGCGCGACCGACAACAGCGGGAGCAGCCTGACCAGCGAACGGTTCATCCGAGCTCGAACTGACGTTTGGCATCCACCTCGTCGCGGTTGATCGCGACGATCGCCTCGTCGAGGCGATGGATCAGAGCATAGGCACCGCTCAACGCACCGCCGAGCTGGCGCATCATCTGGATCGCCATACGCAACGTGCGCACCAGGTCGCCCCCTTCGTTGTCGAGCATGCCGCGCAACTCGGTCATCGGCATGCCACGGCACCATGCCAGCACTGCGGGCACGATGCCCCAGTCGGCCGGCTTGAGCCGCTGGCGGAAGCCATGCGCTGCCTCGATCCGGCGGAAGCGTTCGATCGCGCGGTCGACGCGGCGCATCAGCTGCGGCTTGAGCCCGCGGATCCGCGTGCTGTCCCCATCGCTGCGCCGCTCGGCGTGCACGAGGGCCGCGAACACGCAGGCCAGCTCCGGCAGATCGAGGTCCTCGAGCACGCCGTCGAACAGCAGCTCGACGAGCTGGATCTCGTAGCCGTTGATCTTCTGTGCGAGCCGCCCCCGCGGCAGCAGCCCGTCGGCGTCGAGGAACCCGGCCTCGGCCAGCACGGTGACGCGGCGCTCGAGGTCGCGCTTGGCCTGTTGGCGGCGCAGCTCGCGCGCCTTGCGGCTCCCGGCGGTCTGGAACGCAGCGAACGACTTCTCGTACGCGGCGCCGAGGTCCTGTCCCATCCGCTCGTACAGGTTCAGGATCGTCGAGTACGACAGGTTGAACCGCGACACGACCGGCTCGACCTGGTCGCCGAACAGCCGCGGCAGCGGCGCATCTTCGATCTCCTCGTCGCCCAGGATCGAGATCACGAGGCCGGCGTCGTCGATCCCCTGCCGGCCGGCGCGGCCGGCCATCTGCAGGTAGTCGCGCGTGCGCAGCCAGTCGAAGTCGACGCCGTCGAACTTGCGCAGGCTCTCGAACACGACCGTGCGCGCCGGCATGTTGATCCCGAGCGCGAACGTCTCGGTCGTGAACAGCAGCTTCAGCAGCCCGGACGTGAACAGCCGCTCGACGACTTCCTTGTGGATCGGCAGCATGCCGGCGTGGTGGAACCCGACGCCGCGCAGCGCGCGGCGTTCGATCCCGGCGAGGCTCGGATCCTGGTCCGGCGCGAGCTCGAACTTGCGGCAGATGTCGCCGAACAGCGTCGCCATCTCGCGCTGCTCGGCCGGCCGCAGCAGCGCACGATGCTGGTTCGCCTCGGCCGCCGACTCGCACTCGCGCCGGCTGAAGCAGAAGCACAGCACCGGCAGCAGGGATTCCTGCTCGAGATGGTCGACGACCGCGGTCACCGCCTCCTCGGTGCGGCGCCGCGGCCGCCGTTCGCGCCGCTGGCGGCGCTTCTGCGCCTCACGCTGGACGATGCGCGTCGCACGCTTGCGCCCGCTCAGGTCGAACAGCCCGACGTCCGGATGGAACAGCAGGTGCTCGAGCGGCACCGGCCGGTGCACGTGGTGGATCACTTCGAGCCGGTGCGGGCGGATCGAGTCCAACCATTTCCCGAACTGCTCGAGGTTGCTGATCGTCGCCGACAGCCCGACGAACCGGACGTGCGGCGGCGCGAAGATCAGGCTCTCCTCCCACACGGTGCCGCGCTCCGGATCGTCGAGGTAGTGAATCTCGTCGAAGATCACGAAGTCGACGCTGTCGAACCGGGTCGGATCCTCGAACACCGAGTTGCGGAAGATCTCGGTCGTCATGATCACGACCGGCGCGTGCGGCTCGAGCGTCAGGTCGCCGGTCATCAGGCCGACCTCGACGCCGTCCGCCTTGAAGTCGCGGTATTTCTGGTTGCTGAGCGCCTTGATCGGGGCCGTGTAGATCGCGCGGCGGCCGCGGGCGAGCGTCCGCTCGATCGCGTATTCGGCCACGAGGGTCTTGCCGGCGCCGGTCGGCGCCGACAGCAGGACGTTGCGTCCGGCGGTCAGGGCGTGCACGGCGCGGACCTGGAAGTCGTTGAGCGTGTAGCGCTTGAACCGCATCGGCGCCGAGGGCCGGATCGTAGCCAGCGGTGGAAGACTTTCCGCAATCGTGGTGGAGATCGCTGGCCGCAGAAAAAGTCGATGCTCGCGGTCGCGCGGCCTGCGTATGCTCCGCCGATCGCGCTCGCGCGAGCGCTCGTTTCCGCAACTGCAACCAGTCGCACGATCAGGGAGGTGGTCATGGACAAGCCGGTCGAAACCAACACGGCGTCCTTCGTTCAGCGTCGTCTTTCGCAGGTCAAGCTGCTCAACCGTCTGCTCGAGCACGAGCTCGGCGCGGCGCGCGGCGCGAAGGAGCTGACGCTCGAGCGCGAGCTCGTCGAGAACGTCGTCGATGCGCTCGAGATCTTCGTCGAGGACTTCGAGCGCCACAGCGGTCACGCCGGCGAGAAGCCGGCGCGCAGCGCCAACGAGGCGAAGCCGGCGGTCACCCGCCTCAACTGAGAGCGACGTGACGCCTGACCGCTGCCACGCGGTGACAGCTGCAGTGGTGCCGGGGACCCGGCGCCGCTGCGGCGGAGCGCGGCGGGGGCCGTCGTGAGCGAGCGACGCGACCGCCAACCCTGGCTGTTGCGGATCCTCGTCCTGGCCGCGCTCGCATTGACGCTGTGGTTCGCTGGCCCACGCGCGCTCGCAGTGTTGCGCGCGCGCGTGGCCGACGCCTCGACGCGCGAGAGCGCGCCGATCGACCTCGGCCGAGGTCGCTTCGTCCGCGTGCCTGCCTGGGCAGCCGGCCGCGATCCGGCGAGCGACGCTCTCCGCCTCGCGATCGCGAGCGATCTGGTCGAGCGTCTCGATGGCGGTGGCAGGATCACGGCGCTGCGGATGCTCGATGACGCCGGCGCGGGTGAGCTCGCCGCGCGCTTGCAGCAATCACCGTGGGTGTTGGCGGTGCGGACCGAGCGCGAGTTCCCCGACCGGCTTCGCGTGGAACTCGACCTGCGCGAGCCGGTGCTGCTGGTCCAGCGCGCGACCGCCGATGGGACCCCCCTCGACGAGGCGCTCGTCGACGCGCGTGGCATCTGCATCCCGCCAGTTCGCGGCTATCCGGCGCGTGCCGGCAGCGCCGGACCGACGTTGCCGCTCACGGTGCTGGTCGGCGATCCCCCGCCGCCGGTCGAGCGGCGCGCCGTGCTGGCCGGCGCCGTGCATCCCGACCGCCGCGTGCCGGCCGCCGCCGCGATCGCCGCGGAATGGAACCGCGAGTTCGTGGCGCTGTGCCCCGAAGCTCCGCCCCTGCTCGAGGTCGATGCTTCGAACCTCGACTACCGCTACCTCGCTGGACGCCGGTGGGCCGAGGTGCGCGTCGGGCTGCAGGCAGCGGATGGCGAGCTGGTCTGGTTCGACTACGGCCGGCCGCCCGATTCACCGCTGCCGCGCGTTCCGATCGCCGACAAGGTCGCCGTGCTGCGTGCGATCCTGGCCGAACACCCCGGTCTCACCGCGCTGTCGCGCGGCTCACTGATCCTGCGCAACACCTGGCGCAGCGAGCTCGGGCTCCGCTGACCATTCATTCAGCGCGGCAACGCCGGGGTTGCCGTGGCCGGCAGCCGCGGGTCGGATTCCCGGATGCAGCCCGATCGGCGCATTGCCGATGGCGCGCGCGAGGACCCGCGGGCTCCCGCGGCGGCGGCCGAGACCAAGATCTGCCTGATCTGCGAGGGGGTCTCGTCGACACGCGCCACCACGTGTGCGTCGTGCGGCTGCCGCCTGGTCCCGCTCGATGCGGTGCACTTCCCACTGCGGCGCGGCGAGGAGGACGCCGCCAACCCGATGATCGGGCACCTGGTCGACGGCAAGTACCGCCTGACCGGCGTCGTCGGGCGCGGCGGCATGGGGACCGTGTTCCGCGCCGTGCACCGGGTGTCGCTGGTGCCGGTCGCGCTGAAGATCCTGCATCCGCGGTTCGCCGCCGATCCGACGCACCGGCAGACGTTCCTCGCCGAGGCGCGCAAGGCGGGCCGCGTCGTGCACGAGCACTCCGCCCGCATCCTCGACGTCGGCGAGTGCGACGACGGCACGGTCTACATCGCGATGGAACTGGTCGAAGGGATCACGCTGCACGAGCGGATCCACGGCGAGCCGCGGCTGTCGCCGGCGCAGGTCGCGATGATCCTGCACCAGCTCGCGCGCACGCTGAACGAGGCGCACCGCGCCGGCGTCGTGCACCGCGATCTGACGCCGCGCAACATCATGGTGCAGGTCCGCGATGGGCGTCCGTTCGCGAAGATCCTCGACTTCGGCATCGCGCGGATGGCAGCCAGCGAAGCGCTGCACGGCGAGCCGGCGACGGAGCGCGACCTGTTCGCGAACCCGCCGTACTCCGCCCCGGAGCATCTCGCCGGCCAGGCGGTCGACCCGCGCAGCGACCTGTACAGCCTCGGTGTCCTCGCGTACGAAGCCTTGACCGGTCGCCTCCCGGCCGAAGGGGCAACGCGGCGCGATCTCGCGCAGGCGACGCTCGAAGGTCGGCTCCGTCCGCTGCCGGCGCTGCCCGGGGTGCCGGCGGTGTTGAGCCGTCTGGTGACGCGGCTGCTCGCGCTCGATCCACAACAGCGCCCCGCGAGCGCGGCGGAGGTCGTCGAGATCCTCGACCGCATCCTGCAGCCGCAGGCGGCGCGGTTGCGCGTGTTCGCGTTCCTCGTGCTGCTGCTCGGGCTGCTGGCGGTCGCCGTCGTCTACTCCGGGCAGCAGACGCCGTTCCTGCGCAAGGAGCGCGGTGCGCTGCAACTCGCGGCCGCGCTCGACCCGCAGAGTCCGGCGCAGGAGCTGCGCAGCGCGGAGCTGTCGTCGCTGCTGTTCTCGTTCGGCGGTTTCGTGCCGGACCGGCTCGTCGTCGAAGCGCGGCAAGGGCAGGATCTGCGGACGACGTTCGGTGACCTCGCGCCGCAGGTCGACCGCGCGCGCGACCTGCTGACGCTCGACAGCACGACCTCGCCGACCTACGCCGGCATGCTGCGTACGCTCGCCTCCTGGTCGACGACCGGGCCGGTCGACCTCGAGTTCCGCGCTGGCGCACGGTTGCTCGGTCAGGCGCGGCTGCGGATCGACGATCGGGCGCCGCTGGTGTCCTTGGCCGCGAGCGCTCCCGGTGTGTTCCACGCGCGCTCCTGGATCGACGTCGTCATCGACGAGGACGGGGGCGTGCTGAGCGGGCGGCTGCTGTGCCAGCGGGACCAGAGCGGTGTGCGCGAACCGATCGAGCTGGATGCGACACAGATCGGGCCGGGGCGCCACCGGCTGACCGCCGAGCTGTTCGCGCCGCGATACGGCGACGCGCGCGGAACCGGCCCGCTGCAGATCGGCGTCGAGGTGACCGACCGTGCCGGCAACGTCGGCGCCTCGGCGGTCTGGCTCGAGTTCGCCGGCATGGACCTGACGGCGCCGCGGTTCGTGCTGCGCAGCGCGCCGCGAGGAGCGGTCCGCTACGGGCCATCCGGCGCGCGGTTGTTCGTCGAGGTCGACGTCGCCGAACCGGGGCTGCAGCTCGAAGTGCGGCCCCCGCGCACGGAGCAGCCGCTGCAGCTAGCCGCAGACCGCGGTGAGGGATCGAACCGGCTCGAGTTCCTGCTGCCGGCGGTCGACGAGCCGCCGGACGAGCCGTTCCCGGCCGGACAGTGGGAGTTCACGCTGGTCGACGCGCACGGCAACCGCTCGCCGAACCAGGTGCTCGAGCTGCGCTTCGAGAGCGAGGACCTCGGCGCGCGCTTCCTGGTCGAGCCGGGGACCTCCGGCGCGGTCGAGGTCGCGGACCGCTGGATCGTCGGCGGCGATGTCCGGCTGCAGCTCGAGTGCAATCCGATCTACGTGCCGACTGCGGCGCGGCTGCGCCGCCTGGGCGGGCAACGCGACGCCGCGCGCGCGGAGCTTGCCGGGGCCGGGCCGGGTGCGGGCAGCATCCAGTTGCACGCGCTCGCTGCCGGCAGCTACCAGCTCGAAGTGGATCTCTCCGACCAGGACCGCGCCGGGGTCCAACGGCTGCCGCTCGAGCTGCACTGCCTGCCGCAGCCGCCGGTGCTCGACCTGCCGGACGTGCGGCACGCGCGGTTCTTGTTGGAGCTGCTGCAGCTCGGCCTGCTGCGCGAGAGCGAAGATCGGCGCCTCGAGTCCGGCGCCGCCTGGCGGCTCGAGCCGCCGGAGTTCGAGCTGGTGCGCGGGCGGATCTGGGCCGGCCCGCCGGACAACCTGGTGCCGATCGAGGTCCCGGCGCAGCGCCCGGAACCGTCGCGGCTGATCGGCGACCTCCCGCTGCTGCCCGGACCGAACGTATTGGCGCTCGAACTGCGCGATCCGCTCGGCCGGCCGCTGGTGGTGCGCGTCGGTGGTGCGCCGGCGCCGCCTGCGCCGGTGCCACAGGCCGTGCACGTCGCGACGATCCACCATGCCGCCAAGCGGATCTCGCTGCGCGAGCCGGAGCTGCGGCTCGAGTTCGGCCAGCCGGTGCGGATCTCGTGCAGCAGCACGCTGCCGTTCCGGGCGGATGACGAACTGCTGCTGTTCCTCGACGACGAACCGATCCGGGCCGATCGGATCCGCCCGCAGGGTACGCGTTGCGAGCTTCAGTTCCTGGTGGCGTTCGACCGGATCGCCGCGGCGGCGCGGCTGACCGGGCTCGCAGCCTCCGACTTCGCCGCCGAACGGGATTCCGTCGTACCGCTGCGGATCGAGACGCCGGCAGGGCCGGAGGAGCTGCAGCTGCAGGTGCGCACGATCCGCAGCAATCTGGCGTCGCTGCGCCTCGACCGGCTCGCGGCGCCGGCGGCACGGCTGCCGGAGGCACTCGCCATGATCGAACTGGCGCCGGTGTTCGCGCCGGAGCGCGGCCTCGTGCTCGATCCGGTGCTGGCCGACATCGCCGCGCGCGCGCAGTACCGCTCCGATGCGCCGCTGACCGTGCGCAACATCGCCACCTGTTTCCTGCAGCGCTGGGAGCTGACGCGCCGCGAATACTGGAGCATCGTCACGGCCTGCCCGGCGCTGGCGGCGATCGGCGATCCGCCGGCGCTCGTGCATGCCTGTGATCCGCTCGGACTCGCGCGGTTGCAGCCGGAGGCGCTGATGCCGCGGGAGTTCCGCGGCGACGCCGAACGGTTCGCGAGCCACATCGCGAGCGGGCCGGATCGCGCGATGACCGGGATCGACTTCTACCAGGCCTGGACCGTCACGCGCCTGGCCGGCCTGCTGTTGGCCGGCGACTGCGAGCTGTTCCGCCTGCCGTATGCGGTCGAGCTGGAGCTCGCGGCGCTCGGGGAGCAGCGCGACCAGGTCCGGTTGCACGGCACGACCGTGACGGCGGAAGCCTGGCAGCTGGCGGGCGTGCGCATCGGCGATCCGCTGTTCTGGCCGCCGACGCACGCGGAGGCGCTCGCGTCGGGGGACCGTGCGGCCGCAGACGGGGCGTCGTGGTTCAGCGGGCTGGACTTCGGTGTGCGGGAATGGGTAGGGGATCTACCGATGTTGCGCGACGAATCGGCGGCGCGGCTGCTCGCGGAGTGGATCGCGGATCACGGCCGCCACGACGAACACGCGACCGCCTTGGCGCGCGGGCGGCTGGAGGCTCCGGGGGCGTTGCCGCTGCTGCAGCGTCTCGGCGTGGTGCGGGGTACGCCGTTCGGCGATGCGTCCTCGCTCGTGGATGGGCTACGCGGCGGGCGGCTCCGCCTCGAGGGGGACGCAGGGTTGCCGCCGTCGATGCCCGGCGTCGTGCGGACGTTGCATCTGCGCCGCGATGGTGCCGGCCTGCTGCCGGGCGAGCGGGAGCCGCATCTCGCGCAGACCGGGATGCGGCTGGCAGGGGGTGCGGCATTCGTCGCGAAGGTGCGCGCGCAGTGAGGCACCGATCCCCGATGACGCGAGCGGTGTCGGTGCTCGTGCCCCTGCTGCTGGCCGCCGGCTGCACGACCAGCGGCCTGCCGGACTTCTCGGCGCTCGCGGCACGGCCGCCGTTGCCGTACTCCGTCGTCATCAGCGGCGGCTCGTTCGTGCGACCGCAGGAAGGATCCGAGCCGGGCGCGCGCACGTTCATCGCCGCCGACGGGTCCGGCGCGGGTGAGGAAGCGATCCCGCTGGCGCGGTTCGTCGAGATCCTGCGCGCCGGCAACGTGTTCGTCTCCACCGAGCGTGACTTCGCGGAGGCGCCCGTGCGCCATCGGATCGCACCGCCGGGTCCGGGCGTCCCGGCGCGATCGGCAGAACTCGACGAACTGCTGGAGCAGGCGCGCGAAGCCGGGCACGACCTGCTGGTGATCGTCGAGGGGCTGCAGGACGGACCGATCGAGTTCCAGGGTGTCAACGGCCAGTGGCCGATCACGCTCGCGGTCTGGCTCGTGCTCGCGCTCGGCGTCGTCGTGCCGGACCACACGTACGAATCGCGTGCGCAGCTGCGCATCTCGGTCCGCGAGCTGCAGAGCGGCCGCGCGGTCTTCAGCACGGTGCTCGGCGCGGGGCCGCTCGACCTGCCGCTGATCGAGCGCTCCGACCTCGTCGGGTTCCTGATCTCGGTCATCGTGCCGCCGTTCCTGATCGGCGACGACGCGGAGGTCGCGCGCGCCAGCATCGCGGCGTACTCGGCCCGGCGCCTGGTCGAATCGGCCGCACGCCAGCTCAAGTCGCTGGATGCGAGCGAATCGATCCGTGCGGCGAGCGCCGCCGTGTTCTCGCTGCGCCCCGGCAATGGCACCGAGGAACTCGTCGTCGACGCCGCCGAGGACTTGAGCGTCGTGCGGCTGCGGCTGGACGGACGCGCGCTCGACGACGAGGCGATGCACGCGTTCGAACGCACGCTGTTACAGAGCGCGGCGCGCAGCGGGACGCGGCTGCGCTACGTCGCGCCGTTGCCCGCCGGCCTGCGCGGGGACCGGCTGCAGGTGCTCGTGCAGACCGTCGCCGGCCGGCGCGCGTCGAGCACGTTCCTGGTCGGCGAGGAGGTGCGGTGACCGAGCTGCGGTTGGAGCTGCCGTTCGACGTCGGCGCGGCGACGCACACCGGGCGTGTGCGCGGCGCCAACGAGGACGATTACCTGTTGCTGGTGCAGCAGCCGCGCAGTGGATCGCCGGCCCGGTTGCTCGCCGTCATCGCGGACGGCATGGGTGGCGCGCATGGTGGCGGGGAAGCGAGCCGCACCGCGATCCGCGCCGTCGGGGCTGCCTGTTCCGCACCGTCGGAGCTGCCGTTGCCGCAACTGCGCAGTGCGTTCGCCGAGGCCTGCCGCGCCGTGTTCGCCGCCGCGCGCAACAGCCCGCGGCTCGCCGACATGGGTACCACGCTGACCGCCGCGCTGGTCGAACCGGACACGCTGACGATCGCGCACGTCGGTGACACGCGGGCGCTCCGGTTGCGCGGCCAGCAGCTGACGCAGTTGACCGAAGACCACGCGTTGCGCGGGGCCGAGGCACATCTGACGCGCTGCGTGGGTGGCGGCCGCGCCGAGGAGGAGGTGGACCTGCTGCAGGTCGAGCTGCAGGCCGGGGACCAACTGTTGCTCGCGAGCGATGGCCTGTGGGACGTCGTGCCGCTGCCGGAGTCGATCCGCCTGCTGCAGCTCCCGCGGGCGCAGGACGCCGCGACCGAGCTCGTGCGCGAGGCGGTGCGCCGCGGCGGTCCGGACAACGCGACGGCCGTCGTCGTACGGGTGCTCGCGACCGCGCCGCCGCGGGGGATCGACATCCCGGCGGTGGAACCACCGCAGCCGTTCGAACCGCTGGCTCCGCTGCCGAGCCTGCTCGCACCGCGCTGGCCGTGGTTGGTGTTGGTGGCCGGAGTCCTGCTGCTCGGCGTGGCCGGACTGCACGCCGGGCTCGGGATCGATGTCGTGGGCGAGCTGTTCGGCAGCTGACGCGCGCCAGCGTCCCCTTGTGGCCGGGGTGCCGCCTCTGCACCATGGTCGCGGGCCGGCCCAGCCCGCACCCAATCCGAGCCAGATGCCGAAGAAACTGCAGCGGAAGGTTGCGCCGACCCGCGCGCTCCCGGCCGAGAGTCCTGCCCAGCAGAACGGTCACGCAGGGTCGCGCTGGCGCGGCCGTCGCGTCACGCCGGCGCTGCTGGCCGAGTTCACGACGCAGCTCGCCGTGCTGCTCGACGCCGGGATCCCGATCGCGCGCAGCCTGCGCGTGCTCGAGGGGCAGACTCCGCCGGGTCAGCTCAAGCGGATCCTGACCGAGCTCGTCGAGGACGTCGAGGGTGGGACTTCGCTGTCGGAGTCGATGGCGAAGCACGAAGGGGTCTTCGACCGGCTCTACACGAACATGATCCGCGCCGGCGAGGCGGGCGGCATCCAGGACCAGATCCTGCTGCGGCTCGCGAGCTTCCTCGAATCCGCGCAGGCGCTGAAGAGCCGCGTCGTCGGTGCACTCGCGTATCCGGTCGCGATCCTGTGCGTCGCGGCGGGCGTGCTCGTGCTGGTGTTCCTGTTCGTGATCCCGCGGTTCAAGGACATCTTCGTGCAGCAATTCGGCTCGATCGAAGAGCTGCCGGCGATCACGCAGTTCGTGATCAACCTCGGCGAGCACATCGGCTCCTGGTGGTGGGCCTACGCGGCGGGCATCGGCCTGCTGATCGCGTTGCACCGCCTGCTGCTGGTGCGCGCACCGCGCTACCGGCTCGGGCGTGACCGGCTGCTGCTGCGGATCCCGCTGTTCGGGACCCTGGTGCGCAAGGCGCTGGTGGCGCGGTTCGCGGCGACGTTCGGGACGTTGATCCAGAGCGGCGTGCCGCACCTCGAGGCGCTCGACATCGTGCGCGGCTCGGTCGGCAACGTGGCACTCGGCGGCGCCGTCACGCGGATCCGCTCCAGCATCAGCGAGGGGGCGGGGATCGCGGTGCCGATGGGGGAGAGCGGGATCTTCGACGACGTCGTCGTCAACATGGTCGACGTCGGCGAGCAGACCGGCGAGCTCGACAACATGCTGCAGAAGATCGCGCGCCGCTACGAGACCGAGGTCGGGCGCACGGTCGACACGGTGTTCAAGATCATCGATCCGATCCTGCTCGTGTTCATGGCGGTCGTCGTCGGACTGATCGTGTTCGCGCTGTTCGCGCCGCTGCTGAAGTTGATGCAGAGCATCCGGTGACCGGGTGTCGCTGCGCGCGCGCCTGCTGCTGTCGATCCTGCTGCTGAACCTGCTGGTGCTGCTCGCGCTGCAGGGGACCTCGCTGGTGGCGCAGCGCGACCAGCTGGCGCGGGCGACGCGCGCCTACGGCAGCATCCTGAGCTCGGCGCTGGCCGGCGCCGTCGCCGCGTCCGGCGGGGAGCAGGTGGACGCGAACTGGGTCCGCCGTGCGCTGGCCGGCGAAGGGCTCGAGTCTTGGCTGTCCGACGTCTACGTCTGGACCGGGAGCCGGATCGGTGCGCCGGCGCTGGTCGAGCTGAATCCGCTCGGCGCGGTCGACCGCGAGCGCACGCCGGCGGTGCTCGCGGCCCTGCGCGAAGGGATGCAGGCGGCGCTCGCGCGGCGCGGCGAAGTCGCCGTCGACGACGGCTATTGCATCCCGCTCGAAGCCGGCAACATCCTGGCCGGGGTCTGGTACGTGCCGAATGTGCCGAGTCCGACGCTGTCGTTCGGGCTGCTGGCAGGGGCGCTGCTCGTCAGCACGCTGGTGTTCGCGGCGGTCGGGTTCTTCCTGATCGGTCGCTCGGTCGTGCAGCCGCTGCGGGCACTCGGTGGGGCCGCACGCCGGATCGGCGCCGGGGACTACACCGCGCGCCTGGCCGAGGTGCCGCGTCCGGCGGAGCTGGATGGCGTCATCGGTGCGTTCGACGCGATGGCGGACCGCGTGCGCCGGCACACGACGGAGCTCGAGGAGGCGGTCGCCGCGGCCACGGCCGAGGCGCAGCGCAAGGAGCGCGCGTTGCTGGTCTCGTCGCGACTCGCCGCGATCGGGACGCTGGCGGCAGGCATCGCGCACGAGATCAACAATCCGATCGGTGGGATGTTGAACGCCGTGCGGCGGCTCGAGCAGCGCACCGATCTGGGCGAGCGGGACCGGGTCTACCTCGGTCTCGTGCGCGACGGCCTCGAGCGGATCGCCGGGATCGCGCGCCGCGTGCTGGAGTTCTCGCCGCGCGCCGTGACGGCGAAGCCGTTCGCGGCGCGGGCCGCGGTCGAGGCGGCCCGCGCGCTGGTCGCACATCGGTTCGCGCACAGCCGGATCGAGCTGCAGATCGAGCTGCCGGACGACCTGCCGCAGGTGGTCGGGGACCTGCACGAGATCCAGCAGGTGTTCCTGAACCTGTTCCTGAACGCTGCGGATGCGCTCGAGACGGTCGAGCGGGAACGTCGGATCCGGGTGACCGGCCGCGCCGAGGGGAACTTCGTGCTGCTCGAAGTCGCCGACAACGGCCCCGGGGTCGAGCCGGACCTGCTGCCGCGGATCCTCGATCCGTTCTTCTCGAGCAAGGACCGGCCGGACGCCTCCGGCCTCGGGCTGTTCATCTGCTTCTCGATCGTGCGCAACCACGAGGGGCAGATGGAGCTGGACAGCCGGCCGGGCGAGGGGTTCCGCGTGACGCTGCGGCTGCCGAGCCCGCATCATTCGTGAAGCCCGTCGCGAGGCGCGCGGTGCGCGATGCTGCGCCGTTCGCAGCAGGGGTTCGCGAATCAGGCGGGCCAGGGTCCGCCGGCTAGCGCACCGCGGCCGGGATCCGCTACTCTCCCGCGCCCGATGAGCACGCCTTCCTCGCCAGGTCCCGGCGGCCGCCTGCGGTTCCCGGGCTTGTTCGCGTCGCTGTGCATCGCGACGGTCGCGTTCCTGGCCGGCAGCAGCTGGCTGCCTGTCCCGGCTGCGCTGCACGCCGGCGAGCCGGGCATGCGGCCGGATCTGCAGGGACGTGAGCCGCCGACGCCGCCCGCCGGGCGCAACCGGTCGACGACGTCGACTCCGCCGTCCACCCCGATGGTGTACGGCGGCGACGACAGCAGCGCGATGAGCGGCGACGGCATGATCGCCGTGACCGGCAGCTACGGCGTCGGCACGTCGGTGCTGTACCTGATCGACACCAAGCGCCGCCAGCTCGCGGTCTACGAAGCACGCGGCGGCACCAACAGCATGCGCCGGATCCATCTCGTCGGTGCCCGCAACATCGAGCTGGATCTCCAGCTCGAGGGGTACAACGACGAGTCCGAGTACAGCTACCGGCAGCTGAAGCAGCTGTTCGAGCGGCGGGGAATCACCGATACGGCCGGACCGAGCGTCCCGGCCGAGGCCCCCGCGAGCACGGGAACCGCGCCGGAGCCGGGTCGCACCGGCACGGAGAGGCGGTAGACTCCTGCGCCGCTTTCGTCCCCACTCCCAACCCCCGCTCCTCAGCCAACGATCCGGAGCTCCCTGACGTGTCGAATCCCAGCGAAGACTATCTGTCGTTCGAGAAGGCCCTGCGCGAGCTGAACCTCAAGAGCGAAGAGCTCAAGAAGCTCGTGTCCGAGGGCGAGATCCGTGCCTTCCGTGAGGGCAGTTCTTCGATGAAGTTCCGCCGCGAGGACGTCGATGCCCTGCGCACGCGTCGCACCGGCGAAGAGGAGCTGGTGTTCGCCGACGCGCTCGAGGACGACGCGACCGGCATGGTCACCGAAGATCTGTCGGCCGAGGAGACGCTGCTGGTCGAGGAAGAGGTCGTCGAGGTCGCTGCGGCCCCGCGCCGTGGTGCGGCGGCGCCGGCCCGGACCTCGGCCCGCGCGCGGATCGAGGTCGAGGAGACCGAGCACGAGCCGGGTTGGGTGACCGCGGCGGCGCTGATCGGCACGTTCGTGATGCTGTACGGGATGTTCGCCGTCTACCACGTCGTGTTCGACCTCGGCCCGACCGGGCCGCTGGGCGTCTTCGCGAAGTAGCCGCGAACAGCCACATGGTCCGCGCGCGGCGCCGGGGGCATCCGGGCCGCAGCGCGCGACGTCGTGCTGGCTTCGGGAGCGTGATCCCGGTACGAACCTCCGCCGGCGGGCGGTCACGGCGCGGGCAGCGCCCGGGGCCGCGCGTTCGCGCACCAGATGAGGTTCACCCAAGGATCGAACAGGAGGGGCTTCCGATGACCGGATCGTTCGCATGGACGCGCTGCGGCGCGGCCGCACTGTTGCTCACGTTTGCGTCCTGCGTCAGCGAGTCGCAGTATCGCGACTGCAAGGCGGCGAATGCCGCGCTGCAACGGCAGCTGGAGGATCTCAAGCGCTACCAGGGCGAGCTCGAGCACGAGAACGTGCGGCTGTCCGACGCGGTCGCCAAGCTCGGCAGCCGCGCTGCCGACGCGGCGGAGCTCGACGCGCAGAAGCGCCGGCTCGCCGAGCTGCTCGCCGAGTTCGAGAAGGGCGGCCGCGCGCTGCCGGCCGGCGTCAGCCTGGTACCGACCGCCGAGGGGTACGCGTTCGAGGTGCAGGGAGAGGTGCTGTTCTCCTCCGGCTCGGCCGAGGTCACCGAACAGGGCAAGCGCACGCTCGGTGAGCTCGTGTCGGCGCTCAAACAGTCCGGCAAGAAGCTGCGCGTCGACGGTCACACCGACTCCGATCCGATCCGCAACAGCCCGTGGAAGAACAACCTCGAGCTGTCGCTGGCGCGCGCGTTCTCCGTTGCGCACTACCTGATCAGCCAGGGCGTCGGCGAGCAGACGATCTCAGCCGCCGGCTTCGGCCCATGGCGGCCGGCGAACCCAGGTGATGGCGCCGACGCGAAGCGTCAGAACCGGCGCGTCGAGATCCTCATGTTGGAGAAGTGATCCGGATCGCGGCGCTGCTGCTGTTGGCTGCCGGCTGCGCCGGCGAGACGACGACGGCGCCGCGGGTGCCGCGCCATCTGCGCCATGGCGTGTTGCAGGATCTCGTGCTGTATGTCCGCCCCGCCGCCGCCGGCGGGCCGTTCCTGCTCGACCGGTTCGAGACGACGCGCCGCGACTGGAGTGAGTTCCTCGCGCAGAGCTCGGCGGTGCCGAGCGACGCCCAACTGCCGCTGCTGACCAACGTCGGCCGCGGCGAAGGCACGCTGCCGATGGCTCGCGTCACGCTGGCGCAGGGGCGTGCATTCGCCGCTTGGCGCTGGGCGCGGCTGCCGCGCCGCGACGAGTGGGAGTTCGCCGCCGGCGGCGGCGGACGCCCGCGCTACCGGTTTCCGTGGGGGGATCGCAGCAATCCGGGTGCTGCCAACACCGGGGATCTCGGACTCGGGCGCGCGATGCCGGCAGGGGTGTTCGAGTCCGGCCGCAGCGGCGAGGCCTGCTACGACCTGATCGGCAACGTCGCCGAGTGGACCGAGTCGGTGCCGGCGTGGTTCTACAGCGCATTCCCGCTCGGCTGGCGGATCGGCGGGCCATACCAGGGGCTCGTCGATTCCTGGGAGCGGCTGCCGCCGTCGCTGCGGTTGTGGCGCAGCGCTGGCGCCTGGCTCGGCGGCATCCATGCGGCGGCCGTACTGCACGACGAGCTGCCGCGCGAAGTCGTCGGCGGGCACTTCGGCGTGCTCGTGTTCGAGGGTGCGGCCGACGGCAGCTCGGCGCTCGTCGTCGAGATGCTGCCTGCCGAGTGGAGCGATCGGGTTGGCCTGCGCGTCGCGACGACACCGGGCGAGCTGCTCGAGGCGCTGGTGCAACAAGATGCTGCGGCGGCGCCCGAACTGCGCGGCGAGCTGCGCCGCATGATGCAGCGCGAGTCGTACCACAACCTGTTCCGCGAGGCGTGGGTCGAGCTGCGCGAGTCCGTGCGCACGAGCAACGCGACGGCGGCGTTCCTGGCGTCGCTGCTGGCGCCATGACGCCGCGCGCATGACCGAGCGCGAGTCGTTCGCGCGCTACGTCGAGCGCATGGCGGCGCGCGGCTTCCGGCCGTCCAAGCGCTGGGGCCAGAACTTCCTGCTCGATCCGACGCTGCAGCGGTTGCTGGCGCAGGAACTCGCCCCGACCCGCGCCGATCTCGTGCTCGAAGTCGGCGCCGGGCTCGGGTTCCTGACGCGTGAGCTGGCCGCGCTGGCCGGCGCCGTCGTCGCCGTCGAGATCGATCGCAAGCTGGTCGAACTGCTGCGCGAGGAACTCACCAGCTGGCCGGATGCGTCGCGCGTCGAACTCGTGCACGCTGATGTGCTCGGCGCCGGCGACGAGCTGGCGCCGCCGGTCGCCGATGCGCTGCAGCGGCGCCAGCAGGCGGGTGACCTGCTGATCGGTGCGAACCTGCCGTACGCGATCAGCGGACCGTTCGTCGCGCGCCTGCCGGTGGCGCCGCGCGTGCCGGAGCGCGCCGTGTTGCTCGTGCAGCTCGACTTCGCCGAACGGATGCAGGCGCGCAGCGGCCGGGACGCGAGTGCCCTGTCGCGGTTGCTGCAGCTCGGCTACGACGTCGAGCTGCTGCGGCGCGTCGGCCGCGACGTGTTCCGCCCGCGGCCGCGCGTTGATTCGGCGATCCTGCGGCTGCGCCGGCGTGCGGATGCATCACTGTGGACGCTGGACGTCGCCGCGCGCCGCGCGTTCGCCGCGTTCCTGCGCGCGTCGTTCGCGTCGCGCCGCAAGCAGGTCGGCGCGAGCTGGGCACGCTGGCAGCAGGACGCGGGGCGGCTGTTGCCGGATGCGGCGCGCGCCGTCGCAACGCAGCGCCCGGATGAGATCGCGGCGGAGGAGTACCTGAACCTGTGGCGCGGGAGTCGGGCGATGGGGGAGGGATAGACGGCGCTTCGTTTCGTCGAGCGGCGCCGCGCTGTTCCGCAGCGTGCGGACTCTGAGGGCGGGCCGTGCCTGGAGCGAGTGAGCTGCGGACGCCTGGCGTGCGACGAGTTGGGCTAGACTCCGACATGCTCTTGGCACCATGAATCCACTCGACCGCATCTCGATCGACCCAGAGATCCGCTTCGGCAAGGCGTGCGTGCGCGGCACCCGCCTCACCGTCGGCGAGATCCTCGAGTTCCTTGCCAGCGGCAGGTCCGAACAGGAGCTGCTCAGCGACTTTCCACAACTCACGCACGAGGACGTCCTCGCGTGCCTCGCCTTCGCCGCAGCCCGGGAACGTCGCATTCAAGTTGATCCGGCCGCATGACCGGGATCCGACTCCTCTTGGACGAGAATCTGTCAGAGGCCATCCTCGGTCGGCTCTGCGCGGAATACCCCGGCTCGACGCACGTTCGCGCGAGCATCGGAACCGGTGCGAGTGATCGAGCGGTCTGGGACCACGCTCGAGCCAACCGCCTCGTGCTTCTCACACGCGATGAGGACTTCGAGCGCCTCAGCGTGCTGCATGGTGCTCCACCAAAGGTCGTCTATCTCGCCGGACACAACCTGACCAACTCGGAGATTGTCGACCGCCTGCGCATGGCGCGGTCTCGGATCGCTCACTTCGTCGGCGACGAGACGCTGGCGCTGTTGGTTCTCGACGGTTGAGGATGGATCGTCCCTGTGGTCGGGATCGCAGCGGCGCGGCCACCTGCCACAGCGTCCGCGCCGCACCGGATGCTATCGTCCCGATCAGTCGGCGGCGGTACGCGCGATGACCTCATTCGAATCGATCAAGCAGCGCATCAAGGAGGCGAACGACCTCGTCGCGCTGATCGAGTCGTACGTCCCGCTGCAGCGGCGCGGGCGCGTGTTGGTTGCGCTGTGTCCGTTCCACCAGGAGAAGACGCCGTCGTTCACGGTCTGGCCCGACTCACAACACTGGAAGTGCTTCGGCTGCCAGAAGGCCGGCGACCTGTTCACATTCCTGATGGAGCGCGAAGGCTGGACCTTCCGCGAGACCTGCGAGCGGCTCGCCGCGCGCGCCGGCATCCCGGTCGAAGGGATGTTCCGCGGCGAACGCAGCCAGCCACGCGGGCCGGATCCTGCGCAGGCGCTGGATCACGTGCGCCGATTCTTCGCGCAGGAGCTCGCCGGCCCGTCCGGCGGCGAGGCGCGCGCGTACTTGCAGCGCCGCGGTCTCAGCGACGCCGTGCTCCCGTTTGGGATCGGCTGGCATCCGTTGGCGCAAGGCAGGCTGCTCGAGTTCGCCCGGCGGCAGCAGTTGCCGTTTGCGCTGCTCGAGCAGGCGGGGCTGCTGCGTCAGGATCACAGCGAGCCGTTCCGCGGGCGCGTGATGTTTCCGATCGTGGATGAGCGCGGGCGCGTCGTCGCGTTCGGTGGGCGCGTGCTCGGCGATCAGAAGCCGAAGTACCTGAACTCGCCGGAGTCGCCGTTCTTCAACAAGCGCAAGCTGCTGTTCGGTCTCGACCACGTCAAACGCGCCGGGACGCGGCGCATCGTGGTCATGGAGGGATACACCGACGTGATCGCCTGCCATCTCGCCGGCTTCACCGGCGCGGTGGCGACGCTCGGCACGGCGCTGACCAGCGATCACGTGCGCCAGCTGCAGCGGTATGCCGGGGGACCGGACGGCGGGATCGTGTTGCTGTTCGACGGAGACGCGGCCGGCCGGCGTGCCGCCGACCGCGCGTTCCGCGAGCTGGCCGGTTCCGGTCTCGAGCTGCGGATCGCGTTGCTGCCGGAAGGGACCGACCCGGCCGATCGCGTCGCGGCACGCCCAGGGCTGGACGCCGCCGCGGTCGAAGCCGGGCGCGCCGACCTGCGCCAGCGCATCGATGCCGCAGAGGACGCGATGGCGGTCTGGTTCCGGCTGCTGCGCGAGCGGCACGACTGGTCGCACGAAGCGCAGGTCGAGCCGGCGCTGGCGGAGTGCGCGGGCATCCTGGCGGGCGTGGGCCAGGATGCGGTGCGGCAGGTCATGCTCGGCCGGATGGCGGGCCAGCTGGGCTTGCCGCCGGAGCTGCTGGTGCGCGCGCTGCGGCGCCGTCTGCGCCCGCAGGTCGAGCGCGCGGGGACCGGGCCGGCACCTGCTGCGGGCGCGGGCCCGGGGGCGCCAGCCACCGGCGCCGCGCCGGCGGCAGCGGTCAGCCCCGGCCTGCAGGCGGAGGCGGAGGTCCTGGCCAGCCTGCTGCACCGGCCGGAGCTGGTCGCCGAGCTGCCGGATGGGCTCCTCCAGGATCCGGGGCTGCAGGCCGTGGTGGTGGCGATCCGGGGCGCGGTCGCCGGCGGGGAGGCGCGCCCGGAGCAGGTCCAACAGCGGGCGTTCACGGCTGCCGCCGGCCAGCCAGCCCTGAGCGCCCTGGTCGCCGATGCGCACACCCGCGGGCAGGCGTCCGCGGACCCGGAACTCTCGTTCCGAGCGGCGGTCCGCGGCCTGCGCCTTGCGCAGGCGCGGGAGCAGGCCCAAAAGGCCCGCGTCGAGCTGCGGCAGGCCGAGGCGGCCGGAGACCAGGCGAGGGTGCAAGAGCTGACCCAGCGGTATCTGACGCTCCTGCGGGATGCGTGAGGGATCCGCGCGGGTATCATTCTCCGCCTTCAACTCCGGCCGATCCCCCCGGCGTCGTCCGACGTATCTCTCTCCACGTTCCCGCTGCCGCGAGGCGGCTACCCCCAACGCCATCGATCTGTCGTCGTAGCTGCCGCTGCTGCAGCGCACGAGGACAGCCGCGGCATCCCGAGTTCCGAGCCCCTAATCCCGCGCAACCGACCCCCAGATGGAGAGCTACGAATCCGCGATCAAGAAGCTGATCAAGGCATGCCGGCGCACCGGCCGCGTGACCCTCGCTCAGCTCAATGACGCGTTGCCGGCCGATGCTTCGACGCCCGAGAAGATCGAAGCGGCGATGGCGATGATCGACGATGCGGGCCTCGATCTCGTCGAGAGCGCGGACGCCGGCAAGAAGGGGAAGAAGGGGAAGGGCGGCGAGGAGCCGAATCCGTTCGAGAGCGACGACGACGAGCCGTTCGGCGAGCTCGAGCGTGACGTGTTCACCGGCGGCACGGCGCTGCCGACCGTGCCGACCGAGGCGGATCTGACCGCACCGACGGTCGACATCACGGAGAAGATCGACGATCCGGTCCGGATGTACCTGACGCAGATGGGCGAGATCCCTCTGCTGACGCGCGAGGAGGAGATCTCGCTGGCGCGCAAGATCGAGCTGACGCGCAAGCAGTTCCGCAAGGAGGTGCTCAGCTCCGGCTTCGGACTCGGCAGCGCGATCTCGATCCTCGAGGACGTCGTGCGCGGCGAGCTGGCGTTCGACCGCACACTGAAAGTCAACCAGCAGGATCCTGAAGTCGGCAAGGCGGACCTGTCGAACCGCCTGCCGGGCAACATCGAGACGCTGCAGCGGATCTACGACGCGGCCAAGCTCGACTTCGCGGTGCTGCTCGCCGACAAGGCGCGCCCGGGCGAGGCGACGCGGCTGAAGAAGCGGATCTTCATGCGCCGCCGCAAGGCGGTCATGCTGATCGAGGAGCTGAACCTGCAGGGCAAGAAGGTCCGCCCGATGATCGACCTGCTCGAGAGCCGCCTGAACGAGATGCGGCGCATCGAGCGCAAGCTGCAGAACTACCGTGGCGCGCAGGCGGCGAACCCGCTCGCGGTCGAGCTGCGCGACCGGTTGCGCGAGCTGCAGATCGACGGGCTCGAGTCGATCGAGAAGCTCGAGCGGCGGCTGCTGTTCGTCAAGCGCGCGCACGACGGCTACGAGGACGCCAAGCGCAAGCTGTCGTCGGGCAACCTGCGGCTGGTCGTCTCGATCGCGAAGAAGTACCGCAACCGCGGGCTGTCGTTCCTCGACCTGATCCAGGAGGGGAACACCGGCCTGATGAAGGCGGTCGAGAAGTACGAGTACCGCCGCGGCTACAAGTTCTCGACCTACGCGACCTGGTGGATCCGCCAGGCCATCACGCGCTCGATCGCCGACCAGGCGCGGACCATCCGCATCCCGGTCCACATGATCGAGACGATGAGCAAGATGCGGAACATCACCAAGAAGCTCCTGCAGACCAAGGGGCGCGAGCCGACGATCCAGGAGATCGCCGAGGCCGCGAACATCTCGGTCGAGGAAGCGAACCGCGTCATGAAGATCAGCAAGCACCCGATCAGCCTGGACCGGCCGATCGGGGACTCGGACGACTCGTACTTCGGGGATTTCATCGAAGACGAGAACACCGAGTCGCCGGCGATCTCCGCCAGCCGCGAGATGCTGAAGGAGCGGATCGAGAGCGTGCTCAGCACGCTGACGTTCCGCGAGCGCGAGATCATCAAGCTGCGCTACGGCATCGGCGACGGGTACACGTACACGCTCGAAGAGGTCGGGCGGATCTTCCGCGTCACGCGTGAGCGCGTGCGGCAGATCGAGGCCAAGGCGGTGCGCAAGCTGCAGCATCCGGTCCGGGCGCGCCGGCTGTCCGGTTTCCTCGACGGGACGCCGGAGATCTGAGCCGCGGTGCGCGGGTACGCGGCCGGCGCGGCACCGGCGTGCGTGCCGCGCGGCGTACCGCAGCGGCCTCGACATTCCGCGGGCGCACCCTAGACTGCCCTGCCCCCAACTCCGCCGCCCGCCGCATTGCATCCAGACCTCGCCAAGCTGCTGCGCCTGCAGGCCCTCGACCAGGAGCTGGCGCGCATGCGCCGGGAACTCGATTCGGTGCCGGCCGAGGAGCAGCGCCGCGGCCGGCAGTTGCAGCGCGCCCGCACCGAACACGAGCAGGCGCGCGAGGCGCTGCAGCACGCCGAAGTGCAGAGCAGGACCCTCGACAAGGGCGTGCAGCAGGCCGATGACGAGATCAAGAAGCTCGACGCGCGGCTGAACGCGGTCAAGAGCAACGCCGAGTACCAGGCGACGCTGTTCCAGATCGAGTCGGTCAAGAAGGAGCGCAGCAAGATGGAGGAGGAGGGCCTGGCGCTGCTCGAGCAACTCGAACAGCTGCGCGCCGTCGCCGACCGGGCCGGGAGTGCGTACGCCGAGGAGGAGCGCGTGTTCGCCGGCTTCCAACGCGAGGCGGCGGACCTCGTCGCCACGCGCAAGCAGGCGATCGAGCGGAAGGCGACCGGACGGCCGGCGCTGCTGGAAGGGATCCCGCGCGACCTGCTCGAGCTGTACGAGCGGCTGTTCGGGGCGCGCGACGGCCTCGCGATCGCCGCGGCGCAGATCAGCGGCAACGTGTCCGTCTGCCAGGGCTGCTACACCAAGGTCACGACGTCCGACCATGCCCGCCTGCTCGGCGGCACGGCAGTCGTGCAGTGCAAGTCCTGTCAGCGGATCCTGTACCCGTCGGAGTAGTCTGACCGTGGGCGGCACTCCGCTCGCGCACCGCGCGATCCATCCGGTCATGGTCGGCACCGCCGGCCACATCGATCACGGCAAGAGCTCGCTGGTGCGCGCGTTGACCGGCATCGATCCCGACCGGCTCAAGGAGGAGAAGGAGCGCGGCATGACGATCGACCTGGGCTTCGCGCCGCTGCGACTCGCCGACGGCCGCCTGCTCGGCATGATCGATGTGCCGGGGCACGAGCGGCTGGTGCGCAACATGGTCGCCGGCTGCACCAGCCTCGACCTCGCAATCCTGGTCGTCGCGGCCGACGACGGGGTCATGCCGCAGACGCGTGAGCACCTCGACATCCTCGACCTGCTCGAAGTCCGCCGCGGGCTCGTTGCGTTGACCAAGGTCGACCTCGTCGACGAGGACACCAGGACGTTGGCGGCCGAGGAGGTGCGCGAGGTGCTGCAAGGGACCTCGCTGCAGGATGCGCCGATCGTGCCGGTCAGCACCGTGACCGGTCACGGCATCGACGAGTTCCGCCGCCGGTTGGAAGCGATGGCGCTCGAGGCGCCAGCGCACGAGGCGGCCGGTCCGTTCCGGATGCCGATCCAGCGCGTGTTCCAGCTCAAAGGGATTGGCACCGTCGTCACCGGCGTGCCGGTCAGCGGGACGATGCGGATCGGTGACGAGGTGGAGTTCCTGCCGAGCGGCGGCCGCGCGCGCGTGCGCGCAGTGCAGGCGTTCGGTGGCGCGGTGGAAGTCGCGCAGGCCGGGCATTCGACGGCGCTGTCGGTGCCGGATGCGCGCGATCTCGGCGTGCGCCGCGGCCAGGTCGCGGCGGCGCCCGGGATCTTCGGCTCCGGCACCACGGTGGATCTGGAGCTGCGGCTGCTGGCGCGCGCACCGGCGATCCGCCATCGGCATGCGATGCGGTTCCACACCGGCACGACCGAGACCCTCGGCTCGCTGGTGCTGCTCGACCGCGATGCGCTGACGCCCGGGGAACGCTGCCTCGCGCGGATCGAGCTCGACGAGGCGTGCTGCTGCGCGCCGGGGGACCGGTTCCTGCTGCGGACGCAGACACCGCCGGTCACGGTCGGTGGTGGCCAGGTCGTGCGCCTGGTGCAGGCCACCGGGAAGCTCCGCCGTCGCGCGCTGCACGACGAGCTCGGTCAGCTGCGCGCCGCCGGCGGCAACCTCGCCGAACGGATCGCCACCGAGATCCAGCAGGCCGGACCGGCCGGACGCTCGCCGGGCGAACTCGCGGCTGCGCTCGGGCAGACCGAAGCGGATGTGCGCGCGCTGGTCCCGGAGCTCGCCGACGTGCACGTGCACGAGCGCGGTGATCGGATCTTCTCGATCGAAGCGACCGCCGCCGCGGAACGGGAGCTCGCCGACTCCGTGGCGAAGCTGCTGCGCGATCGCCCGCATGCGGCGTCGGTGCGCCGCGCCGCGCTGCGCACGACGCGCACGCTGACTCCGGTGCTGCTGGCTGCCGTGCTCGACCGCCTGCAGCAGGCCGGCCGCGTGCGCGCAGCTGCGCACGGCAATCTGCTGTTCGTCGATCGGATGCGGCCGCTGCCGCCGCAGGACCAGAGCGACCTGGAGCGGATCGTCGCCCGCTGCGACGAGCTGGCGTTCCGCCCGCCGACGCGCGCGGAGCTGGCCACCGAGCTGCGGCTGCCGGCCGCGCGGCTCGAGAGCCTGGCCAGCCGCGCAATCGACGAAGGCCGGCTCGAGCCGATCGGCGACCACCTGTGGTCGGCTGCGACGTTGCGCACGGCGTTGCTGGCCGTGCGGCGCAACTGCCTCGCGCACGGTGGGGAGCTCGACATCCCGGGTCTGCGCGACGCATTCGAGACGAGCCGCAAATTCCTGATCCCGCTGCTCGAGCACATCGACCTGCTCGGGCTCACGTTGCTGCGCGGCGGGGTCCGCCGGCTGCTGCCGAACTCGCCGATCGCGATCGAGCTGGCGGCGCTGGATCCGGGATAGCCCGCGGACGCACGCGACCCACCGGCATGGCCGGTTCCGGCCGGCGCCGGCGGGGGCGGTTCATGCACCGGCGCCATCCTGCCGATAGGGAGGCCGAGAGAGTTGCCTCCCCAGGAGACCGCGGCATGACCGGCGATCACGGCTACGAAGACGACGATCTGTTCGAAGAGGATTTCTTCGTCGTCGAAGGTCTCGACGAGGGCGCGGGTTCCGGCGCGGAGGAACAGGAGCTTCCTCGGCATCTGCGACCTGCGCACGGTGCGCCGGGCGGGGATGCGGACGGGGGGGACGAGCAGGAGTTCGCCGCCGAGCTGGCCGAGGCCGAGGACGAAGCGGAGCTGTTCGGCGACCTGCCGGCCGGTGACGGCGACGCGGAGCCGACGGCGGAACAGCAGGAGCTGGCGGACCCGTGGTCGTCGGCCGCGCAGACGACGCGGCACGCGCAGGGTGCGCCGGACGCCGACGACGTGCTGTTCGCGGCACCGATCGCCGGGAGCGAGTTCGACACCGAGCTGCCGTCGTTCCAGGAGCACGCGGAGAGCAGCTGGGGTGGTGCGCAGTTGACCCCGGAGCAGATGGGCCTGCCGGTCGAGGGGCAGGAGCTGCCGGCGTCGCTCGACGCGGTGCAGGAGGTCGACATCGACTTCGATCCGAACGACGTCGCGTTCGTCGACGAAGAGCCGCAGGAGGATGAGTTCGCCGGCGGCGACACCGAATACGCGCAGGCAGCGGCAGCCGGGGGCGGTTCGCTGCTACACGACGGCAGCGGCGGCACTCCGGAAGAGGGCTGGGAAGACATCGACATCACGCAGCTGGATGCCGGCACCGAGCAGGCGGAGCAGGCCGAAGGCATGGCGCCGGCCGGCGACTACGACGACCCGGAGCCGGAGCTCGAGGCGGAAGGCGACTACGCCGAGGCCTACGCCGACGCCGACACGGGCGGGGGCACGCTGCACGAGATGCCGCGCCGGCGCAGCCGCCTGCGCTGGGTCGCGGGCGTCGCTGCGATGCTGATCGCTGGCGCCGGCGGGGCGTACTGGTATTCGCCGGAGATGTTCGAACCGGTCAGGCAACAGATCTCGCAGTGGCTGCCGTTCCTCGAACAGCAGCCGGAGCAGACCGAGGTCGTCCAGATCGACCGGCCGCGGCAGGACCCGATCGAGCTGGCGCCGCTCGTGCCGGATCCGATCGAAACTCCCACCGACACCGATCCGCAGCCGCCGCGGGACCCGCGCGATCCGCTGGTCGATCCGATCACGCGTCCGGTCGTCGAGCTGGATCCGACGCCGCCGGTCGCGCGGACGCGCGAGGAGCTGGCCCGCGAAGCGGGCCGCAAGCTGCGCGCGCTGCTCGGTACGCACCTGCCGGAGTCCGGTGATGTGCGGCCGCTGCCGCCGACCGACCCGGGCGACCTCGGGGCGCAGTATCCGCCGGTCGATGTCGCTGCCGTGGATCCGGCCGAGCAGGCGCAGGGCACGCAGGCCCTGCTGCCGGTCGGGGATGACGTCATGTTCAGCAAGCTGCCGGACCAGGGTCCGAAGTCCCCGCAGGTGCCGGCGATTGCACAGGGGATCGTGACCGGCACGCAGGCGCTCGCGCAGCTGCACAACGGCAACTTCTTCATCGGCCGCGTCAAGATCGTCGAGTCGACGTTCGTCACGCTGCACCTCGAGAAGGGCGAGGTCACGCTCGCCTACGACGACCTCGAATTGCTGACGATCGTCGGCACCGCCGAGTACGAGCGGCTGAAGATGGCGGAGAAGGCCTACGTGCGCCTGTCCAACAACAACACGCTGAGTGGACGGCTGCTCGGTGGCGCTGCCGATGGGGAGGTCATCCTGGAGATGCGCTCGAGCCGGGTCGTGATCCCGATCAAGGCGATCGAGGAGATCGGCAAAGAATCGGTCGCCGGCTACCGCGTGACCGACGACTCGGCCGACGTCTGGATCCAGCAGCAGGCGGAGAACCGGCTGAGCGAGATCCGCAGCCCGCAGCCGGTGGTCGATCCCTCGACCCCACCGAAGCCGGACGGGAACTGATCCGCGCGCACACGGGCGGCTATCCTGCCGTCGTGTTCGCGCGCTGCGACGAATGCGGCAGCGGCCAGCTCACGCTGGTCACCGCCGCCGATGGCTCCGTGCTCCAGGAGTGCGGGCTGTGTGGCGCGCTGTCCGGTGCGGCGGAGCAGGTCGAGGAGCTGAGGCTGCGGCGTGAGGCCCAGGCCCTCGGCGTCGACCCGCGATTGCACGGACTGGCGACCTGGATCGCCGCGCAGCCGGGCCTCGAACTCATGACGTCGCGCGGCGCCGATCCGGAGCTGGGTGCCTTCCCGTTCGTGCAGTTCGCTGCCCACGAGCGACCGGGCCGGACCAGTCTCGAGAACCTGCTCGCCTCGCTGGCCCTGGCGCGCGCGCAGCTCCGGTTGCCGTGGCTGATCGAGGCGGAGCTGGCGGGGCGACTGATCTACACGCTGAAGCCGCGCATCGCACCGGCTCCACCGGCGCAGTCGGCTGCGGCCGTCCGGCAGGCATACGAAGACCTCGGGGTGATCCACCGCAGCCTGCTGCGCGATCAGGGGCTGTCCTGGTGGCGCCGCGGGAGGTGAACTCCGGTATCCTGCGCCCGCCCCGCCGCACCCGCCCGACCTGCTGATGCGACGAATCCTTCCGCTGCTCGCACTCTGTTGCTTCGCCCTCGGCCTGCCCGGACAGACGACCGAGCAGGAGCTGGAGGCGGTCGCGACGTTCAAGAAGTTCTTCCGCTCGTTCAAGGAGCCGGCCGAACGCGTCGAGGCGATCTACACGCTGAAGGGGAACGACTGCCCCGAGGCGGCGCTCGAGCTGGTCGCGCTGCTCGACGACCGGGACGAAGCGATCCGCAACGCCGCCAAGGCCGTGTTGGTGACCTATCAGGAGGAGCCGACCTTCGCGGCGATGATTGCGCAGGTCGCCGATCCGAAGCAGAAGAACCAGGACCGGCGCGCGGAGCTGATCGAGGTGCTCGGCGGCGCGCGGGTGCCGGCGGCCCGGCCGGTCCTCGTGCAGCTCGTGCTCGAGGACAAGCGGGCGCCGACGAACGTCCGCTACGCGGTCGCGCGCGCGCTCGGCCAGATCGGCGGCGCCGAAGCGCAGCCGGCGTTGGCCGCGCTGCTGCAGGACAAGGACGCGATCGTGCGCATGGCTGCGACCGATGCGACCGGTGCGCTGCGCCTGCAGGAGCTCGGTCCGCTCGTGCTGCCGTTGCTGAAGGACCGCGAGTGGCAGGTCAAGATCGCGGCCGTGCAGGCCGTCGCCAAGCTGCGCATCCAGGACGCGATCGACCCGCTGATCGAGCTGATGCGCGAAGGCGGCCGCCTGCGCGAAGAGACCGGCGAGGCCCTGTTCAAGATCACGAGCCTCGACTTCGGGACCGACCCGGACGAGTGGGCGACGCAGTGGGAGAAACTGCAGTCGATCAACTGGCGCATCCCGACCGACGAAGAGCTCGCCAAAGCGATCGAGTCGCGCAAGCGCAGCGACGCGTTCTACGGCAAGAAGGAGAACACGACGACGTTCGGCGGGATCCCGACCACGTCGACCAAGGTGCTGTTCATCATCGACGTCTCCGGCTCGATGGAGGACCTCGTGCTCGACACTGCCCGGTTCCAGGGCGGGCAATACGAGAACTTCATGAAGCTGACGATCGTCAAGACCGAGCTGCTGAACACCATCGACGGGCTCGGGCCGAACGTCGAGTTCAACGTCGTCTCATTCGCGACCGACGTGAAGCCGTTCAAGAAATTCCTCGTCCCGGCCAACATCGTGAACAAGACCGCGGCCAAGTCCTGGGTGAAGAACCTGCGGCCGATCGGCGGCAGCGAAGCGCAGGCCCTGGCCGGCGCCGGTCTCGGCGGCTCGGCGAACCTGGAGGCCGGCAAGACCAACACCTTCGCGGCGCTGATGTTTCCGTTCGGGATCGACCCCGAGGAGCCACCGCCCAGCAGTCCGCAGACCGGCAGCAAGGCGTCCCTGAAGAACAAGATCGACACCGTCTTCTTCCTCAGCGATGGCCGCCCCAGCGTCGGCAAGCTGGTCGACACCGACGAGATCCGCAAGGCCGTCGTCGAGTTGAACCAGGACTACAAGATGGTGTTCCACACCATCGCGATCGGCGAGTTCCACAAGGCGTTCTTGAAGAGCCTCGCGGAGGAGAACGGCGGAGTGTTCGTGGATCTGGGGAGGTAGGCGGGGGAACGGGGAAACGGGAAGGGGACGGGCTCGGGCTGGGGCTGGGGCTGGGGAACGGCGAGGAAGGGGAAGGGGATGGGGAAGGGGAGCGTGCGGTTGGACGAGGTTGGACGTCGCTGGACGTGGTTCGCGGACTTCGTGAAGCACGGGGTTAGAGTTCCGCGGCGTCCACGTTGGGTTTGGATCGGTACCTCCGGATCTGGAGTTCGCGATGGAACACGGCGCTGCAGCTCGGGCCGATGGATCGGACGGAACGGCGGGCATGGATCGCCGGACGGTATTGAAGCTGGGCCTCGGTGGGATGGCGGGCCTGCCGCTCGCCGGCCTCGTGGACCGCAGTGCGCTGCGGTCGGCCGTGGATCGACTGAAGCTCGCGGACGTGCAGGAGTTCACGACGGCGTGCAACTTCTGCTCGTGCGGGTGTGGCATGGTCGCGACCGTGCGTGATGGGAAGCTGATCACGCTGGAGGGTGATTTCGACCACCCGGTGAATGCTGGATCGCTGTGTGTGAAGGGCATGGCGATGCTGCCGACGCATGCATCGCCGCGGCGGCTGAAGACGCCGCTGTGGCGCGCGGCGGGCAGCGACCAGTGGGTGGAGCTGACCTGGAAGGACGCCGCCGAGCGCATTGCGCGGAAGATCAAGCAGACGCGGGACGAGACGTGGATCGCCACCGAGCAGGCGGGCGACGTCGAGGTGCCGGTCAATCGCACGGACGCGATCGCGTTCCTGGGCGGGGCACAGAACACGAACGAGGAGTGCTACCTGTTCCAGAAGGCGGCGCGGCTGATGGGCCTGGTGTTCGTCGAGCATCAGGCACGGCTTTGACACAGCCCGACGGTCCCCGGTCTGGGGGCCACGTTCGGCCGCGGCGCGATGACGAACCACTGGGCCGACCTGCAGCACAGCAAGGTGATCCTGGTCGAGGGCAGCAACGTGGCGGAGAACCACGTGATGGCGATGAAGTGGATCCGCAAGGCGCAAGCGAACGGAGCGCTGCTGATCCACGTCGACCCGCGTTACACGCGGACCTCGGCCGGAGCCGACATCTTCGCACGGATCCGGCCGGGCGCCGACGTCGCGTTCCTCGGCGCGCTGATCCACCACCTGATCGAGCACCGGTTGTTCGACGAGGACTACGTCGTCACGCACACCAATGCACTGCTGCTCGGCAGCGCGGACTTCGCGTTCCACGACGGCGTGTTCAGCGGCTTCGACGGCGACGACCTGAAGTACGACACGAGGACGTGGGGCTATCAGCTCGACGCCGACGGACGGCCGAAGTCGGCGGCGGGTCTCGACGATCCGCACTGCGTCTTCGCGCGCCTGCGGCAGCACTTCAGCCGCTACACGCTCGAGGTGGGTGAGCGCATCACCGGCATCCCACGGGCGCAGATCCAGCAGATCGCCGAGACGCTGGCGCAGCACCGGCCCGGCAGCATCCTGTACGCGCTCGGCATGACGCAGCACACGACGGCCGTGCAGGGCATCCGCGCCATGACCATCCTGCAACTGCTGCTCGGCAACATGGGCAAGCCGGGTGGTGGTGTGAATGCGCTGCGCGGCGAGCCGAACGTGCAGGGTGCCTGTGACATGGGGCTCCTCAACAACTATCTGCCCGGATACCTCAACAACCCGGTGCATACCGAGCCGACGCTCGCGGCGTGGACCGAGAACAACGGGACGGCACGCCGGCGCTGGCTGATCAATCTGCTCAAGGCGTTCTGGGGTGACGCCGCCACGCCCGAGAACGACTTCGCGTACGCCTGGCTGCCGAAGAAGAACGCCAAGCGCGACTACAGCGCGTACGGCATCTTCGAGAGCGCGCTCGCTGGTGCGCTGAAGATGCTGTGGGTCGTGGGTCAGAACCCGGCGGTCAGCTCGCCGAACCTGAAGGTCGTGTTCGAGGCGCTCGACAAGCTCGAGATGCTGGTAGTGCAGGAGATCTGGGAGACGGAGACCGCAGCGTTCTGGAAGCGGCCCGGAGTCGATCCCAAGACGATCCAGACCGAGGTGTTGCTGTTGCCGGCGTCGTTCTTCATGGAGAAGAACGGGTCGGTCACGAACTCCGGCGCGATCGTGCAGTGGCGTCATGCGGCAGTGAAGCCGCCCGGTCAGGCGTTGCCCGACGGCGAGATCGTCGACTACGTGTTCCGCCGCGTGCGGGACTTCGTGCACGACAGCCGCGACCCGAAAGACGACATCATCAAGAAGGCGTTCTGGACCTACACGACCGCCGAGGACCTGCTGCGCGAGGTCAACGGCCGTGCGCTGGTCGACCTGCCGCAAGGGGGTCTGAAGGCGGGGGAGCTCGTCAGTCGGACCGGTGATCTCAGCGCTGACGGTTCGACATCCTCGGGCTGCTGGATCTACGCCGGTGTCTTCAGCAAGGGCGAGAATCTGAGCAAGCGCCGCGACTGGCGCACCGATCCCGGGAATCTCGGCATCTATCCCAACTTCGGCTGGACCTGGCCCAACAACATGCGCGTGCTCTACAACCGCGCATCCTGCGATCGCCACGGCAAGCCCTATCCAGGCAGCAAACCGATCGTCTGGTGGGACGAGGCGCAGCAGCGTTGGACCGGGTACGACGTGCCGGACGTGCCGGTGCTCACCGACGGGCCATCCACACCCAACGGCGTCCGCAGCTTCCACATGAACGCGGAGGGCGTCGCACGGCTGTTCGCCGCCGCATACGAGGACCCGGACCCCACCAACCGGCACTACCCGCGTGATTGGAGCTACGTGCCGAAGGACGGGCCGCTGCCGGAGATGTACGAACCGGTCGAGAGTCCGGTCGCGAGCGTGCTGCACGGCCTGCCGCACAATCCGCTGCTGAAGTACCCGCGCGTTGCGTCGCACCAGCCGGTCGGCAGCAAGGAGCGGTTCCCGTACGTGCTGATGACGTCGACGGTGCCGGAGCATTGGTGCGGCGGCTCGACGACACGCAACATCGGATGGCTCAACGAGCTGATGCCGGAGCCAGTGGTCGAGATCCCCGAGTCGCTGGGGCGCAAGCTCGGGGTCGCGACCGGTGATCTCGTCAAGGTGTCGTCCGCGCGTGGCGAGGTCGTCGTCAAGGCGGTCGTCACGCGCCGGATGCAGCCGCTGCGCATCGATGGCCAGGAGGTGACCATCGTCTGGATGCCGTACAACTGGGGCTTCCAGGGTCTGGCAACCGGCCCCAGCGTCAATCACCTGACGATCGATGCGGTCGACCCGGGTGCGGGCACGCAGGAGACGAAGGCCTGCCTCGTCGACGTCGTGAAGGTGGAGTCACGCAAAGTGCGGAAATCCTGGTTCCGGGGCAAACCGTCATGACCACGCCAGTCACCGACACGAGCGACGCGTCGGGAGCCGTCAAGTCGACGCTGATCGACATCACGAACTGCATCGGCTGCCGCGCCTGCCAGGTGGCGTGCAAGGAGTGGAACGAGCGCGATGGCGAGTCGACCGAACTGCTCCCGGAGCTCGGCTTCCAGAATCCTGCCGTGCTCAGCGCGAAGACCCTGACGCTGATCTCGTTCCACGAGTTGATCGACGAGGATTCTCCAGGCGGTCTGCGCACCGACTTCGTGATGCGGCGCTGCCTGCACTGCCTCGAGCCGGCGTGCGTCGCCGCCTGCCCGACTACGGCGTTGGAGCGGCGGCTGGATGGGCCGACGGAGTTCGACTCCTCGCAGTGCATCGGCTGTCGTTACTGCTTGTGGGCCTGCCCGTGGGGTGTGCCGACCGCGGACTGGGACTCGCATACACCGGAGATCCACAAGTGCACGCACTGCGTGGATCGCTACGACCAGCCTGCACCGCAGTCACGCAACGGGGAGCCGCTGACCGATGCAGAGACGCAGAGCTTCGTCGACCAGATCGTCCAGCCGGCGTGCGTGAAGGCCTGCCCGGCCGACGCGCTGCACTTCGGCACCCGGGAGGAGATGCTGCAGGAAGCGCACCGCCGCATCGAGCACCGGCCCGAGCGCTATGTCGACCACGTCTATGGCGAACGCGAGGCCGGCGGCACGAGCGTGCTCTATCTCTCGGCCGTGCCGTTTGAGAAACTCGGCTTCCCGACGCTCGGTCCGGAACCGGTCCCCGTGCACGCCAGCAGGGCGTTGCGCCTGGTCGCCCCGGCCGTGATCGCGCTCGGTGCTCTGCTCGGCGGCGCCGCGAAATTCCTCCAGCGGAGGAACATGCTCGCTGACGCGCGCGCGCCGCAGGCCCACGCCCACGAAGAGTTCGAGCGCCTCGGGCACCCGATGTGGACCCGGTTCAACCTCGTGCTGCTCGCCCTGATGGCGTTCGGCCTGGTCTCGTTCGGCTATCGGTTCGTGGCCGGGCTCGGCGGAAGCACCAACCTCTCGGACACCTGGCCCTGGGGCCTGTGGATCGTCTTCGACCTCGTCTGGATCGCCGCAGCCGCCGGTGCATTCGCCACGGCAGCGCTGATCTACGTGTTCCAGCGCAAAGATCTCTACGGGCTCGGCCGTGCCTCCGTGTTCATCGGCCTGCTGAGCTACGGCTTCGTCACGGTCACGCTGGTCGCGGATCTCGGCAGGCCCTGGAACACGTACCAGCTGGCGCTGCAGGCCCCCGAGCACTCGGCGATGTTCGAAGTCTCGTGGTGCGTCGGGCTCTACGTCACGGTGCTGCTGTTCGAGTTCGTGCCGGTCGTGTTCGAGAATCGGCGCTGGAACCGCGCGATGGCGCTGTGGCGGAGCTGGTCGGGTGCCTATGTCGCCATCATCGCGACGCTGTTCGTCTGGCTGCTCTCGCGCAGCGCGGCCTACACGGTCGCTGCCGCAGCGGTGTTCGCCTCGCTGGCTTGGGCGTTTCGCGCCCGCACGAACCGCTTCGAACCGGTCATCCTGGCCATCGCCGCCGGCACGCTGTCGACGATGCACCAGAGCTCGCTGGGTTCGCTGTTCCTGCTGATGCCGGACAAGGTGGCGGCACAGTGGTGGTCGCCGCTGATGCCGATCACGTTCTTCCTGTCCTCGATCGCCGCCGGTACGGCGATGTTGATCCTGGTCGGGCTGTGGCTCGCGAAGGGTTGGCGCCGGCCGCTGCGGCGCAGCCGCGTGGCGTCGATGGGACAGATCACGTTCTGGGCGCTGTTCGTCTACGTGGCATTCCGGGTCGGCGACCTCGCCGCGCGCGGGCAGCTCGCGAGTGCGTTCACGGCACGGTTCGGTGGCCTGTTCGCGCTCGAGCTCGGCAGCGCGGTGGTCGCGCTCGTGCTGCTGGGACGGTCGGGCTGGCGCAGTCGTCCTGCCTACGCGTGCGCGGGGGCAGTGCTCGCCGCCGGCGGCATCGTGCTGCACCGCGTGAACGTGGTCTACGTTGCCATGCAGCCGCGCGGGCCGATGCCATGGACGGCGCCGTCGGCCTACGTGCCGTCGTGGGCCGAATGGGGGCTCTCGATCGGCTTGATCGCGGCGACCATCTTCCTGTTCGGCGTCGGCGTACGGCGGCTCCCGCTGCTGCCCAAGCCGGACCCGGTCGACGCGCCTGGCGGCTCGTGACCAGGGAAGCCTGGCTCCGCGCGCACCCGTTCCTGGCGCCGATCGGCCGGTTCGTCGCGCAGGTCGAAGGCGCGCTGGCCACGATCGCGGCGCCACCGCCAGAGCTGCCGCAGTGGGACGAACACGCCGCTGAGTACGCCGAAGGAGTGCCGTTGCTGCTCGGTTCCGCCGTTGCAATCGACTGTGGTCCGGGCGGCACACTCGCGTGGGAGTTGGTCGAGCGGCTGGCCGCGGCTCCGGCAGGTGGGGAGGCGGCGGCGGACGTTGGCGCGCTGTGTGCGCAGCTTCGCGCGGAGCCGGACCCGGCGCGGTCTGTCGCCGACTCGCTGCTCGGTACCGGCTCGTTTGCGCCAGCGGAACCCGGCCTGCTGCGTCACCTCGGCTGGACGGCGATGCATCGCTGGCTGCGGCCGCTCGCTGCAGCATTCGTGCGCTGGCGCGACGAGGAGCGCTGGTTGCGCCGCCACTGCCCGATGTGCGGTGCGCTGCCTGCAATGGCGGTGCTGGTCGGTGCCGAATCCGGGCGCATGCGCTTTTTGTGCTGTGGCCAGTGCGGCAGCCGGTGGCGTCACCGGCGCACGGCGTGTCCGTTCTGCGAGGCCGACTCGCAGAAGGTGTCGATCCTGACCGTGCAATCGGAGCCGCGCTTGCGCATCGAGTACTGCGAAGCGTGCCGCGCGTATCTGAAGTGCGCCGCCGTCGACGAGGAACTGCTGCTGGCTGACTGGACCTCGCTGCACCTCGACGTGCTGGCGCACGACCGCGGCCTGATCCGCAACGCGATGTCGCTGTACGACGTCGATGCAATCATCCGCCCGGCCTGACGCGGCGCGCGGCAGTTCGACGCCCGTGCGCGCCAACACGCCTACCGCAGCTCGTAGATCCAGGCTTCGGTGATCTCGAGCGCCGTCCCGTCCGGGGGCAGGCGAAGCTGCAGCTCGAGCTCGGGGAGGCGCCGGCGCGTGAACGGTTGCAGCCAGTCGGTGAGCTCGGGGATCGGGCGGAGGTACGGGATCAGTTCGAGGAGGGGACCTTCGCAAGCGAGGTGCAGGTAGCGCGCGCCGCGCGTGATCTGGGCGAGGCCGGCTTGCAGCTCGGGGATGCGGACCACCGGTTCGCGCAGGACGCGGGTCGTGGGGACGTAGTAGCGGAAGATGTACGGGTTGTTGGTGGCGACCCAGTACTCGCGGCCGTGGTCGTCGGGGCCGGCGGCCGCGGTTGCGACGCGGCCGAACTCGGCGAAGAACGGGGTGGAGGCGAGCTCGATCTGGCGGGCGGTATGCGTGAGGGTCCAGACGAGCGCGGCGAGCAACAGCCAGAGGCCGAGCCGGGCGGCCAGCGCGGCGATGCCGGCGGCGAGTGGGATCGCGAGGTAGGCGATGAACAGCACGTGCGTCATGACGTGGTGCGGGAAGACGATCACGGTCATGAGCTGGACGGAGAGGGTGGCGAGCGCGAAGCGCAGGTGGCGGCGGGCGAGGAGCAACCAGCCGAGGGCGCCGGTGATCAGGATCGGCCACGTGAAGCCGGCGCGGAGGCGGGCGAGCGTGCCGGACAGGACGTCGTCGGCGGCAGGACGATCGAGCACGGCGCGCTCCACGACGCTGTGGGCGGTCTCGGCGAGGCCGGGCTGCAACGCGGGGAGTGCGCGCGCCCACGTGGTCCAGCCGAGGATCGCGAGCGCGGACAGCAGCATGGCGGCACCTGGCAGCAGCAGCGCGCGCATGCGGGCGCGGTCGGCCGGCAGGCCGGTCCACAGCGGCAGCGCGGCGACGAAGAATGCGAACAACCAGTCGGCCCAGATGCCGAGCGCGGCGCACGCGATCGCGGCGCCGAGCGCCAGGCGGCTGCCGCGTTCGAGATGCCGTTCGATCGCGAGCCACAGGCCGAGCCCGAACGCGCAGGTCAGCGGCTCGTAGCTCGGCAGGCAGTAGACGGAGAACACCGGCATCGCGATCAGCAGCGCGCCCGCCGCGACCGCGATGTGGCGCGGGAACCGCCGCGAGAGCAACTCGCACAGCAGCCAGCCGGCGGCGAACAGGGCCACGATCGCCGGCAGTCGCAGTCCGGCCTCGCTGCCCCCGGTCAGGGCGCAGATCCACGCCAGGCCGGGCGGGTGATTCGTGTGCGGGACGGCCTGGCCGACGTCGGTCACGACCTCCGGCAGCAGCGGCAGCCCGCGCGTCGCGAAGAAGCCGAGGTTCTCCCAGTTGCGGACGTAGACGCCGAAGTAACCCCCGCCGCTGATCTCGTGCATGCCGAACGGGCGTGCCGCGGTCAGCAGCGCCAGCAGCACCGTCAACACGGCGAGCCGCGCGCCGCTGCCGAGTGCGGGCTTCACGGCACGTGCTCGTCGTGGACGCGCGGCTGCAGGAAGCGACGTCCGGCCAGCAGCCAAGCGCTGCCGGCCAGCATGCCGATCAGTCCGACCCAGAACCACGCCGCCGCGACACCGACCTCCTGCTGCACGTGCGCCAGCGGCAGGAACAACAACGCGAACAGCAACCGGCTTCCGAGCGACATCGCCGACAACACGGTCGTGCGCGAGCGCGGCGCGATGCGCTGGTTGACGAAGTCCTGCACCAGTGCCCAGTGCATCCCGAACGGGACCTGATGCAGGAAGAACAACAGCGCGCCGGCCTGCGTCACGAGTGCCGACAGCGGCAGCAGCGAGCCGGTCAGCAGCAGCAGCACGAGCCAGAACATCCCGGCGAACCCCGCGCGGCGATGCATCCGCGGCACGATCCGGCTGCACGGCGCTGCGACCAGGTTCATCGCGCAGAACAGCACGCCGATCGCGATCGGTTCCTCGGCATGCGCAGCTTCGAGGAACGGCTGGTACGTGTGGAACACGTACCGCAGCACGACGAACAGGATCGCGTACATCCCGGCGATCCACAGCACCGCTGGCGCGCGCAGCTCGGCCGCGGCGCTGCGCAGCAGGGCCGGCGTGCGCAGCCGCGTCGTGCGCAGCGGCTGCAGGCCGAGCGCGATCGTCGCGGCGACGAGGTGCAACGCGGCCGTGACCAGGATCGCGACGGCGATCCCCCCGGCCGCGACCAGGAATCCGCCGGCCAGGAACGCGACGGCCGTCCCGGCGAGCCGCAGCGCGTGCATCTGGCTCTCGCAGCGCAGGAAGTCGCTGGTCCGTTTCGCGCGGCGCAGGCTCCCGAACAGCAGCGCCGACGGCGGCCCGGACAGCATCGCGTGGCCGACGCCGAGCACCGCTTCCCCGGCGCAGAACCCGACGAACGTCGGCGTCACGACGAACAGCAGGAATCCGACCGCGAGCAGCAGCGGTCCGAGCACGAGCGGGAGCTTCGGGCCGAGACGGTCCGCGAGCAGGCCCGTTGGAACCTCGCACAGCACCATCGCGAGGTAGTAGCAAGCGATCAGCGTGCCATAGCCGCCGAGATCCACGCCGTGATCACGGAAGTGGAAGTACAGGAACGGCACGCAGGCGAACGGGTACGTGACCGCTGCAAACGCGGCGAGCCGGCGAAGCTGGGCAGGCAGGTCGAGCGGCGGCGCGGGCATCGCAGGGGGGCAGGATCATGCCGGAGCGCTGGCGGGGGTGTCAGGCCGGCGGCACGATCCCGCGCATGCAAGCCGGCTCGTGCACCGCCGATTTCCGCAGCGACACGTTGACGCGTCCGGACGAAGCGATGCGTGCTGCGATGGCTGCGGCCGAAGTCGGCGACGACGTGTTCGGGGAGGATCCGACGATCCTGGCGCTCGAGCGCACCGGCGCGCAGCGGCTCGGACTGGACGCGGCGCTGTTCGTGCCGTCCGGCACGATGGCGAACCAGATCGCGATCCACGTGCACTGCCGGGCCGGGGACGAGCTGCTGTGCGACGAGCGCAGCCACGTGTTCCAGCACGAGGCCGGCGGTGCGGCGCGCTGGTCCGGAACGCAGGTGCGGCCGTTGCGCACCGAGGACGGGTTCCCGCAACCGGCGGCAGTGCTGGCCGCGCTTCGGCCGGATGACCCGCACCAGCCGCGGTCGCGGCTCTTGGTCATCGAGAACACGCACAACATGGCCGGGGGACGGGTCTGCCCGCCGGCGCGACTTGCGGAACTGGCGCAGGCCGCGCATGGCGCCGGGCTCGCGGTCCACATCGACGGTGCGCGGCTCTACAACGCGGCCGTTGCAGCCGGCTGTGAGCTGGCGGCTTTCGGCAGCCTCGCCGATTCGGTCTCGCTGTGCTTGAGCAAGGGACTCGGTGCGCCGGTCGGGTCGCTGCTGGCCGGATCGCAGGCGTTCATCCAGGCGGCGCGGCGGGCGCGCAAGGCATTCGGTGGCGGCATGCGGCAGGCCGGGATCCTCGCAGCTGCCGGCCTGCTCGCGCTGGAACGTGGTCCGGCCGATCTGGCGCGGGATCATTCCCGCGCCGCGGCGATCGCGCGTGCCTGCGCAGCGCGGCCCGGACTGCAGATCGATCCGGCGAGCGTCGAGTCGAACATCGTCATCGTCGCGGTTCCGGGCGAGGGTCCGCAGCGCTTCGTCGCGCACCTCGCGGAGCAGGGCGTACGCGCGCTGGCGATCGACGCGCAACGGGTGCGGTTCGTCACGCACCGAGACCTGACCGACGCGCAGATCGCGCAGTGTCTGGATGCGATCGCGGCCTGGCCGCCGCGCGGAGCCGGTGCCTGATGGCCCGGCGCCGAGGCGAGGGGCGCCGCCGCTTTGCATCGGGGGCGGCGGGCGGCTAAGCGAGGAGCCGCGATGAGCATCTTCAAGGCCTACGACATCCGCGGGCTCTATCCCGGGCAGATCGACGAGGCGCGCGCGCGCGCGATCGGCGCCGCATTCGCGAAGTTCCTCGGCGCCCGCCGGCTGGTGGTCGGCCGTGACATGCGCACGATGGCGCCGGCGATCCAGGACGCCGTCGTCGCAGGGATCCTGAGCCAAGGCTGTGACGTGCTCGACATCGGCCTCGCGTCGACGCCGATGACGTACTACGCGATCGGCAAGCTGCCGTGCGACGGGGGGCTCTGCGTGACGGCGTCGCACAACCCCAAGGACTACATCGGGTTCAAGCTCTGCCGTGCGGAGGCGCGGCCGTTGTCGGGTGACACCGGCATCGCCGACATCCGCGCGCTGGTCGAGCGCGGGGATCTCGCGCCGGCCGCGCGGCACGGCAAGCGGGACCAGGTCGACATCAAGCCGGACTTCGTGCGGCACATCGCGAGCTTTGCGCGCATCACGCGTCCGCTCCGGATGGCGGTCGACTATGCGAATGGCATGGGGGCCAACGAGGCGCCGGAGATCTTCGCCGCGCTGCCGGCCCTCGAAGTGCTGCCGCTGTACCAGGACCTCGACGGCACGTTCCCCAACCACGAGGCGAATCCGCTGCACGAGCCGAATCTCGACGCACTGCGCGAGCTGGTGCGGGAGTCGCGCGCGGCGCTCGGGATCGCGTTCGACGGTGACGCCGACCGCTGCGCGTTCGTCGACGAGGCAGGACGCACGGTCCATGCAGACCTGATCACGGTGATCCTGGCGCGCGGCATGCTCGCGCGGCATCCGGGCAAGGGGATTATCTACGACCTGCGTTCTTCCAAGGTCGTGCCGGAGGAGATCCGCAAGCTCGGCGGTCGGCCGGTGCGCGAACGCGTCGGGCATTCGTTCATGAAGGAGACGATGCGGCGCGAGGACTGCATCGGCGGGGGCGAGCTGTCCGGCCACTTCTACTTCGCCGAGAACTACTACACCGACTGCGGCGTGCTGGCCTGCATCCTGGTGCTGAACCAGCTCGCGGCCGAAGGGCGCACGCTGAAGCAGGCAGCCGACGAGCTGCGGCGCTACCACGGCACCGGCGAGATCAACTTCCGCGTCGAGGACAAGGTCGGCGCGATGCGGCGCGTCGAGCAGGCGTTCCCCGACGGCCAGGTCGACCACCTGGACGGCGTCACGGTCACGTACCCGGATTGGTGGGTCAACGTGCGGCCGAGCAACACCGAGCCGTACCTGCGGATGTGCCTCGAGGCGGACACGCAACCGTTGATGACGAAGATGCGGGACCGGATGTTCGAGCTGCTCGGCAAGCCGGTGCACGGTCACTGATGGAGCTGCCGCGTCCGAACGGTCTCGTCACGCTGCTGACCGATTTCGGCCTCGACGATCCGTACGTCGGAATCGTCAAGGGGATGGTCAAGCGGCAGCATCCGCGCGCCGAGGTCGTCGACCTGTCGCACGGCGTGCCGGCGCAGGACGTCGTCGTGGCAGCGCTGTTCCTGCGCGCGGCGATCGGCCGGTTTCCGGCCGGCACCGTGCATGCGGCCGTCGTCGACCCGGGCGTCGGCACGGCGCGGCGGTTCCTGCTCGCCTGCGCGCACGAGTGTTACTGGATCGCACCGGACAACGGGCTGCTCGAGGGGATCCTGCCGGGAGTCGAGGAGGGTGAGCTGCGCGTGCTGGCGCCGGATGCGCTCGGCCTGCAGGCGACGTCGCGCACGTTCCACGGCCGGGATCTGGTGGCACCGCTGTGCGGCCTGCTCAGCAGCCAGCGGCTCGGCTTCCGGGCCGTCGGCCCGCGCGTCACCGACCCGGTGCCCCTGCCGGGCGGCCTGCACCGTGCCGAAGTGTTGCACGTCGACCGCTTCGGCAACCTGTTGACCGGGATCGCGCGCGACGCGCTGCGCGGGGTCCGGCACGTCGAGGTCGGTGCGCAGACGGTTCCGGTCGTGGACACCTATGCAGCGGTCGCGCGTGGCGCTCCGATGGCGCTCGTGAACTCGTACGAGCTGCTCGAGATCGCCGTGCGCGACGGCCGTGCCGATCAGACCCTGGGGATCGGCCGCGGTGCCGCAGTGCGACTCGTCGAAGCGGAGCGAGCATGAGCGACAACCAACAGCGGACGGTCCGTCTGGTGGGCGTCCCGATGGATCTCGGTGCCGGGCGCCGCGGGGTGGACATGGGACCGTCGGCGATCCGGGTGGCCGGCGTGCACGAAGCGTTGCGCAAGCTGCGGATCCGCGTCGTCGACGATGGCGACGTCGGCGTGCCGGCGCCGGAATCGCGGCAGCCGGGCGAGCCGGGTGCGCGCTACCTCGGGGCGATCTACCACGTCTGCAACCGGCTGCGACTGCGCGTGCGGCGCGCGCTGGATGCCGGCGAGACGCCGGTCGTACTCGGAGGGGATCACAGCATCGCGATCGGGACGATCAGCGGCGTCGCCGAGCACTTCCGCGATCGTGGGCAGCGCTTCGGGCTGATCTGGGTCGATGCGCATGCCGACATGAACACGCCGCAGAGCTCGCCGTCCGGCAACATCCATGGCATGCCGCTGGCCGTCGTGCTCGGGATGGGGCCGGAGGCGCTGGTGCAGATGGGTGGCTTCGCGCCGAAGGTGGCGAAGGAGCACGTCTGCCTGATCGGGATCCGCGACCTCGACGAGCAGGAGAAGCGGATCGTCGACGAGTCCGGGATCCATGTGTTCACGATGCGCGACATCGACGAGCGCGGGATGCGCGCCGTCGCCGCCGAGGCGATCGCGCACGCGATGCGCGGGACCGCAGGGTTCCATGTGTCGTTCGACCTGGATGGACTCGACCCGAGCGTCGCGCCCGGCGTCGGCACCGCGGTCAAGGGCGGGATCGAGTGGCGCGAAGCGAACCTGTTGCTCGAGATGGTCGCCGACACCGGCGCGATGACGAGCCTGGAGATCACCGAGCTGAATCCGGTGCTCGACGTGCGCAACCAGTCGGGCGAAGTCGCGCTCGACCTGATCCTGTCCGCGTTCGGCAAGCGGATCCTGTAGCTGCCGGCCCGCTGCGAGAACGGTCGCGGTGCGGTCCTAGCCGAACCGCACGCTGTAGATCGGCGGCAGGTTGTTGGCGACGGCCTGCCAGCTCTCGCCGCGATCCTCGCTGACGTACAGGTTTCCGGTCGTGCTGCCGAACGCGAGGAGCTTGCCGCTCGCGGACAGGGCGTGGCGGTAGACGACGTCGTAGGCGTTCTCCTGCGGCAGCCCCTCGCGCAACTGCTCCCAGGTCTTGCCGCCGTCCTGCGTCCGCCCGACGAACAGGCCGCCGTCGATCGCCATCCGCTGCATGTCTGCCTTGCCGGGCACGACCCAGGCGACCTTCCCGTCGCTGGCATCCGCCGCGATCGGGAAGCCGAAGTGCACGCCCCGCTCCGGGTTGCTGACCTTGCGCCAGTTTGCGGCCCCGTCGGCGCTGTAGAACACGCCGCAGTGGTTCTGCTGCCAGACGTGATCCGGCTGGCCCGGCGAGAGCACAACGCAATGCGGATCGTGGCCCCACTCGGCCGTCGGATCCGGCAGGTAGTCCATCAGCATGCCGCGGTTGCGGCTGCGCCAGCTCTTGCCGCCGTCCGTCGTCTCGAGCACGCCCGCGGTCGAGATTGCGACGAGCACGTGGTCGGGGTTGCGCGGATCGACGGCGATCGAGTGGATCCCGGGTGAGAAGTCGCCGCCTTCCGAGGCCGGGGTGCCGAACCAGTGCGTGACGCCGGTCCCCTTGCCGTCCGACAGGTCGCCGCCGCGCGACTCGTGGTTCCACAGCGGCAGGTTCAACTCGAAGCTGTCGCCGCCGTCGTTGCTGACGAACAGCCCACCCGGGATCGTGCCGACGTAGATGCGGCCCGGCTGGCCGAATGCGATCGTCCAGAGCTTCTGCACGGTCGCGTCCTTGAGCTTCACCCGCGCAGGGTTCCACGGATCCTGATCCCCCTCGGTCGGCTCCGGATACGCGAGGTAGCGCGCGCCGGCCGGAAACTTGACCTGGTTGGCGTCGGCCCAGCTCTTCCCGTCGTCGGTCGAGTGCGACAGCTTCACGCCCCAGTGCCCGTGGCCGAGGGCGGCCCACAAGGTTCCGCTGCTCGGATCGCGGGCGACGAAGTTGACGCCGACGCCGGCGTGGCCGGCGAGGGCCGGCGTCCAGCGGCCCTTGGTCTTGGTGACGAGGAACGTGCCTTTGCGCGTGCCGACGAGGATCCGGTCGTTCATGGGGAGTTCTCCGTGCGGGAAAGTTAGCGGCTACCCGCCGCTGAGCGCCTGCAGGATGTAGACGCGCGCGTCCGGTCCTACCGGGTCGCTGAGTTTCGCCCGATCCGTGACCCGGTCGTTCTCGATGAAGATGTTGACGTGCCGGCGCAGTCGGCCGAGCTCATCGCAGACATAGAACGCGAACCCTGGCGCGAGCTTGTCCACCTCGCGGACCACATCGGCGACCGTCGACGCCTCGACGGCCACGTCTTTGCCTCCGAGCACCGGAAAGAAGGGGTGGAGGTTCCCCGTGATCTGCACGGTCACCATCGGCCGGATCATAGGCAGCCCGCTTCGTGGCCGCGGAATGCGCGAGCGACGCCGCCCGGTGCGCTACAACACCCGGCCATGCGCAAGCTCGTCATCGGCAACAAGAACTACTCAAGCTGGTCGCTGCGTGCCTGGCTCGTGTTGACCGAGTCCGGGCTGCCGTTCGAAGAGGTGCTGATTCCGCTCGATCAGCCGGACTCGCGCTGGCGCAAGCTGCAGTTCGCGCCGACCGGGAAGGTCCCCGCGCTGGTCGAGGGGAACTTCGTCATCTGGGATTCGCTGGCGATCGCCGAATACGTCGCCGAGCAGGTGCCGGCCGGCAAGCTCTGGCCAGTCGGACGCACCGCGCGCGCGATCGCGCGCTCGCTCGCCAGCGAGATGCACAGCGGGTTCCTCGACCTCCGCCGGCAGTTCCCGATGAACATCCGCGCGCGGCGGCCGCGCACGCCGACCGCCGCGACGGCGGCCGATCTCGAACGCATCACGTCGGCATGGGGCGACTGCCGCAAACGGTTCGGCAGCGACGGCCCATTCCTGTTCGGCCGGTTCTCGATCGCGGATGCGTTCTTCGCGCCGGTCGTGACGCGGATGCGCACCTACGGGGTTGCCCTGCGCGGTTCGGCTGAGGAGTACGCCAAGGCGATCGAGCAGCTGCCATCGATGCAGCGCTGGTGCGCGGCTGCCGCCGAAGAGCCGTGGACGATCGCGCACCCTTAGCCCGCATTATTCGTGAAGCCCGTCGCGAGAACGGTCGCAGCGCGCGCAGGGCTAGGAAGCGCGGCGGCCGCGACCGAGGCGGGCACACAAGCCCCGCCGCAGGGAAGCGGCTGACGCGCTGACGAAGCCAAGCCCGCCCTGGCGGCGGCGACAGCCGCGGCCAGGAGGCGGCCGCGGCTGCGCCGTTCGCAGCAGGGGTTCACGAATAATGCGGGTTAGGCGCCCGTTCGCCGTCATCGAGCGCTGATTGGTACTGGACCGGACCCGCGACGGTCACTGCAGCAACGCGGCGATGGCCCCTGGCAGCGCCGCGTGCTCGAGCTGCGTATCGACCTCCGGACCCAGCAAGCGGCCGCTGCCGATCCGCGCCGCGCGCAGGACCTGCGCCTTGATCTCGGCCGGGAGGCCGCGGTCGGCGCAGACGGTGCGCACCAGCGGTTCCGTGTCATAGCCGGCCCGGGCGAGGCCTTGGACTCGCGCCGGCAGCCGGCGCAGCTCGTCTGCGCCGGCGCTCGGACGGCAACGGGCGAGCAGATCGTCACCGAGCCGGACGTGCCGCAGGCCGTCGGCGATCTTCGTGATGTCGCCGGCGCGCGTGGCCGCCGTGAACAGCGAGCGCAGGACGGCACCGGCGCGCAGGTCGCCGGAACGTGCGACGAAAGCGGCCGCTTCGCAGCGCAGGCCGAACTCCGCGCGCGCATCGAGTGCGAGCTCGAGGCAGTCGTCGAGCAGCTCCACGTCATGCGTGCTCGGCAGGCTCGCGAGCAACACGCCGCGCACGGCCGGCCGCTTCTCCTCGCGCAGGCGCCGCTCGAGCGCCGCGCGCAGCGAGCCCCCGCCGAGCTGCACCATCGCATCGACGCCGGCCTGCAGCTCGACCGCATGTGTCGAACGGAGCGCGCGGGCACCGAGCTCGAGCGCAGCCGGCAGCCGTCGTGCCGCGAGCAACCGCAGCGCGGCCGCGCGGACGGCTGGCGCAGGATCCCGCTCGGCCGCGGCCTGGATCCGGTCGCGCCGTTCCCGTTCGATCCGGATCCGTCCGGCATCGATCCCGCACGCGGCGTAGCGCAGCGCGGCTTCGCGCAACTCGGCGTGGTCCGATTCCAGCAGCGCGTCCACTTCGTCCGGCTCGAGCCCGACCGGGATCTGTGCCAGCGTCTGCAGCAGCTGGACCTTCAGCTCGATCGCCTTGTTGGCTTCGTCGAACAGCAGGTTGCGCATCGCGGTGCGCAACGCCGGCCGTGGCCGCAGCATCCCGGCGGCGAACAGCGCGCGCAGCACGTCCTCTTCGCGGCGCAGGTTGGAGCCGTTCAGGCGCGCCAGGTAGTCGACGAGCCGCGTCGGCAGCGTCTGTTCCGGCAGCAGCCCGAGTGCATAGGCCGCCACGACGCGCTCGGGCGATTCGCGCGGGCGGTCGAGCAGCAGGTCGGCGAGCACGCTGCCGGCCCCCGGCGTGCCGTGGATCCCGAGCGCCAGGATGCCGGCGGCGCGGACGTCCGGGTGGCGGTCCTGGCTCACGTCGAGCAGCCGCGGGTAGTCCTCCGGGAGCTGCTTCGCCGCCAGCGCCACCGCGGCCTCGGCGCGCAGCTCCGGGGCCTCCGAAGCGAGCGCGCCGCGCAGCAGCGACAGCTCGTCGCTCGCGGGTGCAGGCCCAGGATCCTGGCTGTGCGGCGACGCCGCCACCAGACCCAGCACCAGCAGCAGGGCCACCCCGGGGCGTGCGGAACCGCGAGCGCAGCGTGCGCTTCGGCTCGGCATCCGGGTGCCGTCTCGCCGGTCGTGCAGGGGGTATGGGCTCACGGAAGCGGTCGCGGCAGGCGGTAGTTTCGGCTCCCAGGCCCGATCCTGTCGAGCATGGGGTGCCGCGGGAGCCCCTCGTTGCAAAGGGCATTCCCCGGCGGCAAAAGGTCAGGCATGCGGATCGGCCTGCTGGACTGCTTCGCCGGGGTGGCCGGCGACATGTGGGTCGGGGCGATGCTCGACGCCGGAGCACCGTTCGCGGACCTCGAGGCCGCGGTCCGCTCGCTCGACCTGCCGGGTGTCACGGTCAAGGCCGAGCGCGTGCGGCGCGCTGGCATCGCGGCGACCCGCTTCCTCGTCGAGGTCGCGACCCCCGCGGCGCACGAACGGCACCTGCACGAGGTCCTGGACGTGCTGGCCCGGGCCGACGTTCCGCCGGAGGTCGCGGCGCAGGCGCGCCAGGTGTTCGAAGCGATCGCCGCCGCCGAAGCGCGCGCGCACGGCCGCCCGATCGACCACGTGCATTTCCACGAAGTCGGCGCCGAGGACACGATCGTCGACGTCCTCTGCGCCTGCCTCTCGACCGCACGGCTCGGCATCGGGCGGCTCTACGCGAGCGCCGTCGTCGTCGGCTCCGGGACGGTCGCCTGCGAGCACGGCACGATGCCGGTCCCCGCGCCCGGCACGCTGGGACTGCTCGCCGGGATCCCGATCCGCAGCGGCGAGCTGCCAGGGGAAGCGACGACGCCGACCGGTGCCGCGTTGCTGCGCGCGCTGGTGCACGCATTCGAGCCGGATCTGCCGTGGGTGCCGGAGCACTACGGCCACGGCGCCGGCAGCCGCGACACGGCCGGGCGGCCGAACGTGCTGCGCATCGCAGTGGGGGAGACGCGCGATCCGGGTGCCCGGACGAGCATCGTCGAGCTGCAGTGTCAGCTCGACACGATCACCGGCGAGGAGGCGGCGTGGCTCACCGACGAGCTGCTCGCGCGCGGCGCGGTCGACGTCTGGACGAGCGCCGTGCAGATGAAGAAGGGCCGCCCCGGCCTGTTGCTGACCGTCTTGGCCGAAGAGGCGCAGCGGGATGCACTGGCGCGTCTGCTGCTCGAGGAATCGACGACGCTCGGACTGCGCGTGCAGCGCGTCGCGCGCGAAGTCGTCGAACGCTGGCAGGAGACGCTCGAGTCGCCGCTCGGACCGGTCCGCTGCAAGTGCGCGCGGCTGCCGTCGGGCCTGGTCGTGCGGCGCGCCGAGGAGGAGGAGCTGCGCCGCCTCGCGCGCGAGACCGGTCGGTCCCGGCGCGAGATCGTGCAGCTCCTCGAGCCGCGGTTGCGCGCTACGCGATGACGGCGGTTCTACCTATCAGCTTCACTCGATCGTGCAGGCCAACCCGTTCGACAGCACCACGCCGAGCATGTTGGCAGGCGGGTCGAGCGCGACGACCTGACCGAAGAACTGCAGACCACGCAGGCCGGGGTCGACCGGCACCTGCAGGTTGACGAGCACGCGGCCGGTCACGTTCGGCAGCGCGAACCTCCACTCGTCGCTGCTCAGCACGAAACAGTTCGGCGCACCCAGCGGCGTCAGGTCGAACGGCAGCGGGATCCCGCTCCAACTCGTGCGCGATGCGCCGATGTGGAGCACCGCGGGCTGTGCCGGTGGCATGCGATCCGCGATCAGCGGGAACCGTTCGCCGATGCGCGGTACGACGCCTCCCTGCGCAGACAGGTGTGGCGTGAACTCGGTGCGGCCGCAGCCGGTCCCGTAGACGTCGACGCGGCCGGGACCGATGTGGTACGGCACCGTCAGGCGCTGCACGCTGGTCGTGGCGGAGACGGCGCGGTCGAACAGCAGCGTGAACCGCATGCCGGTGGCCGGCATCTCGTTCAGATTGCTGGCACCGAAGCGGCCGGCGTACGGCGTCCACCGCGACAGCGTGCCCGGCAGCGGTTCGCGCGTGACCGGATCGAGCAGCGCGCCCTGGAAGTACAGCACGACGGCTTCCCCCGGCCGCGCGAGGCGGCCGACGGTCGGATCGTCGCTGTACACGACCGGCACGGAGCTGACGGTTGCGTGCACCTCGTAGCGCAGGAACTCCGGCACCTGGTTGCCCACCGTCGCGAACCACTTCGACCGGTACCCGGTCGCGCGGTCCTGGTCGCTCAGCGTCGCGACGCTGTTCGGACCGGCCGGCGGATCGACGCGGCCGATCAGTTGCACTGGAGGCTGCGGCATCGGCAGCTCGAGTCGGGCGAGGCCGGACCCGCCATTGCCGCCGACGGTATGGACGGCCCAGATGCTCTGGCGGTCGTCGACGATGCCGCCGATGCCACCCGGCACCGACAGCAGCCCGAGCTGCGAGGGATTGGCACCACCTTGCTGCAGCAGGATCGCGCCACCGCTGCCGCCGCCGCCCGGGGCCGTGTGCGCTCCGTTGGGGGGAGCCTTCGGGCAGGATCCGCCGTCGGCCCAGATCGTGCCGCTCGGCGCGACGGCGATGTCGGCGCCCGCGCGCACGGCAACGGCACCACCACCGCCGGCGCCGCCGGAGCCGGAGCGCCAGATCACGGTCGGCGCGAACGAGAAATGCGGATCGGAACCACCGCCACCGCCGCCGGCGCCGCCGACCAGGAAGAACTCGAGGTTCCTCGTGCCGGGGTTGTTCGGCGGCAGCGGGAAACGCGTCGCGTCGAGCAGATCGAACGCGGTCCCGCCGGGAGCGCTCGGTCCGAGATCACGAGGAGGGTTCGTGCCGTTGAACAGCGCGACGCCATTGGAGCCGGCACCGCGGAAGGCACCACCACCGCCGCCGGCAGCGAGTTGCGGCGACGCGAGGTTCTGCCAGCCGTCGAACTTGACGCTGGTGTTGAGACCATCGGTCGGGAACTGCGACGAACCCTTGCCGCCGGTCGCGAGTGACTGCTGCCGGTACGGGTGCAGCAGTGACAGGACCACGGCGGAACCGTCCTGACCGTTGAACTGCGGCTGATTGCCCAATCCGTTGCCACGGTCCGCGCCGCGACCACCGGCAGCACCACCCGCGCCGCCGCGGCCACCCGGCTGGCCGGTCAGGCTGATGTAGCTGTGCACCGGCTGGTCCGGCGCGGCGAGCTGGAGCTCACCGGCGATCTCGACGGCGCCACGGACGAACAACCGCAATGGGTTGCTGCCGACGACGCGCACAGTCGTCCCGCTCGGAATCCGGAACGACGCGAAGTGGAACTCACCATTGGTCACGCGCTCTTCCCTGCCGCTCAGCGTGACGTCGGCCGGGAACACCTGCAGATCGGTGTTCAACACGAACTCGCGCACCTGCGGCTCGAAGTCGCCGAGCAGACCGGTGCCGCCGATCACACCTGGCAGAAGTTGCCCGCCGCCCCAGCCACCCGCAGCGGATGCGGCGGCGTCCTTCATCAGGTCGGTCGAGAACGCCTCGGCGAACGCGGCGTTCGGCGCCAGCGGCCGCCGCAACAGCCAGGTGTCCCCGAGCAGCGCGTTGGCGCCGCGGCCACCGAACAGCAGCGTTTCACCATTGCGGCCATTGCGACAGAGCGCGTGTGCGGAGCGTGCCGGCGGTCGCACCGGCTCCGGGCTCAGCGCCCAGCTCGCGCCGTCATGGATCCACGTTTCATCCGACGGTGCCGGCGGAGAGCCGGTGAGCCCGCCGAACAGGATCATGTTGCGGCGCGTCGGATCCTCGGCGACCGAGGCCAGGGCGCGCGCACCCGGCGCCGTCGTCAGCTGGCGCCAGGACGTCCCGTCGAACGCCCACGAGTCGCCGGCGAATGCGCCGGTCCAGCCGCCGCTCAGCACCACCTCGCGCTGGCGCGTGTCCCATGCGGCGCTCGCGCCGGTGCGCGCTGGTGGACGCGCGCTCAGCGTCCGCTGGCTCCAATCGGTGCCATCCCATTCCCAATGGTCGGCGAGCAGTGCAGTACCGGACCAGCCACCGAACAGCACGACGCGGTGGCGTGCTGCGTCGTAGGCCAGCACGTGTCCTTCGCGCGCCGGCGGGCGGTTGCTGCCGGTCTGCGTCCAGTTCGTGCCGTCCCAGATCCAGGTGTCGTTCCTCTGCACGCCGCCGCTGGTGCCGCCGAACAGCAGCACGACGCCGCGCGCAGCGTCGTAGACCACGGCGTGGCTGTTGCGCGGACTCGGCGCGGACGATGGCGTCGCGGCCACCCAGTTGGTGGCGGGCGTCCAGGTCCAGGTGTCGCCGACGTCGCCGCTGGCACCACGGCCGCCGAACAGCACGACGGTGCCACGGGCAGCATCGAACGCCATCGCGGCGTTCTCCCGCGCCGCCGGCGCCGTTGCAGGATTGAGTTGATTCCAACCGTTCTGGGCCAGCAGGGGGCAGGCCAGAACGCACGCGATCCACACGTGACGTCCCATGAGTCTTCTCCGGTCAGGGAACCGAGGGGGCAGGCTGGCGGAGCGCGGCGGGGGAGACGCGAGCCGCAACGGGATCAGCCTAGCCTCCCGCGCGATCGACGGCACACCCTGGATGCGTGGTTTGCTCCGCTGCTCCGCGAGCGAGTCGGGCGAAATCCCTGCGTCTCTTGCGCAGAATCGCCGAACCCCCCGCAGGCGAGATGTCCCGCCGGCGCGGCGACGCCTGCCGCTGTCGTGCAGCCTCCGATCGTCGCGCGCGAGGCTGCGCTACTAGGCGCGACCGAGGAACTCGCCGCTGTCGGTGCTGACCTTGATCTTCTCGCCGACCTTGATGTGGGCCGGCACCTTGACCTGCAAGCCGTTCTGCACGGTCACGAGCTTCTGGATGTTGCTGACCGTGTCCCCTTTGACCGCATCCTCGGCCTCGGTCACCTCGAGCACGACTGCTGGCGGCAGCTGCACGAGCAGCGGCGCGCCTTCGGCGAACACGACCTGCACCGCGTCCCCTTCGTTGATGAACTTCATCGCTTCATCGATGACTTCGGCAGGCATGTGGAACTGCTCGAACGACTCGTTGTCCATGAACACCGGGCCATTCGCGTCGCGGTAGAGGTACTGGCACTCCTTCGCTTCGAGGTAGACCGGATCGATCATGTCGGACGTGCTCATGCGGACGTCCTTCTGCCGGCCGGTGCGCAGGTGCTTGAGGTTGAGGTGGTGGATCGCGCGCCAGTTGCCCGGCGTTACGTGCTCGTACTTGGTGATCTGGTAGAGCTCGCCTTCGTAGCGGATCACCATCCCCTTCTTGGCTTCCGTGACCTTCAGTGCCATTGCGAGTGCGGGATTGGGTTAGGGTTCGGGTTCGGGTTCTCGGGACCGGGAGCGGGGCCGGGTTGCGCTTGGGGTTTGGGTTGGGGTTTGGGTTTGGTAAAGGGGGGGGGGGGGGGGGTGTGGGGGGGGGTGCGGGGTTGTGCGTGCGAGGTCTCTGACTCGTGCCCCGCGCGGGATCAGAACAGCTTGCGGCGGGTCGAGGAGTCGATGCCCAAGGCTTTGCGGTACTTCGTCACGGTGCGGCGCGCGATGTGGATGCCTTGGCGGGCGAGCTCGGCCACCAGGTCGTCGTCGGAGCGGGGACTGCGCTTGTCCTCCTGATCGACGATCTTGCGGATCGTGTCCTTGACCGCCTGCTGGCTGATCATCTGTCCGCTGTCGGTCTCCGTGCCGCCGGAGAAGAACCGCTTCATGTCGAAGATGCCCTGCGGCGTCTGGATGTACTTGCCGGAGATGGCGCGGCTGACTGTGGAGATGGACACGCCGACGACCTCGGCGATGTCCTGCATCTTCATCGGCTTCAGGTGCTGGACGCCGCGGCGCAGGAACTCGGCCTGGCGCTGCACGATCTCGTTGGCGATGCGCTGGATCGTGCTCTGGCGCTGGTGGATCGCCTCGATGAACCACTTGGCGGCGTCGATCTTGCGGCGCAGGTACTCGTAGATCTTCGGGTCGTTGCTCGCCTCCTTGAGCAGCTGCCGGTAGACGGACGAGATCCGGAGCTCGGGCAGCGAGCCGCGCTCGGCGCGCACCTCGAACCGGCCATCCACCTCCTCGACGACGACGTCGGGGATCACGGTCGCGTTGCGGGTCTGCGCGAACGCGGCGCCGGGATGCGGGCGCAGCGTCGTGCGGATGAACTCGATGCTCTCCTTGACGTCGTCGAGGGACGCGTTGCGGTCGCGCGCGATCTTCGGCAGCTTGTTCATCGCGACGTCGTCGAGGTGGTGCTCGACGATCTCGCGCGTCAGCGGGCGCGCATAGCTGAGCCGGTCGATCTGCATCAGCAGGCAGTCGCGCAGGTCGCGCGCGCCGACGCCGGCGGGATCGAGCGAGCGCAGGACCTCGATCCCCTCCTCCGCCAGCGGCAGCGGGACACCGATCTCGCGCGCGACGTCGTCGACCGTGTCGGTGAACCTGCCGTCGTCGTCGAGCGAGAAGATCAGGTGCTCGACGACGCGGTAGAGCTCAGGCTCCAGATCCAGCATCCGCGCCTGCTCGAGCAGGTGCTCGGGCAGCGTGACGTCCTGGGCGGGCGTGTTGTAGAGCGCTTCGAACCGGCGATCGATCTCCTCGGTCGACTCGCGGCGGATCGGTTCGCCGAACCGGTCGGTGCGCGCTTCGAGCTGCTCCAGCTCGGTCGCGAACTGGCTCTGCAGGCGCTCCTCGAGGGCCGGGGTCGCGCCGTCGTCGTTGGCCGGTGATGCGGTTTCGGTGCGCTCCGAGTTGCCGTCGCGCTCGGGGTTCTCGGAGATCTCCAGGAACACGTTCTCCTGGAGTTCCTGGTCGATCCGGTCCTGCAGCTCCACCATGGGGCACTGCAGCACCTGCATGCCGAGGATCATCTGCGGCGACTGCGCGAGTCGCTGCTCGGCACGGAGGTGTTGGGAGAGTCCTAGACGCATCGGATCGGGGGGTGACGGAGGCGAGGAGTATAGGGCCTGCGCCCATCGCCCTGCTGCCCTCCCCGATCGCGATGGTCCGTGCACGCTGGGTGCACGCCGGCGAAGATCAGTGCAAAGTCAGCGTGATCGAGTCGACCTGGCCTTGGTTGCGCGCGTCTCCCGGCGTCGGGCCGCGGGCGCCGAGCTCGATCCGCTGGCCGGACTCGACCGGGGCGTCGCAGCGGTAGCGGGCGCGCAGCTCCTGACCGAGATACAGGCTGCCGCCGTCCTTGATCTCGAGGCTGCGGCGCTCGATCGGACCGAACGCGCTCGAGGTGATGTCGAGGTTCGCGTGCACGTCGTCGATGCCATCGCGCAGCGCGCCGCGCACGACCAGCCCATCGAACAGGGTCCAGACGATCGGGTTCGCGATCGCGGCCTCCTGCGCGATCTCGACGTCGTAGTCCACGACGGCCGTCGTTTGATGGCCGCTGGCGACGTAGACCTGCCGGCCGACCAACATCGGGAACCCGATCCGGTGGCGGTTCGTGCGGTTCCCCTGCGCGTCGACCCGGTCGCTGTCGCAGCGGACCTCGCCGTTGCGCAGCCAGCGCGACTGCCAGTGGGTGACGAGCCGCAGGACCTCGTCGCGCGGCGCCTGGGGGCCGGTCAGGACCAGTTGCGAGCCGACGAACGTGACTGCGCAGTCACGCTCCGAGAGCAACAGCGCCTCCTCGAGTGCGCCGGTCAGCTCGTCCGGACTGGCGAAGCCGAGCCATCCCGCCTCGATCTCCGCAATGGCCGCGTCGTCGGCGTCGGCATGTTCGAGCTGCAGCTCCAGTTGAGGCCCTGCGAGTCGATGCGCGAATGCGCCCGTCAGCAGCCCAGAGACCGGGATCAGCTCGGTCGGGCGATCGGGGCGCGGCGCCGCGCGCGTGGCGCGGACGACCAGCACCTGCCCCGGCTGGTCGGCGACCTGTCCATGCAGCACGAGCGCGCGGCCTGGCGCGACGCGGCCGGACATCGTGCCGGAACAGGCTTGCAGCAGCGGAGCCTCGAGGATCGGGGACTCGCGGATTCCGATGTCGTGCGTGACGGTGGGTCCCACGCGTTCGCCGAGCGCGAATTGGCAGAACAACACGAAATCGTCCGAGCCGGCCAGGGCGTGCGCTTCGACTAGCAGCCCGACGCCTTCGAACAGGACCTCGACCTGCGGGTCGCCGATCTTGGAATCCTGCGCGACCTCCACGTCGGCGTCGCGCACGTATCGTGTGCGTCGCTCGTTGCGCACCGCCACCGGGTGCCCGATACGGCCGTTCGCCGAGCCGGCCCACAGCAGGGTCTGCGGTCCCAGCACCTTGCCCAGCTCGTCGTTGCTCGCCAGGGCCGGCAGTTTCGCGCCGGCGGCGACGCGGTGCAGCTCCGCTTGCACCGTGACCCGCGCTGAAAGTGTCGCGACCAGCGCGCGGGCGATCGCTTCGGCCCGGCGGACCGATTCCGGCGGCCCGGCGATCTGCATCTGCGTCGCCGTGTGGCCGATGTACAGGTTGCCTTCGTCGCCGCTGATCGTCTGGATCAGCGACGACAGCTCGTCCGGCGTGATCCGTGTAGGGAATTGCTCGTCCGTGTGCGCCAGCAGCAGCCGGGGTCGCACGCTCAGCAAGTCTCCTACCGGCAGCGCGTGGAGGAACGTGTGGCTCGGTGGCGGCGCGACCAAGTCCTGGATCGGCACGAACGTCAGCAACCGTTCGACCGGCGCGTCGCCGTTGGCGCTCGGGCCCTGCGGCAACAGACAGAGGACTGCAGCGAGAGTCAGGCTCATCAGAGGTTCTCGATTCCGTGGTCGGGCAACAGGGCGAGGACGGTGGGGATCTGCTCCAGCGAGAAGCGGCCGCTGCGCAGCAGCGCGCGCGCGTCCGGCGGCAGACCGGAGCGTTCGAGCGACGCGATCGCCTGCGGATCCCCCAGCGACAGCAGCGTCACGAGCAGCAACTCTGGTGAGCGACTGCGAGGCAGGCGCCGCCGCAGCTCGTGGCAGAGTTCGCTGGCGGCGCGCGGTTCGACGAGCCGGCCGAGGGCGTGGCTCGCGAGCAGGCGCTCGTGGTGCCGCGGGCCGTCGAGCAGCTCGAGCAGGAACCCGCTCGCGTCCGCGCTCGGCAACGCGGCGAGCGCATGCAGGCAGCGCGTGCGTTCGACCGCCGATCCGGTCGTGCGCGCGATCTCGACGATCCGCGGCGCGACCTGCGTGCCGAGCGGCGCGAACCAGCGCACGGCGAGCGGGAACGGATCGCTGCGGCCGCCGGTCTGGTCGAGCACGCGCCACAACGCGAGCTGCAGGGGAACCGGATCCGGATGCGTGCGGGCCTGCGCAACGGCATCCCCGGCCTGCAGGAGCCGCGTGTGGTCCCGGCCGGCCCAGACACGTAGCGCGGCGTCCAACTCGCTGCCGCCGATGCGTGCCGCGAGCCGCAACGCCTGGCCCGGCTCGCGCGTCACCGCCAGCTCGCGCGCGAGCCAGCGCGTGAAGCGTGCGTCGCTGCGCAGCAGCGCGAGCAACGACGACCCTGCGCGCCCCGGGCCGAGAGCATCCGCGGCACGCGCGAGCCGCGGGAACCCTTCGCGGTTCCCGGCCGCGAGCAGCGCGCGCGCAGCGCGCAGCCGCAGCGCGGCGGCATCGGCGTCGGCGACCTGCTGCGCGCGTCTGAACAGCGCCTGCAGGCTCCACGCCGGCGCTCCGGCGGCCGCGTGCAACCCGAGCCGGTGCGCGAGCAGCGCCTCCTCGAGCCCCGGCACCGCGATCCACTCGGCCACCTGCTGGAGCTCTGCCGCGGTGCGCGCCTCCGTGAACGGATCGCGAAACGAAGGGGACGGCGTGCGCCGCCGCACCGGCAGATCCGGCAGCAGCACGTGGTTCGGATCGAGTGGCGGTGACGGGGTGACCGCATCCCCCTCGCCGACGACCTGCGGTGCGACCTGCGGTGCGTTCGCGGTGCGCTCGTGCGGGGCATCCGGCTCCGACTGCTCCGCGCCGCGACCCCACAGCAGCCACGCCGCCGCGAACCCGGACGCCACGAGCAGCAGCGCTGCAGTTCCACGCAACAGCGGACGTGCGCGCGGCTCCGGATCCGGCAGCTTGCCGAGCAGGCGTTCGGCCAGCAGCGGGTCGACGTCGACGCCGGAGATCGACGCCAGCAGACCGTCGATCCGCCGCGCGTGCGCGAGGGTCCGCTGGCAGGTCTCGCATCCGTGCAGGTGCTCGGCCAGCGTCGCGGCATCGGTGGTCGCCGGCACCGCACCGTCGTGGAAGTGCGCGACGACGTCTTCGGCGTATGCGCACCTCATGGCTCGAGGTGCTCCTCGATCCGGGCGAGGATCTTGCGCCTCGCGGTCAGCACGAGCATGCGCGCGGCGCCGGCCGAGCACTCGAGCACGACCGCGATCGCGCCGTAGTCCATCCCTTCGGTGGCGCGAAGGTGCAGCGCCAGCGCTTCGCGCGGCGACAGCCGTTCGATCGCTTCGCGCATGCGGTCCTGCAGCTCGCGTGCCTGCACCAGCGCATCCGGCTGCGGCAGATGATCCGGGACGTCGGTCAGCTCGAACGGCTGCGCCGGGCGGCGCTTGCCGGCGCGCGCGAGATCGGCCGCCGTGCGCACCATGATCCGGAACAGCCAGCTCCGCAGCGGGCACTCACCCCGGAACTGCGGCAGCGCCGGGCAGGCGCGCAGCAGGGTCTCCTGGACCAGGTCTTCGGCGGCGTGCGGATCGCGGTTCAGCCGCCGCGCCAGCGCGAGCAACGAGCCGAGCTGTGGCCGGAGCAGCGCAGCCGCGGCCTCGCGCTCCCCACGCCGCAGCGCGCCGAGGAGCGCCAGCTCGCTGGCGGTCAGATGCTCGCTGCGGATCGTCGGCTCCACGGACACGATGCTCGGGACGTGCGCGGCGGCGCCGCGTCAGGGGTTCGGGCGATTCTCCTGGGTCACCGCCCGCGCAGGCTGCTGAGGCGCCCCAAGTACCCCGAATAGAACGACACGATCGTCCAGATCGCGTACGTGGCCGCGATCGCGCCGATCGACCAGGCCGCAAGCCGCACCGCGCGGGCGGTCCGCCGCGCTGCGGTCGCGCGCCGGTAGGTGATCAGCCGGGCCAGCGTCGCTTCCAGCTCGCCGGCCTTCTCACCCGACAGGATCGAGCCGCGGGTCTCCGGCGACAGCGCGGCCGCCCGCGCCAGCGCTTCGCCGAGGCCGAGCTGCGATTCGCCGAGCAACAGCGTTGCCCGTGCATACGGGATGCGCACCCAGTCCGGGGTCACGAGGGACGTCGCGCGCTCGTGCGCGGCCAGGATCGGAATCCCCGATGCGTACAGCGCGTGCAGCACCTCGAGGTAGCGCAGCTCGCCATGCTCACGCAGCAGCGGTCCGAGCACCGGAACCGGCCCGCGCCGGCTCCAGGCCGGCGTCAGCAGGGCGGCCAGCACCATCAGCCCGATCACGAGCAGCGGGACGAGCAGGGCCCCGAGCACCCAGCCGCCGTAGGCGATCCGCGAGACCGTCGCGGCGAACGTCGCCATCAGCACCAGCAGGAACGGATACCGCAGCGAGGCCCAGGTCTCGCGCTTCAGCTCGGCGCGGTGCCGCAGCGCCGCCGCGTGCGTCCGCAGCGCCGCCGGCAACCGGCCCGCGGACTCGGCCGCCGCGAAGACCTCGCGAAGAACCGGATCGCGACCGCAGGCGCCCCGCGCGGCGAGTGCCGGCGTGATCCCGCCGCCCGCAGCGTCACTGCCGAACAGGGCATCGGCGGAGATCCCGGCATCCAGTGCGTCCGCGAGGCTGGCGAGCTCTTCAGCCTGGGCCTCGTCGCGGTGCGGCGGCACGAGCATCGCCAGAGGGTAGCCCGGATGGCGCCGGACATCCCTTCGGTGTGGGGTGTCGCTGCGGATGCCGTGCAGCCCGCGGACTAACGCGCGCGGCGGAGATCGGATAAGCCACGCGCGTGAGCGCGATCCCTGACCCGTCCAGCGTTCCCGACCCGCGGCTGCACCGCATCTTCGAAGCGTCGCACCGGCTCCTGGCCGGGCTCGTCCCCGGCGGCACGGTCACCAAGCTGGCCGGCCGGATCCGGGACGAGGAGGACCGCTATCCGTGGGAGGAAGTCGTCGAGTCGCTGACGGCACCGAGCGTCGAGCCGCAGGAGCTGGTCCAGCGCGGGCTCCGGGCCCAACGGGATTGGATCCTGCGGTCCGCGGCCGGGCGTCCGATGCGGCGCCTGCGGGTGGCGACGAAGACCCTGCTGGCGCGGATCGTGGCGCAGGGCTTGTTTTTCGTTCTCTACACGACCGCCGTCATCGCGCTGTTGCTGTTGATCCGGCTGAAGTGGGACTGGTTCGACATCTACCGCCTGCTGGAACCCATAAGGCGCTTGGTCCCGGGCATCGGTGGGGGGGGCTGAACGGGCGCGGGGACCGCGTCGCGAATTCGGTGGACAGGGTGTTGAAAGCGTGCGGAGAGCCGGCATGATCTGCCGTCCCGCTTCCGGACAACCGAAGGCGGAGCAGCTCCGGCTGAACCCTCCGATCTCTGACATTCCTGTTCCAGCCTGAACAGGCCTTCCCGGCCGACGTGCCGACGTTCTGCTGCGTGCCAGCAGCAGCTCGTCCCGCACCGAGGCACATCCGTTGATCCGAGCGGATGCGGGGTGGCTCGCTCCGGACTCCTGCGGCGCTGATCGAGGTCTTCTCGATCGACGCGCGGGGGGCCTTCACCGGCGCGCGCCGAACCCCAGGGTAGGATCCATCACACACGATGGGAGCTGGCTGCTGAGTGGAGACGAATCCCCCTCCCTAACCGCCCTCTCCATTTCGTAGTCTTCCCATCCTTCGAGACCTCGGCACTGACCGGCCGAGGTCTCGTTTTTTTAGGCCCGCTCGCGTCAGGAACAGGCGGTCAGCGCGACCTCACGGCCGCATCGAATGGGCCGACCTCGCTTCGCTCGGTCGACCCCGCGCCCCTCGGCCGCGCTGATCGCGTCCATGGAGTTGCTTCGGCTTCGAATCCTCGCCTGCCGCGAGGAGTCTGCGCCGCGCAACTCAGACCGCCGCGCGCAGCATCCACATGACCTTCTCCTTGCCGTCGGCGATGCCGTCGAGCAGGTTCATCGTGGCGGTGTCCTGCTCGCCCCCGGCGAGCCCCGCGTCCTCACGCAGATGGCGCACCATCGTCTCCTGATCCTGGACGATCGTCCGCAGCATCGCCGCGGCGTCCGGAATCGTGCGCGGTGCATCCTCGCGCAGCCGCGCATTGTCGAGCTGTTCGATCAACGTCGAGTACGGATGCCCGCCGAGCTGCAGGATCCGCTCCGCGATCGCGTCGACGTGCATGGCCGCTTCGGTGTAGAGATCCTCGAACTTCGCATGCAGCTCGAAGAACCGCGGTCCGCGCACGTTCCAGTGGTAGTTGCGCAGTCGCTGGTAGTGGACTTGGAAATCGGCGAGCTGGCGGTTCAACCGCTCCAGTACGTCTTGGCTCATGGTCGATGCTCCTGCTCGTGGCTATAGCTCCCTGCGAACGACAGAAAAAGCGCACGCCACGCGCAACCGGCCTCTATAAACCCGCCATGTCCGAGCGGGTGGTCCAGCGGATCCTCGTGCCGGTCGATCTCTCGCTGCGCGAGACTCCCGACTATGGCTATGCGGTCAAGCTCGCGGCCCAGCTCGGCGCCGAGCTGCTGCTGTTCTCGGTCATCGACACATCGGCGATGGTGGCGCTGATCCCGCAGCACCGGATGCGCAGCCCCAAGGACGAGAGCTTCCAGCATTCGATCGTGGAGGACGCGAAGTCGATCCTGCAGCGCATCGTGGACCACGCGGCGTCGCTCGGAGTGCCGGCGCTCGGCCATGCGATCGTCGCCGAGGACATCGAGGACCAGATCCTGCGCGAGGCGCTGCTGCGCAAGGTCGACCTGATCGTCGTCCGCGCCAGCCGGCGCAGTGCGATCATGCAGGCGCTGACCGGCAGCACGGCCGGCGAGATCCTGAAGGCGGCCCCGTGCCCGGTCCTGGTCGCGGCGATGCCATGAGCAGCAAGCGCGGCGGTGGCCGCGGCGGCAACCGGCGCGGCAAGCCCGCGCGCGAAGTCCGCAAGCCGGCGCGCGAGCCGTCGCGCGCGCGCCCGCTGGCACCGTCGCGCCCGGGCACCGGCGGCGGCACCTGGCCGCGGCCGGATGCCGCCCCGCCGGCCGATCCGCTGGCGCCGCTGCCGGTCAGCGTGCTGCGCTGGCTCTGTCCGCCGCTGCACCCGTCCAAGCAGATGCCGCCGGTCTCGGCGATGCTCGGGCAGCCGCGCGCGATGGAGGCGTTGCGCCTGGGGCTCGAGCTGTACGCACCCGGCTACAACATCGTCGTCAGCGGCATCGTCGGCGCCGGCCGCATGCGGATCGTGCAAGCGCTGCTCGAAGAGCTGCGCCCGCTCTGCCGCCCGAGCCTCGATCGCGTCTACGTCAACAACCTGCTCGAGCCGAACCGCCCGCGCCTGATCACGCTGCCACGCGGGCGTGCGCTGCAGTTCCAGTCGGAAGTCGAGGAGCTGTTCCTGCGGATCCAGGACGCGCTGGTCGCCTCGCTGCGCTCGCGCCCGCACAAGATCTCGCGCCGCCTCGTCATCAAGGCGTCGGAAGAGCGCGACCGGCGGCTGATGGATGCGCTGAGCCGCGAGGCGAAGCGCGCCGGCTGCTCGCTGGTCCACTTCCAGGGCCCGAGCGGCAGCATGAGCGCCGACATCTATCCGGTGTTCGAAGGGGAGGCGATCACCGTCGAGGCGCTGCTCGCCTTGTCGTCCCAGGGGCGCGTGCCGACCGCAGAGCGCGACCGGCTGCTGGCGCGGCGCGAGGAACTGCTCGAGCGGTTGGCCGAGGTCGCCGAGCGCGGGCGGGAGAACGCACGCAAGACCGAGCGCGAGCTCCGCGCGATGGACCGCCAGGTGGCGGCGCACGTGCTGGCGGCGCACTTCCAGGAGTTCGAGCGGAACTGGGGCCAGGAAGGCGTGCACACGTTCCTGACCGATGTGCGCCAGCACATCGAGCGCGACCTCGCGCGCTGGGTCGCCGCCAGCGAGGAGCAGGAGGTTCCGCCGCCGCTGCAGTCAGCCCCCGAGCATGCGCCGCCGCCGTTCCCGGACGAAGGGGTCGTCCCGCTGCCGCTGCCGCGACCGGTGCGCACGCGGTTCCAGGAACTCGCCGTCCACGTCATCAAGTACCACGCCAACGAGGACTGCCCGGTCGTCGTCGAGACCAACCCGACCTACACGAACCTGTTCGGCACCGTCGAATCGCCGCGTGAGGACGGGCACATCGGCGTCGGCGCGATCCACGCCGGCGCGCTGCTGCGCGCCGACGGTGGCTACCTGATCCTGCGGCTCGCCGACGTGTTGTCCGAGCCGGGCGTCTGGCAGCAGCTCAAGCGTGCACTGAAGAGCGGCCTGCTCGAGATCCGCGAATACGACCCGGGCAGCGGCAGCACGGTCGGCGCGTTGCAGCCGGAGGCGATCCCGATCGACGTCAAGATCCTGCTGATCGCCGAGCCGGGGCACTACGAGGCGCTGGCGCGCGAGGACCCGCAGTTCGCCGGGGTGTTCAAGGTGCACGCCGAGTTCGACACGACGATCCCGGTCGACGAGACGAACCTGCGCCGCTACGCCGATTTCGTCGCGTGGCTCGCGCGGTCCGAGGATCTGCTGCCGTTCGGGCCGGATGCCGCGGCGGCCGTTGCCGAGGCGGGTGCGCGCCTGGGAGGGCGACGCGACCGGCTGACGACGTCGTTCGGCGAGTTGTCGGACGTCGTCCGCGAGGCGTCGCACCTGGCGCGGCGCAGCGGACCGGGTCCGGTCGCGCGCACGCACGTCGAGCAGGCGGCGGAGTCGCGGCGCAACCGCCACGACCTGCCGCGCGAGCTGGTGGAGCGGGAGTTCCGCGACGGCTACCTGCTGCTGCCGACCGAAGGGTTCGAGATCGGACAGGTCAACGCGATGACCGTGCTCGACACCGGCACGCTCGCGTTCGGCAAGCCGTGCCGGATCACGGCCGCGTCGGCGCCCGGGACGCGCAGCGCGTCCGGCCTGATGAACATCGAGCGCGAGGTCGAGCTGTCCGGCCCGCTGCACGACAAGGGGGTCATGATCCTGCACGGCTACCTGCTCGAGCAGTTCGGCCAGGACGGACCGATCTGCCTGCAGGCGACGCTGTGCTTCGAGCAGCTGTACGGCGGGGTCGAAGGGGACTCCGCCTCGAGCGCGGAGCTGTATGCGCTGCTGTCGAGCCTCGCCCGCGTCCCGCTCGACCAGGGGCTCGCCGTGACCGGGTCGGTCAACCAGAAGGGTGAGGTGCAGGCGATCAGCGCCGTCAACGAGAAGATCGAAGGCTTCTTCCGCCTCTGCCAGCAGCGCGGCCTGACCGGTCGGCAGGGTGTCGTGATCCCGCGCGCCAACATTCCGGACCTGATGCTCGGCGAGGTCGAG